>CAZJBX010000014.1:0-58820 GCA_964544605.1 uncultured Burkholderiaceae bacterium
TCGGGCGGCAGGCCACGGGTGACGGTGCGGGCGATGAGCGCCTGCCGCTTTTCCTTGAGCTTGTCGATGAGCTGACGCTTTTGCGCCACCAGCGCATCGATCTGCGCGGTCTTGGCATCGAGGAAGCGGGCGATGGTTTGTTGTTCGGCTAGAGGTGGCAATGGAAGTTCGCAGATGCCAATGAAGTCCCAACTTGCGCGCGGCATCTTCGAGCCGTAGGTCGATGAGTCAACGAGGTTAATAAAACCATGACTTAGCAATTGGTAAAGTAAAAAACTTCGATCATAGGTTTTGCCGCGCAACACCAGTAATTCAGATGAACACAAGCCATCAAAATCGACATTGCACGCTTTGGCCAAATAAGGGCGCAACTTGCCAAACAGCGTATCGCCAGCCGCAAAGCGGTTTGAAATTCCTGTCGGAATCAAATCGGCATCAAGGTTGACAAGGCGGCCTGTCCACGGCTCGACCTGCTCCAAACCAATGTATGGGAGTGGGTTGTCCTCGTCAGCTTCGATCTTCACCTCTGCACGGTTTGCAACGTATTTCAGCCGCTTGAGTTGCCAATGCGCGGGAAAGTCACGAATCCAGCCGATGTTGCTGGTTTTGTACTCGCTGTAAGCGGCGTATTTCATGCCGTCGTCTCCTGCCAGATGGCCATCTGTTCCCAACCCACTGGGAAGCCCATGGCCTGCTGCTGGTCTGCACTGGCGCTCTGCACATGCTGGCGCAGTCGCTGTTGCCAACTACTGCCCGGATTGATGCGCCTCATCAGGTGCGCCATCACCATCAGGTAGTTGTAAATCTGTCGGCTGGGTTGCGCTTGGCCGTCAATCTGCTCAATCACCATTTGGCCTTTCAGGCGCTTGATGTGCGGCAGTTGCAAGGTAAAGCGTCGATTCCACAAGCGCCCGTGATGGGCGCACACATTGCGCACGGGTGTCAGGGCGTGCAGCACCTGCTCCAGCACTTCAATGGTGGGCATGCCCAAGCTTTGGGCTACTTCGCGTTTGGCGTCGGTACTTTTGGTGGCTTTGAACCAGCGCGACAAAGCGCCCAGCGTCAAGGTTTCAACCACCGCCCAGATGGGCGGCAGGTAGGGTTCGCTGTATTGGCGGCGATAGTGGGTAATAAAAATTTCACTACTGTCCTGCAAGTCGCCAGCCATGCGGGCAATGTCGCTGGCGTGCTGCCAAGGGCTTTTGAACAGACTTGCATCCATGTGTGCATGCGGGCCATGACGCATGGCCAAAGCATGCGCCCAATGGGTGCGGATGGCGGTCTCGATGCGTTCTATGGCCTCCATGACCAGCAACCGCAATTTCCGGTCAAAAATGTAGAGCGATAACACTTGCTCAAAACAGGTGCCTGGTTGAAATTGATGATTGCGTGCTTGACCGTTTGCGAGGTGCTGCTCAAAAGGTAGCCAGTAAGCACTGAGCCGGTAGTAGCCGATGTAGGTCAGGTAGTGCTGAATGCGAGCATCGTCGGTGAATTGCAGGCCGCGTTGCTTGAGGCGTTCGGCTTGGTCTGCAATGGAGAGGGCAGGTTTGTCATAGCGCATGACAGCCCCCAGAAAGAAGTAACCCCCCGGTTTGAGCGTCACCGCAGCGAACTGCAGGATAGGCTTGGGGGGTGTTGTTGCGCAGTATTGTACACAAACCAAGGGGTTTGTGCCAGAAAAAAGTAACCCCAAATGGTGCGCAGAGCTGACGGGATGCGTTGAGAGTGTTGTTAACCTGCATTTTACGGGTACGGGGCGCAGGAGATAAATTCATGCCGTCACCTCAGCCAGCAGACGCACGATGTCGGCTTCCAGCGCCTTGATTTCGCTCTCGATCACGGCCAGTTCGCGCGGTGGCTCGTAGCGGTAGAAGTGGCGGTTGAGTGGAATTTCGTAGCCTATTTTGGTTTTGCTGTGGTCGATCCAAGCATCGGGCACATGGGGCAGCACTTCGCGCTCGAAGTAGGCTTGGATGCTTTCTTTCAAGGGTACATTCTCGGTGTCGCGCAGTTCGGCATCTGGCTCGGTTGCACCATCGCGGTTGCGGCAGATTTCGGCGCTTTCATCGCGCTCACTCAGGGCGCTGACCACGGCTTTGAGTTCTGCGGCTGACAGGCGCACGCCCAGCTCGCGATCCACGGGCTTGAGGCTGTCTAGAAACGCCTTGCGGTCGTTGATCTGCTCGGGGTGGCGCTTGGCAAATTCAGTCAGCAGCTCGCGGATTTGCTGCTGGCGTTTTTTACCAGTATCAATGTCGGCTTGGCGGGCGCTTTCATCCTTCTTTTTACTGGTGGCCAAATTCCTGAATGCGATTTCGTCTTCCAGGCGGGCAAGCCGCTGTGGGGTGGCGTGGAAGTTCAGGCGCAAGGGGCGCTCGACGGTGATCTTGTGATAGCCAAAATCGTTGTTGTCGAACACCTTGCTGACCACGAGTTGCTTGCACTGCTGGCCCTCCTGCACATCGTCCGTGGGGGCCACGCTGCTGACAGCGACGACCTTGCCATCCTTGTCGAACAGCACCCAACGGCTGGCATTTTCCTGAAACTGGCCGTGCAGGCTGGTGATGTCGCCAATGTAGTCTGGGTCTTTGGGCTTGTCGGAAGGATCACCAATGCGGCGGCGCTTGTTGCCCAGGCTTTTTTCCATCGGCACCCAGTGGTTGCGCGCGTCGATGAGCTGCACCTTGCCCTTGCGATGCGCCTCTTTGTTGTTGGTCAGCACCCAGATGTAGGTGCTGATGCCGGTGTTGTAGAAGAGTTGGTCGGGTAGCGCGACCACGGCTTCCAACCAGTCGTTTTCAATGATCCAGCGGCGGATTTCGGATTCGCCGCTGCCGGCATCGCCGGTGAACAAGGGGGAGCCGTTGAACACGATGCCAATGCGGCTGCCGCCATCTTCTGGGCGGCGCATCTTGTCGATCATGTGTTGCAGGAACAGCAGCGCGCCGTCGTTGATGCGCGGCGTGCCCGCGCCGAAGCGGCCTTGGTAACCCAGGGTGTCGCGCTCATGTTCGATATAACGCTGTTGCTGCCTCCATTCCACACCAAAGGGTGGGTTGGCGAGCATGTAATCGAAGCTGCGTTTTTGACCTTGTTCGTCGCGGGCGTGGGCATCAAAGGTGAAGGTGTCGCCTAGCGCGATGTTGTCGGCATCTTCGCCTTTGATGAGCATGTCGGCGCGGCAAACCGCCCAGGCTTCGTCGTTCCAGTCCTGGCCGTAGAGATGCGGCTTGGCTTCGCTGTTGAGGTCGCGGATGTATTTCTCTGCCACCGACAACATACCGCCCGTGCCGCAGGCGGGGTCGTAGATGGTTTTGACCACATGGCTGCGGCGCAGGTCTTGCTCTGGTGTGAGCAGCAGGTTGACCATCAGTTTGATGACCTCGCGCGGGGTGAAGTGCTCTCCGGCTTCTTCGTTGGACTGTTCCGCGCCGATGCGGATGAGTTCTTCAAACACATAGCCCATTTGCATGGCGGCCTGATCTGCGGGCAAACCGGCAAAGCTCAGGTCGAATGTGGCGAACTTCTGGATGACCTGGAACAGCAGATTCTTCTCGGCCATCTTGCTGATCTGCTCACCAAACTTGAAGTGATCGAAGATGGCGCGGATGTTGGGCGAGTAGCCGTTGATGTAGCTGTTGAGGTTGGGGGCGAGGTTGCTGGGGTCGTCCAGCAGGGAGTTATGCCCCTGCTGTGAAGGTGCAAGCTCCAACTTGGAGAGGTTGTAGAACGGATAGCCCGTGGCGGACTGCATCACGCTGCGGATGATGCTTTCCGGTTTGCCTTTGTACTGGTTGAAAGTTTCCAGCGCCTGGGTCTTGGTGGGGGATAGAAGGCAATCGAAACGGCGCAACACGGTGAGCGGCAGGATGACCTTGCGGTACTCGTTGCGCTTGTAGGGACCGCGCAGCAGGTTGCAGATGCTCCAGATGTCATTGGCTAACTGGCGGTGGGTTTCTGTGTTCATTCGCTCGTTCCGTATTTATGGGGTCGTGACCAGTGCGGTAGGTTGCGTTTCTTGGGCACTCTGCTCAATCATCACCAAGCAATAGCGCTGCATCGTACGCCGCATGCGGTCGGATAAGGCACCTTTTTGCCCAGTCAGCCCCGTCCGTCAGTTGGGCTTGCACCCACAGAACAAACAGAGCATGGTTTTTTTTGCCTTCTAGCAGCGCAACCGCCAGCCGAACCATAGGCGGCGGAACCTAGATCGTTGATGTGTACGCACGGCCCCAAGCGTTCCGCCACCAACGCATCGACGCGGCAGATACCCAAAATACAACGCGCCATAATAAGTGACCTGATGGGTTGCTTATTGGCTCGGAGTATATCAATCCGACTCTATATCGTCGCTGCTGGGCTGCGTATTTGTTAAATGGCACCGAGCAGGCTTTGCAGCGTTTGCATTTGCTCTGGCGCAAGTGCAGGCTGGGCGCCTTCATCCAGCAGTTTTTGCAGCAGTACTATGGGCTGGTATTCACCCAGTATGTCGAATTGCTGCGCCAGCCAATAGCACATGGTCTGATCAAGCAGAGTTGGCTCTAGGGCGTCCTCAATCTGCCAGCTTTCCACTTCGTCTTGGCCTTGCAAGACGAGCTGGGCGAGAAGGGTGGCAAGGGCATTTTTCTGCTCGGTCGTGATTGGGTTCTGGCTCTTGGGTGCAGCCGCTTTGACGCTTCGTTTGCTGGGCGCTTGGGGTGTTTTGGCTGCTTTGGCGGCTTTTTTGCCCACATCAACAGGGTTGCGGCAGAACATGGGCATAGGCAAGGATGCGTCGTAGCTCACTTTACTCACTTTAGTCAAGACAAGGCCCACAGCAGGCATGGCGCAGGCCAATGCAGCATCCACCGCCCCCAGCCCCATGCCGTGCGGCATCATGTGGGGCACGGCTTGCACTTGCGGCAGTTCTGTGGCTTTGGCGTCAAAGGCGCGTTCGACCACCAGCAGGGCTTTGGTGTGCGGGCTAATCAGGCCGTAGTGCAGGGCCAGGGCTTCTTGCTCGCCCTCGGGGGCGTGTTGGTAGATTTGCTGGCCCGCCCAAGCCCGCAGCTCGGGCAGGTTTTCTTCGGCCCCACAGGGGATGCTTTGCAGCAGAGGCTCGCTTTGGCCCGCTTGGTTGAAGGCCAGTTGCACGGCTTGGGGCAGGCTGGCGCTGTGGCAGCGGGCCACAAGGGTGATGGCATCGCCGGGGTAGGCCACGGGCGCTGGCAGGCTGAGGACTTGGGCCTGCCCCCAGTGCGTTTGCACAGCCACAGGCAGGCTGCGGGCGCGGCGGAATTGGCGCATGACGGCTTGGTCAATCGGCTCGGCGGGCACGGCGCGCTCCATGGTGGCTTGGGTGGCTTGCGATAGCGGGGCGAGCACATCGGCCCCTGCGCTGCTGCCAACGGCGACGGTGAAGATGCGGATGCCGCTGGCCTCGGCCTGCGTTTGCGCGCCTTCAATTTCATAGTGGGCGACGGCGCCATCAGTGACCAAGATGATGGCTTTTTGCTCGGCAGGGCCGTCGAGCTGGCCGAGGCTGCACAGGGCTTCATCTAGGGCTAGGCCAATTTCTGTGCCGTCAAGGTCGGCTGCCAGTATGTCAATGAGTTCGTACAGGCTGGTTTTGACCAAGGCCGTGGCGGGCATGGGGCGGCGGAACAAGGGTTGCACGCTGCTACCAAAGCGGATGACTTGAATGCGGTCGCCCGCTTGCAGGCCATCGGCCACGGCTTGCAGGGCTTGGCGCGATTGCACGATGGCGTCGCCGTGCATGGAGCCAGAGCAGTCGAGCAGCAGGCAGATGTCTCGCCCTGCGCTGGCCGCATGGGCCGCGCTGACTGTGGTGGGAATGCTGGTGTGCAAGAGGGCGATGCGGTCGTGGGGCTGGCCGCCCGCGTCTTGCAGCAATTGCAGGCGCGATGCGGGCTTGTGCCCCAGTTCAAAGCTGAGCACGAGGTCGCGGTCGAGGGCGGCTTGCGGCAGTTGCAAGCTGGTTTCATCTGCCGCATGGCTAAATTGCGCTGCGCCAATGTTGCACAGCACGGGCTGCTGGGCCAGCAGGCCACGGATGCGGATGTGCGCTTGCAGTGGGTGCTCTACGGCAAAGTTGTGCTGCGGGGTTTCCAGCAGGTCAAGCCGCGTGCGGCCATAGCGCGGGCGGTAGGCCAGCGGCAGGCTGAAGCGGGCGCTGTGGTCTGCCACGCTGAGGGCGGCGGCAAAACGCAAATGAATTTCACCTTCTTCGCCGGGCAAGAGGTTGCCCAAGTTGACGCAGAGCAGGCCGGGCTCCAGTGCCTCAAGCAGCACGGCGGAGTCGCCTTCGGCAATCGCTGTGTCGTAATTGCGGTTGGCTGTGGCCGCAGGCATGACTTGGGCATGGCGGGTTTGGCCTGCCAGCGTGGCCGTCATGCCGCAAAAGGCGGCATCGAGCGGCACGGGGAAGGAATACACCGCTTCTATGGCCTCATCGCCCGTGTTGCGGAAGGTGTGCCGCAGTTCATAGGCGGCAATCAGGTCGGTGATGGTGACATCCAATTGGCTTTGGGCCAAGGGTGTTGAGGTGGCATAACTGGGGGCGTGGGTTTGAACAAGCATGGTGTGCTCCTGTAAAGAAAAATTTATTCGCCACTGGGGTGCTGGCGGACTTCATCGAGGCTGGCTAAAAGGCGCTGAAACAAGTGGCGGATTTGCGTTTGCGTGAGGCCAGCGCGCTCTGGCGCGATGGACAGCTCCACGCCATCGGCCACGATGAGGTGCGAGCGCACTTCAACCGCGCCCGCCCGCCGTGGCGCAATCGGCGGCTCTTGTTTGGCTTGCAGCAGGCCGGCAATGGCTTCGAGCGAGAGGCCGCTTTCTTGCCATTGGCGAATGCGCAGCAAATCGGCCAAATGCTCAGGCGTGTACCACGCGCCACGGCGCTCGCCCTGGGGTGGGGCCATCAAGCCTTTTTGGATGTAGAAGCGGATGGTGCGGCCAGGCACGCCAGCTTGTTCACTGAGTTGTTCGAGAGAGTATTTCATTTGCGACACCTTTAATGACAGTGATACTAGTCAATAAAAATGCCTGCGTCAATACTTTTTTCGAAAAAGGGCTGCGGGCGGCCTTGCAGCGCAAAAAAAGCGCACAAAAAAAAGCGGCCACAAGGGGCCGCCCTGAGAGGTGAATGCGCTGCGGCTTAATGCGCGCGGCAGATTTTGAGCATATTCGTACCGCCGGGCTCGCCCATGGGCTCACCACAGGTGATGGCATAGACATCGCCGCTGCACATGATGCCGCGCTCTTTGAGCTGGGCTTCGGCTTCAGAGAGGGTGGCATCGCGGTCGGAGTGCACACCCATGAGCAGGGGGCGCACATTGCGGTAGAGGGCCATTTTGCGCTGGGTGGCGAGTTTGGGCGTGAGGGCGTAGATGGGGATGTTGATGCGGTAGCGGCTCATCCACAACGGGGTGGAGCCGCTGTCGGTCAGCGCCACGATGACTTTGGCATCGAGCTGATAGGCGGTAAAGAGTGCGCCAACGGCGATGGCTTGATCGATGCGGGCAATGTGCAGGTCTTGCATATTGCGGTCGAATTCGAGATTGGCGGCGGCTTCTGCGGCGCGGCAGATGGCCGACATTTCTTTCACGGTTTCCAGCGGATAGCTGCCCGCAGCCGTTTCTGCCGAAAGCATGACGGCGTCGGTGCCATCGAGCACGGCGTTGGCGACATCGGAGACTTCCGCACGCGTGGGCACAGGATTGGTGATCATGCTTTCCATCATTTGCGTGGCGGTGATGACGACTTTGTCCATTTTCCGCGCCAGCTTGATCATGCGTTTTTGCAAGGCGGGCACAGTGGCGTTGCCGACTTCAACCGCGAGGTCGCCACGGGCGACCATGATGCCGTCTGAGGCAAGCATGATTTCTTCAAGACGGGGGATGGCTTCGGCGCGTTCGATTTTGGCAATGAGGCCAGGCTTGTGGCCTTGGCCGGCGACGGTGGCGAGCTGACGCGCCATTTCCATATCGGTGGCGCTTTTGGCAAAGCTGACGGCGATGTAATCGGCGGCAAAGCTCATGGCGGTTTTGATGTCCTCCATGTCTTTGGCCGTGAGCGCGGGCGCAGTGAGGCCGCCGCCTTGTTTGTTGATGCCTTTGTTGTTGGAGAGCTCACCGCCGATAACGACGGTGGTGTGCACACATTCGCCAAGGACTTTATCGACGCGCAGTTCAATGAGGCCATCGTTGAGCAAGAGGGTATCGCCTTTGCGCACATCGCGGGGCAGTTCTTTGTAGTCAAGGCCCACGCCTTGCTCGTCGCCCAGCTCTTGGCGGGTGGCATCCAGCGTGAAGGCTTGCCCTGCTTGCAGCATGATTTTGCCTTCGGCGAATTTGCCGACGCGGATTTTCGGGCCTTGCAGATCGGCCATGATGGCAACCTCACGCCCCGCAAGCTGGCTGGCTTGGCGCACGGTGGCGGCGCGGTCGATGTGGTCTTGGGCTGTGCCGTGGCTGAAGTTGAGGCGCACGACGCTGACGCCAGCGCGAATCATGGCGACGATGGTGTCGAGATCAGAGGAGGCAGGGCCAAGGGTAGCCACGATTTTGGTGGCGTGGTTGGTGGGGAGAAGGGCAAGTTGGCTCATGTTTCAAAATGAAAAAGACTTGCCAGCGCCTGGCGTGTGGGCCGTGGCGCGTGGGCAAGTCTGTGGGTGAATGGAAGGGTGGATGAACGAGACTTCAATTTAAGGGGCAGGGCCGATGGGGTGGGGCGCCTGCTTTTCAGACAATGACAGGGCGATGAAGGCCGCGCCCGCACAAGCGGCCCAGAAGATGAAAAAGCTGAGGGTGTAAACCGAGCCAGGACTGGTGAGCTCCCAAGTGTTGAAGATACGAAAGAATTTCGGGTCAAGCGCAGCAAAAACAAAGAGCTCAAGGCCGCAAGCGCCGAGAAAGCCAGGCCAGAGGCTTTGCATGGTTTTTTTCATCATGGGTCATCTCCTGTCAATGTGTGGGCTTGCCCCAAGCGCAGCGTTTGCTGCATGGATCTTCAGTCAAGCGTTTTTTGAGCGGGCTGTGCTTTGTGGGCATCTTGGCCCATCTTACGCACTTTGTCCGCAGGCATCAAACGGGGGTCTTGCACATTCGGGTCGGTCATATCGCTGTAAGCATTGAGCTCGCGGGCGTGATCCATGTCTTTGACGATGAGATCCGCGCCCTGATGCGCAATGATGGCGGTGTAAATGGCGGCTACCACCACAATGGCTGGGCCAGAAATCACCAGCCAGACAAAGGGATAGCGGTACCAAGGTTTGCCTTCTTCTGAGGCGTTGCTCCCGCTATGGGCTGCGGGCTGGCCTTGCTCCTCTTGCATAAACTTCCTTTAACGAGGGACGAAGAATACGGCCTTCTCACGCACCTCTTGCCCTGCGGCATTGGTGGTGACGACCTGAATGTTGTGCGGCCCAGACTTGTGCTGGCTGCCTGCGGGGATGCGCATTTGCACCACCACCCAGCGCGCCTCAGCCGGCTTGAGTGTGACTTTGGCTTCACCTTGCACGCTCAGGCCCTCCAAGCCCTCAGCGGCGAGGCTGAACTCTTGCTGGCGGTCTGTGGTGTTCATGACTTGAATGCGATAGACATTCTCAATCTGGCCGCCATCTACCATGCGGGCCAATGAAGCGCGGTCACGCACCACATTCACCTTGAATTCACTGCGCATACCCAGGCTGACGAAGAAGGCAATCACCAGCGCCGTCCAGATGGCGGTGTAAATCAAAATACGGGGGCGGAAGATGCGGCGGATGGTTTCGTTTTTCGTCCAGCCTTCCTCCACCGCATGCTCAGTGGTGTATTTGATGAGGCCAGGTTCGTAGCCCATTTTGTCCATGATGTCATCGCAGGCATCGATACAAGCGCCGCAAGCAATGCATTCAATTTGCAGGCCATCGCGGATATCGATACCCGTGGGGCAGACCTGCACGCACATGGTGCAGTCGATGCAATCACCCAAGTTTTGGCTCTTGGGATCCACGCTTTTTGCACGGCGGCCACGGGGATCACCACGGGCGGTGTCATAAGTCACAATCAGGGTGTCTTTGTCGAACATGGCCCCTTGGAAGCGGGCATAAGGGCACATGTAAGTACACACCTGCTCACGCATAAAACCCGCATTGCCATAGGTGGCGAAGGCGTAGAAGATAGTCCAGAACAAGGCCCAGCCTGAAACAGTCCAAGTCAGGATGTCCATGGCGTGCTCACGAATCGGCACAAAGTAGCCCACAAAGGTCATGCCCGTCCACAAAGCGACCAAAGTCCAAACCACATGTTTGAGGCCCTTGCGCCAGAGCTTTTCAAAACCACCACGGGCATCCAACTGAATGCGTTTGAGGCGATCGCCCTCAATCACACGCTCCCAGAACATGAAAATTTCGGTGTACACCGTTTGTGGGCAGGTGTAGCCACACCACAAGCGCCCTGCCACAGCCGTGAACAAGAATAAACTGTAGGCCGAAATAATCAGCAGGGCCGATAAAAACACAAAGTCTTGCGGATAAAGCACAAGGCCGAAGATATAAAAGCGGCGCGCCTCAAGATCAAACAAAACGGCTTGACGCCCCCCCCAATTCAACCAAGGGGTGACATAAAACACAATCTGCGTGAGCCAAACAAAAACCCAGCGCCAACTGTTAAAAATGCCCTTCACACTGCGGGCATAAACCTTCTCAGCACTCTCGAAAAGAAAAACACTTCTTTCCTCGCCCTCGGCCAACTGCTCCAGCTCAAGGTCTTTCGCTTTCTTGTGTATGGTTCTCTTACTCATACTGACACCATCCTAGGGTTAATACCAATGCCATCATAGACCCAAGCCGATGCCAACAAAGCGCAGATGGGCAATAGGCGAGGGCTTTGGTCAAGAAAAAAGCCCAAAATCACTTTTGGGCTTTTTCTCTTAGGCGCTTTAGTAACTTAAATTCTGTGCGCTGGCTCCACCGTTGGAGAAGCCCCAGACATAAGCGGCCAACATATTGATTTGGGTTTCATCGTAACGACTGGCCTGCTCAGGCATTTCGTTCATTTTGCCCTCGTTGATCATGCCGATGATGAAATCCTCACCAAAACCATGCAACCAGATGTTGTCGGTCAAATCAGGTGCGCCCACCGCAGTCATGCCTTTGCCATCATTGCCGTGGCAGGCGGCACACACCACAAACTTGGACTTGCCCAACTGCGCACGCACGGTGTCGTGCGGGCTGTTCGACAGGCTGAGCACATAGTTGGCCAGATTACGCACTTCTTCAGGAGAACCAACGGCCTCGTGCTGAGGTGTCATGATGCCTTGGCGGCCGTGGGTGATGGTTTCCACAATCGTGGCTGTATCGCCACCCCAGAGCCAATCTTTATCGGTCAAGTTGGGAAAACCTTTGGAGCCACGGGCATCCGCACCGTGGCACAGAGCGCAGTTGTTGCCGAACAAACGAGAGGCGATGTCCATGGCGGTAGCATCTTTGGCCAGTTCTTCCACCGTTTTGTTCTTAAAGCCCTCATACACAGGCGCACTCAAAGCCAAAGACTGGTCTTTGTCTTCATGGTATTGCTTGGTAGAAGTCCATTTGCTAGAGCCTTCATAAGTGCCAAGGCCAGGGTAATAGTACAAATAACCCAAGGCAAAGAAAATGGTGATCATGTACAAACCGACCCACCACATTGGCAAGGGGTTGTTCATTTCTCGGATGTTTTCATCCCAGACATGGCCTGTGGAGCCATCATCACCGCCTTTGACTTTTTTGTAGCCTGCAGAAAACAGCAGATACACCAAGGCCACAATACCACCGATAACGATCACCGTGACCCACCACGACCAAAATGGACTGACGAAATCGCTCATATCCTAATTCGCTTTCTTTAATATTTTCAAATCATCTGTGCGAGGGTTTACTCAATCTTGGAAGGGCAACTGGGCTGCCTCATCCAGACCTTTTTTTGCTTTGGCTGAAAAAACCCAAGCCACCACGCCAATAAAAAAGGCAAAGCTGATGAGAGTAAAAGCGATGCGTATCACATTGATGGGGTCCATAAATGGCTCCTTTTATTGGTCGTGGTAGGGCGGTTTAGCGCAAAGAGCGACCCAAACCTTGCAGGTAAGCAATCACAGCATCCATTTCTGTTTTGCCAGCCAGCGCCTCAGGTGCGGCGGCAATTTCAGCATCGCTGTAAGTGGGGCGAGCCTCACGCGAGTTGGCGTAGAAGGCATCCGCACGGCGCAGGGCCTCCATGTGCTGCTTGATGGGGTAGTTGTCGATGGGTGTGTCCTCCAGCCAAGAGTAGGCAGGCATATTGGACTCAGGCACGACATCGCGGGGGTTGTTCAAATGCACGCGATGCCAGTCATCGTTGTATTTGCCACCCACACGGGCCAGATCAGGACCAGTGCGCTTACTGCCCCACTGATAAGGACGGTCGTAAACGAATTCACCCGCGACAGAGTAGTGGCCGTAGCGCAAGGTCTCGGCGTAGAAGGGGCGAATCATCTGGCTGTGGCAGCCGTAGCAGCCCTCGCGCTGGTAGATGTCGCGGCCGACCAAGCGCAAAGGCTCGTAGGGTTTGACATCTTCCAGCACCACATAGCCTGAGTTGTCACCTTTGGTGAGAGGCTGAGTGGTGGACTTTTGGAAAAAGAGGGGAAGGATTTCCACCAAACCTGCAACGGAGACCACCAAGACGATCAAGATGATCATGATGGCACCGTTGGTTTCGATTTTCTCGTGCGAGAAGAACTTAATCTTTTCGTTGTGGTCAGACATGTATTAACTCCTGCCGGGCCATTAAGCCTGGACCAATTGAGGAACGGGGGTTTTCACAGCACGGCCTTTGGCCACAGTCATCCACACATTCCAGCCCATGATGATCATGCCTGAGAGGTACATCAGACCACCGATGAGGCGCACCACATAGTAGGGGAAGGTGGCTTTCACGCTCTCAACAAAGGTGTAAACCAGTGTGCCGTCGGGGTTGACTGCGCGCCACATCATGCCTTGCATCACGCCCGCAATCCACATAGAGGCAATGTAGAGCACGATACCGAGGGTAGCGACCCAGAAGTGCACCTCAATGGCTTTGACGCTGAACATTTGTTTGCGGCCATAGAGACGGGGAATCAAGTGGTACATCGAGCCCATAGTGATAAGACCGACCCAGCCCAAAGCGCCAGAGTGCACATGGCCGATACCCCAGTCAGAGTAGTGAGACAGCGCGTTCACGGTTTTGATGGACATCATGGGGCCTTCAAAGGTGGACATACCGTAGAAGGACAGAGATACGATGAGGAAACGCAGGATGGGGTCATCACGCAGTTTGTGCCATGCGCCAGAGAGCGTCATGATGCCGTTGAGCATACCGCCCCAGCTCGGAGCGAGCAGAATCAAAGAGAAGACCATGCCCACAGACTGCACCCAGTCAGGCAGCGCGGTGTAATGCAAGTGGTGGGGGCCAGCCCACATGTAAACGAAGATGAGGGCCCAGAAGTGAACAATCGACAGACGGTAGCTGTACACAGGGCGTTCTGCTTGTTTGGGGATGTAGTAATACATCATGCCCAAGAAGCCTGCGGTGAGCAAAAAGCCTACAGCGTTATGGCCGTACCACCACTGCACCATGGCATCTTGTACGCCAGAGTACATGGAGTAAGACTTGGTCAGCGTGGCAGGCATGGACATGCCGTTGATGATGTGCAAGAGCGCAATGGCCAAGATGTAGCCACCGAAGAACCAGTTGGCCACATAAATGTGTTTCACCTTGCGCTTGATGATGGTGCCAAAGAAGACGATGGCAAAGCAGACCCACACAATGGTGATGAGGGTGGTGATGGGCCATTCCAGCTCGGCGTATTCTTTACTGCGGGTAAAACCCATGGGCAAGCTAAAGACCGCACCCACGATGATGGCCTGCCAACCCCAGAAGGTGAAGGCCGCCAGCTTGGGTGCAAACAGCGGCACTTGCGATGTGCGCTGCACCACATGGTAGGCCGTGGCGAACAAGGCCGAGCCACCAAAGGCAAAAATCACACCATTGGTGTGCAGGGGACGAATGCGCCCGTAACTCAACCAAGGAATGCCACCTAGGAACTCTGGGAAGGCCAGTTGCGTGGCCGCGATCACACCCACCAGCATTCCAACAATGCCCCAAACGATGGTCATGAGTGCGAATTGACGCACCACACCATCGTTATAGGTCACGGAGCCAGCAGGACTACTTAGCGTGTTTTCCATTGCTTACCTCTATCAACAGCTTTCAAATTCTTCAGCACCCAGCAGTATGCCAAGTGCCCACACAAGGGGGATTGATGTGCCTCAATCGTCATCTAGGATGCGCTCGCCCTCGTACTCAATATCCTCAAACTGCCCGCTATAGACTGCGTACCACAGCGCCACCAAAATCAGCAGCGCCAGCACAACCGAGAGCGGAATCAGCAAAAATAAGATATCCATGAGACCGCTATTATCGCCCTTTCTGCGGGCAATTCATACGAACGGCGCTGTCGGCAACAGGGTCTTTCGGGGCTGAGCGGGGCAAAGCCCCCATTTCCTAAGCGGCCTCAGCGCTGAAGCCGACCTCATCCAAAGCCTGTTGTATTTGGGCCAAATCGAGCTTGTCGCTGTGCACTTGCACCAGCTTGCTCTCAGTATCGGCCTGCACTTGCACGGCGGCATCTTGCTTTTTCAGGGCCTCAGTGATGCTGCTGACGCAGTGCTGGCAGCTCATATCAGGGACTTTGACTTGCAACATGGCACAACTCCTCCAAAACGGTGAAACTTGAATCCGCTTCATTCTGCCCCTATCTACAGGGGGCTGCCTTTTTCCTGCCCCATGCCCATGTCTTCTACTCAAGCTGTGCTTCAACTCCCCATCACTGGCATGACCTGCGCCACCTGCTCCACCCGCCTTGAAAAAGTGCTGAATCGGGTGGAAGGTGTAGCCACGGCCAGCGTGAATTTGGCGACCGAGCAGGCGCAAATTCAAGCCCAGCCTGATCAGGCCGAGGCCGAGCTGTTGCCGCGCTTGATGCAAGCTGTCGAAAAAGCAGGCTTCGGCGTTGCCACAAAACAACAAACCCTGGCGATTCAGGGCATGAGCTGCGCCACTTGCTCCACGCGCCTTGAAAAAGTGCTCTCGCGCCAGCCCGGTGTTTTGGCCGCCAGCGTGAATTTGGCCACCGAGCAAGCCAAGCTCACGACCTTGGCCGATGTGTCTTTTGCCAGCTTGGCCGCTGCCGTGCAAAAAGCGGGTTTTCAAGCCTTGCCGCCATCGCCCCAGGCCGAAGGTGCGGCCGCCACAGGCTGGCGCCTGCCTGAATGGTGGGCCTTGGCGCTCGGTCTGCTGCTGACTGCGCCTATGGTTTTGCCCATGCTGGGGATGCCTTTTGGCATCCACTGGATGCCGCCCGCTTGGGTGCAGTTTGCGCTGGCCACGCCGGTGCAAATTCTGCTGGGCTGGCGGTTTTACCGTGCCGGCTTTGCCGCCGTGCGCCACGGCTCGGCGAATATGGATGTGCTGGTGGCCTTGGGCACAAGTGCGGCCTACGGCCTGTCGCTTTATGTGTGGTGGCGCCATGTGGCCAGCGGCAGTGTGGGGCCAGAGCCGCATTTGTATTTCGAGGCATCGGCTGCGGTCATTACCTTGGTGGTGCTGGGCAAATGGCTGGAGGCCCGCGCCAAACGCCAGACCACAGATGCGATTCGCGCCCTGCACGCCCTGCGCCCCAGCACGGCGCGTGTGGTGGTGGGCGAGCAAGAAGTGCCCACCCCGATTGAGCAACTGGCCACGGGCGATGTGGTGCGGGTGCTGCCCGGCGAGCGCATTGCCGTTGATGGCGTGGTCATCAGCGGCGCCAGCCATGCCGATGAGTCCATGCTCACCGGCGAGAGCCTACCCAT
The DNA here is from genome assembly GCA_964544605.1 of uncultured Burkholderiaceae bacterium. GTDB lineage: Bacteria > Pseudomonadota > Gammaproteobacteria > Burkholderiales > Burkholderiaceae_C > JAMIFN01. Next base: position 15,899 of record CAZJBX010000014.1, read on the forward strand.
TGCCAAGGGCGTGGGCGATGCCGTCACTGGCGGCAGCATCAATGCCGAGGGCGTGCTGCACATTCAAGCCACTGCTGTGGGCGCTGAAAGCACGCTGGCGCGCATCATCCGCTTGGTGGAATCGGCCCAAGCGGGCAAAGCGCCGATTCAACGCTTGGTCGATCAGGTCAGCAGCATTTTTGTACCCGCCGTCATCGTCGCCGCCCTCATCACCTTGGCCGCTTGGCTGCTATGGGGCCAGTCCACCGAGCAAGCCATCATCAACGCCGTGACGGTGCTGGTGATTGCCTGCCCCTGCGCCTTGGGTTTGGCCACGCCCACGGCGATGATGGTGGGCACGGGCGTGGCGGCCAAGCACGGCATCCTCATTCAAGACGCGCAGGCGCTGGAAATCACCCACCGCGTCAGCGCCGTGGCTTTTGACAAAACCGGCACGCTGACGGTGGGCAAGCCCAGTTTGGCCGCCCTGCGCGTGCCCGCTGGCGCAGATGAGGCCCAAGCCTTGGCGCTGGCCGCTGCTTTGCAACAGCACAGCAGCCACCCCCTGGCCCACGCTGTGCTGCAAGCGGCGCAGGCGCAAGCTTTGGCCCTGCCGCCAGCCGAGCAAGCCCAAGCCCTGCCCGGGCGCGGCGTTGAGGCCATCGTGCAGGGGCAAAAGCTGCTGCTGGGCAGCCAGCGCCTGTTGCAAGAGCTGGGCGCACTGCCGCAGGCGCAAAGCACGGGTCTGCAAGCCCAAGCCGAGGCATTGCAAGCCCAAGGCCACAGTTGCTCTTGGCTTTTGGCACAAAGCAAAAACGAAAGAGAAACCGACACCACCGTGCTGGCCCTGCTCGCCTTTGGCGACCAGCTCAAGCCCGAGGCCCAAGCCGCCGTGGCGCAATTGCATGATTTGGGCCTGCACACCATCATGCTCACGGGCGACAACACAGGCAGCGCCCAAGCCGTGGCGCGGCAATTGGGCATGGCCGAGGTGCGTGCCGAGCTTTTGCCAGAAGACAAAGCGCAGCACATCGCGCAATTGCGCCAGCAAGGGCAAGTGGTGGCCATGGTGGGCGATGGCATCAACGACGCGCCCAGCTTGGCCGCAGCCGATGTCGGCATGAGCATGGCCACCGGCACCGATGTCGCCATGCAAGCGGCCGCCATCACCCTCATGCGCGGCGATTTGCGCTTGGTGGCCGACAGCATCGACATCTCACAGCGCACCTACCGCAAAATCCGCCAAGGTCTGTTTTGGGCCTTTGCCTACAACACCTTGGGCATTCCACTGGCCGCTTTGGGTCTGCTCAGCCCCGTCATTGCGGGTGCAGCCATGGCCGCCAGCAGCGTCAGTGTGGTGCTCAATGCCTTGAGCCTGAAACGCTGGCGCGCGCGCAGCCGATAAAATGCCCCCATCGCCGCTGCCCATGCTGCCATTGCCGCAGCCTTGAGCCGCCTTCTCTTTTCTTTCTACCTGCCACTTTTTGCCCATGAGCGCCCAGTTCCAACTCACCGAAGACCAAATCATGATTCGCGACGCCGCTGCCGACTTTTTGGCCAGCCAATGCGACTCCCTCACCCTGCGCAAAACCGTGGATGCCACCTTTGCGGGCCAAGCCAATGGCGTGGATCAAAACCTCTGGCAAGCCTTGGCGCAAGAGCTGGGCTACTGCGGCCTGAGCCTGCCTGAAGAAGCGGGCGGTTTGGCCTTGGGCATGACCGAGCTTTGCCTCGTCATGGAAGAGCTGGGCAAACGCTTGGCCCCCGTGCCCTTCTTCCAAAGCAGCGTGCTGGCCGCCAATGCCCTGCAATACGCGTGCAGCAGCGAGGCCAAAATGCCCCTGCTGGAGCGCTTGGCCAGCGGCGAGGCCGTGGCCAGCTTGCTCATGGATGCCAACGCCGGCAGCAGCGAGGCCATTTTTGGCGCGGTGCAAGCCAGTGCCGACGGCCCGCACTACATCCTCAACGGCCAAATTGCCCAAGCCTTCAGCGGCACAGAAAGCGACTTCTACCTCGTCACCGCCCGCTTGAGCGAAGGCCAAGAGCCCGCCATTTTTGTGCTGGAAAAAGGCGCTGCTGGCTTGCAGCTTGAAGCCATCAACACCTGGGACACCACCCGCCCCTTGGCCCGCGTGCAGCTCAATAAAGTCAAAGCCACGGCCGCCTCCCGTTTGGGCAAGGGCGAGGCCGTCCTCACTGGCATTTACGAAGCCCTCTCGCGGGCCAATCTGGCCTTGGCCGCTGAATGCTTGGGCGGCGCACAACAAGTGCTCGACCTCACCTTGGCCTACACCAGCGAGCGCGTGCAATTTGGCCGCACCATTGCCAGCTACCAAGCCATCAAACACCGCGCCGCGCAAATGATGGTGAAGATTGAAGCCCTGCGCTCGGCCGTGGCAGGCGCTGCCGCCGCATGGGATGGCGCGCAAAGCGATGCCGCCCGCCGCGCCGCCGCGCTCGATTCAGCCGCCGCCCGCCTCATGGCCATTGATGCCTACTTCTACTGCGCCGCCGACAGCATTCAACTGCATGGCGGTGTTGGCTTCACCTGGGAATACGACCCCCACCTCTACTACAAACGCGCCCAAGCCGCCCACACTTGGTTGGGCGGGGCCGATGCCTGCACCGCCGCCATCGTGCGCCATTTGCAAGAGGGTGCCAGCGTGGAAGCTGCCGACGACCACCCCCTGCGCCAAGAAGTCAGCGCATGGATGGCCGCCAACCTCACGGGTGAATTTGCCGTACTGAAAGAACGCGGCGGCCCTGGCGACGACGAAGCCTACCCCGCCCTGCGCAAAAAATGGGAACAGCACATGGCGCAAAGCGGCTGGACTTGCGTGGGCTGGCCCCAAGCCTACGGTGGCCGCGACATGAGCGTGTGGGAACAGGTCATCTTCCAAGAAGAATACGCCCGCGCTGGCGGCCCTGGCCGCATGGGGCATATTGGCGAGGGCTTGCTGGGCAACACCGTGCTGGCCTTGGGCACGGAAGACCAAAAACAGCGCTTCCTCAAAGGCATTCAACAAGGCACAGAATTCTGGTGCCAAGGCTATTCCGAGCCTTCAGCGGGTTCAGACTTGGCCAATGTCCGCACCAAAGCCGTGCAAGATGCCGATGGCAATTGGCGCATCAGCGGGCAAAAAGTCTGGACCAGTTGGGCTATGGAGTCGGACTGGATTTTCGTCATCGCCCGCAGCGAGGAAGGCTCACAAGGCAACAAGGGGCTAACCTTCTTCCTCATGCCTTTGCAACAAGCGGGCGTGGAAATCCGCCCCATCAAGCAAATCACCGGCGGCGCTGAATTCAACGAAGTCTTTTTTGACAACGCCCTGGCCCTGCCTGAAAACATCATTGGCTCCGTTGGCGACGGCTGGAAGGTGGCCATGGCCCTGCTCGGCTTTGAGCGCGGCATTTCCACCCTCGGCCAGCAAATGCAATTCATCCGCGAACTGCAATGGATTGTGGACGCAGCCAAAGCCAGCGGCAAAATCCAAGACATCCGCATTCAAGCGCGCCTGGCGCAAGCTTGGGCTGGCCTGCGCGTCATGCGCGCCTCAGCCGTGCGTATGCTGGGCGACACCAGCGGCAGCCTCAACCGCGAGGCTTTGGCCTACAAATACTACTGGAGCAACTGGCACCGCGATTTGGGCGAACTCGCCATGGCCGTGCAAGGCCCGAATGCCAATGAGCGCGACGGCGACGACGGCAGCGTGCAAACCCGCCTGCAACACATGGCCCTGTTCTCGCGCTCAGACACCATCTACGCGGGCACGAATGAAATCCAGCTCAACATCATGAGCGAGCGCGGCCTTGAAATGCCCCGCGAGCCCCGTGGCCGTTGATTGGCCCCGCCGCCCCGAACCGCCAACACAAGGAAAGCCCGCCATGCCCAGCGCCACCCCACCACCTGCCACCCACATCCGCGCCAATGTCAGCGCCGCCTTGGCCGAGGACTTGGGCCAGCCGCCGCGCGACTGGACTGCTGGCTTAATTGGCGCTGGCGTGCGCAGCAAAGCCTGGATTCTGGCGCGCGAGGCCGCCGTCATTTGTGGCCGCCCGTGGGTGGAGGAAACGCTGGCGCAAGCGGCCCCCTCCGTCAGCCTCAACTGGCTGGTGCATGAAGGCCAGCGCTGCGAAGAAAACCAAATCGTGGTCGAGTTTGAGGGCTTGGCGCGCGAGCTGCTCACGGCCGAGCGCACCATGCTCAACTTCATGCAATTGCTCAGTGCCACCGCCAGCTACACGGCGCAGTATGTGGATGCCATTGCCGCCGTGCCTGGCAACAAAGCCCGCATTGTGGACACGCGCAAAACCATACCTGGCCTGCGCCTGGCACAAAAATACGCCGTGGCCGTGGGCGGCGGCCTCAACCACCGCATTGGCCTGTACGACGCCATCCTCATCAAAGAAAACCACATCAATGCCGCTGGCGGCGTGGCCGAAGTTTTGGCACAAGCGGCCACATTCGCGCACGAGCTGCAATTCATTGAAATTGAAGTGGAGACGCTGGAGCAACTGCGCCAAGCGCTCGATGCAGGCGCAAAAATGGTGCTGCTGGACAATATGCCCGCCGCCACCTTGCGCGAGGCCGTGGCCCTGAACCGGGGCCGTGCAATCTTGGAAGTCTCAGGCGGCGTGAGCCTGAGCACCGTGGCTGATTTGGCCGCCACGGGGGTCGACCGCATCTCCATCGGCGCACTCACCAAAGATGTGAAAGCCGTGGACTTCTCACTGCGCTTTGACCAAGCCTTTGCCCAACAAAAAGCGGGCGCTTGAGCGCCCGCAATGCCTGTGCCCTGCGGCTGAAGGCCAATGCTTCAGCCTTGGCTTGCCTCCATCAGTTGAATGTTCTCAGCGAACAAGCCCTTAGGCCCATTGGCCAAATCAAAGCTGACCTTTTGCCCGGGGCGCAGGGTTTTGAAGCCCTCCATCACAATGGCCGAGAAGTGAATGAACACATCTGGGCCACCGCCTTCATTTTCAATAAAGCCAATGCCTTTGGCATCGTTGAACCATTTCACAATACCTTGTGCCATTTCACACCTCCAACACAGCTAAAAAAACAAGATGTCTTGGATTTTAGAAATGGGCAGCACCCATCAGGCGTAAATAAATGGCACTTTGATGGGCTTTGTGCCTAGGGTTTTGCCTAGGCGGGCTGGCTTTTAAGGCCGCGAACCGCGCACGGGGAAGGGCCAAGTGGCTCGATCGCTCAACACCGTGCTGACTTTGCTGCCTTTGGGCGCTGCAACACGCCGCGCAGGGGCGGGAGCGCTGGGCGCAGCCGCTGCGCTTTTACCGCTGGTGCTGGTTTTGCTGGCGGTTTTCTTCACGATGCCATCAATCAAGGCTTGGCTGGCTTCTTTGGCGGCGGCAGCGGCGCTACGGCCTGTTTTGGCCGCCGCTTTTTTGCTGGGCGCTTTTTTAGCAGCGGCGGTTTTGCTCACGGCCTTCTTGCTCGCTGGTGCTTTGGCCACCGTTTTTTTGCTTGCCGCACGCTCTGGCGCGGGGCTGTTTTTCTTTTCGCTGGCCATATGCCAACCTCCTCTGTGAAGCATGTAAAAAGACTGAGGAAGTCAGCCCCAGCACAAAATGTCCTACACAAAGCGGGCCATTGTGGCCCTTGGCTGCACTTTAGGCAAACAAAAGCCCCTGCCACATACAAAGGGCAAGGGCTTTGTCGCTTTGATGCAGCCTGTGCGCGGCTTAGTCCCAAGACAGGGCACCGCCCGTTTGGTATTCAATCACGCGGGTTTCAAAGAAGTTGCGTTCTTTTTTTAGGTCAATCATTTCGCTCATCCAGGGGAAGGGATTTTCCTCGTTCGGGAAGAGCTCATCCAAGCCGATTTGTGTGGCGCGGCGGTTGGCGATGTAGCGCAAATAGCTTTTGAACATAGAGGCGTTCAAACCCAACACGCCACGCGGCATGGTGTCCTCGGCATAGCGGTATTCCAGCTCTACGGCTTTGTGGAAGAGGGCCGTGATTTCCTCTTTGAATTCAGGTGTCCACAAATGTGGATTTTCCAGCTTGAGCTGGTTGATGAGGTCAATGCCAAAGTTGCAATGCATGGACTCGTCACGCAAGATGTATTGGTATTGCTCGGCCGCGCCCGTGAGCTTGTTTTGGCGCCCCATGGCCAAAATCTGCGTGAAGCCAACATAGAAGAATAGACCTTCCATCAGGCAGGCAAACACAATCAGGCTTTTGAGCAGGGTCTGATCGGTCTCAGGCGTGCCCGTTTTGAAGTTGGGGTCCATGATGGCGTCGATAAAGGGAATGAGAAACTCGTCTTTATCGCGGATGGAGGGCACTTCGTTGTAGGCGTTGAAGATTTCGGCCTCGTCCAGACCCAGCGACTCCACAATGTATTGGTAGGCGTGGGTGTGGATGGCTTCCTCAAAGGCTTGGCGCAGCAAAAACTGGCGGCATTCGGGCGCAGTGATGTGGCGGTAAGTGCCCAGCACGATGTTGTTGGCCGCCAGCGAGTCGGCGGTGACGAAAAAGCCAAGGTTGCGCTTGACGATGCGGCGCTCGTCTTCGGTCAGGCCATTGGGGTCTTTCCACAAGGCGATGTCACGCGTCATATTGATTTCTTGCGGCATCCAGTGGTTGGCGCAGGTGGCCAAATACTTCTCCCACGCCCATTTGTATTTGAAGGGCACAAGCTGGTTCACATCGGTCTTGCCGTTGATGATGCGCTTGTCTGCCGCGCTGACACGGCGGGCGGTGGCGGCGGCATCGGCCGTGCTGCCCGCAGCAGGGGCGGGGGCAGGGGCGCTGCTATCAAAGTCCAACATAAAGAACTCCTTTTCAAACCAGGGGGCGAGCCAGCGGCCCATCCCCCTTCAAAACAAAACAAAAACGCCTGTGGCGATGGCCTGTCGCTTATTGGCAGGCTTCGCAGCCAGGGTCGTCAATGGCGCAGAACTTCACATCGGTGGCGGGCAGCGGTGCGGGTGCTGGCGCTGGGGCAGCGCTGGGCACGGCGTTGAGCTTGCCTGCACCGACGGTGGATTTCTCCACGCTGGTGGCGCTGGTTGAGCGCAGGTAGTAGGTGGTTTTCAAGCCACGCAGCCAAGCGAGTTTGTAGGTGTCGTCAAGCTTTTTGCCCGATACGCCAGCGATGTAGATGTTGAGCGACTGCGCTTGGTCAATCCATTTTTGGCGACGAGAAGCCGCCTCCACCAACCAAGTGGTGTCGATTTCAAAGGCCGTGGCGTACAGGGCTTTGAGCTCTTGCGGCACGCGGTCAATCGCTTGCAAGGATCCGTCAAAGTGCTTGAGGTCCATGATCATGATGTCGTCCCACAGGCCCAGGCGTTTGAGGTCGTGCACCAAGTATTGGTTGATGACGGTGAACTCGCCGGAAAGGTTGGACTTGACCGAAAGGTTGCCGAAGTTGGGCTCAATCGAGGCATCCACGCCAACGATGTTGGAAATGGTGGCCGTGGGCGCAATGGCCACGCAGTTGGAGTTGCGCATACCGTCCTGCGCAATTTTGCTGCGCAAGGCGGCCCAGTCCAAGGTGCTGGAGCGATCGACTTCGATAAAACCGCCGCGCTCTTGCGCCAGCATGTCGATGGTGTCGGGCGGCAAAATGCCTTGGCTCCACAGCGAGCCGTCGTAAGTGGAGTATTTGCCGCGTTCTTTGGCCAGCTCAGATGAGGCCCAGTAAGCGTAGTAGCACACCGCTTCCATAGAGCGGTCGGCAAACTCCACCGCCTCTTGACTGGCGTAGGGCAGGCGCAGGCGGTGCAGCGCATCTTGGAAGGCCATGATGCCCATACCCACAGGACGGTGGCGCATATTCGAGGTGCGGGCCTTCTCTACGGCGTAGTAGTTGATGTCGATGACATTGTCGAGCATACGCATGGCCGTGCGGATGGTGCGCTTGAGTTTGTCGTGGTCGAGTGCGCCGTCTTGCAGGTGGCGCAGCAGGTTGATGGAGCCGAGGTTGCACACGGCCGTTTCTTCATCGCTGGTGTTGAGCGTGATTTCTGTACACAGGTTGCTCGAATGCACCACGCCCACATGCTGCTGCGGCGAGCGGATGTTGCAAGCGTCTTTGAAGGTAATCCAAGGGTGGCCCGTTTCAAACAGCATGGACAGCATCTTGCGCCACAGGTCCACGGCAGGCACGGTTTTGGCCAGGGTAATCTCACCGCTGGCAACCTTGGCTTCATAGCCAACATAGGCTTTTTCAAAGGCTTTGCCGTAGAGGTCGTGCAAATCGGGCACATCGGCTGGCGAGAACAAAGTCCACTGGCCTTGCTCCATGACGCGGCGCATGAACAAATCAGGCACCCAGTTGGCGGTGTTCATGTCGTGCGTGCGGCGGCGGTCGTCGCCGGTGTTTTTACGCAGCTCCAAGAACTCCTCAATGTCCAAGTGCCAAGTCTCTAAGTAAGTACACACTGCGCCTTTGCGCTTGCCGCCTTGGTTCACGGCCACGGCGGTGTCGTTCACTACTTTAAGGAAGGGCACCACGCCTTGGGATTCGCCATTCGTGCCTTTGATGTGGCTGCCCATGGCCCGCACGCGGGTCCAGTCATTGCCCAAGCCGCCTGCGTATTTCGAGAGCAAGGCGTTTTCTTTGATGGATTCATAAATGCCATCGAGGTGGTCGGGCACAGTGGTGAGGTAGCAAGAGGAGAGCTGGGGGCGCTGCGTGCCGCTGTTGAACAGGGTGGGCGTGGAGCTCATGAAGTCGAAAGAGGAGAGCACCTCGTAGAACTCGATGGCGCGCGCCTCACGATCGGCCTCGTTGAGCGACAGGCCCATGGCCACGCGCATGAAGAAGGCTTGCGGCAGCTCAATGCGTTGCTTTTTGATGTGGATGAAGTAGCGGTCGTAAAGGGTTTGCAGGCCAAGGTAGTCAAACTGCAAATCGCGCTCAGGCTTGAGGGCCGCGCCCAAGCGTTGCAAATCGAATTGCGCCAGACGCTCATCGAGCAAACCCGCCTCAATCCCTTTGGCCACATAAGCAGGGAAGTAGCTGGCGTATTCGCCCACCATTTCGTCTTGGCTGACATCGCGGCCCAGCACCTCGCGGCGGATGGTGTGCAGCAGCAAACGCGCCGTGGCATAGGTGTAATCGGGGTCTTTTTCAATCAAAGTGCGGGCCGCCAAGATGGAGGCTTTGTGCACTTCGGCCAGCGGGATGCCGTCATACAAATTGCGCAAAGTCTCACGCACAATCGGCTCGGGCGTGATGTCCGCGCCCAAATTGGCGCAAGCCGAGGCAATCAAACCCAGCAGGCGGTTTTCATCCAACAGCACTTTTTCGCCGCCGTCCATCACATGCAGGCCGCTGTGAGCGCTGACTTTGCTGATGGCCGCTTCGGCTTGGGCTTTGGCCGCGCGCTCTTGGGCGCGGCGCTCACGGTAGAGCACATAGGCGCGGGCGACCTCATGGTGGCCAGAGCGCATCAGGCCCAGCTCCACTTGGTCTTGCACATCTTCAATGTGGAAGGTGCCGCCGCCAGGGCGCGAGCGCATCAGGGCACGCACCACGCCAGCGGTCAGACCCTCTACAGTTTCACGCACGCTGGCCGAGGCCGCGCCCTGACTGCCGTGCACGGCCAAAAAAGCCTTCATCATGGCCACGGCAATCTTGTGCGGCTCAAAGCTCACAACCGAACCGTTGCGGCGCAGAATTTGGTATTGCGCCAAGGTTTGCTCGTCGATTTGGGCGGGCAAAATGGCGGCAGAAGAAGGAACAAAATCTAAGGTTTCCATCGTTGTTTTCAGTCTCAAAAAAGCGCCCCGTGAAGGCGCTGCAACAGAAGGTCTTAAAGTGTTTTTACTCGACCTTCCCCCAATGGGGCCCAAGGGGCGCTCTACACTATAGGTAGTGTTTGAATCTCCCTCAAAACACTAGTGGTAGTGTAAGCCAGATTTTTGGGCCAAGGCCAAAGACCTGCATTTTGGCGGTCTTTTGCCCCAAAAGCAGCCCTTTTCTCAGCCCGCAAAAACCCCAGGGTTTGCGCTCACTGACGGCGCAGGCCCGATGCCCTATAGACCCGCTGCGGCGCAGACTTTGGCCGCCCCCTACAATCGCCCCTGCCCTGTTTTTTTCTTTGTGGCGCACAGCCCACACCCTGCCCATGCAAGAACCTGAAGTCCTCGAAGCCATTGAGCCCAGCCGCCGCCCCAAAGCGGGGCGGCAAACCAAGCACCAGCCCGCCGCCAGCCGCCCCCGTGTCAGCTTTGCCTTTATGCGCGGCCACGCCGCCCACTGGGTCGCCATGGGTTTTGGTGCTGGCCTGTCGCCTGTGGCCCCGGGCACCATGGGCACGCTCTGGGCTTGGGCCAGCTTTGCGCTGATGTATCCCTGGCTCAATGACTGGGGCTGGGCCGCGCTTTTGTTTTTTGGCTTTTTCATCGGCTGGTGGGCCTGCACCTTAACGGCCCGCGATTTGCAGGTGGACGACCCCGGCAGCATTGTGTGGGATGAAATCATCGCCTTCTGGCTGGTGCTGTGGTTTGTCATGCCCACGGGCTTTTGGGGCCAGCTTGGGGCGTTTTTGCTGTTTCGCTTTTTTGATGCGGCCAAGCCCCAGCCCGTGCGCTGGGCCGATCGCGCCTTCAAAGGCGGCGGCTGGCGCGGCGGTTTTGGCATCATTTGGGATGACATCGTCGCCGCCCTCTGCACCTTGGTCGTCATCGCCCTGTGGCGCGCGATTTAAGGGTTTGATGCCATGCCTTACCCTGAAGAAGAAAGTTTTGCCGCCAGTGTGGATGCCGCCGCCAGCGGGCGTTGGCTGCGCCTGAGCGCCGAGGCCGCCGAGCCCGCTTGGTTGCACGAGGAAGTGGGCCGCCGCTTGCTCGAACGCATTGAAGTGCTGCAACTGCCCGCCGTGGCGCATTACGCCAATTGGCATTGGCCGCAAGGCGGGCAAGCCCTGCAAACGGCCTTGGGCCAACGCTGGCCGCAAGCGCAAGCCTATGCGCCCAGCCTCAGCCCCGCCAGTGATGCTGCGCCGCCTGCTGCTGTTGAAAAAAACCGCCCACTGGCGCAACCCTTGGCCCAAGCTGGGCAGTGGTTGCAGCAGCTCATGGGCAAAAGCGCCGCCGCCCAGCCGCAGCCGCCGCTGCGCTTGGCCCCCGCGCCAGGCAGTGTGCAGCTCTTGGTGGCGAATATGTTTTTGCACCACAGCGCCAACCCTGAGCAGAGTTTGAAGCAATGGCATGAGAGCTTGGCCGTGGGCGGCGTGGTGTTTTTCACCTGCTTCGGGCCAGACACGCTCAAGCCCTTGCAGCAGATTTACGCCCGCCTCGGCTGGCCTGCACCATTGCAGCGCTTGGTCGATATGCACGACTGGGGCGATGCACTGGTGAACACCGGCCTTGATACGCCCGTGATGGAAATGGAAACCCTGAGCCTGAGCTACAGCAGTGCCCAAGCCCTGCTCGATGAACTGCGCACCTTGGGCCGCAATTTGCGCCCCACGCGCTTTCAAGGCTTGCGCGGCCGCGCTTGGCAGCAGCGCCTATTGGCCGAGCTGGAGGCGCTCAAGGCCGAGGATGGCCGCATCCACATGCCCTTTGAAATCATTTACGCCCACGCCTTTAAATCGCCGCCACGGGCGCAAATCTCTATTTCTAAGCGCAAGCAATTGCTGGGCGAATAAGCCCGCCGCCTGCCGCTTAAAGGCCACTTCAAGGCCGCTTACAGACTGACGAAGACCTTGCCGTCGGCCTCACGGGCGGCAAAGTGGGCAATCGGCGCGGGCGCTTTGCCCATGGCAATCACTTTGTGCAGCATCTTTGGCGCTTTGATGCCGCCGGGCAGGTTCTGCACCCATTCGGTGTTCTGGCCTGTACACAGATCGAATTTGGCCCCATGCCAGGGGCATTGCAGCACGCCGTTCTCGACCTTGCCTTTGGCCATATTCATGCCCATGTGCGAGCACTTGTTCTCCACCGCCTGCACTTGGCCGTTCACGCGGCTGAGCAACATCTTTTTACCGCCCGCCTCTACAGCATGGCAGCGGCCTTCTTGCACCTCAGCGGCGCTGGCTACTTCGTATTCCATGGCGCATCCCTTCTTCATTCAAACTGAAAACAAAATTCTGGCATAAAAAAACCACCCCGCAGCCGCATGGCCTTGGGGTGGTGTTGTCAGGCAAAGAGGGGCTTAATCCTCAGTGCCTTCGGCGCTGGTCGCAGCAGCATCGCTGGCGGGGGCATCCGCCTCGTCAGCGGCCTCATCAGCAGCTTGGGCAGCGGCCAACTCGGCGGCTTCGGCCTCGGCAATGGCGCGGCGCTCGTCCTCGTCCATCAGGTCTTTGGCATGGCGCGCTTGGTGGTAGGCCAAGCCCGTGCCCGCAGGAATCAGACGGCCCACGATCACATTCTCTTTCAGGCCGCGCAGGTCGTCGCGCTTGCCCATGATGGCCGCTTCGGTAAGCACGCGGGTGGTTTCCTGGAAGGAGGCCGCAGAGATGAAGCTGTCGGTCGAGAGCGAGGCTTTGGTGATGCCGAGCAGGATGTTGTCGTAAGTCGCCTCCATCTTGCCTTCGTCGCGCAGGGCGTCGTTGGTGTCCAAAATCTCGCTGCGCTCAACTTGTTCGCCATCGATATAGGTCGAATCGCCAGCATTGCGCACCACCACGCGGCGCAGCATCTGACGCACAATCACTTCAATGTGTTTGTCGTTGATCTTCACGCCTTGCAAACGGTACACATCCTGCACTTCGTCCACGATGTAGCGGGCCAGCTCTTCCATACCCAAGAGACGCAGAATGTCTTGCGGGTCGGCTGAGCCGTCCACAATCGATTCGCCCTTGTTCACCACTTGGCCCTCGTGCACCAAGATGTTTTTCTCTTTGGGCACGAGTTCTTCCCACTGCTCGCCATCGGGGCTGGTGATTTGCAGACGCACCTTGCCTTTGGTTTCTTTACCAAAGGACACCGTGCCTGTCATCTCGGCCAACAAGCCTTTGTCTTTGGGCGTGCGGGCCTCAAAGAGTTCGGCCACGCGGGGCAGACCGCCCGTGATGTCACGGGTTTTCTGGCCTTCAATCGGGATACGCGCCAGCACTTCGCCTGAGCTGATGTCTTGGCCGTTGCGCACTTGAATCAAAGCGCCGACGGGCAGACCAATGGCCACGGCTTGCTCTGTGCCAGGGATTTTCACCTCTTGGCCCTCAGCGTCGAGCAGTTTCACCATGGGGCGCAGCACTTTGCTGGAGCCACGGCGTTTGGGGTCAATCACGACCATGGTGGACAGACCGGTCACCTCGTCGGTTTGCTGGGCCACGGTCACGCCGTCTTCAATGCCTTCAAACTTCACTTGACCGGCGAACTCGGTGATGATGGGGCGGGTCAGAGGATCCCAGTTGGCCAGCACTTTGCCGGCTTTGATGCTTTCATCGGGCTTGACGCTGAGCACCGCGCCGTAAGGCACTTTGTGGCGCTCGCGTTCGCGGCCATGCTCATCTTGAATGATGATTTCGCCCGAACGCGCAATCACCACCAAATTGCCTTTGCTGTTGCTGACATAGCGCATGGTGGGGTTGAAGCTGATGAGACCATTGCTCTTGGCTTCCACGCTGGAGGCAATCGCCGCACGCGAGGCCGCACCACCGATGTGGAAGGTCCGCATGGTCAACTGCGTACCAGGCTCACCAATGGACTGCGCCGCAATCACGCCCACGGCCTCGCCGAGGTTGATGAAGCCACCACGACCCAAGTCACGGCCATAGCACTTGGCGCACAGGCCGTAGCGCGTGTCGCAAGTGAGCACAGTGCGCACTTTGATTTCATCCACGCCAGCGGCATCGACCGCGTCGAGGTTGTCCTCAGAGAGCATTTCACCAGCGCGCACCAGCACTTCGCGGGTTTCGGGGTTGATGACATCTTCCGCCGCCGTGCGGCCCAGCACGCGGTCGCGCAGGGCATCCACGACTTCACCGCCATCGACCAGGGCACGCAGGTATTGGCCATTGGAAGTGCCGCAATCGTCTTCGGTAATCACCAAGTCTTGGGTCACATCTACCAAACGGCGGGTGAGGTAACCAGAGTTGGCGGTTTTCAAAGCCGTATCGGCCAAGCCTTTTCGTGCGCCGTGGGTTGAAATAAAGTATTGCAATACATTCAAGCCCTCGCGGAAGTTGGCCGTAATGGGCGTTTCAATGATGGAGCCGTCTGGCTTGGCCATCAAGCCGCGCATACCAGCGAGCTGACGAATCTGCGCCGCAGAACCCCGCGCGCCCGAGTCGGCCATCATGTAGATGGAGTTGAAGGACTCTTGCTCGACTTCTTTGCCGTTGCGGTCAATGGTCTTCTCTTTGGCCAACTGGGCCATCATGACCTTGGACACCTCGTCACCAGCCTTGCCCCAAATGTCCACCACCTTGTTGTAGCGCTCGCCAGCCGTTACCAAGCCTGAGGAGTATTGCTGCGCAATCTCTTTCACTTCTTCCTCGGCCTTGGCCAAGATGTCTTGCTTCTCGGTCGGCACCAGCATGTCGTCAATGGCAATAGAGATACCGGCTTTGGTGGCCAAGCGGAAGCCGTTTTGCAGCAGCTTGTCAGCAAACACCACGGTGTCTTTCAAACCGCATTGGCGGAAAGATGCGTTCACCAGTTTGGAAATTTCTTTCTTCTTCAGCGCACGGTTCATCAAGTCAAAAGACAGGCCTTTGGGCAGGATTTCGCTCAACAGCGCACGGCCCACCGTGGTTTCCACGGTTTTGCGTTGGCTGTGCAGCTCGCCCGTGGCCTTGTCTTTGACCCATTCGGTCAGGCGCACATGAATTTTGGCCGTCAGCTCCACTACTTCGTTGTCCAAAGCGCGTTGCACTTCGGCCACATCGGCAAAAATCATGCCCTCGCCTTTGCCGTTGGTGCGGGCGCGGGTGGCGTAGTAGAGACCCAAGACCACATCTTGTGAGGGTACGATGGAAGGCTCACCAGAAGCGGGGAACAGCACATTATTGGAGGCGAGCATGAGCACCCGCGCTTCCATTTGTGCTTCCACAGACAAGGGCACATGCACGGCCATTTGGTCACCGTCAAAGTCGGCGTTAAAGGCCGAGCAGACCAAGGGGTGCAGTTGAATGGCCTTGCCTTCAATCAAGATGGGCTCAAACGCCTGAATGCCCAAGCGGTGCAAAGTGGGCGCACGGTTGAGCAGCACGGGGTGCTCGCGGATCACCTCTTCGAGGATATCCCACACCACGGGCGTGCCCATTTCCACTTCTTTCTTCGCCGCTTTGATGGTGCTGGCAATGCCCATTTGCTCCAGACGCGCAAAGATGAAGGGCTTGAACAGCTCCAGCGCCATCAACTTGGGCAGGCCGCACTGGTGCAGTTTCAAAGTTGGGCCGACGGTAATCACGGAACGACCCGAGTAGTCCACGCGCTTGCCCAGCAAGTTTTGACGGAAGCGACCGCCCTTGCCCTTGATCATGTCGGCCAAAGACTTGAGCGTGCGCTTGTTGGCACCCGTCATGGCCTTGCCACGGCGGCCGTTGTCCAGCAGGCTGTCCACAGATTCCTGCAACATGCGCTTTTCGTTGCGCGCAATGATGTCAGGCGCATTCAGCTCCAGCAAACGGCGCAGGCGGCTGTTGCGGTTGATGACGCGGCGGTACAAATCGTTAAGGTCAGAAGTGGCAAAACGGCCACCATCGAGCGGCACCAAGGGGCGCAAATCAGGTGGCAGCACAGGCAGCACATCCATGATCATCCACTCGGGCTTCATTTTCGATTTGCGGAAAGCCTCCAGCACCTTCAGGCGTTTGGCGTTTTTCTTCGCCTTCAGCTCAGAAGTTTTGGTCTGCTGTTCTTCACGCAGGCGGGCGATTTCGTCCTCGATGTCAATGCTGCGCAGCAGCTCTTGAATGCCCTCAGCGCCCATTTTGGCGACGAACTCGTCATAGCCGTATTCTTGGCTGTTGGCCTCGAAGTCTTCCTCCGTCATGATGCTGAATTTCTTCAGCGGCGTCATGCCAGGGTCAATCACCACATAGGCTTCAAAGTAGAGCACGCGCTCGATGTCGCGCAGGGTCATATCCAGCACCATACCGAGGCGACTGGGCAGGGATTTGAGGAACCAGATGTGGGCGCAAGGTGCGGCCAAATCAATGTGGCCCATGCGCTCGCGGCGCACTTTGGTTTGCGTCACTTCAACGCCGCACTTCTCGCACACCACACCACGGTGTTTGAGGCGCTTGTATTTGCCGCACAAGCACTCGTAATCCTTCACTGGGCCAAAAATCTTGGCGCAGAAAAGACCATCGCGCTCGGGCTTGAAGGTGCGGTAGTTAATGGTTTCAGGCTTTTTCACCTCACCGAAAGACCATGAGCGGATGGTATCGGGCGCGGCCAAACCAATCTGGATGGCATCGAAGTGATCATCAGGCGTGATTTGCTGAAACAGATCAATTAAAGATTTCATAGCGTCTGCCTTTCCGTGGGCTTATTTGTTTTTAACGAGCGAAATGTCCAGACCCAATGAACGGATCTCTTTGATCAGCACATTGAAGGATTCGGGCATACCCGCATCGATGCTGTGCTCGCCTTTGACAATGCTTTCATAGACCTTGGTACGACCTTGCACATCGTCAGACTTGACGGTGAGCATCTCTTGCAAGATGTAAGACGCGCCATAGGCTTTGAGCGCCCAGACCTCCATCTCACCAAAACGCTGGCCACCGAATTGGGCTTTACCGCCCAGAGGTTGCTGCGTCACCAGTGAGTAGGGGCCGGTTGAGCGCGCGTGCATCTTGTCATCGACCAAGTGGTGCAGTTTCAGCACATGCATATAGCCCACCGTGGTTTTGCGCTCAAAGGCATCGCCAGTGCGGCCGTCATACAACTGGGCTTGGGTGCGGCTGTCGCTCAAGCCTTTGGCGGCGGCGATGTCGTCGGGGTAAGCCAGTTTCAGCATATCCAGCACTTCGCCCTCAGTCGCGCCATCGAATACGGGAGTGGCAAAGGGCACGCCGCCTTCAAGGTTGCGGGCCATGTCCAGCACTTCTGCGTCTTTCAGTTGCGCCAAGTCCTCTTGGTGGCCAGTGCGGTTGTAGATTTCGCCCATGAACTCGCGCAGCTCAGCCGCCTTGGCTTCGCGTTGCAGCATATCGCCAATGCGTTGGCCCAAGCCTTTGGCGGCCCAGCCCAAATGCACTTCCAGCACCTGACCGATGTTCATGCGCGAAGGCACGCCCAGCGGGTTGAGCACGATGTCGCAAGGCGTGCCATCGGCCATATAGGGCATGTCTTCCACCGGCACGATTTTGGACACCACACCTTTGTTACCGTGGCGGCCGGCCATTTTGTCGCCGGGTTGCAAGCGGCGCTTGACGGCCAGGTAAACCTTGACCATTTTCAACACGCCTTGTTGCAGCTCATCGCCTTGGGTCAGTTTTTTGCGTTTTTCTTCAAACGCGGCATCAAAGCTGTGGCGGGTTTGCTCCAAAGAGAGCTTGATGGATTCGAGCTGAGAGGCCACTTCGTCATCGGCAGGACGGATGTCGAACCAGTGGTATTTCTCCACAGAGTCCAGATAGTCTTTGTCGATTTTGCTGCCTTTGGCCAGTTTGTGCGGGCCACCATTGGCCAGCTTGCCGGTGAGCAATTTGGCCAAACGGTCGAAGGCATCGGCTTCCACAATGCGCATCTGGTCGTTCAAGTCTTGGCGGAAGCGCTTGAGCTCGTCCTCAATGATTTCTTGGGCGCGTTTGTCGCGCTCCACGCCTTCGCGGGTGAAGACTTGCACATCAATCACCGTGCCGCCTGAGCCTTGGCTCACACGCAGCGAGGTGTCTTTCACATCCGAGGCTTTCTCGCCGAAGATGGCGCGCAGCAGTTTTTCTTCAGGCGTGAGGGTGGTTTCGCCTTTGGGCGTGACCTTGCCCACCAGCACATCACCGGGCTTGACTTCAGCGCCGACATAAATGATGCCGGAATCGTCCATGCGGTTGAGTTGCGCTTCGCTCAGGTTGGGGATGTCGCGGGTGATTTCCTCTTCGCCCAGTTTGGTATCACGGGCGTAGCACACCAGCTCCTCAATGTGGATGTTGGTGTAACGGTCATCGGCCACTACCTTCTCAGAAATCAGAATCGAATCCTCGAAGTTGTAGCCGTTCCAGGGCATAAAGGCCACCAGCATGTTTTGACCCAAGGCCAGCTCGCCGAGGTCGGTGGAAGCGCCATCGGCAATCACATCGCCTTTGGCAATGATGTCGCCCTTTTTCACGATGGGGCGCTGGTGGATGTTGGTGTTTTGGTTGGAGCGCTGGTATTTGATGAGGGAGTAGATGTCCACGCCCACTTCACCGGCCACCGCCTCTTTGTCGTTCACACGCACCACAATGCGGGTGCTGTCCACATAATCGACCACGCCGCCACGGTTGGCCGTCACCACAGTGCCAGAGTCCACCGCAGCAACGCGCTCGATGCCCGTGCCGACAACGGCCTTTTCAGGACGCAGAGTGGGCACAGCTTGGCGCTGCATGTTGGCACCCATGAGTGCGCGGTTGGCATCATCGTGCTCCAAGAAGGGCACCAAAGATGCGGCCACAGAGACAATCTGCGCGGGCGATACATCCATGTACTGGATGCTGTCGGCCGTCACCAAAACGGAATCGCCGTTTTCACGGGCAGAAACCAAATCCCCGCTGAAGCGGCCTTCTTCGTCCAGCTCGGCGTTGGCCTGGGCAATCACATATTTGCCCTCTTCAATGGCCGAGAGGTAGTCCACCTTGTCGGTCACTTTGCCATCTTCCACACGGCGGTAGGGCGTCTCAATAAAGCCGTACTCGTTCAGGCGGGCGTAAAGGGCCAAAGAGTTAATCAGACCAATGTTGGGGCCTTCAGGCGTTTCAATGGGGCAGACACGGCCATAGTGGGTCACATGCACATCGCGCACTTCAAAGCCCGCTCGCTCGCGTGTCAAACCGCCTTGGCCCAGTGCTGAAACACGGCGCTTGTGCGTGATTTCAGACAGAGGGTTGGTTTGGTCCATGAATTGCGACAACTGCGATGAACCGAAGAAATCGCGCAGGGCGCTGGTGATGGGCTTGCTGTTGATGAGGTCGTGCGGCATCAGGGGGTCGTTCTCAGCCTGACCCAAACGCTCTTTCACGGCTTTTTCAATGCGCGCCAAACCGGTGCGGTATTGGTTTTCGGCCATCTCGCCGACACAACGCACGCGGCGGTTGCCCAAGTGGTCGATGTCATCGACTTCGCCCTTGCCGTTGCGCAAATCGACGAGGATTTTCACCACAGACAGGATGTCTTCGTTGGACAGAACTTTCTCGCCCTCGGCCCCTTCGCGGCCAATTTTGGCGTTGAACTTCATGCGGCCCACACGAGAGAGGTCGTAGGTATCGGGGTTGTAGAACAGGCGGTGGAACAAAGCCTGCACCGCGTCTTCGGTGGGCGGCTCGCCAGGACGCATCATGCGGTAGATGGCAACACGGGCGCTGAGCTCGTCTTGCGTTTCATCGGTGCGCAAAGTGGCGCTGATGGCGTCAATGTGGTTGAGCTCGTTGGTGTAAATGCACTCAATTTGCTTGATGCCAGCGCTGCGCAGTTTTTTCAGCAGGCTTTCGCTCAGCTCATCATTGGCCTTGGCCAGCAACTCGCCAGTCTCGGCGTCCACAATGTTTTTCGCCAGCACGCGGCCAAGCAAAAAGTCTTCGGGAACGCTGATTTGCTTGATGGCGGCTTTTTCCAAATCGCGCAAATGGCGGCGGGTCACTTTGGCCTCTTTGGGCACCAAGACTTCGCCTGCTTTGTTCGTGATATCGAACTGCACAGTCTCGCCAATCCAACGCTCCCCCACAAAGCCCAGTTGTGCGCCTTCGTCTTGCAGTTTGAAGACATCATTGACAAAGAAATTGGCCAAAATGTCTTCGGCGCTCATGCCAATGGCTTTGAGCAAAATGCTCACGGGCATCTTGCGGCGGCGGTCCACACGGAAGTAAAGCAAATCTTTGTGGTCGAACTCGAAATCAAGCCAAGAACCACGGTAAGGAATGATGCGGGCACTGAACAACAGCTTGCCTGAGCTGTGGGTCTTGCCCTTGTCGTGCTCAAAGAAAACGCCAGGGCTGCGGTGCAACTGAGACACAATCACCTTCTCAGTGCCGTTGATGATGAAAGAGCCTTTGTCCGTCATCAGGGGCACTTCGCCCATATAGACTTCTTGCTCTTTGATTTCTTTTACCACCTTGTTGTTGGCGGTGGAGGCATCGCGGTCATAAATGATGAGCTGCACGCGGGCGCGCACGGCAGAAGAATAGCTCAAGCCACGAATCTGGCACTCGCGCACATCAAAGGCGGGCTTGGCCAGGTTGTACTCCACAAACTTCATCTCCACATGGCCGTTGTGCGAGACGATAGGAAAGGCGGAAGTAAAGCAAGCCTGCAAACCTTCGTTGCTGCGTTTTTTCGGCAGCACATCTTTTTGCAAGAAGCTGGTGTAAGCATCATGCTGCATTTGCAGCAAATAGGGCACATCGACGATGGCATCACGCGAGCCAAAGCTCTTACGAATGCGCTTGCGCTCGGTGTAGGAATATTGTTTTTTAGAACTTGAAGCCATGAGTTCTCCACTGCGGGGTTTGGGAACAAGGCGACTAGGGGGTAGGTCAGGCGTGGGGCGAATCAACCCATGCACGACACTTGGCGGCTGGCCACTACCAGCCATGGCAGACGGCTGCGCATTGCACACAGCCCGAACCAAGGTGCTTGTCCCAGTCGGATAAGAAAGCACACAGACAAAAAACCCTGCTCACCAAGGCCCTTGTCTACACGCTCTCGCCCTTTGCGCAAAGCACAAAAGGCTGAGGCCCTTTTCAAGACCTCAGCCTGTGATGGCGGAACCCAATTATTTGAGTTCGACTTTGGCGCCAGCTTCTTCCAGTTTTTTCTGAGCAGCTTCGGCTTCAGCTTTGGGCATCGCTTCTTTAACGGTCTTGGGAGCACCGTCAACGATTTCCTTGGCTTCTTTGAGGCCCAGACCAGTGATTTCACGAACCACTTTGATCACGCCTACTTTTTGCGCGCCAGCTTCAGTCAGAACCAGATCGAAGTCTGTTTTCTCTTCAGCAGCAGCAGCGCCACCAGCAGCGCCACCAGCAGCAGGAGCGGCCATAGCAGCAGCGCTCACGCCAAATTTCTCTTCAATGGCTTTTACCAGCTCATTGAGTTCCATAACGCTCATGCCATCCAGAGCGGTCAAAAATGCGTCTTTATCGAATGCCATTTTGATTTCCTAAATATTGAATAAATTTCGCTAAATGCAGAGGGCCAAATGAATTTAAGCCTCTGCGCCTTTTTTCTCTGCCAAAGCAGCCAACACACGCGCCATAGAAGACACGGGCGACTGCAACAAGCCACAGATTTGAGCCAACAACACTTCGCGTGAAGGAATGCTGGCCAAAGCTTTAACGCCGTCCGCATCCAGCGCTTCGCCGTTGTAGGCGCCAGCGCGGATGACCAATTTGTCATTGGTTTTGGCGAAGTCAGCAAGGACTTTGGCTGCGGCTACAGCATCTTCTGAGAAGCTGTAGATCAGCGGGCCAGTCATTTGCTCAGACACGGACTCAAAGCCTGTACCGGCTACGGCGCGGCGCACCAAGCTGTTTTTCACAACTTGCAGGTCCACACCAGCCTGGCGTGCATTGACACGCAGCTGAGTCAGGTCAGCAACCGTGATGCCACGGTATTCCGCCATTGCGAGCGTTTGGGACTTTTCGGCGAGGGCGGTCACGGTTTTAACGACCGCTTGTTTCTCACTACGATTAAGAGCCAAGATACTCTCCTGATTACATACAAGCCCTCAAGCAACAGTCCCACCTGTTGTTTTGGGCTTGCGCCACACTTTAGCGACTCAATATTTAGATTGCCCTGCCTGAGACAAAACAATTGGGGTATTGCGTGCGCCATCTACGCTGACTGCAAAGGGGCCCTTTGCGATTAAGCCTCAGCACAAGAGACATCAGCGGTCTTCGATGACCTTTGCTTCAAACCCAAGGGCCGAGCAAAGCTCACGAAAATTTTTACGCCTAGCAAAAGAGCAGACCACGCTCTGATACGGCGCTCCAGCAAAGGCCCACCCAAAGGGCAGGCCCGCCAGAGAAATTACAGTGCAATAGAGCCAACATCCACGCGCACGCCCACGCCCATAGTGGACGACACGGCGACTTTGCGCAGATACAGACCTTTGCTGCTGGCTGGCTTGGCTTTGTTCAAAGCATCCAGCAATGCAGCGATATTGCCTTGCAGTTTGTCCGCATCAAAAGAGCGCAGACCGACGGCAGCGTGAACGATACCGGCCTTGTCCAC
Source organism: uncultured Burkholderiaceae bacterium (assembly GCA_964544605.1). Classification (GTDB taxonomy): domain Bacteria; phylum Pseudomonadota; class Gammaproteobacteria; order Burkholderiales; family Burkholderiaceae_C; genus JAMIFN01. The sequence continues at coordinate 38,187 of CAZJBX010000014.1, forward strand.
ACGGAACTGCACTTGGCCGGCTTTGGCGTCTTGCACGGCCTTGGCCACATCGGGTGTGACAGTGCCGACTTTGGGGTTAGGCATCAGACCACGGGGGCCGAGGATTTGACCCAAAGTGCCCACCACGCGCATGGCGTCAGGGGCGGCAATCACCACATCAAAGGGCATATCGCCAGCTTTAACTTGGGCGGCGAGGTCATCCATACCAACCACATCTGCACCAGCGGCCTTGGCTTCTTCAGCCTTAGCGCCTTGAGCAAACACGGCCACGCGTTTGATTTTGCCTGTACCGTTGGGCAGCACCACAGCGCCACGCACCACTTGGTCTGATTTGCGTGCATCAACGCCCAATTGAATCGCCACATCGATGGATTCATCGAATTTGGCCGTGGCGTATTTCTGCACCAACTCAATGGCTTCGCCGATGGCGTAGAGTTTGTTGGCATCCACAGCGCCTTGCTGGGCTTTTTGTTTTTTCGTCAGCTTAGCCATGATTACAGACCCTCCACAGACACGCCCATAGAGCGAGCAGAACCAGCCAGCGTGCGCACAGCCGCATCCAAATCGGCAGCGTTCATGTCTTGCAGTTTGGTTTGGGCGATTTCTTCCAACTGAGCGCGGGTGATTTTGCCCACTTTGTCAGTATTGGGTTTGGCCGAGCCTTTGTCGATTTTCAGCGCTTTTTTGATGAGCACGGCCGCAGGAGGCGTTTTCACCACAAAAGTGAAGGATTTGTCTGCAAAAGCGGTAATCACCACGGGCAAAGGCAGGCCAGGCTCTACGCTTTGCGTTTGGGCGTTAAACGCTTTACAGAATTCCATGATGTTCAGGCCGCGTTGGCCCAAAGCGGGGCCCACTGGGGGCGATGGGTTGGCTTTACCTGCAGGAATTTGCAGTTTGATAAAGCCGATGATTTTTTTTGCCATGGCAAAAACTCCAGTTTCGAGTGCGGTCGTTGCAAGGCATCAGCCCGGCAACTCCTCGTGTGTTGCGCCCCATGATTTAAAGCGCTTGGGGCCTAAAAAACGCTGAGCCGATGATTCTATCGCCTTTTGCAAAAGTCTGCAAGGGCCATATGCCTGCTTATTTCAAATCATCGAGCAGGCGCTGGGCACTGATGCGGCCTTCACGCACGGCATAGTTGGTGCCACGGTCTTCGGGGTAGATTTGCGCCATGGTGCACAGGTGGAAGTTCTTGATGGGCGAGCGCGCATCAGGAATCATCTGGCTGTAGTGCGGCGCCACAATCGGCTGCGAGTGCGTGGCCCGCCAGACATGGGCGGCCAGCACCCACGCGTCTTGGAACTCTGGGAACATGCGCTTGAGGTGCTGCACGCAAAAGGCACGGAATTCGCTGTCGCTCATTTGATACAGGGCATCGCTCTCGGGCAAATACTTCGACAAATACACAATATGGCGGCCACCGTAAGTGCTGGTGGGCTCAAAGTTGGTGTGCTCAATCACGCCCACAAAAGGAAAGCCAGGGTCGTTCACATTCAGCCAATAGGTGCTCGATAGGCTGCGGTCCAGCTCCAACACCAAGCAGACATTGGCAATGTATTCAATGCGGCGCAGGGCCGTGTCGTAGTCGGCGCTGACATGGGGCTGCAACAAATCAGCAATAAAGGGCAAGGCTGGCGTGGCCAGCACGGCATCCACGGCCACGGTGTCTGCACCCGCTTGCACGCCGCGCACTTGGCCGCCCTCCACCACCACGCCAGTCACGGGGCTGTTCAAGCGCACTTCGCCACCATTTTTCTCAATGGCTGCAACCAAGGCATCGGTGATGGCGGTAAAGCCGCCTTTGAAATACACCAGCTCCTCTGCGCCGCCCGAGCCACGGCTGCCGCCGCGCAGCTTGAGCTTGTTCCAAAACCACACCGCCGAGACCTTGGAGGCAAAGGGGCCGAATTTGCCATCCAGCAGAGGCTTCCACACCACCTCATACACTTTTTTGCCGCCCAATTGAATCAGCCACTCTTCGGCGGTCAAAGACTCCAGGCTGCGCCAGTCCTTCACGCGGCGGGCTTTCAGCGCCAATAGACCCAAGCGAATGCGATCAGGGAAGGACAGGGGCGTAAAGCGCAGCACATCCATGGGCGTGCTGAGCTTGAAAAAGTTTTTGTTGAAATACATGCCTGTGCGCGAAAAGCGCGTGAGGATGCGATCGCCCAAGCCCAACTCGCGGGCCAAGTCCAACACATGCACATCGTTATTGAACCAGTGGTGGTAGAACTTCTCCAGTTGTTCGCCTTGCACTTCAAAAGTGCCGGCCAAACCGCCCACAGCGCTATCGGCCTCAAAAACCGTCACCTTCACGCCTTGGCGGCTGAGGTCATAAGCGGCGCTCAAGCCCGCAAAGCCTGCGCCAATAATGCCCACATGTTTCATGCGTCACCCCTTCTTCTCTAAATCTTGAATGCGGGCCAAAGCCCCAAACCCTTGGCTGCGCAGCAGCAAAGCGCCGCCGACCAAAGTCACTGGCAGCCACAGCAGCAGATGCACCAGCAAAGCCAAGCCTGCGCCGTGGCTGGCGTTCACGCCATACACCGCAAAGGCCTGCACGGCGAAATAATCAAATGTGCCCAAATGCCCTGGCGTGCCTGGAATCAAAGTCGCCAAAGTCGCCATGCCCAAGGCAAACCAAGGCCCATAGCCGCCCAAATCCAAGCCCAAAGCCTGCGCTGCGGCCCAAAACACGCAGCCCTCCACCAACCAAGACAGCAGCGACAGCAGCAACAACTGCCCCAGCAACCAAGGCGAGCGCAGCACCGCCAGCGTTTGTGCAAACTGCGCCAGCACCTGCCGCAGCTTGCCGCCCTTGGCTTGCGTGAGTGCGGGCCAGCGGTGCAAGGCGTGGGGCAGCACAAACAAGGTCAAAACCCCCAGCGCGGCCATCACAGAAAACACCCGCCCTGCTTGCTGGATGTAAGGCTGCCAAGCCGCAGGCAGGGCATCGGGCGGCAGCAACCACAGGCCCACAAAAAACAACAGCAGCAAAGTGGCCGCATCCAGCAGGCGCTCCACCACCAAAGTCGCCGCCAAACTCGCTGGCGGCGTTTGCAGCTCTTGGCTATACATCAAGGTGCGGGCCACATCCCCCGCCCGCAAAGGCAGGGTGTTATTCAAAGCAAAGCTGGACAAAAACACCGCCGCCGAACGCGCAAAAGGCAGTTGCGGCGCCAAAGGCCGCAGCATACTGTGCCAACGCCAAGCCCGCAGCGCAAAGCCCAAGCACACCGCCGCCAACGCCCACAACAGCGGCCACACGCGCGCCTGCGCCCACAGGGCTTGCAGGCTGGCGGCATCCACATGCGTGAGCACCTGCCACAGCAAAAGCGCCGAAATGCCAATGCCCAGCAGCAGGCGGGCGTGCTTCTTTAACCCAAGCTTCATGCTGGCTCAGTGCGCGTGTCGGCGCGGACTTTTTCCTCACGAATCAGGAAAAGTGGGCGGCGTTTGGCCTCGCCATAAATGCGGCCAATGTATTCACCCAGAATACCCAAAAACAGCAATTGCAAGCCGCCCATGAGCAGCACCGCCAGCATCAAGGCCGTCCAGCCCTCCACCCAAGTGGAAGTGAACAAGCGCATGACCAGCACCGCCACCATACCCAGCACCGCCACGCCAGATGCGGCAAAGCCCACCCATGAGGCGATGCGCAGCGGCACAGTTGAAAACGAGCTGATGGCCGTGAGCGCAAACTTGATCATCTTGCTCAGCGGGTATTTGGTTTCACCCGCCCAACGCGCATCGCGCTTATAAGGCAAAGCCTTTTGCCGAAAGCCCAGCCAGCTCACCATGCCACGAATAAAGCGCTCTTGCTCAGGCATGGCCAGCAGGGCATCCACCACCTTGCGGTCCATCAGGCGGAAGTCGCCTGTATCCACCGGAATCGGCACCTCGCTCAGCTTGTTAATCAGGCGGTAAAAGGCCGCTGCCGTGGCGCGTTTGAAGGCGGTTTCACCATCGCGCTCGGCGCGCAGGCCATACACCACATCAAAGCCCGACTGCCACTCGCGCAACATCTCAGGAATCACCTCGGGCGGGTCTTGCAAATCGGCATCAATCAGCACCACCGCATCGCCCTTGGCGCGTTCAATGCCTGCACTCACGGCCAGTTGGTGGCCAAAATTGCGCGACAGCGTAATGGCGCGCACAGTCAAACCATCAGCGGGCAGGCTTTGCAAAATCTCCCAAGTGCGGTCGCGGCTGCCATCATCCACATACAGCAGCTCCACCGCATAGTCGGCCTGCCCACCCAGGGCTTGGCACAAGCGGCGGTGCGTCTCGGCAATCACGCTCTCCTCGTTGTAACAAGGCACCACAATTGAAATCAGCATAAAGTCTCCGACTGACATGGGCTCTGGGGCCCCTTCTGAACAAAGGGGCCATTATTACAGACCACCCCATAAAAAAACGCCACCGCTGCCCCGCAAAGAGCAGCCGATGGCGTTGGCCTTCAAACAGGCGCTAGCAGCTTAGGCTTTTTTCAGCAAACCTTGCAGCAAGCGGCCCATTTCAGAGGGGTTGCGCGTCACGGTAAAGCCGCACTCTTCCATGATGGCGAGTTTGGCACCAGCCGTGTCTTCTGCGCCGCCAATCAAGGCACCGGCGTGGCCCATGCGCTTGCCAGCAGGCGCAGTCACGCCAGCGATAAAGCCCACCACAGGCTTTTTCATGTTGTCTTTGCACCAGCGGGCGGCTTCGGCCTCGTCGGGGCCACCGATTTCGCCGATCATGATCACGGCATCGGTATCAGGGTCGTCGTTGAAGGCGCGCATCACATCAATGTGCTTGAGGCCGTTGATGGGGTCGCCACCAATGCCCACAGCAGAAGACTGGCCAATGCCCAGCTCGGTCAATTGGGCCACGGCTTCGTAAGTGAGTGTGCCTGAGCGGCTCACCACGCCCACGCGGCCTTTTTTGTGGATGTGGCCAGGCATGATGCCGATTTTGATTTCGTCAGGCGTAATCAAACCAGGGCAGTTGGGGCCGAGCAACAAAGTCTCTTTGCCGCCAGCGGCGACTTTGGCGCGCATTTTGTTGCGCACTTCCAGCATGTCGCGCACGGGAATGCCTTCGGTGATACAGATGGCCAAGTCCAAATCGGCTTCTACAGCTTCCCAAATGGCCGCTGCGGCACCTGCTGGGGGCACATAAATGACAGAAACAGTCGCGCCAGTTTCTTTGGCGGCGTCTTTCACCGTGCCGTAGATTGGGATGTCAAAAATGCTTTCGCCTGCTTTTTTGGGGTTCACACCCGCTACAAAGCAGTTTTTGCCGTTGGCGTATTCCTGGCATTTTTCGGTGTGGAACTGGCCTGTTTTGCCAGTGATACCTTGGGTGATGACTTTGGTGTCTTTATTGATAAAGATAGACATTTTTAATTCTCCGCAGGCTTATTTCACGGCTTCAACAATTTTGGTGGCCGCTTCAGCCATCGTGTCAGCGCTAATGATGGGCAGACCAGACTCGGCCAAAATTTGCTTGCCCAAGTCCTCGTTGGTGCCCTTCATGCGCACCACCAGTGGCACGCTCAAGTTCACCGCTTTACAAGCTGTGACCACGCCGTTGGCGATGGTGTCGCACTTCATGATGCCGCCGAAGATGTTGACCAAAATGCCTTTGACTTCGGGGTTTTTCAGCATGATTTTGAAGGCTTCAGTCACCTTCTCAGCCGTTGCGCCGCCGCCCACATCGAGGAAGTTGGCAGGCTCGCCGCCGAACAGCTTGATGGTGTCCATGGTCGCCATGGCCAAGCCAGCGCCGTTCACCAAGCAGCCGATATTGCCTTCCAAGCTGATGTAAGCGAGGTCGAATTTAGAAGCCTCTACTTCAGCGGGGTCTTCTTCGTCCAAGTCACGCAGGGCCACGATTTCAGGCTGGCGGAACAGGGCGTTGGAGTCAAAGTTCAGCTTGGCGTCCAGCGCCATGATGTTGCCTTTGCTGTCGCGGTTCAGGGGGTTGATTTCAACCATGTCCGCGTCAGTGGCCATATAGCATTTGTAGAGTTTTTGGCACACATCAACAAACTGCGCCACAGAATCAGCAGGCATTTGCACGCCAGCGGCCAGCTCTTGGCCTTGGGCTTCAGTCAGGCCAACGAGGGGATCAACAAAGACTTTGACGATTTTTTCGGGGGTTTCTTCGGCCACTTTTTCAATGTCCATACCGCCTTCAGAAGAAGCGATGAAGGCCACTTTTTGGCTGCCACGGTCGGTCAGAACAGAGAGGTAGTATTCTTTCTGGATGTCCGCGCCTTCTTCAATGTAGAGGCGACGCACAGGCTGACCTGCAGGGCCAGTTTGCACGGTCACCAAAGTCATGCCCAAGAGGCGCTCGGCCTGAGCCTGCACATCTTCAATGGTTTTGGCCAAGACCACGCCGCCGAGTTTTTTCTCGCGGGACTCGGCTGGGTCAACACCAAAGGGGTGGCCAGCGCCACGGCCACCGGCGTGAATCTGAGACTTCACCACCCAGATTGGGCCGCCCAGTTTTTGTGCGGCTTCTACCGCTTCTTGTACTGTGAACGCAGGGATGCCACGGGGCACAGGTACACCGAATTGACGCAAGATTTCCTTGCCTTGGTACTCATGGATTTTCATAAGGTCTCATGGAAAGAGTGATGAACAAAAAAGCACTGGCCAGCGCCTTGCTTACAATGCGTAAAAACAAAGCACCGATGGGCAAAACTTCACGCATTGCACCCAGCAGCTAGCCCGTAAATGTAACATGCTGCGTTGCATCAAAACCCAAAACACCTCAATTGCCGTTTTAGGAATTCTTTATGAACCCAGCCCCTTACAAGGTTTTCATCGATGGCGAGGCCGGCACCACCGGCCTGCAAATCCGCGATCGCCTGCTGCCCATGCCCGAGATTGAGCTGCTGCAAATCGCCCCAGAATTGCGCAAAGACCCTGCCGCCAAACAGGCCCTGATGGCGCAGGCCGATGTGGTGATTTTGTGCCTGCACGACGACCACGCCCGCGAATCTGTGGCCCTGATTGACGGCATCGCAGGCCGCAAGCCCCGCATCATCGATGCCTCAACCGCCCACCGCGTCAGCCCAGGCTGGGTGTATGGCTTCCCTGAATTGTGCGCAGGCCAAGCCGAGCGCGTGCGCCAAGCCGAGCGCGTGGCCAACCCTGGCTGCTACGCCACAGGCGCGATTGCTCTGCTGCGCCCCTTGATTGACGCGGGCATTTTGCCCGCCGATCACCCCGTTACTCTGCCCGCCGTCAGCGGCTATTCAGGCGGTGGCCGCCCCATGATGGAAGCCTATGAAAGCGGCCAAGCGCCTGCTTTTGAGCTTTACGCCTTGGGTTTGGCGCACAAACACATTGCCGAAATCATGGCCTATACGGGCCTCAAACGCCGCCCGATTTTTGTGCCCAGCGTGGGCAATTTTGACCAAGGCATGATTGTGCAACTGCCCCTGCATTTGGACACCCTGCCCAGCCGCCCGCGCCTGTCTGACCTTAAAAACGCCTATATCGACCACTATGAGGGCAAGGGCTGGGTCAAGGTGGAAGACAGCCCTGAGAGCATGAAACTCGACGCCGTGGCGCTAAAAGACAGCAATTTGCTTGAAATTCGCGTATTTGGCAACGACGAGATGTTCCACGCCCTCGTCACCGCCCGCCTCGACAACCTCGGCAAAGGCGCCAGCGGCGCCGCCGTGCAAAACCTGCAATTGATGCTGGGTCTTTAAAGGAATGGCCCATGAGCTTGAACCAGCAAGTTGATCAAATCGCCGAGCGCGTTGAGCGCCTGCTGCTGCGGCACGAGGAGTTGCAGCGCACCAACGCCCTGCTGGGCGTGCAAGTGCAGCAGCTCACGCAAGAGCGCGATTCGCTCCAATCCCGCTTGGCCGCCGCCCGCGCCCGTGTCGATGCCCTGCTCGACCGCCTGCCGCCCGCCGCTGCTGCCAGCCCCCACACCGAGGACGAGCCCGAATGAGCACCGAACGCGTTGAAACCGCCATCATGGGGCAAAGCTTTGCCCTGACCGTGCCCAGCCACGAACTAGAAGACCTGCACGCCGCCGTCGCCCGCGTGAATGCGGCCATGCTGAAAATCCACGACGCAGGCAAAATCAAAGCCCGTGACCGCATTGCCGTTTTGGCCGCACTCAATATCGCTTTTGAAGCCCACCAAGCGCAGCAGCCAAGCGCCAGCCATGCCACGCCTGAGGCGGACCACAGCGAAGCCGCCGAATGCAGCGACGCAGGCTTGAATCAGCGCCTGCAAAACCTGATTGCGCAGCTCGACCAAGCCCTGAGCCAAGACGGGCAATTGCTTTAAGCCCTGCCACAGCCATGCTGCGTTTTCTCACTCGCCTTTTTCGCCACCGCTGGCTGGATGTGCGCCACGCCCGCCGCGCTTTGAATGCGCAAGAGTTGGCCGCCCTCAGCGCCCAAGTGCAAGCCAGCGAGGCCGCCCACACGGGCGAAATTTGCATCTGCCTGGAAGCGGGCCTGCCCCTGTCCTACCTCTGGCGCCGCGCCCCCGCGCGTGAGCGCGCCTTGGCCCTGTTTGGCAAGCTGCGCGTGTGGGACACCGCCGACAACAACGGCGTGCTCATTTACCTGCTCTTGGGCGATCACGCGGTGGAAATCATCGCCGATCGCGGCCTCAGCGCCCACTTGGGCGACGAAGCTTGGCTGGCCCTGCTGCACGCCATGCAGCCCCTGCTGGCCCAAGGCCAATACGCCGCCGCCCTGAGCCAAGCGTGCAGCGCCGTGGATGCCGCCTTGCGCCAACACCACCCCCTGCCCGCTGAGCAAAGCCGAGGCAACACCCTGCCCAATCGCCCCGTGCTGCTTTAAACCCACCCACCGCACAGGCATAAAAAACGGCCCTCACAAGAGGGCCGTTGTGCTGTGGGGCTATGGGCGAAAAACCCAAGCCAAGCCGCAGGGCTTACTTCTCTTTCACCTCAGCGTCGATGATGTCGTCATCATCATTGGCACTGCCGCCAGCATCTGCGCCTGCTGCGCCCTCTTGGGCCTGCTGCGCCTGCATATCGGCATACATCTTCTCGCCCAGCTTCTGGCTGGCCGTCATCAGGGCTTCGGTCTTGGCCTCCATATCGGCCTTGTCCTCGCCTTTCAGGGCTTCTTCAAGGGCGGTGATGGCCGCCTCAATCGGCTCTTTCTCGCCAGCGTCCAGCTTGTCGCCGTAGTCGGCCAAAGACTTGCGCACTTGGTGCACGGCGGCATCGCCTTGGTTGCGGGCCGTCACCAACTCCAGCTTTTTCTTGTCTTCTTCGGCATTCAGCTCGGCGTCTTTCACCATTTGCTGGATTTCCTCCTCGCTCAAACCAGAACCTGCCTTGATGGTGATTTTGTTCTCTTTGCCTGTGGCCTTGTCTTTGGCGCTCACATTCAAAATGCCGTTGGCGTCGATGTCAAAAGCCACTTCAATTTGTGGCGTGCCACGGGGCGCGGGGGCAATGCCTTCCAGATTGAATTCGCCCAGCAGCTTGTTGCCTGCGGCCATCTCGCGCTCGCCTTGATAGACCTTGATGGTCACCGCAGGCTGGTTGTCGTCGGCGGTTGAGAAAGTTTGCGCAAAGTTGGTGGGGATGGTGGTGTTTTTGTGCACCATTTTGGTCATCACGCCGCCCAGGGTTTCAATGCCCAAAGACAGGGGCGTCACATCCAGCAGCAGCACATCGGTGCGGTCGCCAGACAGCACTTGGCCTTGCACCGCCGCGCCCACGGCCACGGCCTCATCAGGGTTCACATCTTTGCGCGGCTCTTTGCCGAAAAAGTCTTTCACAGCATCTTGCACTTTGGGCATACGGGTCATACCGCCGACCAAAATCACATCAGAAATCTCGCCCGCCGACAGGCCCGCATCTTTCAGCGCCACTTTACAAGGCTCAATCGAGCGCGCAATCAAATCTTCCACCAAGCTCTCCAGCTTGGCACGGGTCAGCTTCACATTCAAATGCTTGGGGCCAGAGGCATCGGCCGTGATGTAGGGCAGGTTGATGTCGGTGGCGGCGCTGGATGACAGCTCAATCTTGGCCTTTTCTGCCGCTTCTTTCAGGCGTTGCAGGGCCAGCACATCTTTGCTCAAGTCCACGCCTTGTTCTTTTTTGAACTCGTCGATGATGAAGTTGATGATGCGTTGGTCAAAGTCCTCACCGCCCAAAAAGGTGTCGCCGTTGGTGGCCAGCACCTCAAACTGCTTTTCGCCATCCACATCGGCAATCTCGATGATGGAGACATCGAAAGTGCCGCCGCCCAAGTCATACACGGCGATTTTGCTATCGCCCTTGGCGGCTTTATCTAGGCCAAAAGCCAGCGCCGCAGCGGTCGGCTCGTTGATGATGCGCTTGACTTCAAGACCCGCAATGCGGCCCGCATCTTTGGTGGCTTGGCGCTGGGCATCGTTAAAGTAAGCGGGCACGGTAATCACGGCCTCGGTCACAGTCTCACCCAAATAGTCTTCCGCCGTTTTTTTCATCTTGCGCAGCACTTCGGCGCTGATTTGTGGGGGCGCCATTTTCTTATCGCGCACTTCCACCCAAGCATCGCCGTTATCGGCCGCCACAATGCTAAAGGGCATGATGTCGATGTCTTTTTGCACCTCTTTGTCGCTGAATTTGCGACCAATCAGGCGCTTGGATGCAAACACCGTATTTTTGGGGTTGGTCACCGCTTGGCGTTTGGCTGAAGCGCCCACCAAAATCTCGCCATCCTCTTGGTAAGCCACGATAGAAGGCGTGGTGCGCGCGCCCTCGGCGTTCTCAATCACTTTGGCGCTCTCGCCCTCCATCACGGACACGCAAGAGTTGGTTGTACCCAAGTCAATACCAATGATTTTTGCCATTTTGTTTTCTCCGAAAAAAGAATTGAATTGCTGTGAATGTGGTGGCCTCGACCTGCTTTTCAAGCCCGTGGCGGCACATTTGCTTTGTTTTGCTTTGTTTTTTGCTTACTTCTCTGCCGCCACCATCACCAAAGCCGGGCGAATCACCCGCTCGGCAATGCTGTAACCCTTTTGCAGCAAAGTCACCACCGTATTGGCGGGCAGCTCTGAGGGCACGGCGCTGATGGCCTGATGCACATGCGGATCGAACTTATCGCCCGCCGCTGGCGCAATCGCCTGCACTTTATTGCGCTCCAGCGCCTGCAAAAGCTGGCGCAAAGTGGCATCCGTGCCCTCGCGCAATTGCTCGGCGCTGGCCGCCTCCACCGCCAAACCCGCTTCCAGCGAATCAATCACCGGCAGCAGGCTCTCGGCAAAGCCTTCCAGCGCAAACTTGCGTGCCTTGCTCACTTCCTCATCGGCGCGGCGGCGGGCATTTTGCACCTCAGCGGCGGCACGCAGCTCACGGTCTTTGATTTGCTCTTGCAGCTCAGCCAACTGCACATGCAGGCTGGCAATCTCTTCTTCGGGGCTCAAATCCAGCGCAGGCTGGCTCGGCTCGGCCGCAGGGGCTGGCTCGGCTTGGGGCTCTTGGGCGGCTTGCTCGGCCACATGCTTGTCTTGCTCTGTCATAAGGGGCTCGCTCTCAGCGTAGAAAGAATAAAAGTGAAACAATGAATCGCAGCCCATATGCGGCTGTTTGGCGCTGTTTCAAGAGTGCCGCTCAGAAAATTTCTGCCCAGCAGTGGTGCTACAGTTGCAGGCTGGCATTCAAAGCAAGAAAGGAAGCGAGACAATGAGCCAAACCACCCCCATCCCCGAGGGCAAATACCTCGACATCCACAACGGCTGGCGCGTGCATTACCACGAAGCTGGCCCCGCCGACGGCCAGCCCGTCATCTTTCTGCACGGCTCAGGCTCAGGCGCCAGCGGCTACAGCAACTTCAAAGGCAACTACCCCGTTTTTGCCGAAGCAGGCTACCGCACCATCGTGCTTGACATCCTCGGCTACGGCCTCTCCAGCATGCCTGATTTGGAGCAATACGACACCGATTTCTTCACCGGCGGCATCAAGGCCTTGGTGGATGCCCTCGGCCTGAAAAACATCGTGCTGCTGGGCAACTCGCTGGGCGGCGCTTTGTGCCTGGACTACGCCCTGAAGCACCCCGCCGATGTGGACAAACTGATTTTGATGGCCCCTGGCGGCCTCGCCACGCTAGACGAATACAAGCAAATGCCTGGCATCCAAGCCCTGTTTGGCGCACACCAGCAATACAGCGACCCACGCGAAGCCCTGCGCGCCGTAATGAACCTGCAAGTGGTGGACAAATCTTTGGTGACAGACGACATCATCAACGAACGCGCCCCCATTGCTGCCATGCAAGCACCCGCCTCGCGCACCGCCTTGAAAGTGCCCAACTACACCGAACGCTTGGGTGAAATCAAACAGCCCATCCTCGGCTTCTGGGGCATGCAAGATGTATTCACACCCTCATCTGGCGCGCAAAAAGTGCTGGAAGGCTGCCCCAAGGCCCGCTTCATCATGCTCAACCAATGCGGCCACTGGGTACAAGTCGAACACCGCGACTTGTTCAACCGCTCGTGCATCGACTTCTTGCAAAACGGCTGATACCGCCGCCAGGCATTAAAAACCCACAAGCCCGCCACTGTGCGGGCTTTTTCTTTGGTCTTATCTTTGTTTTATTGGGCCGCAGATTCAGGCGCAGGCAAGCCAAAACGCCGCTGCAACTCAGGCAGGCCCAAGCTCTGCAACAGCGCTTCTAGGCGCTCTTGGGCCTCACGCATCTGGCCCCGATGCGGCTGCGCCGCCTTGCTGGCAATCATCAGCTCATTCTTCATCGAATGCTCCCAGCCCACCAGCTCCGTTACCGTCAGTTGATAACCCAGCGCCTGCAAGCGCAAGCTGCGCAGCACATTCGTCATATGGCTGCCGAACTCACGGCTGTGGATGGGGTGCTGCCCAAAGCTGGACAAAGCATGGCCCTTGAGCCGTGCCTTATCGCGCCGCAGGGCCGCCGCCACCTCAGCCTGACAGCAGGGCACCAGCACCATATGCTGCGCCCCATGCTTGAGGGCAAAATCAATCGCATCATCGGTCGCCGTATCGCAGGCGTGCAGGGCCGTCACCACATCCACGCGCTGCGGCAGGGCGCTGTGGCCCTCGGCATCGGCCACCTCAGCGGCGACAAAGGCCATGCCCGTAAAACCAAATTGCGCCGCCAAAGCTTGGCTGCGCTGCACCAAATCGGCGCGGCGCTCAATGCCCACCACTTTGCCCTGCGGCGCATGGTGACGGAAGAAATGGTCGTAGAGCAAAAAGCCCAAATACGACTTGCCCGCGCCGTGATCCACCACACTCACATCCGCATACTGCGGCAACAGCTCTTGCAGCAGCGGCTCAATAAACTGCAACAAATGCTTGATCTGCTTGAGCTTGCGGCGCGAATCTTGGTTCAAGCCCCCCTCGCGGGTCAAAATATGCAGGGCCTTGAGCAACTCAGGCTCAAAGGCCAAAAACTCAGCGTCTAGGGGCTTCACTTTTTTCATGGCCTGCATTCTCGCATGGGGCAAGCCGCCAGCCCACCGCCCCAGCCCACGCCACCCAATTTGCGCTAGCATGGCAGGCCAACCCGTTCCCTTCCTCTGCAATGCCCACGCCCTTGACCCAGCCACAGCTTCTGCCCCTCGCCAACATCATGGATGCGCGGGGGCATTTGGGCGTGCTTGAAGCCAGCAGCCAACTGCCCTTTGCGGTGCAGCGCCTGTTCTTCATCTACAACACGCCAGCGCACAGCCACCGTGGCGGCCATGCGCACAAAGCCCTGCACCAATTCCTTGTTTTCTTTGGCCCCAACGCCCTCAGCGTCAGCGTGCACAACGGCAAGCAGGCGCAGCACTTTGCCGTGCCGCCCTATAGCGAGGGCTTGTATTTACCGCCAGGGCATTGGGTTGATATTGAGGAAATCCCGCTGGGCAGCCATATTTTGGTGCTCTGCTCCGCGCCCTATGAAGAAGCCGACTACATCCGCGACTTCGCCGCCTTCCTCAGCTACCACCAAGCACAGGCCAGCGCATGAAGATTCCCTACCTCAATCTGGGCCGCCTCAATCTGGCCCAAGCCGATGCCCTGAGCGCCGCCATACAACAGGTGCTGCAATCGGGGCAATACATTGGCGGGGCGGCCTTGGCCGAATTTGAAGCCGCCTTTGCCAGCAGCGTGCAGGCCCAATATGCCGTGGGCACAGGCAACGGCCTCGATGCCCTGCGCCTTGGCCTGCAAGCCCTCGGCATTGGCCCAGGCGATGAAGTCATTGTGCCCAGCCACACCTATATCGCCACTTGGCTGGCCGTGACTGCGCTGGGTGCCACGCTCAAACCTGTTGAGCCCACAGTGGGGCAATATGTGCTCAGTGCCGCAGACATCGCCCCCCATATCGGCCCTCGTACACGGGCCATACTGCCTGTGCATTTGTACGGCCTGCCTTGCGATATGCCCGCCATCTGCGCCTTGGCCCAGCGGCATGGCTTGGCCGTGGTGGAAGACGCGGCCCAAGCCCACGGCGCGCGCAGCCACGGGCAGGCCATAGGCAGCCACGGCGACATCGTGGCCTGGAGCTTCTACCCCGGTAAAAACCTTGGCGCTTTGGGCGATGCAGGGGCCATCACCACACAAAACCCCGAACTCGCCGCCCAAGTGCGGGCCTTGGGCAACTACGGCAGCAGCCGCAAATACCACAATGACTTTTTAGGCAGCAACAGCCGCCTCGACCCCCTGCAAGCGGCCATTTTGCAAGCCAAACTGCCCAGCTTGGCCGCGCAAAACACCCGCCGCAGAGCCATCGCCCAATGCTATTTGCAGGCGCTGGCCCCCTATGCCGAGCAACTGATCTTGCCCGCCGCCCCAGCCCATGCCGAGGCCGTCTGGCATGTCTTTCCCATCCGCCACCCCCAGCGCCATGCCCTGCAACAGCACTTAGCCGCACGCGGCGTAGAAACCCTCATCCACTACCCCCTGCCGCCCCATTTGCAGCCCGCCTACCAACACTTGGGCTATGTTCAAGGCCAGTTTCCTGTGGCAGAAACCTACGCCCAAGAGCTGCTCAGCCTACCTATAGACCCCTATTTGACTGAAGCCGAGCTGGCCCACATCTGCCACAGCATCACGGAGTTTTTGCGCCCATGCTGACCCCCAAACCCCGAGAAATCATCACCCACCACCTCAGCTTGCGGCCCGTACAAATCAGCGATGCCGCCTTTTTGTTGGCCACCCGCCAGCAGGCGCACAAACAGCAATTTCTCAGCGCAGGCAGCCAAAGCCTTTATGAACAAGAGCAATGGCTGGCCCAACATGCTGGGGCGAGCGATGAGCTTTACCTCGTCGCCAGCCTCCGCAGCGCCCCCACCACCCCCATTGGCGCGGTGCGCCTATACCAACCCAAACCAACTGAGCGCAGCATCAACATCGGCTCTTGGATCATGGCCGATGGCCAAGCCGCCACGCTGGGGCTGGAGGTACTGGGCTGCGCCGTGCTGCTGATGAATGAATACCAACTGCCCATTTGCCGCTTCAATGTGCGCAAAAGCAACCGCTCTGTATTCAAAGTCAATCAGCGCCTAGGGGCCAAAATCATTGGTGAGGATGACGACAGCTACTGGCTTGAAAACAGCGACCCCGAGCGCTTTGTCGCCAACATGCACCACTACTACAAAACCCCGCTGCCACTCATCGAACGCATCATTTATCCTGCCTAAATCCCGCCACCCTCATGCTGATCACCACCCTCATCCCCATCTACAAAACACACTTTATTGAAGACCTCATCAACTGCCTGCACGCCCAAACCGAGCAGCGCTTTAGCGTCATCTTCAGCGACGACAGCCCCAGTCAAGATGTGGCCGAAATACTGGCCGACATCCACACCGACGAACCCATTCGTTTTGCCTATGAGGTCATCCCTGGCCCCCGCCTTGGCCCAGCCAGCAATTGCTACCACCTATTCACCGCTTGGAACAAACGCAGCCCCTATTTGCACTATTTGCTCGATGACGACCTCATTGCGCCAGCCTTTTATCAGCAACACCTACAAGTCCTTGAGCAAACGGGGGCCAGCCTCTGCATCAGCGCCCGCAATGTCGTGAATGAAACGGGCCAAGAGCTACAGGCCGCACAAGCTCCTGCCTGGCTCACAGCCCATGCTGGCCCGCAGCAGATTGGCTTTGCCACCGCCGTGCAACACATCTTGCCGCCTTGCAATAACGGTTTGGGCGAGCTCAGTTGCGCCACTATTCGTGGTGCCAGCATGGTGCAGCACATCAAAAGAGGTCTGCGCCAACTACCCTACTACGGCCTCAATGACCTCGGCATATTCCTTGAGCTATTGGCCCAAGAAGCGGGGATTTACCTGCCGCAGAATTTGGGCTCTTTCCGCAAAAATCGCCTGCAAACCACAGGCGATACCCGCTCCAAAATCTACCACTACACCATCCTCTCTTGGGCCGCCTTGGCGCTTGATGCGTGGCAAATGGGCCTGCTCAGCCCCAACCAAGCCGAGCAAAGCCTGAGCACAGTGCAGCACTCTTTAAGCAACCTCCTGCCCAACAACCCTGAGCTGGCTGAGCTGCACAGTCTGTTTCAAGCCCCACGGCCCGACATCGCCAACTTTCAAGCCCAGTTCGCCCCCATCTGGCACCAGCACCTCAGTGAAGTGCCCGACTTCGTCGCCACCACCAGCCCACTGCTGGCCCATGCACAGCTATAAGCGCGGCGATTCTCCCCACTGCCGCAGCAAAGCAAAAGTCTGCTCTATGGGCTCCGTGCACCAAAACATGGCCTCTCGTTTGTCTTTCAGCTCTTGCGCATAAGCTTGGCGCTGCTCTGGCCGTTCACACAGGCGCTTTGCCAAGGTCAAATAATCAGGCCAAGCCTCAGCCACCCAATGGCCCATGCCGACGGCATCGAGCACGCCACTGCCCAAGCGCCCCCGCAAACTCTCACCACGCAGCGTCACCACAGGCAAACCCACATCCAGGGCTTGCAAAACCGTATTGATGCCTGAGAAGCCCCAACTATCGAGTAGCAGCCAGCTCCGCTGCATCAAATACTGGTAGCGTGGGCGGCTCAGCCACGGGCTAAACAGCAGGCGCTCAGGCGCTAAGCCGCGTTCCATAAAAGCTTGGCGCAATTGCGCTGCCACGCGTTCAGCCATCTCGCCATCGCCCATAAAAAATACCAACTGCGCATCCGCTATCTGCGCCGCCAGCTCCGCATACTGGGCGGCAAAATCGTATTGGTATTTAAAGGCCGAGCCGGGGCAAAGCAGCAGTTTGCTGCTTTCAGCAAAGCCCATAGCGGCCAGATCAAAAGCCTCAATCTCGCCCGCATAAGGCTGGTAATAAGTCGGAAAACCCGCCAACACCCCCACCGTCTCTCGGTAATCTGGCAAAGCACCCGCCTCCAGCCAAGCAGGGCCAGCCCCTGAATCTGCGGCTGGCTCAAAGCAACGGGCACTGATGTAAGCATCCATTTCAGGCAAGCCCGTGGTTTGCGGATTCCCCCAAGAGCTGAACTGCCGTGGGGCCAAGCGCAGACAAGCCAACTTATAGCTCAGTCCGCCCAAGCCCACCTCGGGGTAATACAAAAAATCGACATCTTGCTGTGCAATCGCCTGCACCCAATCCTCTAGCCCCAATGCGCCTGAGAGAAAAAAAGCACTGCCTTGACGCGCCAACTCGGTTTGTTCATCTTCGAGCGTGCCCAAGGCAAAAGTATGCAGTTCCACATCATCAGGCGCGTGCAAATACAAGCCTTGTAATTTGTCCCACCAAATCGAGTGCGCACGAATATGGTGGCTCACCACCCCCAAACGCCAAGGCCGTTTTGCCTCAGATTCCGCTTGTGTTGCAGCGCTTAACTCACCCACAGGCGGCCTAGCGGCGGCAGCAGGCTTGGGCCAACGCCCCTCGTAACCCTGCATCAAGCTGGCACACACATCACCATAGGCGCTCAACAGTGACATATCATTCAAGCCGTGATAGATGTAATAAAAATGTGAAATGGGCTCGCCCACTTCTTGCCAAGCCTCAGGTGGTTGGCCATTTTTCTGCAACCAATCGCCCACATAGGCCAGCTCACGCATAAAGCTGCGCCGCGCTTTGCGAGCTTGAGCAGGTGCATCGTAGAACACCACAATGCTCGACATCAGCCGCTTCCATCGGGTCGAAAAATCATTCTCAATCGCCTCGCAATCGGCCAATGCCTGAGCCAGCGCCGCATCATCCAAGCGGTAATAGGCACACAGCACCAATTGCCCCAGCGCCCTTTTATGCCCAGGCTGCAAAGCCAGCACCTGCGCCAAAGCCGCTTGCGCGCCCGCATAGTCGCCCAAGCGGACTTTGGCTTGTCCCAAATTCAACCATGCAGGCAAATAGTGCGGCGCTTGCGCCAGCACCTGCTCACAGCCTGAAACACACACCTCAAACTCCCCACTGGCATATGCCGACACAGCCAAATTCAATTGCGCCTGCACATTGCTGTCGTCTAAAGCCAAAGCCCGTTGCGCGTCTGCCTTGGCTGCTGCACCCTGCCCCTGCTTGGCATACAACATGCTGCGGTTGCTCAAAGCCTGCGCTTGCAGCGGCCCCTGCTGGGCAATCACCACATCCAAATGCCGCATGGCCTGCGCCGTATCGCCCTCCTCATAGGCCAAATGCGCCAAGCCCATATGGGCCCGCTCCCGTATGGCTGCATCGCCTTGAGCCGCTTGCAGCAACTCTTGCAAAGCCGCTTTGGCCTCCGCCCAAGCCTGCAATTCCAGCAACACATTGGCGTAATCATTGAGCACCAACACATGCCCAGGCACGGCCTGCAAAGCTGCCTCCAGTGCCGGGCGCATCGCGGGCAAATCCCCCTGCTCTTTGTGCAACAAAGCTTGCAAATGCTTGGCTTGCCGCAGCAGCTCCAGCTCTTGCTCATCTACAGCAAAATCTCTACTGCGCAATGGCTTGAGCACAGCAATCGCTGCATCAAACTCACCTTGCTGCGCCAAGGCCAAGGCTTGATCAAGAGCCCGATCTAAAGTTTGGGCAGCCAGAATGGATGCTTGGGCGCTTTTATTCACGGCCAGTCCTTTACAAAAAAACACAAAAAAGGGCGCTGCAAGCAGCGCCCCTTTGGTGCCTTATGGCAACAATAACCTTATGGCAATTGCGTGCGGCTGATGGTCAGCAGCATTTCGTCACGCTGTGTCGGTGGCGTCACCTCGGCAGGTGTGTCAGTGCTCACATTGTTACCCTCTTTCTTAGAGTAGTAAGCCGTGTTGCCCTGTGGGTTGGTACCACTACCATTCTTCGCGTTTTGACCGCCTGAGCGACCAATTGCAGTGACAAACTCTTTGGCCACACGGGGCAGCTTGTCATGGGTATAGAAGGTACCTTTCCAGTCGCCCATAGCGTCTGAGGGGCCATTGCGCACATCAGCCACAGACTTGGCCAAAGCACAAGAGCCAGTACACGCTGCACTCAAGTCCGCTTTAAATGGCGCTGTGCCGTTCCAAGCCACGGAATCAGCCGCTTCCTGGGTAGCACCACCATTGCTGTTGTTCGCCTTCTGGAATTTGTAAGTGAACTTACAGAAGTTGCCATACTGCAATTTGCCATTGGCTGTGCTCAGGGCCTGGCCCGCAGAGTTGACTGCAGGGTTGTTATTGGCCACAGTGCCGCCTTTTTCTGACTCATTGGGGTTGCTGGTCGGAATGGGCGCAAAGCCATCAAAACGGGCCTCCACATAGTAGTACTGCTCAGTATAGGTCGCACCACCTGTGGTACCGCCAGACTCAGAGAAGCTCAAAGTGCCCAAGTAGCCGCCTGTCTGGCGCACAACAATCAGCATCTTCTCGCCCAAAGCCACCACATTGTTACCAGCGGTCGTGCCCTGTTGGTCTCGTTTGATGGCAATTTGACGCTGCCAATCAGAAGGAATCACCTCCTCTACAGGCAGCAAATTGCTATTCAAAGGCACCTTACCTTCGGTCATGGTGCGGGGGCGTTTGGGCACGCTGTTAATGGAGCCGTCGGCGTTATACACATAGGTATCCGAGCCGTCGGCGTTAGAGCCTGGCGTACGAATAGCTGCGGGGAAACCACCCCAAACAGGCAGCGGCACCCAGCCATCCCAAGCTCCGCTGGGTACTGCGGGGTCAGCATCCGCACCAGAGTTGGTCACGCTGGTGGTGTTCAAATTAACGCGACCCGCTGTACCTGCCGTATAGGTAAAGGTCGCTTGCACATCCTTCAGCTGACGGAACAAGGGGTTGTTGGGCGCAGACAAGCTAATCGAGCGTGCATTTTCATACACATTGTTGCGCGCCTTGAAGCGTTGTGTGAACACATCGCCCGCACGCGGTGCATCAGGGGCGCACACGCCAGAGTTCAACACTTTGGGCGTGATCGCGATATTGCGCGTGGCACTGGCACCCAAGCTGCTCACAGCTTTGACCGTACAAGTATTGCCAGCCGCTTGACCTGTCAGGGCCACTTGACCAGAAGCATTCACCGTACAAACGGCGGGCGTATCAGATGAGTAAGTGATGGCACCACCTGTGCTGGAAGTAGCTGTCGCTGCAACGGTATCCAAGAATTCACCTGTCGTTGGGCCAGTCCATGTGAGGGCTTCTGGCACGGGCGTGTTGGTGGCAGTTGGAACGGGGGTGTTCGTAGCCGTGGGCACGGGCGT
>CAZJBX010000015.1:0-57383 GCA_964544605.1 uncultured Burkholderiaceae bacterium
GCCGCCCAATTCCCCTCCTCCGGAGGGGTGGCAGGCGCAGCCTGACGGGGTGGTGGATGGGCTGCGAGGATTCTCGTAGGGCGTTGCATGCAAGGCCCCTACAAATACGGCCTTCCAAGTTCCGACATGGGGAGAAAGCCCACCCTAGGCTTTTTGCAGTTCAAGCCCCGCATGTTCACGCAGGGCGTGGAAGGTGATTTCAGGGTGGCGCTCTTGGGTGAGGCGCAGGTCGTAGGGTGAGGTGAGCAGATAGGCCAGCGCACCGACGCCGTCGTAGGCGAGTTTGGCGGCGTTTTTGTCCATGAATTTGCGCAGGTCGGCATCGTTTTCAGCCGAGACCCAGCGCGCGCCGACAAAGCTGCTGCCGCCCAAGCGGCATTTCACGCCGTATTCGGCCAGCAGGCGGTGTTGCACGACTTCAAACTGCAATTGCCCAATGGCACCGAGCAACATGCTGCCGCCGACGGCAGGCTTGAAGACCTGAATCGCGCCTTCTTCGCCCAATTGCTGCAAACCATGCTGCAATTGTTTGGATTTGAGCGGATCGGCCAGTTCGGCGGTTTGAAACAGCTCAGGCGCAAAAAAGGGCAGACCCGTGTATTGGATGTGCTTTTGGCTGGGCAAGCCTTGGGTGATGGTGTCGCCCAATTGCACGCCGCCGTGGGTGGTAAAGCCAATGATGTCACCCGCATAGGCTTCGTCCACGGCTTCGCGGCGTTGGCTCATGAAGGTGACGACGCTGGTGGGCCGCAGCTCTTTGGCCGTGCGCTGCACGCGCAGTTTCATGCCCGGCTCAAATTTGCCTGAGGCCACGCGCACAAAGGCGATGCGGTCGCGGTGGCTGGGGTCCATATTGGCCTGCACTTTGAAGACCACGCCGCTGAAGCCTTCGTCATCGGGTTGCACGGGGGTTTGGCTGCCGTCCTCGGCGGCGGAATAGCGCAGGCCGGGCGGCGGGGCCAAATCGACCAAGGCGTCGAGCACTTCTTGCACGCCAAAGTTGTTCACGCCTGAGCCAAAAAACACGGGGGTTTGTTTGGCCGCCAAAAACAATTCTTGGCTAAACGGCTCGGCTGCGCCCGTGGCCAGCTCCATGCTCTCTTGCGCTTGGCTGTAGTCTTTGCCAAAGCGGGCATCCAAGGCAGCGCCATCGGCCAAGGGCAGCATTTCGTCCTTCACTTCGGGGCCGTGCTTGCCTTCAAACACGCGAAAGTGCTGGGCGCGCAAATCCATGATGCCGCGAAATTCTTTGCCCATGCCCACAGGCCAAGTCAGCGGCGCACAAGGCATACCCAAAGCCTGCTCCACTTCGTCGAGCAATTCCAACGGATCGCGGCCTTCGCGGTCGAGCTTGTTGATGAAGGTCATGATGGGCGTGTTGCGCTGGCGGCAGACCTCAATCAACTGGCGCGTTTGCGGCTCCACACCATTGCCCGAGTCAATCACCATCAAGGCGCAATCGACGGCCGTGAGCACGCGGTAGGTGTCCTCAGAGAAGTCTTTGTGCCCAGGGGTATCCAGCAAATTGATGACCGTATCGCGGTACACCATTTGCATCACGCTGGAGGCCACAGAAATGCCGCGCTGCTTTTCAATCTCCATCCAGTCACTGGTGGCGTGGCGGCTGGCCTTGCGCGCCTTCACCGAACCAGCAATGTGGATGGCACCTGAGAACAGCAGGAGCTTTTCCGTCAGTGTGGTTTTACCCGCATCCGGGTGGGAAATAATCGCAAAAGTGCGGCGGCGCTGGGTTTGCTTGGCGTAAGACATGGGGTTTGTGTGGGGCAAGCCGCCCCGCAGCCTGACCCCAAAGAGAAGGGAAACCCGCTATTGTAGTTTTGCGCCGCGCTGCACCACGCACCGGCCCTTAGAAGCCAAAGGCATATGCAGCGTGCAGGCGCTTATGCTTGCACGCATTAGAATTGCGCCGCATCAAAGTCAAGGCTTTCGTTTTGTCGCATTATCAGTAGCCTGACTAGTCTTGCTAGAATGTTTGCTTTGCCAAGCGGCCCGCTGTTTTTGCCCTTTGGCTTTTCTTGTTTTTGCCCTTAGCCCCTACCTATCATGAGCAACTTCCACGAAGAAACCGTTCTGAGCGTCCACCACTGGACGGATCGCCTCTTTAGCTTCACCACCACCCGCGATGCTGGGCTGCGCTTTTCTAACGGCCACTTCACCATGATTGGCCTGCGCGTGAACGACAAGCCGCTGCTGCGCGCTTACTCCATCGTCAGCCCCAACTACGAGGAGCATCTGGAGTTCCTCAGCATCAAAGTGCAAGAAGGCCCTCTGACCAGCCGCCTACAGCACATTCAAGTGGGCGACAAAATCATTGTGGGCAAAAAACCCACGGGCACGCTGCTGATTGACTACCTCGTGCCTGGCAAGCGCCTGTATATGCTGTCCACAGGCACAGGCATGGCGCCTTTCCTCTCTGTGCTGCGCGATCCTGACACTTATGAGAAATTTGAAGAAGTGATTTTGGTACACGGCGTGCGCGAAGTGGATGAGCTGGCCTACCGCGAATACCTCACCAGCGAGCTGCCCCAGCACGAATTCCTCGGCGAGATGATTCAAAAGCAGTTCAAATACTACCCCACCGTCACCCGTGAAGCCTTTGAAAACCAAGGCCGCATCACCGACCTGATGGAAAGCGGCAAGCTGTTTGCTGATTTGGGCTTGCCCCGCATCAACCCTGAGGAAGACCGCGTCATGATTTGCGGCTCACCCGGTATGCTGCGTGACCTCAAAGAAATGCTGGAAAAAGGCAATTTCAAAGAAGGCTCGACCACCACCCCCGGCGATTTCGTCATTGAGCGCGCTTTTGCCGAGCAATAAGCACGAAAGCCCGCAAAAACCTGAGCAAACCCGCAGAAATGCGGGTTTTCTTTTGCCCGCAAACAGGCTAGAACTGGCCCCATCTTTCTCACCCAAGGGGTTGCCATGAGCCAAGAATACGCCTGCCTGCATTCCCGCGCCCTAGAGGGGATGCAGGCCGAAGCCGTGCAGGTAGAAGTGCATTTGGGCGACGGCATACCGAATTTCTATTTGGTCGGCTTGGCCGATACCGAGGTCAAAGAAGCGCGCGAGCGCGTGCGTGCGGCCATCGTCAATGCGGGTTTTGAATTCCCTGCCAACAAACGCATCACCGTCAGCTTAGCCCCTGCGGATTTGCCCAAAGACTCGGGTCGCTTTGATTTGCCCATCGCCTTGGGCATTTTGCTGGCCAGCGGGCAAATGCAGGCCAAGCAGATGGATGGCTTTGAACTGGCTGGCGAGTTGTCGCTCTCAGGCGCTTTGCGGCCCATTCGTGGCGCTTTGGCGATGGCCATAGCCGTGGCGCAAGCGGGGCGCAAATTGATTTTGCCCGCCGCCAGTGCGCAAGAAGCCGCCTTGCTCGACGATGCCGAGGTGTATGCCGCCGAGCATCTGCTGCAAGTGGTGGCTCACTTTGCACAAAACCCTGAAATTGCAGAGAGCCAAGGTATGCAGCGCGTGCTGCATCAGCCGCAAACACAGGCGCAAGACTTGCCCGATATGGCCGATGTAAAGGGCCACCAAGCCATCAAACGCGCCCTAGAGATTGCCGCTGCGGGCGGCCACAGCGCCCTTTTGGTAGGGCCGCCCGGTTCGGGCAAATCCATGCTGGCATCGCGTTTTGCTTCGCTCTTGCCGCCGCTGGCGAATGCCGAGGCTTTGCAAGCGGCTGCGGTGCAATCATTGGTGGGCCGTTTTGACAGCCGCTACTGGGGCCAGCGCCGCACTTTTGCGCCGCACCACACCGCCAGCGCCGTGGCCTTGGTGGGGGGCGGCTCGCCGCCGCGCCCGGGTGAAATCTCTTTGGCCCACCACGGCGTGTTGTTTTTAGATGAGCTGCCCGAATTCCCCCGCGCCGCACTGGAGGCCCTGCGCGAGCCGCTGGAAACAGGCCACATCACCATCAGCCGCGCCGCCCGCCGTGCCGACTTCCCCGCCCGCTTTCAGCTCATTGCCGCCATGAACCCCTGCCCCTGCGGCTATTTGGGCTCCAGCCAAAAAAGCTGCCGCTGCACCTCAGACCAAGTGGCCCGCTATCAGGGCAAAATTTCTGGCCCTTTGCTCGATCGCCTGGATTTGCATTTGGAGGTGCACAGCCTGCCGACACAAGACCTGCTGCAATTGCCCGCAGGCGAGCCCAGCGCCACCATCGCCCAGCGCGTGCGCACGGCGCAGCAACGCGCTTTGGCCCGCCAAGGCAAGGCCAATGCCCTGCTCAGCGCACAAGAAATCATGCAGCATTGCGCCCTAGATGAAGGCACGCAGCAATTTTTGGCCAGCACGGCCGAGCACTTGGGCTGGTCGGCACGGGCCACCCACCGCGTGCTCAAACTGGCCCGCAGCATTGCCGATTTGGCGGCGCAAGAGGCCATCAGCAGCGCCCATTTGGCCGAGGCCGTGCAATACCGCCGCGCCCTGCGCTTGGTGCAATAGGCCGCCGAATACCAGCAGGCCGCATATCAGCAGGCCACAAACCAACAGCCACAAAAAACGGCAGCCTAGGCTGCCGCTTTTTTTCCTCACTTCAAGCTTGCGCTTGGCCCTCATTGGTCTTTGACCTTTTCGGCTGGCTGCGGCGGGTGGGCTGCGCCAGCTCTAAGGTTTTCTCCGCACGCCCTGTGCCAAAGGCCCAGAAAGATACCTAGGGTTTCTACGGGGGTGTTATTTCAACTTGCATTTGGTCACTTGGGCCAAGGCTTCCAAGCGCTGTTTGCGTTGTTGGGCGGCGGCGGCATCGGCACTGCCGCTGGCAATGATGGCCTCCATTTGCTTGACCTCAGCGGCGATTTGGGCGCAGCTCAAATCGTCATCATCCACTTTGGCCACTTCAATCGCCGCTTGGGCCGCAAAAGCCGCCATGCCCAAGCCCAGAGCCAAGGCTGCGGCACGCCACTGCCATCCTGTTTGTTTGTTTGTGTTCATTGATTCACTCCTTCCATATTTGTGGCGGCATGATAACAAGAAGCGCCCCACAGTGCAGGGCGGCATAATCTTCCGACCCCTTCATTTTTTTGCCTACCATGAGTTTTTTAGATCCCCACAGCCCCCAGCCCTGTCTGCCCGCCAGCCACTATGCCCAACGCCGCCAAGCCTTGGCACAGGCCATGGGTGCGGGCAGCGTGGCCTTGATTGCGACTGCGCCCGAGCAGGTGCGCAACCGCGATGCCCACTATCCCTACCGCGCCGACAGCTATTTCTACTACCTCACGGGTTTTGAAGAAGCGCAAGCCTATTTGCTGCTAGAGGGCGGCACGGGCCGCAGCACTTTGTTTTGCCTGCCCAAAGACTTGAGCCGCGAGGTGTGGGACGGCTACCGCCTTGGCCCCGAGGCTGCGCCCGCCGCCTTGGGCGTGGATGCCGCCTACAGCCATACCGAGCTGGCGGCGCAATTGCCCGAAGCCTTGGCGCAGGCGCAGCGTTTTTACTTCCCCTTTCACGCCGCCGCAGCGCTGCGGCCCACCATTGACCCTGCCATGCAAGCTTTGCAAATGCGGGCGCGCCAAGGCGTGCTGCCACCTGAGGCTTGGCAGGATGTGGCCCCCTTGCTTGATGATATGCGTTTGATAAAGAGCGCGGCAGAAATTGAACTCATGCGCCATGCGGGGCGCATCAGTGCCCAAGCGCATATTCGCGCCATGCAAGCCAGTGCCCACGGCCTGCGCCAAGGCCAAGATGTGCGTGAATTCCACCTGGAGGCCGAGTTGCTGCACGCCTTCAGGCAGGCTGGCAGCAGTGGCCCTGCTTACACCAGCATCGTGGCGGCTGGGGCGAATGCCTGCGTGCTGCATTACCGCGCCGCCAATGCGCCTGTGCGCAGTGGCGATTTGGTGCTGATTGACGCTGCCTGCGAGTGGCAGAACTACGCCAGCGACATCACCCGCACTTTCCCCGCCAATGGGCGTTTTAGCGGGCCGCAAAAGGCTGTGTACGAGGTGGTGCTGGCGGCGCAAGAGGCCGCCATTGCACAAACCCGTGCGGGTGTGGGTTTTGACAGCGTGCACGAGGCTGCGCTGGCCGTGCTGGTGCAAGGTTTGTTTGATTTAAAAGTGCTGCAACACGCCGCTCACGGCAGTGTGGCCGATGCAATTGAAAGCAAAGCCTATGCGCCCTATTACATGCACAGCACCAGCCATTGGCTGGGTCTGGATGTGCACGATGCGGGCCGCTACATTGACCCCGCCGAGCAAGCCGCGCCAGGCGTGAAGCGGCGCTTGCAAGCGGGCATGGTCATCACCATTGAACCGGGGCTTTACTTCCGCGCCGATGCCGCCGTGCCGCCTGAGCTGCACCATATCGGCATCCGCATTGAAGACGATGCCGTGGTGCAGGCGGGCGGCTGCGAGCTGCTAACCCGTGATGTGCCTGTGGCCGTGGCCGAGATTGAGCGCCTGATGGCCAGTTGAGTCAAAACACTAAGCTCGGCGCAGCAAGCGGGCTTCTTCGGCCAGCAAATCAGCGGGCTTGCCGCTGAGCACCAGCACATCACCGGGGCTGAGCACCACTTCAGGCCATTGCTGCATGACGCTGACTTTGTCGCGGCGCACATCAATACAGGTCACGCCATGCTGGGCAAAGGCCAAATCATGCAGCACATGGCCCTCGGCAAAGCTGCCACGGTCCACCTCAATGCTGAGCAAATGGGCGCTGTCATTGGCGCGGGCTTTGTCATCTGCGCCCCTAAAGTAGCCCATGAGTGAGGCGTAACGCGCCTCGCGCTGGCTCTGCACAATACGAATGACCTGCCGCACGGGCACGCCCATCATCACCAAAGCGTGCAGGCCCAGCAGCATAGAGCCCTCAATCGCCTCAGGCACGATTTCAGTCGCACCCGCCGCTTGCAAAGCGGCCAAGCTGCTGTCGTCCTCGGTGCGCACCACAATGGGCAAATTGGGCTGCTCGGCCCGCACTGCGGCAATGATTTTGAGGCTGCTGTTCAAATCCAAATAAGTGATGGCCAAGGCCCGCGCCCGCGCCAAACCCGCCGCCCGCAGCACTTGCGCGCGTGAGGCATCGCCAAACACCACAGGATGGCCTGCCTGCACCCCTTTTTGCACCAAATCGGGGTCCAAATCGAGGGCCACATATTGCAAGCCTTGGCGTTCAATCAAATGCGCCATATTCTGCCCACTGCGGCCATAGCCACAAATAATGACATGGCCGTCGGCGTTCTCGCTGCGCTGCGCCACCGCGTTCAAATCCAGCGATTGCCGCAACCACTCTTTGCGCAACAGGGCGTGCACAATGCGGTCGGCCTGCATGATGAGCAGGGGCGCGAGCATCATCGACAGCACCATGCTGGCCAGCAGGGGGTTGAGCAAATTCGGCGGCAGCAGGCGTTGCTGCTCGGCCAAATTCAGCAGCACAAAGCCGAACTCGCCCGATTGCGCCAAATACAAACCCGTGCGCAGGGCCACGCCCGGCTTATCGCCCAGAAGACGCGACAAAGCCATGACCAGCAGCAGTTTGAGCAAGAGCGACAGGCCCAATAGCAAGAGCACCAAGCCAGGGTGGTGCAAGACCAAACGCCAGTCCAGCATCATGCCAATGGTGATAAAAAACAGGCTCAGCAGCACATCGTAAAAGGGCCGCACATCGGTTTCCACCTGATGGCGGTAGGGCGTTTCCGCAATCAACATGCCCGCAATGAATGCACCCAAGGCCATGCTGAGGCCCGCAATTTGCGTCAGCCAAGCCAAGCCCAAAGTGATGAGCAGGATGTTCAAAATAAACAGCTCATCGCTTTTGCGCTTGGCCACCAAGGTGAGCCAGCGGTGCATGATGCGTTTGCCGCCCACCAGCAAAAGCGCAATGATGAAAGCCGCCTTCACCCCCGCCCACAGCAGGGCCGTGGCCAACGCCTCAGGCGGGCTGCCCAAGGCCGGAATCAGCACCAGCAAGGGCACCACGGCCAAGTCTTGAAACAGCAAAACGCCAATGGCGCGGCGGCCATGCTCGCTGGCCATTTCAGCGCGGTCTTGCAGCAGCTTGATGATGATGGCCGTGCTGCTCATGGCCAATGCACCGCCCACCACCAAAGCGCCCTGCCAGCTCAGGCGGTAACTCGCAGGCAGCCAATGGAAAAGGGCCAAGGCCGCCAAGACCACGCCCCCAATGGTGAGCAAGACCTGCATACCGCCCAAAACGAACACAAAGCGGCGCATACTGTGCAGCTTGGAGAGATTGAACTCCAAGCCAGTAACGAACATCAGGAACACCACGCCAAAGCCAGCCAAGTGGTGCAACGGCGCGGTTTCTTGGCTATTGCCCAAGGCCAGGGTGTAAGGCCCCAGCAAAACCCCCACCAGCAAATACGCCAACACGGGCGGCAAGCGCAGGCTGCGACAAGCCACCACGCCCAAAACTGTGGCGAGCAAGTATTCGAGTACCAGATGCAGGGTGCCCAACAGCCCTCGCGTGCTGTGTGTGGTGAATCGGGTGGTGTGTGAACTTGGCCTTAAGGCTTAGTTGTCATACACCTCAGGGTTGGGGTTGGTTTGCTCCAGCTCATAGCTGGCAGCCAACATGGCCAAACGCGCCACCACGCCATACATATAGAAGCGGTTGGGGCTGCTGGTGCCAGGTTTTTCACCCACTTGCGGCAGGCTGGCTTTCTCAAAGGCCAAAGGCGCAAAGTGCGCACCAGGGGCGTTGAGGTTCTCGTCCACATCGCGGTCGGCGTGGACGCGGTAGAAGCCGCCAACCACATAGCGATCCATCATGTAAACCACAGGCTCGGCCACGGCATCATTCACGCGCTCATGGGTCATGATGCCTTCTTGAATCAAGACTTGCCCCACCTGCTGGCCCTCTTTGATGACATTCATCTTGTTGCGCGTGCGGCGGTTCATGCTGTCAAGCTCTTTGGGGTCGCGCACCGTCATGATGCCCATGCCGTAAGTTCCGTTGTCGGCCTTCACCACCACAAAGGGCTTTTCATTGATGCCGTATTCGCGGTATTTTTTGCGGATGCGGCCAAACAAATCGCTCACGCTGTCTTGCAGGCAATCAAGGCCCGTGCTCTCGGCAAAATTCACCTCGCCGCAACTGTCGTGCATGGGGTTAATCAGCCAGTGGTCGATGCCCAGCATTTTGGAAAAGCGTTTGGTGATTTCCTCATACTCTTTGAAGTGAATGGATTTTTTGCGCACATGCCATCCGGCGTGCACAGGCGGCAGCAAAAACTGCTCATGCAAGTCTTCCAAGATGCCGGGCGCACCCGCAGAGAGGTCGTTGTTGAGCAAAATCGTGCAAGGGTCAAAGTCTTTGAGCACCAAGCGGCGGCGCTCGCGCACCACAGGTTCCAACACCACTTGCTCGCCATTGGGCAGATCAAATTTGGTGACTTCTTTGATGTCGGGGTTGATGGAGCCGACGCGCACATTCAAGCCTGCCATGCGAAAAATCTTCACCAATTGCGCCACATTGCTGAGGTAGAAAGTGTTGCGCGTGTGGTTCTCAGGAATCAGCATCAAACCCTTGGCTTCAGGGCAGATTTTTTCAATGGAGGCCATGGTAGCCTGCACCGCCAAGGGCAGCATTTCATCGGTCAGGTTGTTCCAGCCTGCGGGGAATAAATTGGTGTCCACAGGGGCCAGCTTGAAGCCCGCATTGCGCACATCAACCGAGCTGTAAAAAGGGGGCGTGTGCTCCATCCACTCTAGGCGGAACCAGCGCTCAATGGCGGGCATGGCCTCTAAAATGCGCTGTTCAAGTTCATTGATTGGCCCAGTCAGGGCGGTGGCAAGGTGGGGAACCATAAATTGTCTCGTTCAAAGGCCCAAACACGCCAAGACCATGATTTTGACGCACCCAAGCAAAGCATAGAAAGGCCCGATTGTATGATTTAGCTTGGCTTTGCGCTGGCTGCATGGGCATTGCCCCAGCCGATTCTTGCGCCCACTGCGGCGCCGCCCTACCCCCGTTTGACTTGTGAGTGATGCCATGATGCTTTGGATCAAAGCTTTGCATATTGTGTTTGTGGCCAGTTGGTTTGCTGGCCTGTTTTATTTGCCGCGTATTTTTGTGAATTTGGCCATGGTGGAGGCAGGCTCAGAGGCCGAGCGCCAGCGCCTGCTGCTGATGGCTGGCAAGCTGCTGCGCTTTATGCACATATTGGCCCCCATCGCCCTCACCCTGGGCCTGTATTTGTGGGGCCGCTACGGCATTGGTTTGCACGGCCCCGGCAATGGTTGGATGCACGCCAAGCTCAGCATCGTGGCGCTGATTGTGGCCTACCACTTGTATTGCGTGCGCCTATTGGGGCAGTTTCAAGCAGGGCAAAACCAGCGCCGCCACACTTGGTTCCGTTGGTTCAATGAAGTGCCGGTGATTTTTCTGCTCATCGTGACCATTTTGGTCACTGTCAAGCCTTTTTAAACCCCGCGTTTTATGCCCACTGGCCCCCACGCCCACAGCCGCCCCAAGCACTATCGCAGCACCGCTTGGCCGCTGGCCGTGGGCTATGCCCTGCTGATTGCCTATGCCTCGCTCTACCCTTTTTCGGGCTGGCGGGTCACGGCCGAGCCTTGGTATTTGTATCTGTTGCAATGGCCCAAATACTGGTTGCGTTTTGATGTCATCAGCAATTTTTTGGGCTATGTGCCGCTGGGCTTTTTGGCGGCGGCCAGTGTGCTCTCGCACCGCCCCAAGGCCCGCAATTGGCCTTGGCTGCTGCTGATTGCGCTGGGCTGCGCACTGTGGTCTTTTTTCATGGAAAGCACACAAAACTACCTGCCTTGGCGCGTGCCGTCTTTGGCTGATTTGCTGCTCAATAGCGCGGGTGGCGCAGGCGGGGTTTTGCTGGCCCGCATGGCGCTGGCCTTGGGCCTGATTGAGCGCTGGAAGAATTGGCGCGAGCGCAGCATGTTGCCGCACAGCCGTGGCGTGTTTGTGCTGTTGTTTTTGTGGCCTTTTGCCCTGCTCTTTCCATCGCAACACCCCTTTGGTCTGGGGCAGTTTTTGGGCGAGCTAGAAAACTTTGCCCTACAAACTTGGCCGCAACACCTGTGGCTGCAAACGCATTTGCCCCTGCCGCGCTGGCTGGCCCCTGATTTGAACGCCCTGCTGCAAAGCCTGAGCGTTTGCCTCGGCCTGCTGCTGCCCATGGGCAGCATGGCCCTGCTGCTGCGCCGCCGTCGCTCACGCGCCCTGGGCCAAGCCCTCGTGCTGGCGGTGGGCGTGCTCATGCTGGGGCTGGCCTTTGCCCTGAGTTACGACCCCCAACACGCTTGGCTTTGGGCCACGCCCGCCGTGTATGGGGGCATAGGCGCAGCCGCTGTGCTGGGTTTGCTCAATTTATGGACGCCGCGCCTGTGGTTGGCCATTGGCCTGCTGCTGGCCCTGTTGCTGCAAAGCCTGCTGCTGAATTTCTCCCCCATCAGCAGCTACACCCACCTTGAAATGCAAACTTGGAAGCAAGGCGAGTTTGTGCGCTTTTACGGCCTGAGCGAGTGGCTGGCTTGGCTTTGGCCCTATGCCTTGGCTGCCGTTTTACTGCTCTTTATTTGGCGTCTGTGGCACCGCGATCAAGACCACGGCCCGCATTGGGACAGCCGCTACCAACCCTTGGCCTGATGCCGCCCGACAAAACAAAAAGCGCCGCCAAGCACACAGGCCGGGCGGCGCATATTTAACAGGTGCAAGGGTGAGCTTGCTTTAGGCGGCTCTGGCCTGCAAATCAGCGATTTCCCATGTGGGGGGCTGCTCGCAATAAGCCACATCCCACACCTCATGAATCGTTTTGGTTTGGCCATCGCGGGCCAGCACTTGGCTGCCGGTGAATTCGAGCTGCACGCGCAGACGGCCTTCTTCCTCATGCGCCTTCAAAGCGCGCGCGGCCAAATGCTGCACTTCACCAATGTCTTGCCCCCATTCGGGCAGCACTTGGGCTTGCATGGCCTGCTCCACATGCTGCCAAATTTTGGGGCTGAGCAAATCGCGCACCGCAGCGGCGTCGGCCTGCTCCCAAGCGTGGTGCAGGCGCATAAAACTCTCTTTCGAGCGCTCCAGCAGCAGCGCCAAATCAAAATGCCCGGGCAGGCGATCGGGCAATTGGTCTGGGCGGGCTGCCAGCCAGCCTGTGTCCTCTTGGCTGGGCAAATCCAGCTCGCGCTGCGCCGCTGCTTGGCTGGGGGCGAAGTCGGCCTCGCTCGGCGCGGCCACATCCCAAGGGCGGGCCGCCGCATCATTGCCCACCGTGTCTTTGCGGTAGTGTTGGGCCACAGGCACTTCAACGGGGGGCGCACTGCCCGCAGCCGCCGCCGGAGCACTGGCCTGCGCCAAACCCCTTTGCCTGTTTTGTGCAAAACGGGCCAAAGCCCAACCCAATAGCAGCAGCGCTGCCAACGCCAAAATCAAAACCACCAAAACCATTGTTTGCCTCTCTTTTCTTTTTCACTTCGCCCTAAAACCACGGCCTCCAGCGCCCCCGCATCAGCATTTGATACCAAAGTGCAAGGCCACAATGCCAGCGCTCATATTGTGCACATCCACATGGCCAAAGCCCTGCTGGTGCATCATGGCTTTGAGCTCGGCCTGACTGGGGTGCATACGAATGGACTCGGCCAAATACTGGTAGCTGGCTTCGTCTTTGGCCACCCAGCGGCCAATTTTGGGCAGCAGATTGAAGGAGTACCAGTCATAGGCTTTGGTCAGCGGTGGCGCAACTTTGGAGAACTCCAGCACGCACAGCTTGCCGCCGGGCTTGAGCACGCGGCGCATCTCTGCCAGCGCTTGGTCTTTGTGCGTCATATTGCGCAGGCCAAAGGCGACGCTGACGATGTCGAAATAATCGTCTTCAAAAGGCAGTTTTTCCGCATCGCACACCAAAGAAGGCAGCACCAAACCCTGATTGACCAAGCGGTCGCGGCCTACGCGCAGCATGGCCTCGTTGATGTCGGTATGAAACACCTGTCCCGTGGGGCCGACTTTGCGGGCAAAAGCCTGCGTCAAATCACCTGTGCCCGCCGCAATATCGAGCACGCGATCGCCCGCCTTGGCACCAGAAACAGCAATGGTGTAACGCTTCCACAAACGGTGCATACCGCCGGAAAGCAGGTCATTCATGATGTCGTAGTTTTGGGCGACGGAATCAAACACGCCGCGCACGCGGGCGGCCTTGTCGTTTTCTGCAACTTTTTGATAGCCAAAATGGGTTTCACTCATATCGGGCGCCTATGGGTTAATGCTTGTCAATCCAGCATTGTGGCACGCTCACCCACGCACGGCGGCGTGGTCTTAAGCAAAACCAGGCACTCAATGCCTAAAGGAGCCATCCACGCCCAGCGCGGCTTGGTCTAAAAAGCCCGTGGCTTCACCACGGCCCGCCGTATAACGCACCGACATGCCGCCCAAATTGAACTGCTGCTGCGCCAGATATTGGCTCAACTGCGCTGGGCTGCGGGCCTTGCTTTGCGCCACGGCCTGCACCAGCAGCTTGGCATTCAAATAGGCTTCAAACGAGACATAGTTGGCGCGGTAAATGCCGCGCGATTGCGCCAAGCTCTGGTAGCTGCGCTGCGCCGCCTTGCGCCCACCCCAAGGGCTGGGCACCACGGTCACAAACATCGCGCCGCCAGGGTAGCCTTGGGCTTTTTCGGCGTATTCAGGCAGGGCCAAACCTGGCATATGCATCAGCATGGGCGTGTAGGCTTGGGCGCTTTTGCGCTGCGCCTTCAGATGGCCGACCAAGGCTTGCGCGGTGGGCACATCTTCCGTCAGCAGCAGCACGGCCGTAGCACCTGCGGTTTGCATGGCTTTGCTGGCTGCGGCGAAATTGCTGCCCGCTTCAATCTCAGCCTGATGCACGACCTCCAGCCCCTTGGGCAAATTCAAACGCGCCAACTCTGCCGCCAAGCTTTTGCCATTCGCATCGGCTTGCACCAGCACGGCCAGTTTTTTGATGCGCATGGTGCTCAAGCCCTGCAGGGCCGATTGCAGCATTTCCGTATTCGATGGCCGCACGCTGAATACGCTGCGCGCCAGCTCAGGGCTGCGCAAACGCGCATCGCCAGACATAGGCCCGACCAAAGGCAGGCCCAAAGTCTTCGCCACCTGCGCTTGGCTCAGGCAAGTGCGCAAACCCGCGCAAGAGAGCAAGGCCATGCTGCCCTGCGCCTGCGCTTGCAGGGCCTTGGCATCGGTGCTGTCGCTGTCGATGACTTGCAGCTCAATATAGGGGCCGATGCCGCTGTCGTTGTATTCGTCAATCACGGCCTGCGTCATGACTTGCACCTCGTCGCCCAAGCCGTTTTGCCCAGGGTCGCTGCCTGAGGCCATCAGGCTCACAACCAGCGGCATTTCTTGCGTTTGGGCCTGTGCCCACACAGCCCCAAAACCCAAAACGGCCCCAAGAGCCCAACGCCCCCACTGAGACAAAACGAAAGTATGTGTTGCGTTTTTTTGCATACCGCCACCCTGCTTATTCATGACATATGCCTCATGCTAACGCTTTTTTTTCACCTCTTTGCCCGTTTTTGCTTTGGGGCGGGCCATCTCAGCAGAAAAACTAGGGTAAACGCTAGTGCCCACAAAGGCCAATGGCCCCAGCGCCCAGCCCACTGCGCATACCAAGTCAGGCCATCATTGCCACGCACTTGCACGCCGAGCACACCTTGGCTGCTGCGGGGCAGCGCCGCTCGCACCTGCCCGTGGCGGTCAATCAGCGCCGTTATGCCCGTATTGGTGGCCCGCAAACTGGGGCGATCCAGCTCCATGCTGCGCATGCGTGCCATATGCAGATGCTGATCCAGCACCAAGCCTGTGCCAAACCAGCCCAAGTTGCTCATATTCACCAGCACAGTCGGCGCAGGCTCATCGCCCACAAAACGCGCCGCCAGCTCTTGCCCAAACAAATCTTCGTAACAAATATTCGGCGCAAAGCGTTCACCTGCCCACACAAAAGAAGGCTGCACCAACTCACCGCGTGAAAAATCGCCCAGCGGGATGTGCATCAAATCCGTGAACCAGCGGAACATGGGCGGAATGAACTCGCCAAAAGGCACCAAATGCTGCTTGAAATAGGCGTAATGCGTGGCCTCGGCACTGGGGCGCAAACCCACCACCGCATTGCGGTAGCCCACCATCTCATCGCCCAGCGGCAGGCCCACCAGCGCCGCCCGCTGCCCACTGGCGTAATGCTGCTGCAAACCCAGCCAATAGCCATCGGGCAACTCATAAGGCAGCAAAGGCACAGCCGTTTCTGGCGTCACCACCAGCTTGGCCTGGCTCTGGCGCAGGGCTTGCCCATACCAATCCAGCGCCTCCTTCACCCCCGTTTCCATATCGAATTTCTCGCCTTGGGCGATATTGCCTTGCAGCAAATCCACCGCCACCGGCGGGCGGCTGGGGCTGCGCTCTGGCCCCCAAGCCAGCCACCAACGCGGCGCCGCCATCAGCAGCAAAAGCAGGGCCAGCCAAGCCAACACCGGCGCGCGCCACGCCGCCACCGTGGCCCACCCCAGCGCCGTGCCGCTGCACCACGCCCAGCGCAACAGCAGCCACAGGGCCAAAGCAAACGCATGGGCCACCACGCCCACACCATAAGCCCCCACTAGGGGCGCTAAAAACGCAAACGGCCCATCCACATGGGCGTAAGCACTCGCCCCCCACGGAAAGCCCGTGAACCAACTGTGGCGCATCAGCTCCGCCATCAACCACAGCGCCAGCAGCAAGACCCCCTGCCGCGCCGCACCCAAACGCCAGCGCACAGCCCAGCGTTTGTAAAAAAAGCCTGCCAAGGCAAAAAACACGGCCATAAAGCCTGCCAAAGCCAAAACCCCCGCCACCGCCAAAGGTGCGGCCAAACCGCCATACACATGCATAGAGGTATAGAGCCAAGCCGTGGCCGTGCCCAGCCAGCCCAAGGCAAACAACCACGCCAGCGCCGCCGCCCGCCACGCCCCGCCCGCCTGCCCCAGCAGAGCAAAGAGCAGCACGGCGGCCCACACTTGCAGCCACCACAGCGGCTCGCCCTGCGCTGGCCCCCAAGCCCAGGGCCAAGCCAAAGCCCAAGCCTGCAACACCCCTGCGCCCACCGCCAACAGCGCCGTGAACAGTGCCGCCACCGAGCCGCGCGCGGCGGTGACTGGCAACGGGCGGGCAGAGCTGGGAGCAGACTGGGGCGCAAAAGTCATAAAGCAAAGGTAAAAATGGAAAAACAACAAGTCTAGCGCCTGACTGCGCCTGCAAACCAGCCCACTATTCTTGGGCCGTGAAACCAAAAAACCCACTACCCACAGGCCCAAGTAAGTGCCCGCTTCAAGCCGCTGCCAGAGGCCAACAGCCCCTACGGCCGTGCGCTGGCGACTTATGCCATTTATTCACAGCCCAAGCTCAAGCTGCCTTGTTTTTAAGCAAGCACTTCTAAGTGATTGATTTTGCGCCCAGCGCATACTTACCCACCGTTTCTGTGGACAAGCGTGGGCAAAAGTTTTTCATATCCCCAGCCAAGCCCCATCCCATCGGCCTCGGCACACATTGCCACTTTTTTAAGCAGGCTATTTTCTCTTTGTAAATCAAGCACTTAGGCCAATTGGCAGCGGCAGATAAGGCCACCCTCGCACCACCAGCGGCGGGGCTGTTTCACGCCAGGGCCATAGCGCAAGGCACAAAATGGCCCAAGCACATCAGTGCGCACTCACTTCAATGGCAGGCCACCCCGTATCAGATGATGGCCTCCAGCCCCTTATCGGCAAGGAGATTCAGCAGCTTGAGCGCGGGGCCAGAGGGACGGGTTTCGCCTTGCTCCCATTTGCGCACGGTGGACGCCGATGTGTGCAAATGAAGCGCAAAAACGGGCTGGCTGAATTTCAAAGCTTCGCGCAGGCGTTTGATATCCGCTGCGCCCAGCTCTCGTACAGGCGCAGGGCAAATGGCGTCGAATTCACGCATCGTGACCTTCTCAATCGCACCAACTTCAAGCAGTGTGGCCAAGTCGCCACGCAAGGATTCAATAATTTTGCTCACAACACACCTCCACCAAAACACCCGCTTTCAATGCCTTGTTCAAGGCTTCGGCGGGCAAATCTAAGAACACTTTGCCAGCAAATTGCAGGGCCTTTTTCTCATCCTGCGAGATGTTTTCCTTGTCGCTCTTTGGGAAGCCGTGCAGAAAAACATAGCGATTTCCCATCTTGGCTGACAACAAAGTGCGATAAGCGCCACGCTTGCCTTCACCTGGGCGGGCCACCCGCTTCTTATAGAGAAAACCGCCCAAGTCTGCGTCAATCAAGCCATCCTCCATTTCCTTAACCGCCTGACACAAAGCCGCATCGGATAACTTCTCACTCCACTGCCACCGCGCAAAGTCCTTCCGCTTGAGAATATTTGCCATCTCATTTCCCTCCAAAATATACCCGCAACGGGCACACTTATCAAGCTCTGCCCACACTATCGCCAGAAAGAGGCGACAGGCCCAACTGAAAAGCTAAGGGAAATTGGGAAAACAGCGGCATCGCACGCCACGCCAGTCTAACCAAGCCCCACGCCCATGTCATCACCAATAAAAAACCCGCCGATTGCGGCGGGTTTGCAGCGCAGTGGGCACTCACCCATCAATCACGGGGGCGGGCCAAGGCTTGTAAGCGTTCGGCGTCGATGATTTGAATCGCTTTTTGCTTCACCGTAATCAGGCCATCATCCACAAATTTGCTGAAGGTGCGGCTGACGGTTTCGAGCTTGAGACCCAAATAGCTGCCAATTTCTTCACGCGTCATGCGCAGCACCATGTCGGTGGACGAAAAGCCGCGCGCTTGCAGGCGCTGGCCCAAGTTCACCAAAAAGGCGGCCAAGCGTTCTTCGGCCCGCATGGTGCCCAAGAGCAGCATGATATTTTGGTCGCGCACAATTTCACGGCTCAAAATGCGGTGCAAATGCGATTGCAGGGCTTTGACCTCTTGCGAGAGTTCCTCAATCTTGCCAAAGGGCATGACGCAAACCTCGGCATCTTCAAGCGCCACAGCAGCGCAAGAGTGGCGGTCATGGGCCATGCCGTCCAAGCCCAAAATCTCGCCCGCCATTTGAAAGCCCGTAACATGGTCGCGGCCTTCTTCATTGCTGACCGATGTTTTAAAAAAGCCCGTGCGCACGGCATACAGGGCTTGAAAGGGGTCGCCCTCCCGGTACAGCGGTTTGCCTTTGGCAACACGGCGGCGGGTGGCGACCAAATCGTCCAAGCGCTCCATATCGCCCTGGCTCAAGCCCATGGGCATACACAGCTCGCGCAAATTGCAACTGGAGCAAGCGACCTTGATTTGCTTGGCATCGACGGCGGCGCTGCCTGCACTGCGGTTCACGCGCAGCTCAGTTTTTGATATAGATTGACTCATTCGGCCATTTTATGAGAATTCCTTCACACCCAGAATTGGCCTTGATGTATATCAACTGGCAGTTTGCCAGATTACGGCACAGTGCCAGCCATGTCTGAGTCTTGCACCATTCCCGTTGCCACCCCTAGCGCCCTGGCCGGCCTCAGCGATGCCCTACTCGAAAAATACAATCAATCGGGGCCGCGCTACACCTCCTACCCCACGGCAGATCGCTTTGTTGAGGCTTATGGCCCTGCTGATTACCAGCAGGCCATTGCCCTGCGCCAGCAGGCGGGCAGCCATGCGCACGCGCCTTTCTCGGTCTATGTGCACATCCCGTTTTGTGCCTCGCTGTGCTACTACTGCGCCTGCAACAAAATCATCACCAAAGACCGCACGCAGGCCCAAGCTTATTTGCAATTGCTGGAAGCCGAACTGAAGCTGCACCGCGCCAATTGGGGCGACAAACCCGCTCCGCTGAGCCAGCTCCATTTGGGCGGCGGCACACCCACTTTTTTTGATGATGCGCAATTGGCCCAACTCATGGCCATGCTGCGCCAGCATTTTCAGTTTGCCGCCAATGGCGAGTACGCCATTGAGATAGACCCGCGCACCATCAGCCGCCAGCGCTTGGCGCATTTGGCCGAGCTGGGCTTTAACCGCCTCAGTTTGGGCGTGCAAGACTTTGACCCCACCGTGCAAAAAGCAGTGAACCGCGAGCAGCCCTTTGCGCAAGTGGCCGAGCTGATGCAGCAGGCGCGCGAGCTGGGTTTTCACGCCATCAATATGGACTTGATTTACGGCCTGCCCTACCAGTCGCCCGCGTCTTTGGCACGCACGCTGGCGCAGGTCGTGTCCCTCAAGCCCGAGCGCATCGCCCTCTACGCCTACGCCCATCTGCCGCAGCGCTTCAAACCCCAGCGCCGCATTGACGACCACAGCATCCCGCAGGCTGCCGACAAGCTGGCCATGTTCCGCACCGCGCTGGCGCATTTGGGCGAGGCGGCTTACGACTACATCGGCATGGATCACTTCGCCCTGCCGCAAGACAGCCTCGCTGTGGCCAAGCGCCAAGGCCGCCTGCACCGCAACTTCCAAGGCTATAGCACCCAGCCCGATTGCGACCTCATTGCCCTAGGCTGCTCGGCCATCGGCAAAGTGGGGGCTCACTACTACCAAAATGCCAAAGACCTTGAAGACTACCGCGACCTGCTGGAGCAAGGCCAACTGCCCATTGTGCGCGGCATGATTTTGAGCCGCGACGACCTCATGCGCCGCGCCATCATCATGGCCATCATGTGCCAAGGCGAGCTGGACTACGAAAGCACCGAACTGGCTTGGCTGCTGGACTTCAAGGCCCACTTCGCGCCTGAGCTGGCCCGCCTGCAAGAGCTGGCCGACGATGGCCTCATCACCCTGCGTGACGGCGGCTTTTCCGTCACCGAGCAAGGCTGGCTCATGGTGCGTGCCGTGGCCATGGTGTTTGACAAATACCTGCAAGACCAACTCTCTCGCAGCCGCTACTCTAAAATCATCTAGGCAAGCCGCCGCCCTGCGCGGCGCTTTCTTATTTGACTCCCTGAGGCAGCCCCTGCGTGCAAACCGCCCTCCTTGTTTCTTCCTTCGTGCTTGGCTTGGCCGGCGGCTCACACTGCATGGCCATGTGCGGCCCTGCCTGCATTGCCATCAACGCAGGCCGCAGCCCGACGCAAACGCCCAGCCCAGCCGCCAGCGCACAAGAGCACGCCCTGCAATTTCAGCCCAAGCCGCGCTCAGGCTGGCGCAGCCTGGGGCTCAGTGGCAACTTCTGGGGCTTTATGGCCAGCCGCAGCCTGTCTTACGCCTTACTCGGCGCAGTTGTGGCGGGCAGCATCCAAGCCCTGGCTTGGGGCAGCGGCATGGCCAGCGCCATCAAACCCCTATGGGCCGTCTGGCACGCCTTGGTCTTGGTCTGGGGGGCCATTTTGCTGCTGTGGGGCCGCCAGCCCCTGTGGGCGCAGGCCAAAGCACAAGCCCTGTGGCAGCGCATACAAGCTGCGCCTTGGGCGCAGCGCGGCGGCCTACTCGGCCTCTTCTGGGGCCTACTGCCCTGCGGCCTGCTCTACAGCGCCTTCTTGCAAGCCAGCCTGACGGGGCACATCTTGGCGGGCGCGCTCGCCATGCTGCTGTTCTCCCTCGGCTCAGGGCTGTGGCTCTTGGCCAGCCCCATGCTCTGGCACAGGCTACAGCGCCTGCGTGAAGGCTGGGGCCAGCGCTTGGCTGGCCTGCTGCTCATCGGCGGCGCCATCTTCGCCATCTGGCTGCAATTTCAGCCCGGCGGCATCTACTGCGAAATCTAAACCGAAAGGACACACTCCATGCGACTGCTGCACACCATGCTGCGCGTTGGCCACCTGCAACGCTCGATTGACTTCTACACCCAAGTGCTCGGTATGCAATTGCTGCGCACCAGCGACAACGAAACCGGCCGCTACACCCTGGCCTTTTTGGGCTTTGATGGCGGCAACCCTGGCCAAGCCGAAATTGAACTGACCTACAACTGGGGCGTAGAAAGCTACGACATGGGCAATGCCTACGGCCATATTGCCCTGGGCGTGCCCGACTGCGCCGCCGCTTGCGAGCGCATCCGCGCAGCGGGCGGCACCATCACCCGTGAGGCCGGCCCCGTCAAAGGCGGCAGCACCATCATCGCCTTTGTGCAAGACCCCGACGGCTACAAAATCGAACTCATTGAACGCAGTTTTGAGGGCGCGGGCACGGGGCTGTAAGTTCAAACCAATTCATGCTGAACTTGATTCAGCATCTCGGCTTTTCAGTTGAGCTGCAGGTGGCAGAGATTGCGGGTCAAGCCCGCAATGACGCATTCCTGTAGTCCACAGTCACTCGCCTCTATACTCGCGCGGGAACACGAGCGCCCTCACTCCGCCCTCACTTCGTCGTGCTGAACTTGATTCAGCATCTCGGTTTTAAAGGGTGCAACAAGCCAAGCAAAAAGGCCCTTTCGGGCCTTTTTTCTTATGTGCATCGCTGCGGCGGCTCAATGCCCGCCCAATTTCTCACCCGCTTTCAAACGAAAGACAGTGCTGCAATAGGGGCAGCGGCCTTCGCCCGTGGCGGCCACTTGCACTTGCACGCGGGGGTGGTTGTTTTTGATGGCCATGCCCGCTTTGGGGCTGGGGCAGAAGATGCCGCCCCAGTTGTTCAAATCGCTGGCTTTGAGCTCAATGGCAGGGGATTGCTTGCTGCTGATGGCTTGGCTCATGGGCACACCTCACACACGGGTCAGCCAGTGGCTGTATTTGCTGTTGCGGCCATTGACGATGTCGAAGAAGGCGGCTTGGATTTTCTCGGTGATGGGGCCACGGCTGCCCGCGCCGATTTGAATGCGATCCAGCTCACGGATGGGCGTGACTTCAGCGGCGGTGCCGGTGAAGAAGGCTTCGTCGCAGATATAGACTTCATCGCGGGTGATGCGCTTTTGCACGATGTTCAGACCAAGGTCTTGCGCGATGTGGAAGATGGTGTTGCGGGTGATGCCGTTGAGCGCACCAGCCGACAAATCAGGCGTGTAGATGACGCCATCTTTGATGATGAAGATGTTTTCACCCGCGCCCTCGCTCACAAAGCCTGCGGTGTCGAGCAGCAGGGCCTCGTCGTAGCCGTCGTCGGTGACTTCCATATTGGCCAAGATGGAGTTGGTGTAGTTGCTCACCGATTTGGCCTGCGTCATGGTGATGTTGACATGATGGCGGGTGTAGCTGGAGGTTTTCACGCGGATGCCGCGCTTCATGCCGTCCTCACCCAAATAAGCGCCCCACTCCCAAGCGGCGACCATGACATGCACGGCAGCGCCTTTGGGGCTGACACCCATTTTTTCAGAGCCGAGCCAGACGAGGGGTCGGATATAGCCCGATTTCAGGCCGTTGGCGCGCACCGCTTCAAGCTGGGCGGCGTTGATTTCTTCTTTGCTGAAGGGGATGTTCATGCGCAGAATTTTGGCGCTGTTGAAGAGGCGGTCGGTGTGCTCTTGCAGGCGGAATACGGCGGGGCCATCCACGGTGTCATAGGCGCGCACGCCTTCAAATGCGCCGCAGCCGTAGTGCAGGGTGTGCGTGAGCACATGCACTTTGGCATCGCGCCAGTCCACCAGTTGCCCGTCGATCCAAATTTTGCCGTCGCGGTCGGCCATGCTAGGCAGTGCTGCCATGGGTGTTCTCCAAAATAAGCTGCGCGGGCCGCTGTGTTTGGGGCCGCGCAAGGCCAGAAATCAAGCCCCTGATTCTACTCGGCAAAGCCGGCCGCGAGAGGGCTGTTCAGCAGTGCCGAAAGCGCCATAATTTGCGCCTATGAAAATTCTACTTTTTGGTGCCGAGGGCCAGATTGGTTGGGAGCTGCAACGCAGCTTGCAACCTATGGGGGAGGTCTTGGCTTTGGGGCGTGAGCCCCACCCCAGCGGCTGGTGCGGCGATTTATGCGATTTGGACGGCATCGAGCGCACCATCGCCGGGTACCGCCCCAAGCTGATTGTGAATGCGGCGGCCTATACGCAGGTGGATGCCGCCGAGCAACACCCTGAGCTGGCCCGCCGCGTGAATGCCTTGGCACCTGAGCGCATGGCCGAGGGCGCACGGGCTTTGCGGGCTTTGTTGTTGCACTTTTCCACCGACTATGTGCTGGCCGATGAGGGCGATTTTGCCCGCGCTGAAAACGGCAGTGTCGGGCCACTCAATGCATATGGCCGCAGCAAGCTCGATGGCGAGATTGCGGTGCGTTCATCGGGCTGCCGCCTTCTACTGGTGCGCACGGCTTGGGTGCA
The DNA here is from genome assembly GCA_964544605.1 of uncultured Burkholderiaceae bacterium. Classification (GTDB taxonomy): domain Bacteria; phylum Pseudomonadota; class Gammaproteobacteria; order Burkholderiales; family Burkholderiaceae_C; genus JAMIFN01. The sequence continues at coordinate 23,158 of CAZJBX010000015.1, forward strand.
TAGCGCGCGCGGCCACAATTTTGTAAAAACGGTGCTGCGCTTGGCGGCCAAGCAAGACGAGCTGCACATTGTGGATGACCAAATAGGCAGCCCCACGGCGGCCAGCACGGTGGCCGATGTGTGCGCGCCTTTGCTTTACTTCACGCTGCGTCAGCGCAAGCTCGAAGGCTTGTATCACCTGTGTGACCAAGGCCACACCTCTTGGCATGGCTGCGCCCAATTCATTGTGGCCACGGCTTTGCGCCACGGCGCGCCTTTGCGCGTGAAGGGGCCAGAGGCCGTGCGGGCCATCCGCAGCGCCGATTGGAATGCCACCGCCGCCCAGCGCCCACACAACAGCCGCCTGAGCTGCCAGAAGTTGCAAAGCAACTTCCCCCTCACCCTGCCCCCTTGGCAAGTGGGCGTGGAGCGCACGGTGCGCGAGCTGCTGGCCAAGCCCGACACTTGGGCATAAAAAAACCGCAGGGCGCAATGCTCCTGCGGTGGTCATCGGCCTGGGTTTAGTCTTGCGCCAAAGAGGTTTGCGCTTCCACTTGAATGAGCAAACGCACTTCGGGGTTCATGCCAGGCATTTGCAAGGCGTATTCCATGCCCCAGTCGCTGCGCTTGATGGTGGTTTCAAAGTCGCCGCCACAGGTTTGGGTCTCGGCCACTTCATTGGTGGCGCAGGCAAAATGCTTGGCCTCCAACTTCACGGGCTTGCTCTGGCCCAGCAGGGTCAGTTGGCCTTCCACTGCACTCACGCCGCCATCTTCAGCAAAGCTGATTTTGTCGCCTTTGAAGCTGATGGTGGGGTGTTTTTCAGCATCAAAAAAGTCTTTGCTCAGCAGGTGTTTGTTGAAAGAGTCGATGCCAGTGTTGATAGAGGCGGCAGCAATCGTCACATCCACGCTGCCTGTTTTGGCCTCACGGTCGAGCACGATGGTGGCTTTGGTGTCATCCCAGCGGCCACGGATGGTGGCAATGCCTTTGTGCATGGTTTCAAAAGTGACCGAAGTATGGCCAGGATCGGCTTGGTAGGTTTGCGGCGCAGCTTGGGCGCTCATGGCAAAACCAGCAGTGGCCAAAGCAGCGGCCAAAAGAGTAGAAAACTTCATCATCAATCTCCTATTTCAGTGAAAAAAACAAAAAGAAAAATCAAGGCGTTTGCAGGGCAATGCTGTATTGCACTTGCACCTCATCGGCCACGATGGCGGTATCGCCCCAAGCGCCCAAACCCACTTTGAAAGCCAGGCGCTTCATATCAAAACTGCCCGTGGCCGTGGTCACGCCGCCTGTGCGACTGAGCTTGGCCACGCTTTGCACCGCTTGGCTGTGGCCCTTGATACTGAGCTTGCCATGCACCCGCAGGGTGTCGGCGCTCAGCCGTTCAATCTTGGTGGATTCAAACACCGCATTCGGGAATTTGTCGGCGGCAAACCAATCGGGCTTGCGCAGCTCGGCATCCATCTCAGGCGAGCCCAAAGTGGCGCTGGCCACAGGCACCACCATGCGGATGCGGCTTTGCTCAGGCGCATCTGCCCGCCACTGCACTTGCCCGCCCAATTGCGTGAACAAGCCCTTCATCGGCACCCCCATTTGCTTGGCCGTAAAGCGCAGCTTGCTCTGCGCCACCAACAGGTGATTGGCAGAGGCCGCAGCCTTGGCCACGGGGGTGGCTACTGGCGTGCTTTGTGCGCCAGCAGAAGCCACCAGGCCCGCCGCTACACCCATCACAAATAAACGCTTCATCATCGCGCCACTCCTTACTTTTTTAGGGGCAAAAACGGTACCATGCGGCGCAGCACACTGTCCCCATCAATCACAAAGTGCTTCAGCGCCGCCAAAGTGTGCAACACAGCCAAGGCCAGCAGGGCAAAGCCCGCATTCACATGCACAAAACTGATCTTTTGCGCCAGTTCAGGGTTGGGGGCCACCAAATCAGGCAGCGGCAGCACACCCAAATACACCACAGGAATGCCCGCCGCCGAGCTCATCAGCCAGCCGCCCAAAGGCACGGCCAGCGTCAGCACCAGCATCAACAGCAACACCAGCTTGTGTACGCCCATTTGCCAACCGGGCATACGCACATCGGCCCCCATAGGCGGCGCTGCAAACACCAAACGCGTGAGGATGCGCAGCACGCTGAAAATCAACACCGTTGCGCCTGCCCACTTGTGGTAATTCATCAGCTTGATGCTCTCAGGCGAAATGCCCTCGGGGCGGGCAAAAATAAACACATAGGCCAAGGCCAGCGCCAAAGCAATGACCCAATGCCAAAGCACGGAAAGAGGGTGGTAAGTGGTTCGCATCAAAGCTCCTTGAATGATTTTTTAATGGCCGTGACCCCACAGGGCCACAGCGTCGCATTGTGGCTGAATTTCCATCCCCTTGGCTGGCTTGACGCAGCAGTGCCTCAGCATGGCACGCAAGCCGCCCCCTCGCGACCCTTTTATTAAAACAAAGACAAGGCCAGTATGCGCGGGCCAAGCTGTTCCAAAAACTGCACGCTGGCCACTTTTCCCTCTATGATGTTTGGGATACGCGGCCCACTTAGAGTGCTGCGAAACCACAGGAGAACACCATGACCCAAAAACTCGCGTATGTCACTGGCGGCATGGGCGGCATTGGCACCGCCCTATGCCAGCGCCTGCACCGCGATGGCTTCAAAGTCATTGCTGGCTGCGGCCCCAGCCGCGATTTTGAAAAATGGCTGGCCGAGCAAAAAGCCCTCGGCTTCACTTTCTACGCCTCGGCAGGCAATGTCTCAGATTGGGACTCCACCACTGCCGCCTTTGCCCAAGTCAAAGCCGAGCACGGCCCCATTGATGTGCTGGTCAATAACGCTGGCATCACCCGCGACCGCATGTTCCTCAAAATGAGCCCCGAGGACTGGAGCGCCGTCATCAGCACCAACCTCAACTCTATGTTCAATGTCACCAAGCAAGTCGTGGCCGACATGGTCGAACGCGGTTGGGGCCGCATCATCAACATCTCCTCTGTCAATGGTGAAAAAGGCCAGGCTGGGCAAACCAACTACTCTGCCGCCAAAGCCGGTATGCACGGCTTCACCATGGCCTTGGCGCAAGAGCTGGCGGGCAAAGGCGTGACCGTCAACACCGTCAGCCCTGGCTATATCGGCACCGATATGGTCAAAGCCATCCGCCCTGAAGTGCTAGACAAAATCGTCGCCACCATCCCCGTCAAACGCTTGGGCGAGCCCAGCGAAATCGCCTCTATCGTCGCTTGGCTGGCCTCAGACGAAAGCGGCTACTCCACTGGCGCAGACTTCTCCATCAACGGCGGCATCCACATGAGCTGACGCCGCCTGCGCCACAAGCACAAGGGGCCACAAAGCGGCCCCTTTTTTGCGCCCCCTGAAAAAACCCCGCCGCCCGCCCTTGTAATCGCCGCAAACGCCCTCAATTGCTTGGGCAAACCCTTGCTTTAAAAGCGCAAAAGCAAGCACCCACTCACCGCCACGCCCTGCGCTGGCAAGCAACACACATCAAAACCATGAGCAAACGCGATTTTTACGAAGTGCTGGGCGTGGCCCGCAGCGCCTCTGCCGACGACATCAAAAAAGCCTACCGCAAGCTGGCCATGAAATACCACCCCGACCGCAACCAAGGGGACAAAGCCGCTGAAGCCGAGGCCAAATTCAAAGAGGTCAAAGAAGCCTATGAAATGCTCTCTGACCCGCAGAAAAAAGCCGCCTACGACCAATTCGGCCATGCCGGTGTGGACCCCAACCAAGGCTTTGGCGGCGGCCCCGGGGGCGCAGGCATGGGCGGTTTTGCCGATGCCTTTGGCGACATCTTTGGCGACCTCTTCGGCGGCGGCCGTGGCCGCCACAGTGGCCGTCCGGCTGTTTACCGTGGCGACGACCTCAGCTACCGCATGGAAATCAGCCTAGAGGAAGCCGCCGAAGGCAAAACCACCACCATCCGCGTGCCCGGCTGGGAAGACTGCAACACCTGCCACGGCAGCGGTGCCAAACCCGGCACCAGCGCCAGCACCTGCGCCACCTGTGGCGGCTCAGGCGTGGCCTTCGTGCGCATGGGCCCCATGCAAATGCAGCAAACCTGCCCCCACTGCCGAGGCACGGGCCAAGTCATCAAAGACCCCTGCAGCGACTGCCACGGCCAAGGCAAAAAGCAAAAACAAAAAGAGCTGGAAATCAAAATCCCTGCGGGCATCGACGACGGCATGCGCATCCGCTCCAGCGGCAACGGCAAACCTGGCACCAATGGCGGCCCTGCTGGCGACTTGTTCATTGAAATCGAACTCAAAAAGCACGACATCTTCGAGCGCCACGGCGACGACCTGCACTGCGAAGTGCCCATCGGCTTCACCATCGCCGCCTTGGGCGGTGAAATCGATGTGCCCACACTGGGCGGCAAAGTCAGCATCGACATCCCAGCGGGCACGCAATACGGCAAACAATTCCGCCTGCGCGGCAAAGGCATCAAAGGCGTGCGCTCCAGCATCGCCGGCGACCTCTACTGCCACATCGTCATTGAAACGCCCGTCAAACTCACCGAGCACCAACGCAAACTGCTCAAAGAACTCGACGACTCCCTCAGCAAAGGCGGCGACAAACACACCCCTGGTCATGAAGGCTGGACACAAAAACTAAAAAAATTCTTCACCTGATTGCGCCTCTCTGCTACCCAAGGCTTTGCCGTTCAAACCACCCCGCCCTTCGGGCACCCCTCCAAAGAGGGGAATGAGGTACTTGGCAATAAGGGCATCCCATTCCCCTCCCTTGGAGGGGCGACAGGCGCAGCCTGACGGGGTGGTGGATTTGTAGGGGCCTTGCATGCAACGCCCCTACGAGAGTGCCCGAAGCCCATCCCCCACCCTCGTCATTGCGGGTTTGACTCGCAATCTCCATCAAAAAAAAGCCCAGATTGCGGCTCGGGGGCTGCAATGACGCAATAGCGCCCCCTTCCAGAAACAACGCTCGTACCCACCCACACACCCCCACAAAAAAGGGCACGGCGCGCCGTGCCCCTACAAACCCCACACAGCCCAAAGGCCGCTGGGTTTATTTGCCCGATGCCTGCAAACGCGCAATGCGTTGTTCAATCGGCGGGTGTGAGCTGAACAAGCCCTTTAAGCCGCCCGCAATGCCCATCGCCTGCATGGACTCGGGCAACTCGCCGGGGGTGAGGCCGCCCAAACGCGCCAAGGCCGCTTGCATACTGCGGCTTTGGCCCAGGTATTCAGCAGCGCCAGCATCGGCACGGAATTCCCGTTGGCGGCTGAACCACGCCACAATGGCGCTGGCCAAAAAGCCCAGCACCACTTGCAGCAGCAAAGTCACCATAAAGTTTTGCCCTGTGCTGTTGCCGTTTTCATCGCGGCCACCAAAAAAGCTGCCCGCCAAGCGGCTGAGGTAAACCACAAAGGTGTTGACCACACCTTGAATCAGCGTGAGCGTGACCATGTCGCCATTGGCCACATGCGCGATTTCATGGCCAATCACGGCCTCCACCTCATCGCGTTGCATGGCGCGCAGCAAGCCAGTCGATACCGCCACCAAAGCGTTGTTGCGGCTAGCGCCTGTGGCAAAGGCATTGGGGTCGCCTTCGTAAATGCCCACTTCTGGCATACCAATGCCCGCACGGTCGGCCAAGCGGCGCACGGTTTCCACAATCCACGCCTCATCAGCGGTTTGGGCGTTGTCATCAATGCGGCGAAAGCCGGGCGTGCTCCATTTGGCCATTTGCTTGCTCATCAAGAGCGAAAAAATGGATCCAGTAAAACCAATCACGGCAGAGAAAATCAGCAAGCCGCTGCTGGTTCGTGGGTCCACACCCAGCACTTGGGTGACGATGGCCAGCACCACCATGACGGCAATGTTGGTGGCGAGGAACAAGAGGATGCGCTTCATAAGGGGGGCTCTCCAGATATCAAGAGGTGTCAGACTTCGGCGCCGCTTGTGGCCACGCCAAGGGGGGGGTTGAAAGTAGGTGAAGTGTAGGGGAAAAATTTCAAGTCCTCAGGGGCTTTTACAATGCCCCCTTATTGCTTTTTCACTGCTTCTTTAGGCCCCACATGCCCCGCCCCATTCAGGCGCACATCCACAGCGCCAACCTCCGCCACAATTTGCAAATCCTGCGCGAACACTGCGGCACAGCCAAGCTCTGGGCCACGGTGAAGGCCGATGCCTATGGCCACGGCATTGCCTTCGTATATGAAGCCCTGCGCGGGGCCGATGGCCTGGCCGTGCTGGAGCTGCACGCCGCACAGCAATTGCGCGATTTGGGCTGGCGCGGGCCGATTTTGCTGATTGAAGGCGTGTTTGAGCCGCGTGATTTGGAACTGTGCTCGCGCCTGAAACTGTGGCATGTGCTGCACTGCACTGAGCAAATTGACATGCTGGCGGCACACAAAACACACGAGCCGCACCGCGTGTTTTTAAAAATGAACTCGGGCATGAATCGCTTGGGCTTTGCGCCGGCGGCCTTTCGCGGCGCTTATGCCCGCCTCATGGCCCTGCCGCAGGTGGAAGAAGTGAGCCTGATGAGCCACTTCAGCGATGCCGACGGCACACGGCCCGATGCCCAAGGCCAAATGCAAGATGGCATTGCCCACCAAATCGCCGCCTTCAACGCCGCCACAGCAGGCTTGGCGGGTGAAATCAGCCTGAGCAACAGCGCCGCCATCTTGCGCCACCCCGAGCTGAAAACCGACTGGGTGCGCGCTGGCATTGCCCTGTATGGCGCCGCACCCGACTACCCCAACCGCAGCGCCGCCGATTGGGGCTTGCGCCCCGCCATGAGCTTGCACAGCCGCATCATTGCCGTGCAAGAGCTGGCAGCGGGCGACACCGTGGGCTATGGCTCCACCTTCCGCGCCGAAGCCCCCATGCGCATCGGCATCGTCGCCTGCGGCTATGCCGACGGCTACCCCCGCAGCACCGCCACGGGCACGCCTGTGTTGGTCGAAGGCCAGCCCAGCCGCACCGTGGGCCGCATCAGCATGGACATGCTGGCCGTGGACTTGAGCCACCTGCCCGATGCGGGCTTTGGCAGCGCCGTCACCCTGTGGGGCCAAGCCGACAACGGCGCGCTGCTGCCGATTGAAACCGTGGCCGCAGGCTCGGGCACTTTGGCCTATGAGCTGATGTGCAACTTGAACTTGCGCGTACCCAAACTGGGTGTTTAGGCCGCAGGGCACACAACACGCAGAGGACACGCAGGGCGCTCGCCCTAATCCTCGGCAATCTCGGCAAATATCTCCACCAAACTCACGCCCAAGGCAATGGCAATGACCTCAATCGCATTCAGCGTGGGGTTGGCCACGCCCGTCTCAATACGACTGAGGTAGGTACGGAAAAAGCCACATCGGTCTGCAAACTCCTCCTGCGTATAGCCCTGCGCCTGACGCAAACGCCGCACACAAGCCCCAAACCTGACTGACAAGCCCATCTTTTGCATGGGGCATTCCCTACTTCAACTGCAATTTGACCTTCCACCACCCCAACACCCGCTGCACCGATTCCTCAATGCCGAGCTGGGAGTTGTCCAGTTCCCTCGCATCGGCTGCGGCCACCAGTGGGGCGGTGCTGCGCTGGCGGTCGCGGGCATCGCGCGCTTGCAGATCGGCCAGCACTTGTTCGTAACTGACTTGACCACCACGGCCTTCAATTTGCGCCACACGGCGGGCGGCGCGTTGTTCGGCGCTGGCGGTTAAAAAGACTTTGAGCGGGCTGGCAGGAAAGACGACTGTGCCCATGTCGCGGCCATCGGCCACTAGGCCAGGCAATTGAGCAAAGTCGCGCTGTAGGCCCAGCAAGGCGGCCCGCACGGCGGGGTGGGCCGAGACTTGCGATGCGCCGCTGCCGATGGCTTCGCTGCGGATTTGGGTGCTGACATCTTGCCCCGCCAGCAGCACTTGCTCGCCATCAAAGCGCACGGGCAGTGCGGCGGCGAGTGCCGCCAAGCCTGCTTCATCCGCCCATGCAATGCCCGCCTGCTGCGAGGCCAAGGCGAGCACACGGTAGAGCGCGCCCGAGTCGAGGTAGTGGAAGCCCAGGCGCTGCGCTAGCAGGGCTGAGAGCGTGCCTTTGCCCGAGGCGGTGGGGCCGTCGATGCAGATGACGGGCACGGCCTCAGCCTGCGCCACGCTGAACAGGGCTTCAAAGTAATCGGGGTAGGTTTTGGCCACGCATTGGGGGTCTTCAATACGCAGGCCGCCCGTGGGCGAGAAGAAGGCGGCCAGCGAGAGGCACATGGCCATGCGGTGGTCGTCATAAGTGCCAATGCTGGCCCAGCGCCAATCGGCGGGGCTGGCAGGCGGGGTGATGCGAATGAAGTCTGGCCCAGATTCAACGGTGGCGCCCAGTTTGCGGAGTTCGGTTTGCATGGCGGCAATGCGGTCGGTTTCTTTCACGCGCCAACTGGCGATGTTGCGCAGCTCGCTTGTGCCTTCGGCAAACAGGGCCATGACGGCCAAGGTCATGGCGGCATCAGGGATGTGGTTGCAGTCCATTTGCACGGCTTTGAGCGGCCACGCGCCACGGTGCACCAGCAGGTGGTCGTCAAAGGCTTGCACCACTGCGCCCATCGCTTCGGCCGCTTCCACAAAGCGCATATCGCCCTGAATGGAGGCTGCGCCCACGCCGTCAATCCGCAGGGGCTGTTCTGCCGTAGCCGCCAATGCGCCTGCGGCAATGAAATAGCTGGCGGATGAGGCATCGGCCTCTACAAAGACCTTGCCCGGCGTTTGGTAGCGCGAGCCTTGCGGGATGGTGAAGCCCTGCCAGCCGTGGCGCTGCACGGCAATGCCAAATTGCGCCAGCAGCTTGAGGGTGATGTCGATATAGGGTTTGGAAATCAACTCGCCCACGACTTCAATGTGTACGGCCTGCTCTGCTGTGGCCAGTGGCAGGGCCAAAAGCAAGGCGGTGAGGAATTGGCTGGAGACATCGCCCCGCACGGGGATGGGCGCAGCCAGCTTGAACTGCGGCATACCCTGAATGTGCAGAGGCGGGTAGCCCGCCTGCCCCGTGTAGGCCACGGCGCAGCCTATGGCTTGCAGGGCGGAAACCAAGTCACCAATGGGGCGCTCGTGCATGCGGGGGATGCCTTTGAGAGTGTAATCACCGCCTAAAACCGCCAGCGCCGCTGTGAGGGGCCGCATGGCCGTGCCTGCGTTCTGCAAAAACAAATCCGCTTGCGGCTGCAAGCGGCCACGGCTGCCGCCGCCCACACCCAGGCCGTGCAGGTGCAGCACACCGCCCTGCCAGCGCAGGCCGCAGCCGAGCTTTTGCAGGCTGTCGAGCATGACACGGGTGTCATCGGAATCGAGCAGGCCGTGGATTTCGCTTTCGCCCTCGCACAAGGCGGCAAGCAAAAGAGCGCGGTTGGAAATGCTTTTGGAGCCCGGCAGGGCGATGCGGCCTTGCACAGATTGCAGGGAGGGGAGGTCAAGGTATTCGGTTTCAAACATAGGCAGAGATTATCCCCTGCGGCATCGGCAGCAGCAGGGTTTTTAAAAGGGCACAAAAAAGCCGCCCACGAAGGGCGGCTACACAGGCACGGGCAGCGGCGTTGAGGCCAAGCCCAGCCATCAGCGTTTTTGGCGGTATTTGCGCAAGGCCGCAATTTGTGCGGCCAAGACGGCCAGCTCAGATGAGGCACGGGCAAAGTCAATGTCGTTTTTGGCGTTGCGCAGGGCTTCTTCGGCAGCCAGTTTGGCTTCGTTGGCCTTTTGCTCGTCCAAGTCTTGGCCGCGTACAGCGGTGTCAGACAAGACAGTCACATGGTCGGGCTGCACTTCCAGCAAGCCACCAGCAACGAAGATGAATTCCTCTTTGCCATCAGCCGTTTCAATGCGCACCGAGCCAGGTTTGATGCGTGTAATCAGCGGGGTGTGCTTGGGCAGAATGCCCAGCTCGCCGTTCTCACCGGGCAGGGCCACAAATTTGGCTTCGCCCGAGAAGATGGAGGCTTCGGCGCTGACCACATCCACTCGAATGGTGTTCATTCTGATCCTTTCAGCAGCGCCGCCCCATACGCAGATGGGGCAGCTCGCCGCAGCCTAATTAAGAAATGGTTTTGGCTTTTTCGAAGGCTTCGTCGATGGTGCCGACCATGTAGAAGGCTTGCTCAGGCAGGTGATCGCACTCGCCTTCCACAATCATCTTGAAGCCACGGATGGTTTCAGCCAAAGAGACATATTTGCCTGGCGCGCCTGTAAAGACTTCAGCCACATGGAAGGGCTGAGACAGGAAGCGCTGGATTTTACGCGCACGGGCCACGGTCAGTTTGTCCTCAGGGGCCAGCTCGTCCATGCCCAAGATGGCGATGATGTCGCGCAGCTCTTTGTAGCGTTGCAGCGTGTTTTGCACCTGACGGGCCACACCATAGTGCTCTTCACCCACGATATGGGGGTCAAGCTGGCGGCTGGTGGAGTCGAGGGGATCCACCGCAGGGTAGATACCCAAGGCGGCAATGTCACGGCTCAGAACCACGGTGGAGTCCAAGTGGGCAAAAGTCGTGGCGGGAGAAGGGTCGGTCAAGTCATCCGCAGGCACATAGACGGCCTGAATGGAGGTAATTGAGCCTGTTTTGGTAGAAGTAATGCGCTCTTGCAGGCGGCCCATTTCTTCGGCCAGTGTAGGCTGGTAGCCCACGGCGGAAGGCATACGACCCAAGAGGGCGGAGACTTCCGTACCGGCCAAGGTGTAACGGTAGATGTTGTCCACGAAGAAGAGCACATCACGGCCTTCGTCACGGAAAGACTCGGCCATGGTCAGGCCCGTCAGGGCCACGCGCAAACGGTTGCCTGGGGGCTCGTTCATCTGGCCGTAAACCATGGCCACTTTGGACTCAGACAAATTGTCTTTGTTCACCACGCCAGCGTCGATCATCTCGTGGTAGAAGTCGTTGCCCTCACGGGTGCGCTCGCCCACACCTGCAAACACAGACAAACCACTGTGCGCTTTGGCGATGTTGTTGATGAGTTCCATCATGTTCACGGTTTTGCCTACACCCGCGCCACCGAACAGGCCCACCTTACCGCCTTTGGCGAAGGGGCAAATCAGGTCAATCACCTTGATGCCTGTTTCCAGCAGTTCTTGTGAGGGAGAGAGTTCGTCGTAAGCAGGCGCTTTGCGGTGAATCGAGGCGGTTTGCTCTTGCGATACGGGGCCGCGCTCGTCAATGGGCGTGCCCAGTACATCCATGATGCGGCCCAGTGTGGCTTGGCCCGTGGGTACGCGAATGGAGTCGCCGCTGTTGCTGACCACCATGCCACGGCGCAGGCCGTCAGATGAACCCAGCGCAATGGTGCGCACGATGCCGTCGCCCAATTGCTGTTGCACTTCCAGCGTCAGGGCAGAGCCTTCCATTTTCAGTGCGTCGTAAATTTTGGGCATCTGGTCGCGTGGAAACTCCACATCAACTACTGCGCCGATACATTGAACAATCGTTCCTTGAGCCATGATTTTTGCTCCACTAAAAGTAAATTCGTATTAAACCGCTGCTGCGCCCGAGACGATCTCGGACAGCTCTTTGGTAATCGCTGCTTGGCGGGTCTTGTTGTACACGAGCTTCAACTCGTCAATGACATTGCCAGCGTTGTCGGTGGCCGCTTTCATCGCCACCATGCGGGCCGATTGCTCAGAGGCCATATTTTCAGCCAGGGCCTGATAGACCAAGGACTCGATATAGCGCGTGAGCAGCTCGTCAATCACCACCGGTGCATCGGGCTCATAGAGGTAATCCCATGAGTGGCCTGTGCCGCCCGCGTTGAGTTTGTCGCTGCTCAAGGGCAGCAGTTGCTCAATCACGGCTTCTTGCTTCATCGTGTTGATGAATTTGGTGTAGCACAAATGCACCGCAGAGATTTCACCGCGCTCGTACAGATCCAACATGGCCTTGACGGGGCCAATCAGCTTCTCTAGGCTGGGCACATCGCCCATTTGCGTGACTTGTGCCAAGACGCTGACATTGCTGCGATTCAAAAAGCCCAGCCCTTTGTTGCCAACGGCCACGGCCAAGCAACCCAGACCCGCATCTTTATTGGTTTTCAGCTTTTGTGTGAGCTGACGCAAGATGTTGGTGTTCATGCCGCCGCACAGGCCCTTGTCGGTGGTCACCACGATAAAACCTTCGGTTTTGGCTTGGTTTTCCACCATAAAGGGGTGCACATATTCAGGGTTGGCCTTGCCCAAATTGGCGGCCATTTCGCGTACCTTTTCGCTATAGGGACGGGCCGCGTGCATCCGATCCTGCGCTTTGCGCATTTTGGATGCGGCGACCATCTCCATGGCTTTGGTGATCTTCTTGGTGTTTTCCACCGAGGTGATCTTGCCGCGTATTTCCTTTCCTACTGCCATGCTCTAGGCTCCTTTTCTATGCCGCCTGAGCCTCAAGCGAATGACTTCTTGAAAGTCTCAATCGCTTGCGTCAGTTCTTTCTCGTCCTTGCCTTCTTTGTCGAAAGCTTTGTTGGCTTCGAGTCGCTCAAGCAAGGGGCCGTGGCTGGTTTTGAGGAATTGGTGCAGACCGCTCTCGAAGGGCAACACACGGGCCACTTCGATGTCGTCCATATAGCCATTGTTGGCGGCGTACAAAGACGCACCCATCAGGCTAATGGGCAGGGGGCTGTACTGGGGCTGTTTCAGCAGCTCAGTCACGCGGGCACCACGGTCGAGCTGTTTGCGTGTGGCTTCGTCCAAGTCAGAAGCGAACTGGGCAAACGCGGCCAATTCACGGTACTGCGCCAAGTCGGTACGGATACCGCCAGACAGACCTTTGATGAGTTTGGTTTGAGCCGAACCACCCACGCGAGATACAGAGATACCAGCGTTAATGGCGGGACGCACACCAGCGTTGAACAGGCTGGTTTCCAAGAAGATTTGGCCGTCTGTAATGGAAATCACATTCGTAGGAACGAAGGCAGAGACATCACCCGCTTGGGTTTCAATCACAGGCAGAGCCGTCAGTGAGCCGGTTTTGCCTTTGACTTCGCCTTTGGTGAAGGCTTCAACATAGTCGGCGTTCACGCGGGCAGCGCGTTCGAGCAAGCGGCTGTGGAGATAGAACACATCGCCAGGGAAGGCTTCACGGCCTGGAGGACGGCGCAGCAGCAAAGACACTTGGCGGTAGGCCACGGCTTGCTTGGAGAGGTCGTCATACACAATCAGGGCATCTTCACCACGGTCGCGGAAGTATTCGCCCATGGTGCAACCAGAGTAAGCGGACACATATTGCATGGCCGCAGACTCAGAGGCAGAAGCGGCAACGACAATGGTGTAGTCCATTGCGCCAGCATCTTCCAGAGCGCGCACCACATTCTTAATAGAAGACGCTTTCTGGCCGATGGCCACATAGATACAGGTCATGTTCTGACCTTTTTGGTTGATGATGGTGTCAATCGCCACGGCGGTTTTACCGGTTTGGCGGTCACCAATGATCAACTCGCGCTGGCCACGGCCTACGGGAACCATGGAGTCGATGGATTTCAAGCCCGTTTGCATGGGCTGGTCAACCGACTGTCGTGCAATCACGCCAGGGGCAACCTTCTCAATCACATCGGTCATTTTGGCGTTGATGGGGCCTTTGCCGTCAATGGGCTGACCCAAGGCATTGACCACACGGCCAATCAGTTCAGGGCCAACGGGCACTTCCAGAATGCGGCCTGTGCATTTCACAGTTTGGCCTTCTGCAATGTGTTCGTATTCACCCAAAATCACCGCGCCAACGGAGTCGCGCTCCAAGTTCAGCGCCAAGCCAAAAGTGGGCTGACCATCGGCGGTGGAATTGAATTCCAACATCTCACCTTGCATGACATCAGACAGGCCGTGCACGCGCACGATGCCATCAGTCACAGACACCACAGTGCCTTGGTTACGGATATCGCTTTGAGCAGACAAGCCCTCAATGCGCGACTTGATCAAATCAGAAATTTCTGCCGGGTTGAGCTGCATAAATGCTCTCGCTTCCTTCAATAATGTTCAATACAAATGGCGTTTGGCTTTAAGCCAGCATGGCCGTCTTCATCTGTTCCAATCGGGCCTTGACTGAGGTGTCCAGCACCTCATCACCCACCTCAACGCGGATGCCACCAATCAGTTCAGGCTCGATCTCAACGCGGGCATTGAGCTTGCGAGCAAAGTGCTTTTCAAGCGCTGCCACGGTGTTGCTCAGTGCCGCCGCCTCAATCGGGAAGGCGCTGTAAATCACCGCATCGCTGACGCCACTGGCCGCATTTTTCAATTGCTGGAACTGCTGAGCAATCTCAGGCAGGGCCGCCAGACGCTTGTTTTCCACCACGGTTTTGAGGAAGTTGCTCGCTTTGTCGTCGAGCTGCACTTTGGCCGCATCGCGTAGCAAGCCAAAAACTTCCTCAGGGCCGACCAAGGGGTTTGCAGCGAACTGCAACACCTCTTGCTCAGAGGCCACTTGGGCCAGCGCGGCCAACCATGGCGCTTCACTGCCCCCAACAGAAGCGAAAAGTGCTTCAGCGTAAGGGCGTGCAATGGTTGCAAGTTCAGCCATGTTTCACCTCTTAGAGTTCGCCAGCCAAGCGGCCCAGCAAATCGGCGTGCGCCGCAGCGTCCACTTCTTTGCGCAGAATTTGCTCAGCACCTTTGACAGCCAAGGCCGCCACTTGCTCTCGCAAAACTTCACGCGCTTTCACGGTTTGCTGCTGGGCATCGGCCTGAGCCGCCGCCATGATTTTGTCTGCCTCTTGCGTGGCGCGCAGTTTGGCCTCTTCAACGATGGCCTGAGCACGGCGCTCGGCATCGGCGAGCAAACCCGCAGTCTGCTCACGATTGGCAGACAGCTCTGCTTCTACGCGCTTATTGGCATCAGCCAGTTCGGTTTTTGCTTTATCAGCAGCAGCCAAACCGTCTGCAATTTTTTGCCTGCGCTCATCGAGTGCGTTCATGATGGGGGGCCACACGAACTTCATCGTGAACAAACCCAGCAAGAAGAAAACGACGATTTGCAGGACTAAGGTTGCATTAATGTTCACTTCGCTTGTCCTTCTTCAAGTATTGTCTTCAGTCACACAAAGCAGGCGCTGGGCCTGCTCTTGGGGCTTAGGCAACAAATGGGTTGGCGAAGGCAAACAGCAGAGCGATGGCCACACCGATCAAGAAGGCCGCGTCAATCAGACCAGCCAAAATGAACATTTTGGTTTGCAGGCTGTTCATCAGCTCAGGTTGACGAGCAGAAGACTCGAGGAATTTACCGCCCATGATGGCGATACCGATAGATGCGCCAATAGCGCCCAGACCAACGATGATGCCGCAAGCGAGTGCTACAAAACCCAAAACTTCCATGATTGCTCCTTAAAGGGATGAAATAAAAAAGAAAGAAAAAGAAAACAGTCTTGGCCTCTGCCTTAGTGGGCATCGTGCGCTTGACCAATGTAAATCAGGGTCAACATCATGAAGATGAAAGCCTGAAGGGTAATGATCAGAATGTGGAACGCGGCCCACACCCAACCAGCAATGATATGGCCAAGACCCATACCAATTCCGCCGCCAACGCCCATATTCAGGGCAACACCGCCCATCAAAGCAATCAGCATAAAGACCAGCTCACCGGCAAACATATTGCCGAAAAGTCGCATACCGTGAGACACCGTTTTGGCCACAAATTCAATGATTTGCATGGCAAAGTTCAGCACACCCAGAACAAGAGCCGCAATGGGGTTTTTGCTGCCGCCGAAGGGGGCTGTGACCAGCTCATGGCTCCAGCCGCCGATGCCTTTGATTTTCAGGCTGTAGAAGAAGCAGACCAGCAAAATAGTGGAGGACAGGCCCAAAGTGGTGGACAAATCAGCCGTAGGCAGGAAGCGGATGGCCGCATGTTCATTGCCAGTGATTTTGGCCCAGGCCACAGGAATCAAATCCACGGGCAGCAAGTCCATGGCGTTCATGAGGAAAATCCACACAAACACAGTCAAGGCCAAAGGCGCGACGAATTTGCGACTTTTCTCGTTGGCAATCACGCTCTTGGCTTGGTCTTCGACCATTTCCACCAGCATCTCAACCGCAGCTTGGAAGCGGCTGGGCACGCCTGCCGTGGCTTTGCGCGTAGCCATCCACAACAACAAACACCCCACAATGCCCAGCACGATGCTGAAAATCATGGAGTCGAGGTTGAAGATAGAGAAATCGATGATTTTCTCTTGGGTCACATTGTTAAAGGCAAAGTCTTTTTGCCAGTGCAACAAGTGGTGTTGAATATATTCACTTGCGGTGGGCGCAGCATGAGACGCCGCAGCAGCGGGCAAATCTCCTAGGGCCACTTCAGCAGTCAATTCTGCCGGTTCACTCATTTCAATCACCTTGACTTATTTGAGAGCCTGCGCCCCGCGTCGGTGTTGCAGCCAAGCTGCCAGCCACCCCGCCTTGAGCACCAACACAAAGGCCAGCAAAAGCGCCAGCCAGTGGGTTGTTTTGAGGCCCCATGCCAGCCCCCCGAGGAGCGCCAGCGTTAAAACCAGTTTGCCAATTTCCCAAGCAAACAGGCGCAGCAACCAAGTTGCCGAATCCGTTTGCCCGATGCTTCGCCCCACCCCCCAAACCATGAGGCGCTGCGGCAGCAATACCGCCACCACACCCACCAGCACCGAAGGCCAAGCCTCTGCGCCGAAAGCAAGCACCAGCATGGGCACAATCAGCAGCGCCAGCAGCAACTGGCCATACCAAATGTGCAGCACATTCAGGGGCGGCTGGCTGTGCATCAGGGCCTGCGCCTTGTTGCGATCCAGTGGCTCAGGCCAGTTTTGCTGTTCATCCAGCTCGCTGTCCAGCCAAGCCTCAGGCTGTGTTGCCATATCGCCCCCGCTTTGGTGTTCGCTCAGGTTTTACGCGCCTTTGAAGCGCCTGTTTTGCCCCGTAAAAACAGGCCAAAACGCAGCAAAGGTGGTTTGCGAAAAGCCCTAGATTATAGGGCATATTGCGCATAAAAACGCAGTGTTCATGCGCCGCGCTTGCTGCGCTGCAAGTCCACGCCGAGTTGCTTGAGCTTGCGGTAGAGGTGGGTACGCTCAAGGCCGGTTTTTTCGGCAACGCGGGTCATGGAACCCGATTCGCGCTGCAAATGGAACTCGAAATAGGCTTTTTCAAACAAATCGCGGGCTTCGCGCAGCGGCATATCAAGGTCGAAAGTGCGCTCATGCTCAGCCAAAGGTTGAACCGGCAGTGGCGCAGGCATTTGCTGCACCCCATTGGCATCGGCCACGGCGCTCGCGCTGATGGCTGGCTCGGGCGCGCCCATGAGCTTGGCCGCAGCGGCCTCAGGCATGGCCGAGCGCAGGGCTTTTTGGCGCGCGTTGCGGTCCAGCCCTTCTTCCACCGTTTTCAGCAGTTTTTGCAGGGTAATGGGTTTTTCAAGAAAGGCGTGGGCGCCGATTTTGGTGGCTTCCACGGCGGTGTCGATGGTGGCGTGGCCACTCATCATGATGACGGGCATATTGAGCAGCCCATTGGCCAGCCATTCTTTGAGCAGGGTCACGCCGTCGGTGTCGGGCATCCAGATGTCGAGCAGCACCAAATCAAAAGCTTGCTTGGCGTTTTGCCTGACCTCGCGGGCGCTTTGGGCGTTTTCAGCCAATTCAACGGTGTGGCCTTCGTCATGCAAGATTTCAAACAGCAAATCGCGTATGCCCAGCTCGTCATCAACCACCAAAATGTTTGCCATGAATTCCTCTTCTGTATGGCCTGGGCACAGTTTGTAAAGTGTGCCCTCCCTGCAACGCAGCCGCAGTGCGGCAAAAACGCAACAATTATGGCGCAGCATTTTGTTGTTTTTACACCATAGAAACCCTAATACGCCACGCAATCGTGGGCTTTGCGGCATTTTTCGCGCTGAGCTGGGGCGGGTTTACAGGCCAGGCAGTTCTTTTTGCCCATCGGCCACGCGCAGCGCCAGGCTAATTTGTGCGCCCGCGCCGGGGCCATCTTCACTGGCGGGCAAATTGCTGACATCCAGCGGCGCGCCGTGTTCGTCGGCGATTTTCTTCACTACCACCAAGCCCAGCCCCGTGCCTTTGCTTTTGCTGGTGATATAGGGCTCGAAAATGCGTGGCAACAGTTTTTCAGGGATGCCGCCGCCGTTGTCGCGCACGCTCAGGCGCAGGCGCTCGGCGTGGCTGCTCAGCTCGGTGCGCACCCACACTTGCGGCGCTTGCGGCTCGGCCATATCTTGCGCCAACTCAGCCTCGTAGCGGCTCACGGCCGCATCTTGGGCGTTTTGCACCAAGTTATGCACCACTTGGCGCAGTTGTTGGCCATCGCCCCAAATCTGCGGCGCATCGGCCTGCAATTGCCAATGCACCTGCGTGGGCGTGTTCGCGTAGAGGCCCTCAAGGCTGCGCAGCAAGGCGTGCAAATCCATGCGCTCAAGCTGGGTGGTGGGCAGGCGAGCAAAGTCACGGAATTCATCGAGCATACGGCTGAGCGCCTGCACCTGCTCAACAATGGTGGCCACATACTTGCTCAGCATTTGGGCATCGGCCGTATCGAGCTTGCGGCTGAGTTTGTGCTCCAGGCGCTCGGCAGATAGCTGAATCGGCGTGAGCGGGTTTTTGAACTCATGCGCCAAGCGCCGCGCCATTTCAGACCACGCCTGACTGCGTTGGCCTGAGGCCACGGCGGTGATGTCGTCGAGCACCAAAAGCTGCCGCCCCGCGCCCGGACGCAGACCCAAGCTCTCATCAGCCCACGGCGCTTGCCAATGGTCGTTGATTAAATCGCCGGCATCGGCGGGCATTTGCAACAACACACCTCGCGCCAAAATGACGCGCACTTCGACCGCCTGTGCGCCGTGGGCCGTGGGCGGCGGGCCGCTGTCTTGCAGCTCAAAGCTGTGCTCCCAGAAGTTGTTTTGCTGCGGGTTTTCAAGCAAAGAGGCAAAGCGCTCGCGCACCTGCTGGGCGAAATCAGCCAGCTCGGCAATGCTGCCCAAAGGCCGCCCCATATGCGCTACCAAAGAGTGGCGCAGCA
Organism: uncultured Burkholderiaceae bacterium; assembly: GCA_964544605.1. Taxonomy (GTDB): domain Bacteria; phylum Pseudomonadota; class Gammaproteobacteria; order Burkholderiales; family Burkholderiaceae_C; genus JAMIFN01. The sequence goes on from CAZJBX010000015.1 coordinate 42,121, forward strand.
CCCGCGTGGTGCTGGCGTTGGCACTGAGGATGCGGCCCTCGTCATCGAGCACCACCACGCCCGCCGATTGGTTGTCCAAAATCGCTTGCAAATCACTTTTTGCGCCTTCCAACTGGCGCAGCGAAGCCTGCCTTTGCTGCTCAGCGCGGGCCAAGTCTTGCGTCATGCGGGCAAACGATTGCGTCAAATCGCTCAGCTCATCGCCCAATTGCATTTGCTGCGTCACCGCCACTTGGCCTTGCAAATCTCCCGCCGCCAGTTTGTTCACACCCTCGTTGAGCAAAAGCAAGGGCCGCATGAGGCGGTTGCTCAACAGCACGGCCAGCAAAATCGCCGCAAACAAAGCCAATATCAGGCTCAGGCTCAAAGTGCCGATATACATGCGCCGCAGCCCCTCACGGGCCAGCGCGCGCTCTTGGTGCTCGCGGTAGGCGGTTTGCACTTGCAGGGCATTGTGTATCAGCTCGGCAGGCAACCGCTGCACCACATGCAGCATTTGCCCTTGGCCACTGCCTTGCAAATTCAGACGCGGGTTGGCCTCGGGGCGCAGCCGCGCCCACAAATGCAAATAGGCCGCCGCACTCGGGCGGGCCTCATTCAACTCATCCAATCCCTCAATTTGTGTGCTGTAACCACGCTGCCCCAGCTCCAGCAGCACGGCATCGTCTGGCCCTTGCGGTGCCAGCTCAAAGCGCGAAGTGCCCAGCGCCGCTTGCAATTGCCCCTGCGCCGACCACAGTTGCAAATCATCAGCCCGCAATTGCTCGCTCAGGCGCTGCAAACTCGGCCCATACAAAGCTTGCTCGGCCCAATCTCCTGTGGCCACCTTGGCGCGTTGCACCAATTCCAGCGCCAGATTGTCCAGAGTGCCCGCACCCAAATTCAAGCCCGCTTGCAACGCGCCTTCCACCTCTTGGTCAAACCAGTGGTCCAAAGAGCGCACCACAAACTGATAAGACACGGCATACATCACGCCGCCGGGCAGCAGACCAACCAAGGCAAAAGTCATGGCCAGTTTGAGCATCAGGCGCGCGCCAAATTTGCCTTGGCGCAGGCGCTGCACCAAGCGCCACAAGCCCCACAGCACAATGCCCAGCAGCAAAGCGCCCACGCCCATATTGATAGAGAGCAGGGTCTGGTAATGGCGTTCAAACAGGTTTTGCTTGTGGCTCACCACCAGCAGCAAAAACAGCAAGCTGCCCAAAGTGACCAAGCCCACAGCCGCCGTCAGCAGCACCAGCACGGGCAAACTGCGCAGGCGGTGCAGCGGCCCATCTGAGCCGCGCCACAAACGCCGCAACAAGCGACTCAGGCCGCCGCCGCTGGGCTTCATTGCATGGGCAGGGCGGGCCACACCCCTTTGCGGCTGGCGCGCGCGTCAATCTTCCATTCGCTTTGCGCGTTCAGGCCAATTTGAAAGGGCTTGGGCAATTGCGCCAAGTCAAGGTAGAAGTGGAAATGCACCTCGTAATCTTGCCCTGCCTTCAGGCGCTGCGCTGGCGCAATCGTCCAGCTATTGATGTGGCGCACGGCGACCAAAGCCTCGTCAAGGCTGGCATAAGTCAGGCGCAAATTGACCTCCGCACTGCCACCGCCATGCAGGGGCGTGAGCTGCCAGCGCCGCGACAAGGGCGAATACGACAGGCGCATACGGCGCTCAGCGCGGGCGATTTTGCCGTCGCGCCAATACCAGCGCGGGCTGCGCACATCGGCACGCGCCACAAAATGCAGGGGCACGCCTTTGTGCAAAGCATCTTGCAAAGCCTGCCCCAAGCCGAAATCCAAACTGGCGCTCAATTGCAGGCCATCGGCCTCAGGCGAGAGCTGCCACTGCCGCACTTTAGCGTCGCGCACCTCGGCGCTGGTTTGCATTTTTGCCTGCACCTTTGCTTGCGCTTGGGCGGGCGCTGGCACGCAGCACAGGCCGACCACTAGCAGCCAACTGCACAGCAGCAGCCCTAGGCTGGGCAGCCTGCGGCGTAGCGTGTTTTTCCAGCAAGGCGTAGTAAAAACCATCGTGGGCGACCGTATCAATCCAAGCAAATTCAGAGCAGTCCCGATTGTCGGACATCGCCGCGTCAGCCCCGCCGTTTTGCGGGAACAAATGCCCCGGCGAAGGCAAAAGCGCGGCTTTTGTGTTGCGCTCAAGGAACGACTGCAACACCGCCTCGCCCTCGGCCTTGAACACCGAGCACACGCAATACAGCAGCCGCCCGCCCACGGGCAAAAGTGCCCACGCCGCGCGCAGCAGCTTGGCTTGCAGGCGCGACAAATTCAGCACATCAGCCTCTTGCCGCAGCCAGCGCACATCGGGGTGGCGGCGCACAATGCCCGAGGCTGAGCACGGCGCATCCAGCAAAATCGCATCAAAGCGCTGGCCCTGCTCTGCCGCTTTTTGCGCAAAGGCGGCGGCATCTTCCACCACCACCTCAGCACCTTGCAACTGCAAACGCTGCAAATTCTCATGAATGCGGGCCGTGCGCAGCGCATCCACCTCCACCGCCGTCAGCGCCACAGGCAGGCCGTGCTGCCCCGCATATTCCAGCAAATGCGCGGTTTTACCGCCCGGCGCAGCGCAGGCATCCAGCACCCGCAGGGGGCGGCCCTTGGCCGCTTGCATGCCTTGCAGCAGCAGGGGCGCGGCCAATTGTGCCGCCGCATCTTGCACCGAGAACTCGCCCTCGGCATAGCCGGGCAAAGCCGTCACATCGCCGTGGCGGGCCAGCGCAATGCCCTGCTCGCCAAAGGCCGTGGCGCTGTGGCCGGCGGCCTGCAAACGCGCCAGCAAATCATCGCGCTGGGTTTGCAGCGCATTCACCCGCAGTTGCAAGGGCGCAGCGGCATTGCCGTTTTCTGCAATGCGCTGCCACTGCGCGCGCCAATCTTGTTGCAGGCGCTTGAGCCACCAATTGGGGTAATTCCAACGCGCCGCCGCCAAGCTGTCGCTGCGCCGCATCAGGGCCTCTTGCTCGCGCAAAAAACGGCGCAAACAGGCATTGATAAAACCCGCTTGAAACGCCGTCTCCTCATGCGACTTGGCCGCTTGCACGGTTTCATTGAGCAAGGTGTGCGCCGCATAAGGCGGCTCGGGCAAACTCAGCAAAGCCAGCGCACTGCACAGCAGCGCATCGGCCAAAGGCGGCGGCGGCTTGCTCACCAGCATCTGCTTCAAAGCCTCAGCGCGGCCCCACTGCCGCAGCGCGGTAAAGCCCAAGCTCTGCACAGCGGGGCGCAAATGATTGGGCACATCGGCCACCGCCTGCCCCCAAGACTGCCCGCCTTGAATCGCCATCATGCTGCGGGCCAAAGCCTGCATCAAATCGGCCAAATTTTGCCCACGGCCAGCGGCGGCTGGGACAGCGGCTGGGGCAGGGGATGAAGCGGGGTGTTGCGGTGTCAGGCTCATGGGCGGCTATTATCCGCTGCGCCACTGCCGTTTGGCCGCCCCAGCCGCACAGGGCACAACACACTGCGCAGCGCCCTTTTCTAAACTGAGCCCAAAAGCATTTGCACAGGCAAAATAAATGCCTCATCCATCAACGAATAAATGAACTTGCACAATTTATATCCGTGCAAAAATTTGGGCTTTGCGCTATGCTTTTGCGTTTGCCTTGCCCAACTTAACTGGGCGTTTTTATGCCTTTGCAGGAGACTCAAACCATGCGTCAAGGTCGTTTATTGGCTCTTATTGTGGCCGTGCTGCTCATCAGCTACGCCGTGGCTGCGCCCTACCTCACCGTCGAGCGCATGAAATCTGCGGCACAAGCGCAAGACAGCCAAGCGCTGGCCGCCTATATTGATTCGCCTCGTCTGCGCTCCAGCCTGAAAGACCAAATGAATCTGCGCTTTGCGCAGCAATTGCAGCACAGCGCCAACGACAGCCACGGCGCATTTGCGCATTTCAGCATGGCCCTGACCAGCATGATGGTGGACAAAGTGGTCGATGCCTACCTCAGCCCCACAGGGCTGCGCACTTTGATGTCGGGCTACCGTCCTGCGCTTGAATTCGACAGCTTTGGCGAAGACCTCAAAAAGCCCAGCCCCTTTCAAGGCGCAAAAATGTCCTACCTTTCTTTCAGCCGTTTTGCCGTCACCCTGCAAGAACCCGAGGGCAAAAACACGCAATTCATCTTGCGCCGCAGCGGTCTGAGCTGGAAGCTGGCCGACATCCGCCTGCCCTCTGAGTAAGCTCCGCAGCCCCTGCCCATGCGCCCGCCCAGCCGCTGCGCTGGCGGGTTTTTTTCATGCCGCATGGCGCTAACATAGCCCCCTTTTCAACCCCTCATTTGCCCGCACCGCCGCATGAACACCAGCGCCTTCATTCCCGCCCCCACGCCCGACCCCGCCGCCACCGCCGCGCACATCACCCACACCTTGGCCGCTGAGGTCAAAGCCAGCAGCGCCCAAATCAAAGCCGCTGTTGAGCTGCTGGACGGCGGCGCCACCGTGCCCTTTATTGCGCGCTACCGCAAAGAGGCCACAGGCGGCCTGGACGACACCCAACTGCGGACGCTGGAAGAGCGCCTAATCTATCTGCGCGAGCTCGCCGCCCGCCGCGAGGCCGTACTCGCCAGCATTGCCGAGCAAGGCAAACTCACCGCCGCACTGGCCGCGCAAATTTTGGCCGCCGCCAGCAAACAAGAGGTGGAAGACCTGTATTTGCCCTACAAAACCAAGCGCCGCACCAAGGGCCAAATCGCCATTGAAGCGGGCATTGAGCCGCTGGCCAACGCCCTCTTTGCCGACCCCACGCTCGACCCCAACGCCGAGGCCCAAGCCTATGTGCTGGCCGAAAAAACCGAAGCGGGCGACGACTTCAGCACCGTGGATGCCGTGCTGAACGGCGTGCGCGACATCCTCAGCGAACGCTGGGCGCAAGACGCGGCGCTGGTGCAATTGCTGCGCGAATGGCTCTGGCAAGAGGGCCAATTGGTCAGCAAAAAAACCGACAAAGCCGACGAAAACGATGCCGAAGTCGCCAAATTCCGCGATTACTTTGACTACAGCGAACCCCTCGCCCGTGTGCCCTCGCACCGTGCGCTGGCCGTCTTTCGGGGCCGTGGGCTGGAATACCTCAACGCCAGCCTAGAGCTGCCCACAGACCCCAGCCTCAGCCCACTAGAAGCCAGCCGCGCCGCCAAAGCCTTGGCCGAAGGCCGCATTGCGCGGCACTTGGGCTGGAGCCACCAAAGCCGCGCCGCCGATGACCTGCTGCGCAAAACCGTGGCTTGGACTTGGGGCGTGAAACTCAGCCTCAGCCTAGAGCGCGATCTGTTTCAGCGCCTGCGCGAAGCGGCGGAAAGCACCGCCATCAAAGTCTTTGCCGACAACCTGCGCGACCTGCTGCTGGCCGCCCCCGCTGGCCCCAAAGCCGTCATGGGCCTTGACCCTGGCATCCGCACTGGCGTCAAAGTCGCCGTGGTCGATGCCACGGGCAAACTGCTGGCCACCGACACCGTGTATCCGCACGAGCCCCGCCGCGACTGGAACGGCAGCCTCATGGCGCTGGCCGCCCTGTGCCAAAAGCACAGCGTCGCCCTCATCGCCACAGGCAACGGCACGGCCAGCCGCGAAACCGACAAACTCGCTGGCGAAGTCGTGCAACTGCTGGGCCAAGCCGGCCACAACATGAGCAAAGTCGTCATCAGCGAGGCGGGCGCATCCGTCTATTCCGCCAGCGAGCTGGCCGCCAAAGAATTCCCCGAACTCGATGTCGCCCTGCGCGGCGCCGTCAGCATTGCCCGCCGCCTGCAAGACCCGCTGGCCGAGTTGGTGAAAATCGACCCCAAATCCATCGGCGTGGGCCAATACCAGCACGATGTGAACCAAAGCCAACTGGCCAAATCGCTCGATGCCGTGGTCGAAGACTGCGTCAACGGCGTCGGCGTGAACCTCAACACCGCCTCGGCCCCCCTCTTGGCGCGCGTCTCTGGCCTATCGCCCACCACCGCCCGCAATGTCGTCGCTTGGCGCGAAGCCAATGGCGCATTTGCCAGCCGTGCCGACCTGCTCAAAGTCACCGGCTTTGGCCCCAAAACCTTTGAACAAGCGGCAGGCTTTTTACGCATTCGCGGCGGCAGCAACCCGCTAGACATGACCGGCGTTCACCCTGAAACCTACCCCGTGGTTGAGCGCATCTTGCAAGCCGCAGGCCAGCCCATTGATGCCCTCATGGGCCGCGCCGACAGCCTGCAAAAACTCAGCCCCCAGCTCTTTGCCAATGAACAATTTGGCGTCATCACCGTCAAAGACATCCTCTCCGAGCTGGAAAAACCGGGCCGCGACCCCCGCCCCGACTTCGTCGTCGCCCGCTTCAACGACGGCGTAGAGGACATCAAAGACCTGCAACCCGGCATGGTGCTCGAAGGCACCGTCAGCAATGTCGCTGCCTTTGGCGCCTTTGTCGATATTGGCGTGCATCAAGACGGCCTTGTCCATGTCAGCCAACTCGCCAATAAATTTGTGGAAGACGCCAGCCAAGTCGTCAAAGCCGGGCAAATCGTCAAAGTCAAAGTGCTGGAAGTCGATGTGCCGCGCAAACGCATCAGCCTCAGCATGCGGCTCGATGCCGAAATCGGCAAAACCGCCCCCCGCCAAGACCGCGACAACAGCCACGGCCAACGCCCAGCCCGCCATGGCGGTGGCGGCAACTATGGCAACAAAAACACCCCTATGGGCAACAACGCCATGGCCGATGCCTTTGCCAAACTCAGGCGCTAAACCGCACGGCTACACCAAAGCCTCAACCCAAAGCCCAACCAAGGCAGCCAAGCTGCGGGCTTGGGCTTGCTTTTGTAAATGGCACAATGCCTAATCCATCCGTCAATTTTTAGGCGGCCCTAAACGAAAAGCATCCAAGTGCCCCTTTGGCTTCGTGTACCATGCAGCCTGTTTATCCGACGGTAAGGCATCGTGGCCTTGTCGTCTAATTCTAGTTAGCCATCAAGCAGGAACTTTTTAGCTATGGATTGGAATTGGTTCTTTAGTTCACTATCACAGTCATCGGCAGCCATTGTAGGTATATTTGGTGCGTTTATAATAACCAAGATTCTGAGCAATCAGTCGACCTATTCAGAGAAAGTGCACAAGTGCAGAGATACATTGACTAAGTGCAGAAGGGCCGTCGATGCTGCTGATGGCTTGTATTTCGGATGGTATAACGAACACACAAATAATAGACAGTATGAAAAACTAGAGGAGCTTTTTGAAGACGAAAATTACCTCTCTCCAGAACAGTATTTCGATCAATTGAATTTTTCGGACTTTTCGCCACGCGAGGAAATTCTTGAAAGAATTTCTTTGGCAATAGAAAGGCATAAGACAAAGCTAGACGCCGAGCGAGAAGCACTTAGGCAGCGCGCTGCTTCCTACCAAAAGCTTCCCAACTACTCATTGCTGAACATGGACTTGATAGAAAACCTTCAAAAAGAGAGAGATGCGATCGATAGCGTCGCTAGGGAGGCTAGGCATCATATGCGTCTAGCTTCGGATATGCTTGATTCGATAAAAGGTAACCCCGAGTCGTCGCCACAAATTACTTACGCGCTAATTTTAGTAACAATGTTGTTTTTTTTGGGGGTTGTATACCCATTAAGCTTCATGCCGGTAAATCCTGAAGGGAGTTTCAATATTTCTCTTGACAATTTTTTTCCAGTGTTATTTAGCTTGAAAGGTGCTTTTCTAACGTCCTTGTCTGCCATATTCGGTGCGGTTCTTGTAATGTTTTTTTGGTTAAACATCAGCCTAAAGCATCCAAAAGAAACTATTGAGAAACTGGAATCGTACACCAAAATTTCGTCATATTCTGAATGTTTTTCGATAATGGATAGAAATGAGAGTTTGGGCGCAGCAAGTCATGATAGCTAACAAAACGCGGCACTCGGACGCCCTTGTCTCCGCTTCGCTGAGCCAAGGGCGCCGGTGCGCTTTGCGTTATGCGCCCCCATCGTCCAACATTGCTACATTTACTGAGAGTTAAAAATGGATATGCAGGTAACAAGAAATCTCTATACTCAAAAAGCCGAAATTCTAAGGTACTTACGTGACAGAGCATCCGAATCACACGGGGAAATTATCAGGATTCATGGCGAAAGAGATTTTAAAGAGCGCGGTGCAGCAATAAACAAGGCGATAGCCCTTACAACAACAAATTTGAAGACAATCATCTTTCAGCGCGCTTTGGCACAAGGATGGGGAAAAGATGAGGTTTTAAAGAACATACTCATTGTCACTTACTGCTCGTATGTTGTAATGATTGAGTTCAGAAATATGGTATGGCCATATGAGTACATGGCATTTTCGCGAAGAATTGGTGAGTTATGGGAGCCATTTTGTAAACTGTGCTTTGATTACCCAGTTCGAAATGATGTTGAGCTGTATGAACCGCCATTATTCTCTGAAGTTAAAGAACAGCTACAACAAGAAATACGTCAATACATTTTCAGCTTAGCTTTAAGTGATGAAGAGAAAACGCAACTCATAATATACTACGACAAGGTCTGGAGCTTGGTTACCTCTGGAGAAATTAAGCTAGAGCTTGATCTTCATTTTAGAATTGGCCATGAAAAATTTAATGTTGACTTCAAAAGCGGATTTCAGTCAAACGAAAAGGGAAATACGAATCGTCTTTTGTTGGTTGCGTCAATTTACAAAAACATTGTCGGAACAAACAATGAGTGCATGCTTTTTGTTCGAGCAAATGAAGATGACAATAACCACTACCTTCAGACCTTGAAAAACTCAGGTATTTGGGGGGTATATTGCGGCAATGAAAGCTACGCTAAAATTCATGAATACAGTGGTTTTAATTTAGCTCAATGGATAACTGAAAACATCTCATGGAGCGAAGATCTATCAAGAGAAACCCATGCATATTTTGAAGAAAACGACTTGACGAAGTATCTAACATGGTAGCCGTAGCAAAGAGAAACCAAAACGAATTTCAGGCATTTTACACTCACTGCAACCACATCACAGGCTACATGGTTAGCCTGTTGAGTTGCAGTGATGGCATGTCAGTTATGGAACCATGCGCTGGCGACGGTGCATTCATTGATGAAATCCTTAAAAGTGGGCACAAAGTACATATATCAGCATTTGAAATTAATAACGAAAGCGCCCTGAATCTAACCAAGAAATACTCAGAAGAAAAGTGCGTTACTGTTCAGAAAGCTGACTTTGCATTCATTGATAATAAAGTTTCATATGACAGAGTCATTGCAAATCCTCCGTATGGAGCGTACCAATCCCCCGAAAAGAGAGCCAAGCTCAAAGCTGCTTATCCAGAAATATACGCCAAAGAAACTTATGGCCTGTTTTTGGTTAGATCGATGGAAATGCTGAAAGAAAACGGACGCTTGGTATTTATTGTCCCAGATACATTTCTAACCCTTCATATGCATGAGGGGCTTAGAAAGCAGCTTATCGAAGAATACACAATTGAGTCTTTGACGCTTTTCCCATCCAAGTTTTTCCCCGGCGTAAATTTTGGGTACGCAGGACTTTCAATCATTTCTGTCGTGAAGAAAAAAGCATCAAATACTTGGCGCTTCCCTGTTTATAGAGGCCTTCAACAGCCTGAAAATCTAAGCGACCTGCTAACTGATAAAAAAGTGAAATTTAAAGCCGGAGAACTTCTCTATAAAGATTTGAAGAGCAATCCTTCCTTGTCCTTTTATCTTTCATCAGATTCATGGGTTAAAGGAATTCTAAATAACAATAGCCTCACTATCGGCGATGTCTGTGACGTTGTTACTGGCTTCTATTCAGGTAACGATGCCCACTATTTAAAGAGGGGCAGCAACGTTGTGCGAGGTTCAAAAAAATATGCTGCTATCGAACAAAATCTAATCTGCAATAAGAAATACGAATCCAATCCACCTCTTGATGGAATTGCAGGACCAAAACATTGGGTTCCAATTGTTAAAGGCGGCAACAAGAGATTCTACAAGCCATCAGAATGGTTCATGGATTGGAGCAAAGAGGCAATACATGACTATAAGATAGTAAATAAGAAAAAGGCGCGGTTCCAGAATTCTCAATTCTATTTTAAGCAAGGAATTGCCGTCCCAATGGTCTCATCAAGCACCATTACTGGCGCGCTGATTGATTTTAGGCTCTTCGATCAATCCATTGTTGGTATTTTTCCAAAGCCAGAGCAGCAGCACTTACTAATTTATCTATTAGGCTTCTTTAACTCAAAGGTCTGCAATAACCTAATCAGAACAATCAACGCAAGCACTAACAACTCTTCAAACTACATAAAAAAGCTGCCAATAATTATTCCGCCTGCCAATAAACTTGACTTGGTCTCAACCATAGTGAAAGACCTCTACGAAAAGTCAAAATCATGTGAAATTACAGAATCAGATTTACAAGAACTAGATTCGCAATATTTTGAGATATTCGGCGTAAAAAACGCATAACAAGTCGTTCAAGCGGACGCGGTAAGCCGCGCCGCTTAACTCCAACGTTAGGCATCACAAAGTACAGCATCGTGACCAACAGCAACGATTCCGTCACACTGCGCCTCATGACTGAGCATGACCTTGCGATGCTCTATGAGTGGCTAAATCGATCTCATATCGTCGAGTGGTGGGGCGGAGAAGAAGCACGCCCGACACTTGCTGACGTACAGGAACAGTACTTGCCAAGCGTTTTAGCGCAAGAGTCCGTCACTCCATACATTGCAATGCTGAATGGAGAGCCGATTGGGTATGCCCAGTCGTACGTTGCTCTTGGAAGCGGGGACGGATGGTGGGAAGAAGAAACCGATCCAGGAGTACGCGGAATAGACCAGTCACTGGCGAATGCATCACAACTGGGCAAAGGCTTGGGAACCAAGCTGGTTCGAGCTCTGGTTGAGTTGCTGTTCAATGATCCCGAGGTCACCAAGATCCAAACGGACCCGTCGCCGAGCAACTTGCGAGCGATCCGATGCTACGAGAAAGCGGGGTTTGAGAGGCAAGGTACCGTAACCACCCCAGATGGTCCAGCCGTGTACATGGTTCAAACACGCCAGGCATTCGAGCGAACACGCAGTGATGCCTAACCCTTCCATCGAGGGGGACGTCCAAGGGCTGGCGCCCTTGGTCGCCCCTCATGTCAAACGTTAACACTCAGGGAGATCGACCATGAAATGGGCATTTATTGATTACGAGAACGTCGGAAGTCTCGGCAAGGTCGATCTTTCGAGCTATGAACGGGTAATTGTGTTTCTCGGAGCCAAGCAGCCACGGTTGGATTTCACCGACACTAAGTATGATAAGCCGATTAATCTTGTGGTGGTTCAGCTCAAGGCAACCCAAGCAAATAATCTGGATTTTCATCTAGCATACTACCTTGGCAAGTTTGACAACGAGGCTCCACAGGGAGTTACCTTCGAAGTCGTGAGTAACGACACCGGTTTCTCACCGTTAATTGCGCATATCAAAAATGGCGGCCGTCCGTGTAAACAGGTAAAAGTTGCGAGTGCACCTGCGGATACGCAAAAACTGGTTCACAGCCTCACTTCCAAGCCTAAAGAGAAACGTCCGCAAAAGGTCACAAGCCTGCGCAATCATATTGCCTCTCACTTGGGCTTGAAGGGAAACGAGGTTGCAATTCAGAATCAACTAAATCAGTTGGTTGCAGCGAATGTGGTCAAGATTTCAGGCGATGGCATTGAGTACCAGTGTTAACAAGGCCAGGCACGGCGACGCCTACTGCATTGCGGCTTCGCCTCCATTTCGTAGCCGCGCATGCTGGCAGCGTTAGAGCGCATTAGCAGGTTGGAGGAAACCGACAAGATGAAAGACGTGATCGATGCCGTTAGCGCTAGAATCAAGACACCATACTTCGGATACGCAATCCTTGCGTTTTTTGCGTTCAACTGGCGCGGGATTTTTCTTCTTGTGGCCACTAAGGGCACTCCTCAGGATCGCCTAGCAGCCTTTGATTCCATAACAAGTCACTACACACTATTTGTTTGGCCATTGCTTGTTGGTGCAGTGGTCGCTGTCTCGGCGCATTGGGTGCAGTATCTCTTTGGGCTTATTTCTAGAAAGCCGTCCGAACTTATCGACGTTCTATATTTGGAAGCAGAGCACAAAAAGACCATTTATCAAACCAAGCTCGAAGAGTCTCGTTCTGAACTATTCGCTGTTAAAGAGCAGGAGCTAATTGAACGGGCGAAGCGCGATGAGGAGGTTGCGGGAATTGAGGATGATGAAGCAAAGGAGAAGCTGGCTGCACAGCTAGAAAAGCTCCGGCGTGAACGCGATCAACTTTCGTCTCAACTCAAAGACCAAGAGAAATTCGGGAAACCTACTGCCTACAACCTTTCCAATGAAGCGGTAGAGATTTTGAAGGCAGCTTCAGAGAACAAGAACGGAACGATAATCAAGCCGCAAACCTTAGGGGGGCGTTCTGTTCAAGCGGGCGGAAAGTCTTTTGGTTCAGAGAATTCCCGGGAGTACTCTAAATACGAGGCCGCGCTAGAGGAGCTGATGGAAAAGGGGCTCGTTAAGCCAACGGGATCGAAAGGCGAGATGTTCGATATGACACATAAGGGTTGGCAAGTTGCAGATGCGCTCTAACAAATCACTGCAGCGGACGTTTGACCCGCCGCCAATTTTTGCTACCGCAAAAACGGGCGTCGTCTCAAACGCCGCTGAGCTCAAGCGTTAGGAGAATCACTTGGCTACAGCAAAAGACATTGCGGAATGGATGTTCGATCACTTCGAAACGCAAAAATATCTATATCAAGAATCCGTTGTGTACAAAATAAAAAGCCAATTTGGCCCTGATTTTGTTTACAAAAATGAGAATGGAAATCTTGCTATAGGAAAAGACGTTCTTAAGGAATTTAGAAAAATCTCTGAAGGCAAGGTGGTCTGGGAGAGAGGTGATAGAGCTTGGCGCAGGCTGCGTAGCAATGAAAGCTACAAAGGTAGGCAAGTCGAATAATCGCCTAACCCGGCGCTCAAGCGGACTGGCCTACGGCCAGCCGCTTAGCTTTATCGTTAGGGCACAAGAAAAATGCTAGGAAAGAATGAGTTTCTTAACGAGGTAGAACAGTACACTTTGTATTGGAGGCGGGAAGGGCTGCCCGCTTACAATATCTCCGGAACTTACGATCTATTTCCAGAGTTCCCATCGGGTGTAGAAAAAGCTGAACATAAATGGCCGGATACTTGGCCTAACTCATCGAGTGCCGGTGTGTATGCTGTATTTGATGAGGGTATGAATCTTTTATATGTAGGAAAAAGCTCGATGAGCAGCAATTTAGGGAATCGTTTGGTTTCATATTTTGGCTTTACACCTGAGAAAACATGTCGAGTTAATCATAATTGGACTGTGAATCCTAAATATCTAATTACGATAGCTGTACCGGACGATGCTACTTGGGAAGCTCCAGCACTTGAGGAGTTTTTGATTAAACGTCTAAATCCGCCACTAAATCGAAATGGGCGTACTTCTTAGTATGCCCTAACAAGGCATTCAAGTTCGCTCGCTTCACTTGCTGGGACTGGCGTTCCGCCAGCCCCTTAATTTCGCGTTACATGTACCAAGATACTATGCATACACTAATAAACAATCAACTTTAACTTTGAGGAATGAACAATGAAAAGTCACAGAAATATTTTAATTCTAGCTATTATTTTGCAGTCAGTATTACTGTCCGCCTGCACGGGAGATGACTGGATAGGCAATGTAAAGTCTGGTGTTTTTAAGCAATACGACAAAGTAAAACCGGTTGGAGTTGTATATGATAACTGGAGCAGCTGCCAAAATACAGATTGGAAGATTGTCAAAGAAGATGAAGATTATGCTGAAGTTCAATTTACCTGTAATGTCAGTGGTGTCAATGATATCGTATCTGCTCTTAAAGAAAACCAAAAAATAATAGATGAGCACAACAAACTAAAAATTCGTAAGCTAGAAATTGAGCAGGCAGACTATCTCTCTAGGCTGCAATTGGATGTATGTAAAACAGAGTTCTTTATAGATAAAATGTCTAAAGATCTTGTGTTTAAAGCGAAAGATAGTTTATTGACAGAAGATGAATTAAGATCACTTGCAAACCAATACCATCAAACTTTATTAGAAGCGGCTAATAAAGCTACAAGTAATTCTCTTCTAGATAAAAGTGAGGTTGATAAATACACTCAAGATCTCAGCCAAATAAGCAAGCAACTGGAATATAAATTCGACAACTCCGGTAGCGTTTTTTTCCAAGGAAACCCTCATAAGCTTAGTAGTTCTGACAATAAAATACACCAAGAAGTACAAGCAAGCTTACTTAAGTGCATGGAAAGCATTGACAGTAAGAGTGATTATATTGGAGACGAAAGAATTATTGGTGACTACCGAAATATAAGCTACTTTTTTAATAGACAACAAGAATTGGCTTCATATAAAAAACAAAAGAATTTTGATGATCTAAAAAGTATATTAATCACTGTTATGTTCGATGTTAATAAAAATAACTTTGAAATTAACTCCGCATATTCGGAATTCCTTATTGGCGATAAAACAGAAAAATTATCATACTCTGACAGAACCATACAAGGGATTATCTATAACGATATAACCTTATCTGCGGAGTTAACTAAAAAGAATAATATTCATGATTTAGTTAAGTTGTTTTAACAAACATCATGTAACAAGTAGCTCCAGCGGACAGTTTAAAGCGGCGCTTGTTTTGCGTTCGCAAAAACGCACCACTTTAAACTGCCACTGAGCAAGGCGTTAGGTGCTTCATTCACACAGGAGGAACTATGGAATTTTTGGGAGCAATAATCGCGCTGGTTCTAATCATCGTGCCACTTTGGCGTATCTGCACACGCGCCGGTTTCAATGGTGCGCTGTCACTGCTAGCACTCATTCCTTGGCTTGGCGTGGTAATCGTTGGGGCCATCCTGTCTTTCGCAAACTGGCCTACCAAGGCTAACGCCATCAAGGAGCAATAAATGGGCAGCTTCTCTATTTGGCATTGGCTTATTGTCATCATCATTTTCCTTCCCAACCTGCTATTTATCCCTGCGGTTAAGAAGGCTGGCTTCTCTGGTTGGTGGGTTGCACTTTCGCTGGTTCCAGTCGTAGGTCTTGTCCTGCTGTGGGTTTTCGCTTATGCCAAGTGGCCTTCATGCCCCGACCGATAAAGCACCTAACACTGCGCTTCAAGGGACGCTGCGCGATAAAGCCGCGCAGCGCCCCTGAGCTAGCACGTTAGGTGGCAAACATGTTTGGATGCCCATAAATACACAATTGGATTGATCTAT
>CAZJBX010000016.1:0-56792 GCA_964544605.1 uncultured Burkholderiaceae bacterium
GCCGCTGTGGGTGGTGGACTTCCCCATGTTCGAGCTGGACGAAGAAGCGGGTCGCTACACCGCCGTGCACCACCCCTTCACTGCGCCCAAAGCCGGCCACGAAGACCTCATGGCCAGCGCCCCTGAGCAATGCCTCTCGCAAGCCTATGACATGGTGCTCAACGGCTGGGAAATGGGCGGCGGCTCGGTGCGTATTCACCGCGCCGATGTGCAGCAAAAAGTGTTTGATGCGCTCAAAATCAGCGCCGAAGAAGCGCAAGAGAAATTCGGCTTCCTGCTCGACGCGCTGCAATACGGCGCGCCCCCGCATGGCGGCTTGGCCTTTGGTCTGGACCGCATGATCACGCTGATGACTGGCGCCGAGTCCATCCGCGATGTCATTGCCTTCCCCAAAACCCAGCGCGCCCAGTGCTTGCTCACACAAGCGCCCAGCATGGTGGATGAAAAACAATTGCGCGAGCTGCACATTCGCCTGCGCAACCCACAGCCTGCGGCCTAAACCCCGCTGCGCCCCCCAAGCCCAACGCCCTTGCTATGCCAAGGGCGTTTTTTTATGCCCCGCACAATGCGTGCGGCCACGGGGCGTTTAAGGTTGGCTGGCCAAAGCCTTGATCTGCGCGGGCGTGGCACCCAAATCACGCAGCAGGCGCTGGAACTCGCTATTGCCGCGCAGCAGCTCGCCACCCGTGGCAATCAGCTCATCGACCTGCTCATCTGGCAAAGTCAGGGCCGTAGGAATCAAATACAAGGCATCGCGCAAACGGGCATCTTGCAGCTGCCTGAAGTGCAAATGCACAAAATACAACTCCACAGGCGCATTCGGCTTTGACCACTGCTGGACCCAGTTTTTCGCGCTCTCATGCACCATATTCAGGGTATCGGCACTGTAGCGGTCCATTTGCATATCGGTCACGGTTTGCACCGTTTGCAGCAGGCTGGGCGCCTCAGGCTTGGCTCCCACTTGCAAATCGCTCGATCGCATGCCGTCCACCGTCACAATCACAAAGCGCCGTGGCGCAGGCTTGCCCAAACGCGGCCAAAATTGCTCTGGCCCACCGTGGGCGGCAATCAAATCGTACAAAGCCCGCAGGCCGAGGTTGTCGGTCACGCCACCGTCAATCAAGTGCAAATACTTGGCATCGGGGCGCTCAATATAGCGGCTGAGCACATCCAAGTTGTGCAGCATGGGCGCGGGCAAATCATGGCGGGCTGCCAAGCGCTGGATATTGCGCCCCGTCAGCGTGCTGCAACCTTGGTAATTGCGCAGCAGCACGGGGCTAAAGACCAGGGGCACAGCAGAAGAAGCCGTGACAGCTTGTGAGAGGGGCACGCGGCTGATGTCGGCGCAGAGTAAATCAAAATACTCTTGCGTGTAAGAAAAACGCGCACCTTGGCCCAAGTCCGAGGCATTCACAATCAGCAGCGGTGCTTCGGGGCGCTTGAGGTCGGCAAAAGTCGCACCACCAAAAAGTTGGCGGTCATAGACCCGCATGGCCTTGGCCGAGCGCGATTCGCGAGAAAACAGATGTTTGAGGCTGAAGATGCTGTCTTTGAGATCGGCCTCCACATCGTATTTGAGGAATTTGGCCTCAAAATCATCGAACATGGCCGCCCCCTTGAGGGCGTAATAACTGGCCGTGAAGCTGCCGCCAGACACACTGCTGATGGCATCCACCTGCGTCAGCAAGCTGTGCTTGGGCTGGCGTGGCAGCGGCACTTCATGCAAAGCCTTGAGCACGCCATAAGACAGGGCCGCCGCCCGTGTGCCACCGCCTGAGAAGGCCAAAATCACCGTGGTGCGCTGTGGGCTATCGGCATCGGGGCGCTCGGGCAGGGTGTTGACCAACTCCTCTTTCGGGATGACATTGCGCTCCAGCGGCACATTGCCCACCACAGGCGTGGCCGAGCAGGCCGCCAGCAACAACACAGAGGCCGCGCAAAAAGCAGCGGCAACAGGGCGAAAAAGGGCTTGAGGCAAGGGCATCATGGCAAAAGCGCAAACGGTGCAAAACCCCGCACTTTAAGGCAAACGGTAGTGGTCTTGGGTAAAGTAATCGACGCCGCAATGCAGTTGCTCAATCCAATCGATGAATTCGGCCACGGCTGGGCCTTTCATGGGGCTGCCATGCTGCGGCACAATCATGTCAATTGGCAACTGCCGCACCATATTCGCCCAAAAACGCAGAATGCGCGAGGACACCATATAGCGGCGGTGAAAGCCCTCCATCTTCGGAATGTGGTGCTTCAATGAAGTCACGGGCACAGCCGCCTCAGCACCGCTGACCAAAGACGCGCCCAAATCACCACTGAACAAAATGCGGCTGACGGGATCCCAAAACTGGAAATTGCCCTCCGAGTGCATGAAGTGGGCAGGGATGGCCACCATTTCGGTATCCCCCAAGGGGATGCGCATACCCGCATCGGGGATGCCAATGATGCGCCCCACCGTCTTGCCAGGCTTGCAAAAATGCGGCGCAAAACGCGTCCAAAGCTGCGAGATATACAGCTTGGCCTGCGTGCTGGTCATCCAGCGATCCAAAGAGGCAATGATGTCAGGATCGGCATGGGAGGCCAGAATCTGGCCCAAGTTCTGCACTGGGAAGTAACGCCCAATGGTCAGCAGCAGCTCGTTGTAAGAGGTGTTGCCGCCTGGGTCAATCAAGGCCCCAGTCTGGCCATGCACCACCAAAAATTGATTCGCTTGCACGGCCTCGCCTGCTTCCTCGCCCAAGTGGGAAATCATCAGGCAGGTATGCCCGTTTTTGTTGTAAAGCTCAATGGACATGGCTGCCGCCCTTTCTTAAAAACAAAATACTGCCTGAACAATACGGGCACTTAAATCGCCACCGCCTCAACCCCAGCCGCCGCAGGTGCGGCCAAAGCCTGTTGCAAGCTGGCCTGCAAAGCCTGCTGCAAGAATGCCACCCACTCCTCGTTCAAGATGTAAGGCGGCATGACATAAATGCTGCGCCCAATCGGGCGAATGAGCAGCTCGTGCTGCCGCGCCGCATCGTAAAAGCGCTGACTAAAGCCTTCACCCGCGAACGCCTCTTTCACATCGCAGGCGGCGATGCAGCCGATTTGGCGCTGGTTTTCAATGCGGGCATCGGCCCACAAGGGCGCAACCGCTTGGCGCAGCAGCTCGGCTTGCTCAGGCAGGCGTGCCAACGCACCGTTTTCAAATTCAGCCAGCACCGCCAGCGCCGCCGCACAAGCGAGTGGATTGCCCGTGTAAGAGTGCGAGTGCAAAAAGCCCCGCGCCATGTCGTCGCTCAAAAATGCCTTGTAAATCTGCGGCTTGTTCAGCACCACAGACAGGGGCAGCGTGCCACCCGTGATGCCCTTGCTTAAAGTGATGAAGTCGGGCCAATCGGCGCTTTGCGCGGCTTCGGGCAGGCTGTGCTGCCAGGCAAAAAAGCGCCCCGTGCGGCCGCAGCCCACGGCAATTTCATCGGCAATCACATGCACTTCATAACGCGAACACAAGGCCCGCGCTTGGCGCAAATATTCAGGCGGATACATCATCATGCCGCTGGCGGCCTGCACCAGTGGCTCCAAAATCAGCGCCGCAATCTGCTCGCTCTGCTCGGCCAGCACCGCCTCCAATTCGGCCAAAGAAGCGGCCATGCGCGCATTTTGCTCGGCAGGGTCGGCGCAGGCTGGCGAGGCAATCAGCACAGGTTTTTGAATCAGCGCATCATAAGTGCTGCGAAAAATCGCCACATCCGTCACGGCCAGTGCGCCCAAGGTCTCGCCGTGGTAGCTGCCTTGCAAGCACACAAAGCGCTGCTTGGCTGGCTGGCCCACATTGCGCCAGTAGTGAAAAGACATCTTCAAGGCAATTTCCACCGCACTGGCGCCATCGCTGGCGTAAAAAGCATGGCCCAAATGCCCATCGGTTAGGGCGGCGAGTTTTTCAGACAAAGCCACCACAGGCTCATGCGTGCAGCCAGCCAACATGGCATGCGGCAGGCGTTCGAGCTGCTGCGTGATGGCCGTCTGAATGCCCGCGTGGGCATGGCCAAACACATTCACCCACCAGCTGCTAATGGCATCAAAATAGCGCCGCCCCTGCGTGTCATACAACCAAGGGCCGCTACCACGCTCCAACGCCAAGGGGGGAGAGCGCATGGCCTGCTGCATCTGCGTGCAAGGGTGCCACACCGCAGCGAGAGAACGCTGCGCCAAATCCGTTGAATCAAAAGACTGCTGCATGATGGGCATTATCCACATGCTTGGGCAAGAAAAAAGACCGCACACTGGCGGTCTTGTGGTAGGTCAAAGCCGTTTATAGCTTGCCACTTGGGGTGGCGTGCACGGGCTGGCGTTTTTGTTTGTACTTCTCGACTTGGCGGTCGAGTTTGTCAATCAAGCCATCAATGGCCGCATACATGTCTTCACTTTGGTTTTGCGCCATGATGTCTTGCCCCTTCATGCGGATGTTGCAATCGACTTTGTGCTGGCTGCTTTTGTCTTTAGAAGACTCCACCGACAGCGTCACCTTCACATCCAGGCTTTGATCAAAATGGCGGGCAATCGAGCCCAGTTTTTCCTCCAGGTAAGCACGCAAAGCGGGCGTCACATCCATATGGTGGCCACTCACAATCAAGTTCATAAAGCATTCCTTTCTTAGAGGCTAGAGACAAAAAAGCCGCCCCAATGCCCCACCCACAGCACCAAGGGCGGGCTGAGGGGAACAAACTGGACGGCCAAGAAAAAACATGAGGAAAACACTTTCGCAGTCAATCGCTGAGAAACATCATGCCTGATTTTTTTGAACTTGCCATCTTGCGGTGCAGCAAAGCCAAAAATGCCACAATCGCCCCTCTACCCTCCTTTGCTTTGTGCTTGCCATGTCTGCCCCTGTCGCCCAGCCCCTTGATCAACTGATTCATGCCCTGCAGGGCTTGCCCGGCGTGGGCGAGAAGTCCGCCATGCGCATGGCCGTGCATTTGCTACAGCACGATCGCCTCGGCGCGGCGCAATTGCAGCAGGCCCTGCAAAACGCCTTAGATCAGGTGCACAACTGCGCACGCTGCCACACCTTGAGTGCGCAGCCCATTTGCAGCCTCTGCCTCGACCCTGAGCGCCATGACGAGCAGTTGTGCATTGTGGAAACCCCCAGCGATTTGAGCGCAATGGAGCGCACCCAAGCCTACAAAGGCCGTTACTTCGTCCTCATGGGCCGCATCAGCCCGCTGGACGGCCTCAGCCCCAGTGATTTGGGTATGCAAACCTTGCTGGAGCGCAGCAAAGCGCCTGAGCTCAAAGAAGTCATCATTGCCACCAGCTTCACCGCCGAGGGCGAGGCCCATGCCCACCTGCTGGCGCAAGTGCTGGGCGCGCGCGGCCTCAAGGTCAGCCGTTTGGCCCAGGGCGTGCCTGCGGGCAGCGAGCTCGAATATGTGGACTTGGCCACCTTGGCCCACGCCCTTGAAGGGCGGCGCAGCAGCAGCTAAAACCCCTGCCGCCAAAACCAGCGCAAAAAAAAGCCAGCACGCTGGCTGGCTTTGTATGCTGCTCATCGGCAGCTTTTGTCTCCTCACCCCACCTGCTGCGGCGCCTAGCGCCGTGCAAGGAAGCTGGACTCTACTTTAACGGCATTCTTTTGTTAAAAAGTGCCGATTTTCCTAGGGTTTTCACTAGGGATGCACTGCATCAGCAACAAACAGTCCTTCCACCGACAAATAGCGTTCGCCCGTGTCGTAATTCATGCCCAAAATGCGACTACCCGCAGGCAATTGCGCCTGCACCTTGGCCATAGCCGCCAGCGTCGCCCCCGTAGAAATGCCCACCAGCACGCCTTCCTCACGGGCGGCGCGGCGCACCATGTCATAGGCTTCTTCGCCTTCAATCGCCACCACCTCATCCATCATGTTGCGGTCAAAATTGCCAGGCAAAAAACCCGTGCCGATGCCTTGCAATGGGTGTGGGCCAGGCTCGCCACCGCCTATCACGGCAGAGGCGGCAGGCTCAACGGCATAGGCTTTGAGCTGCGGAAACTTCTCCTTCAAAGCCCGCGCCACGGCGCTGAAATGCCCGCCCGTGCCCACGCCCGTCACAAAGGCATCCAAACCTTCGGGGAAGTCTTGCAAAATCTCTGCCGCCGTGGCCGCATGGGCGGCGGGGTTGGCGGGGTTTTCAAACTGCTGCGGCATCCACGCGCCCGGCGTTTGCGCCAGCAGCTCTTGCGCATGACGAATCGCCCCCGGCGTGCCCTGCTCTTTGGGCGTGAGCACAATCTGCGCGCCATAGGCTTGAATCAAGCGGCGGCGCTCCACGCTCATGCTCTCAGGCATCACCAAAATGGCGCGGTAGCCCTTGACCGCCGCCACCATGGCCAAACCCACGCCCGTATTGCCGCTGGTCGGCTCAATGATGGTGCCACCGGGCTTGAGCACGCCTTGGCGCTCGGCCTCCTCCACCATGCCCAAAGCGATGCGGTCCTTCAAAGAGCCGCCTGGATTGCTGCGCTCCAACTTCAACCATGCCTCCGATGAGGCGGGCAACAAACGCTGCAAACGCAGCACAGGGGTTTGCCCGATGGCTTGCAAAATATGATCCAATTTCATTGACTTTGACTCCTGAAAACGCCATTGACCACCAGCCGCCAGCGTCAACTGGGGCAGAAGCTGATGTATTATTTGCCCATTCTAATGAGCGACATTTCTATTGAAATGTTATTGATATAAACAAACGCTATATCGAAGCCAAGCAAAGCCACTGCTTTTGAAGGAAAATGCAGGCGCAATGCACAGGGCCAACCCGCCCCCTTTGGAGACCATAAGGAAGCGCCATGAAAAAAATCCACACCCAACTCTTGCTTGCCCTCAGCCTCGGCGGCCTTGTTCTGGCCAGCAGCCCTGCTTTGGCGCAATGGCAATGGATCGACCATTCGGGCCGCAAAATCTACAGCGATGTGGCACCGCCCACTTCTGTGCCTGAAGAAAACATCCTCACCGACGGCCACGGCCGCCGCTATGTGCCCCGCGCGCCCAAGGCCAAGGCCGTGGCTGCGCCCACTTACGGCTTCCAAGAAACCTCAGCCCAAACTGAAACCACGCCCAGCCCTGCGCCCCAGGCCAAAGGCAAGCTGAGCAAGGAAGAAGAACTGGAGCGTGCCTTGGCCGATGAGCGCCAACGCAAAATCGACGCTGAACGCGCCGAGCAAGAGGCCAAGCGCAAACAAGAAGATGACAAGCGCATGGCCGAAAACTGCAAGGCCCTGCGCCAAAATCTGGCCACTGTGAACTCGGGCCATCGCATTGCTACGCTGAACGAAAAAGGCGAGCGCGTGATCATGGACAAAGCCGCCCTAGACGCACAGCGCGCGCAAATCACGCAGCAAATGCGTGACAACAAATGCAATTGATGCCGTGGCAGCAAGCAGCGCATCTGCACGGCCGCTGCGCTCAGTTGAAGGCCCAGTAAGACAGTGATTGTTTACGAATACCCCTTATTTGAGCAGGTGCGCATTTTTCTGCGCCTGGAATACTTGGCCCAGCAATACAACGAGCTGGTGACCAAGGGCGACACCCTCTCACACCACTTCGCCATCAAGACCCTGTTCAATATCGCCGATTTGTGCGATGCCCACACCGACCTCAAATCCGATGTGCTGCGCGAGCTTGAACGCTACCGCCGCACCACTTTGGGCTACCGTGACATCCCGCAAATTGCCGATTTGGTGGAATCTGTGCTGGCCGAAATCGACACTTGCTACCGCAATTACAACGCCCAAATGGGCAAGCTGAGCTTGGAATACAGCAAAAACGAGTGGCTCAGCTCGGTGCGCAGCCGCATCAATATCACTGCAGGCGCTTGCTCTTTTGACCACCCCTCTTACTACACTTGGCAGCATATGCCACAGGCCCAGCGCCATGAGGAGCTGAGCAGTTGGATGCAGCCGCTGCGCCCCACGCTGGAGGCCATCCGCCTGCTGCTGCGCCTGCTGCGTGACAACGCCGACAGCCAAAAAATCATGGTGCAAGAGGGCGTGTACCAACAAACCCTGTCGCAGCAAAAGAAATACCAATTGGTGCGCATCAGCATGGAGCCCAATATGCAGCTCCTGCCTGAAATCAGCGCCAGCCGCTTGATGATGACCATCCGCCTCATGCGCCGCGACGGCAACAAGCTGCTGCACGCGGGCAATGTGCAAGCGCCGCTGACGCTGGAACTTTGCGCCTAAACACACCCCAAACCATGCCACAAGATTTTGCCCAGCGCCTGCTGCACTGGCAGGCCGAGCATGGCCGCCGTGGCCTGCCTTGGCAGGGGCAGCAATCGCCCTACCGCGTGTGGCTGTCTGAAATCATGTTGCAACAAACCCAGGTGGCCACTGTCGTGACTTATTACCAGCGGTTTTTGCAGCACTTCCCCACCGTGGCCGATTTGGCCGCCGCGCCTGAAGACCAAGTGATGCGGCTGTGGGCGGGTTTGGGCTATTACAGCCGCGCCCGCAATCTGCACCGCTGCGCCCAGCAGGTGGTGCAAGACTGGGGCGGCCAATTTCCGCCCACGGCGCAAGCCCTGCAAAGCCTGCCCGGCATCGGCCCCAGCACGGCGGCCGCCATTGCCGCCTTTTGCTATGGCGAGCGCGTCGCCATTTTTGATGGCAATGTGGCCCGCGTGTTGGCCCGCCACAGCGGGTTTGGTGCCGATTTAAGCCAAGCCGCGCCCAAGCGCGAGCTTTGGGCCTTGGCCAGCGCACTGCTGCCCACCGAAGATTTGCCCCACACCATGCCGCGCTACACCCAAGCCATGATGGACTTGGGTGCGACTGTATGCACGCCGCGTCAGCCGCAGTGCCCCGTTTGCCCGCTGCAAAGCGATTGCCTGGCGCTGGCCCAAGGCCGTGTGGCCGAGCTGCCCTTTAAAGCTAAGCGCACCGCCATCAAGCCCATGAATTTGTATTTTCTATGGCTGCAATCGGGCGCAGAAATCGCCCTGTGCAAGCGCCCAGCCAGCGGCATTTGGGGCGGCCTTTATGCCCTGCCTGAAATCAGCGAGGCCGACTATGCCGCCCTGCGCCAGCAGGCGGGCTACACGGCGCTGCCGCCCATCACGCATTTGCTCACGCATCGGCGCTTGCAATTGCATGTGCTGCAAGCCAAGGCTGATAACCTGCCCCTGCCGCCGCAAGCGGCTTGGCATGGGCTGGCGCAATTGCCCGCCTTGGGCCTGCCCCAGCCTTTTGCCAAACTGCTGGCCTGAATGCGACTTTAGGTTTGTTCAGCAGGCACATACAGCTCGCCGCCGCCCTGATTGAACTCGGCGGCTTTGGCGCTCAAGCCCGCTTGCAGGGCATCGGCCTCACTCAAGCCCTTGTTGTGGGCAAATTCGCGCACTTCTTGGGTGATTTTCATCGAGCAAAACTTCGGCCCGCACATGGAGCAAAAATGCGCCGTTTTGCTGGCATCTTTGGGCAGGGTTTCGTCGTGGAATTCCCGCGCCGTGTCGGGGTCTAAGCCCAGATTGAACTGGTCTTCCCAGCGGAACTCAAAACGCGCTTTGCTGATGGCATCGTCTCGCGCCCGCGCCGTGGGGTGGCCCTTGGCCACATCGGCGGCATGGGCGGCAATTTTGTAGGCCATGATGCCCTGCTTCACATCCTCACGGTTGGGCAGGCCCAAATGCTCTTTCGGCGTCACATAGCAAAGCATGGAAGTGCCCATCCAGCCGATCATGGCCGCGCCGATGGCGCTGGCAATGTGGTCGTAACCGGGGGCAATGTCAATGGTCAGCGGGCCAAGGGTGTAGAAGGGCGCTTCATGGCAGTGCTTGAGCTGCTCTGCCATATTCTCTTGAATCAAGTGCATGGGCACATGGCCCGGGCCTTCAATCATGGTTTGCACATCATGCTTCCAAGCGATTTGCGTCAGCTCGCCCAAGGTGCGCAGCTCGGCAAATTGCGCCTCATCATTGGCATCGGCGGCGCAGCCGGGGCGCAGGCCATCGCCCAAGCTAAAGCTCACATCGTAGGCTTTCATGATGTCGCAGATGTCTTCAAAGTGGCTGTAGAGGAAGCTCTCTTGGTGGTGCGCCATGCACCACTTGGCCATGATGGAGCCGCCACGGCTGACGATGCCCGTGACGCGATCGGCCGTCAGGTGGATAAAAGGCAGGCGCACGCCCGCATGGATGGTGAAGTAATCCACGCCTTGCTCGGCCTGCTCAATCAAGGTGTCGCGGAAGATGGCCCAAGTCAGGTCTTCGGCCACGCCGCCCACTTTCTCTAGCGCTTGGTAAATCGGCACCGTGCCTATGGGCACGGGCGAGTTGCGCACAATCCAATCGCGCGTGGTGTGGATGTTGCGGCCTGTGGACAAATCCATCACATTGTCAGCGCCCCAGCGGATGGCCCAAACCAGTTTTTCCACCTCTTCTTCAATGCTGGAAGTGACCGCCGAGTTGCCGATATTGGCATTGATTTTGACGCGGAAGTTGCGGCCAATGATCATCGGCTCGACCTCAGGGTGGTTGATGTTGGCGGGGATGATGGCGCGGCCACGGGCCACCTCATCGCGCACAAATTCAGGCGTGATGACTTCGGGCAATTGCGTGCCCAAGCCATTGCCACGGCGGCGTTGCTCGCGCGCTGTTTGGCCCAAATGCGCTTGGGCCCACTCCAGTCGGCCATTCTCACGGATGGCGATGTATTCCATCTCAGGCGTGATGATGCCTTGGCGGGCATAGTGCATTTGCGTCACATTCGCCCCCGCCTTGGCACGGCGCGGCTGGCGCTGCAAACCCGCTGCCTCAGCCCGCAATTGGGCGATGCGCTCCGCAGCGGCGGCCTCGTTTTTGCCACCATCATCGAGCACATGGGCAGCGCGCCCTGCATACAACTCGGTATCACCGCGCTCGGCAAGCCACGGCGCGCGCAAGGCGGGCAAACCTTGGCGCACATTGATGTCGGCCAAGGGGTCGGTGTAAGGGCCAGAGGTGTCATACACACTGGCTGCTTGGCCATTGCTCAAGGCAATATCGCGCACGGGCACCAAAATATCGGGCCGCGAGCCCGCCATATACGCCTTGCTGGAAGCTGGAAAAGGCGCACGGGTGATGCGGTTGATGTCGTCCAAGCTGGGCTTGGCCGTTTTGCTGATGGAAAGAGATGGGTTTGCTGTGGCGCTCATGGCAGTCCTCTAGACTAAGCGGCCACCCGCGCCAAGCGAAAACTGAGCCGCAGCGCAAAGCACTGCCCGCCCCATCCAGCCGCCCTGCGGCATAGCGCAGACCAGCTCAGGGCAACAAGCTCAGCACTCTCCTTACGCTGGTATTGGCCAGTTCAAGTTCTTTGGGTTCGGCCCAGCGGCCATCTCAGCCACGGCCCAGCTTGACACAGCAAACCAGCCGCAGCACCCCAGAGTGCTTATGCCGACCCAAAACGGGCCAGCAAGCCGCGCATCTTAGCGCAGAAAACCCCAGCGCCTGCCGCCTCAATCCTCAGGGTATTGCCCATCCACATACAGCCACTGCCCGCCCTCTCGCACAAAGCGGCTGATTTCATGCAGGCGCTCGGCACGGCCTGAGCTGTCGCGGTAACGCGCCACAAACTCCACCACCCCCGCATCGCCTTGGCTGCTGGCGGCCTTCACCTCCAGGCCCAGCCACTTCACTGGCCACAATTCCAAATCACCTGGCGCAGTGGCAGGGTGCCAAGTGGCCAGCAGGTAGTCCAACAGGCCCAGCTCATAAGCGCTGTAGCGCGAGCGCATCAGGGCCTCAGGCGTGGGCGCGGGGCGGCCTTGGCTCAGGCCCTCATGCCAAGGCTGGCAGCAAACGGCATAGGGCGCGGCACTGCCGCAGGGGCAGTCAGAAGGCGGTTTTTTCATCATCTCATTCTCAATTCACGGGTATCCCCGCATCCTAAGCTCTACCCCCTTCCCCTCGCCTACAATCGGGCGCAATTTTTGACACATCAGGAGCGCGCATGTCCGCCCAACTCATTCCCGCCACCATCCTCACGGGCTTTCTTGGCTCAGGCAAAACCACCTTGCTCAAGCGCGTGCTGAGCGAAAACCACGGCCTGAAAATCGCCGTGATTGAAAACGAATTTGGCGAAGAAAACATCGACAACGAAATCCTGCTCTCAGAAACCGAGGAGCAAATCGTGCAACTCTCCAATGGCTGCGTCTGCTGCACCATCCGCGAGGACTTGCGCTCGGCCCTCATGACTTTGGCGCAAAAACGCCGCAGTGGTGAGCTGCACTTTGACCGCGTGGTGATTGAAACCACGGGCGTGGCCGACCCCACACCTGTGGCACAAACCTTTTTTATGGACGACGAAGTGGCCGAAGCCTATATGCTCGACTCCGTCATCACCTTGGCCGATGCCGTCCACGCCCACCAGCAGCTCGACAGCCGCCAAGAGGCGCGCAAACAAGTGGGTTTTGCCGATCAAATCTTCATCAGCAAGGCCGATTTAGTGAACGCCGTGCAACTGCGCAGCCTACAAGAGCGCCTGCACGCCATCAACCCCCGCGCCAAACAAACCGTGGTGCATTTCGGCGAAGTGCCCATCAGCCAAGTGCTGGATCTCAAAGGCTTTAACCTCAACAGCATCTTGGATGTTGAACCTGAGTTTTTGCAAGCTGACGACGGCCACGACCACAGCCATTGCGACCATGACCACGGCCATTGTGAGCACGAACATGAACACGGCCACGGCCACGAACACAAGCATGATCACAGCGACTGCGACCACGATCATGGCCATTGTGCGCACGAAGGCCATGACCATGCCCACCACGGCCACCACCACGCCCACGATGACGATGTGAAAAGCTTTGTCTATCGCAGCAGCAAACAGCTTGACCCCGCCAAACTGGAAGACTTTTTGGGCGCCATCATCCAAGTCTATGGCCCCAAGCTTTTGCGCTATAAAGGCGTGCTCAATATGAAAGGCACAGACAAGAAAGTCATCTTTCAAGGCGTGCACGAGCTCATGGGCACTGACTTGGGCCCACTATGGAAGCGCAATGAGCCCCGCGAAAGCAAAATGGTCTTCATCGGCATCGACCTGCCGCAAGAGATTTTGCGCCAAGGCTTGGACCGCTGCACCGTTTAAGGTAGGATGCGCCGCTTGGCGGCAGCCCTACTACCCCTTTATTTGTCTCTTTTCTTTGGAGTTCTCTTATGGCCACTGCAAAAAAAACCACTAAAACAAGCCCCAAAACCGATGCCAGCGATGCCCAAGAAACCACAAAAGCCGCTGCCAAAGTAAGCAAAAAAACACCCGAGAAAAAGCCCCCAGCAGCGCCTGAAGCAGAAAAAAAACCTGCGAGCAAAAAACCGCCTGTGAAAAAACCACCCGTTACAAAACCCCAAACAACGGGCGAGCTGAGCGAGGCGCAATTGCTGGCCATGCCCGAAGACGACTACATGAACGAGGCGCAAATGGCCTTCTTCCGTGCCCGCTTGGTTGAGCTGAAAAACAATATTTTGGCCAATGCCGACGAAACCACGCAAAACCTGCGCGAAGACAGCCAAATCTTGCCCGATCCAGCCGATCGCGCCACGATTGAAGAAGAACACGCGCTGGAGCTGCGCACCCGCGACCGCGAGCGCAAACTGCTGAAAAAAATCGAGCAATCCATCGCCCGCATCGACAGCAAAGACTACGGCTATTGCGACGACACAGGCGAAGCGATTGGCCTGCGCCGCCTTTTGGCCCGCCCCACGGCCACACTGTCGCTTGAAGCCCAAGCCCGCCGTGAGCTGCGCCAAAAGCAATTTGGCGACTGAGCCCTCTGTGCATTAGCGCACAAGCGGGCCGCTTTTCAAGCCCGCTGGCCAGCACCAACGGGGGCCGCTTGGTCAATAATGGCAAGCGACTGATAGGAGATACAAGCAATGGCAGGGGCAGACTTTACAGGCAAAGGCGGAGGCGGCGGCTTCCTCTCTAAGGTGGCCAAACTGGTCAAAGGTGGCGGCAACAAACCCGTCACCAACTGGGGCGATTTGGACAACAGCATCGCCAGCAGCAGCATCAACGGCGAACAATTCGAAGTCGCCTATTCCAAGCAAGCGGTCAAAGACATGATGGACCGCAAGCGTCACAACGACTACATCCGCAAACGCGAATTTGATGCCCTGCGCAAAATCCGCCGCCGCGAAAGCGGCTCTGGCGATGGCAGTCTGCGCCCCTCTTTTTTCGTCAGCAGCATCAACACCGCCCTGCCGGTGGAAGAGCGCGAAGCCACACGCAAAAAAATCGATGACATTGAGGAGCAAATGTCTGAGATTTGGTGGAAGTCGAAAAAAACACCGCTGGACATCCCCGCTCCTGCGGCCAAAGAACCGCCCCAGCCGTCTATTGCAGACAGCATTCCAGCATCCACCATCAACGCCTTTGCGCCGACTGAGCCGCTCAAGCACATCCCTGGCGACCCCATGGCCTATGCCCCCACGGCACCCTTGCCCCCTGCGCCAGAACCGACACAGGCCGCAGAAACACCCACGCCAGCCGCAGCCCTACCAGCAGCCCTCATCCCAGAAATAGCCCTAGCCGAAGAAGCGCCAACGCCCGAGCCCGTGAGCGCCGCGCCAGAAGATTCGGACAGCGCCGCCGCTGGCCTTGCAGCAGAGTCTTTCATCGTCACGGAGCACAGCATCATTCACGATGCCGAAATCGAAGAAGCGGCCATTTTGTTTGCCAATGGTGAGGACCAAGCCGCCGAAAAATCCTTGCTCGGCAACATCCAAGACAGCGGCACGCGCCAATCGCACGAGCCGACTTGGCTGGCCCTGTTCGACTTCTACCGCGCCACCGGCCAGCAAACCCCGTTTGAGCAATTGGCCCAGCATTTCGTTATGCGTTTCCAGCGTTCCGCGCCGCAGTGGTTTTCCATGCCAGAAATCCTCAACATCGACCCATTGCAGCGCAGCCAAGCCGTGCAAGATCGCGCCTACGACTGGCGTGCGCCCGCCACCATGAGTATGCAAAGCGTGGCCACCATGCAGGCTGTGCTGGCGAAAACGCCGCAACCTTGGCGCTTGGATTGGAGCCCCCTCAAGCGCATTGAAGACGATGCCGTCATGGCCTTGTTTATTTTGGGCAATGAATGGGTCAATCAACCGATTGAGCTGCACTTCAGCGGCATCGCCAGCCTTGAGGCCGCCTTAAAACAAGGCACAAGCGATGCCAACAAAGACACGCCACAACAACGCTGGCAGTTGCGCCTGTTGATGATGCGCCTGATGCAGCGCGACGCCGATTTTGAATTGCTGGCGCTCGATTTCTGCATTCTGTATGAGGTCTCCCCCCCCACTTGGGAGCGCAGCCAAAACAAATTCAAATCGCTGGATGCCGCCGAGTGCGAGCAAGATGTGCTTGTGGGCGATACCGTGTTCGACAGCCTGCACGGCAACAATCTGGAGCCCCAGTTTTTTGCCCGCGTCGATTTGGCTGGCCACATCCATGGCGATGCCTCCAGCACCTTTGCCCTGCTGGATGAGCGACGCCAAGGTCAAAACCACCTCATCATCGACTGCGCCAAACTCATGCGCATCGACTTCACTGCGGCAGGCCATATTTTGAACTGGGTGATTGAGAAAAAAGCCGAAGGCGTGCGCATCCAATTCCAACAAGCCCACCGCTTGGTCGCCGCCTTGTTTGATGCCTTGGGCATCAGCGAACAAGTCCCCGTTAAAGTCCACGCCAACTAAAGCCCCCGTCTATGCTGCTGCAAGCCCAACACGCCCAAATCCTTTTGCTCGACTGGCAAAGCCAGCTTTTGGCAGCCCTGCCACAAGCCGCCGTGCTGCAGCAACGCGCTGCTGTGCTCAAAGAACTGGCCGAGGTCTTTGCCGTGCCCTTGTGCAGCAGCGCCATTGATGCGCCTTGGGCGGGCGATTACGCCGCTGCCCTGCAAGCCGAGGGCCAACAGCATGTGCTGCGCCAGCACTACAGCGCCGCTGGCGTGGCGGGGGCATCGCTGCTGCCCCTGCTGGAGCGCCAAGCCCAGCCCGCCCCCAAGGGCAATGCCCGCAGCCTGCCCAAGCATTTGCAAAAAGCCGCCGCCGAGCCGCGCAGCGATTTGCTGCTGGCCGGTTGCTACAGCCACAGCAGCATCATGCAAACCGCGCTCGATTTACTCGCCACCGAGGACTGGAATGTCATCGTTTTGAGCGACTGCTGCGCCAGCCCACAAACCCGCGACCACGAGGCCGCACTCGACCGCTTGGCGGCCCAAGGCGCAGAGCTGCTCAGCCTAGAAATGCTGGCCCTAGAGTGGCTGGCCGACAGCCAAAGCCGCCGCGCCCCAGCCGTGTATGCGGCCCTAGAGCGACTGGCTTGAGCCGCAATCGGCGATAATCGCCGCAGCACTTTGCGCCCCTTTGCTTTGGCTGGGGGCTTGTTTTTTTCTTCTACCCAGCAGCAGCGCCGCCGCGCCTGCTTTGCATTGCCATGAGCCAATATGTATTTAGCATGAACCGTGTGAGCAAAACGGTTCCCCCCAAACGCCAAATCCTCAAAGACATTTCCCTGTCCTTCTTCCCCGGCGCCAAAATCGGCGTACTGGGCCTGAACGGTTCGGGCAAATCCACCCTGCTGAAAATCATGGCTGGCGTGGACAAAGAGATTGAGGGCGAAGCCATCCCCATGGCGGGCATCAAAATCGGCTATTTGCCCCAAGAGCCCCAGCTCGAACCCGAGCACACCGTGCGTGAGGCGGTGGAAAGCGGCATGGGCGAGGTGAATGCCGCCCAACAACGCTTGGACGAGGTCTATGCCGCCTACGCCGAAGAAGATGCCGACTTTGACGCGCTGGCCGCCGAGCAAGCCGAGCTAGAAGCCATCATCGCCGCTGCGGGCGCAGACTCAGGCAGCGAGCACCTGCTGGAGATTGCCGCCAACGCCCTGCGTCTGCCCGAGTGGGACGCCAAAATCAAACACCTCTCAGGCGGTGAAAAGCGCCGTGTGGCCCTGTGCCGCCTGCTGCTGTCCAAGCCCGATATGCTGCTGCTCGACGAGCCCACCAACCACTTGGACGCCGAGTCTGTGCATTGGCTGGAGCAATTCTTGCAGCGCTTTTCTGGCACGGTGGTGGCCATCACCCACGATCGCTACTTCCTCGACAACGCCGCCGACTGGATTTTGGAACTCGACCGTGGCCACGGCATCCCCTGGAAGGGCAATTACTCGACTTGGCTGGAGCAAAAAACCGCCCGCTTAGAGCAAGAGCAAAAGGGCGAGGAATCCCGTGCCAAAGCCTTGAAGAAAGAGCTGGAATGGGCGCGCCAAAACCCCAAAGGCCGCCAAGCCAAATCCAAGGCGCGCTTGGCCCGCTTTGAGGAATTGAGCGATTTTGAATACCAAAAACGCAATGAAACGCAAGAGATTTTCATCCCCGTGGCCGAGCGCTTGGGCAATGAAGTCATTGAATTCGACGGCGTAAGCAAATCCTTTGGTGACCGCCTGCTGATTGACAAGCTCAGCTTCAAAATCCCGCCTGGCGCCATTGTCGGCATCGTTGGCCCCAACGGCGCGGGCAAATCCACCTTGTTCAAGTTGATTGGCGGCCAAGAGCAGCCCGATAGCGGCACAGTCAGCATCGGCCAAACCGTGAATCTGGCCTTTGTGGACCAAAGCCGCGACGACTTAGCCAATGAGAAAACCGTGTGGGAAGACATCTCAGGTGGTCTGGACATCCTCACCGTGGGCAAATTCCAGATGCCCAGCCGCGCCTACTGTGGCCGCTTCAACTTCAACGGCGGCGATCAGCAGAAAAAAGTCGGCATGTTGTCTGGCGGTGAACGCGGTCGCTTGCACTTGGCCAAAACCTTGATGAAGGGCGGCAATGTGCTGCTGCTGGACGAGCCCTCCAACGATTTGGATGTGGAGACCCTGCGCGCCCTTGAGGATGCGTTACTAGAGTTTGCTGGATCGGCCATGGTCATCAGCCACGACCGCTGGTTCCTAGACCGCATTTGCACGCATATTCTGGCCGCTGAGGGCGAGAGCCAATGGACCTTTTTTGACGGCAACTACCAAGAGTATGAGGCCGACAAAATCAAGCGCTTGGGCGAAGAAGGGGCCAAGCCCCAGCGCGTGCGCTACAAAGCCCTCAAGTAAAGCGGGGCGCGGCCCATTCTTTACACAAGCCCTGTCGGCATACGGCAGGGCTTATTCGTTTAAAGAGAGAACCATTTAGGAGGGCTTTGCCATGACAACCCATCGTTTGCTTCTCACCGCCGCCGCAGCTTGGCTGCTGGCTGGGCCTGCCGCTGCCAGCACTTATGCACAAGTTGTGATTGGCACTTCGCCAAACCACAGCACCTATACCCAGCCAGACAATCGCTTCATCGTCGGCTATTCGGGTTTCTATGGTCAGGGCCAGCCGATACAGGTGCAGCAATATGGCCATTACCCGCCGCCACCGCCGCCGCATCACAACAAGCACTACAACGCCCACCGCGCCCCAGCGCATACAGGCTTTCAAGGCCAGTACTACCCGCCGGGTTTGCGCTTGAACGGCAAAATGGCGCCGCAAGACCCCTATTACCGCCCGCCCCAGCAAGGCGTGCCGCACCCACCTGCTGGCCATCGCCCAGGGGCGGCTGGCGGCGGTCTGCCGCAGCGCCAGCGCTAAATCAAGCGGGTATCTGGGCCAAAGCTTGCTCCACGCAGGCGGGGGCCAGCAGCCAGCCGTGGCGGAATAAGCCGTTGATGTGCAGGCGCTGGCCTTGCCAAGCCACCACGGGGTTGTTGTCTGGCGTGGCGGGGCGGCAGTTGCTGTCCAAATGCAGAATGCGGCTTTCCGCCAAAGCGGGCAGCACGCTGTGCGCCGCCGTCATCAGCTCCACGGCTGAGCGCAGGCTCACGGGCGAGTAATCGCAGCTTTCAATCTCGCTGGCGCCAATCAAAATCACATCGGCACTGCGCGGCACAATATAGACCCTGTAGCGCGGGTGCAGCAGGCGCACGGGGCGCTGCAAGCCATGCGCTGGCGCGTGCAGCCACACAGTTTCGCCGCGCACGCCACGCACGCCGCCCGCTATGGCCGCGCCTGCGCCCACGCCACGGGCATCCACCACAAGGTCAAATCCTTGGCTTGGCCCCTGCTCTAAATGCAACTGGCCATCAGCCTCTAAAGCCTTGACCTTTTGCCCCCAGTGCCAGCGCACGCCTGCGGCCTCGGCTTGGCTGTGCAGTGCCTGCATCCAAGCCACGGTATCGAGTGCGCCCTCACCACCCAGCAGCCAAGCATGGGCCACAGGCTCCAGCGCCGGCTCCAGCGCCTGAAATTGCGTGCGGTTGAGCTTTTGCACACCCGTGTATTCAGGCAGCGCTTGCTGCCAAGCATGGCTTTGCTCGGCGGCTTTGATGCGTTCGAGCACGCGTTGCGCCGCGCCCTCGTCGCTGCGGTGGGCCAGCAGCAAGCTGCCCTGCACTGTCAGGTGCTCAGGCCCCAAACCCAGCTCATCGGCCCAGCTTTGCCACAAAGCGATGCTGCGCCAGCCCAAGGCCGCCACCTCAGGCTCGGCGTTGTCGAGCTCGGCAATGGGGCTGAGCATCCCCGCTGCGGTAAAGCCCGCCGCCTGCGGCACGGCTCCAGCGGGGCGGCCATCGGCAAACTGCGCTTGCGGCCCAAATGCAGGGTCAAACACCGCCACTTCATGCCCAGCCTGACACAAACGCCAAGCCAGCAAGCGCCCCAACAAGCCCGCACCAGCTATGCCAATACGCAGCGTCTGCCCTGTGTGCTGTGGTGCGGCCATACCTGCCCTGCCGTTTTTAGTCGGCGCTGCGGCCCGCGCGTTTGCGCTCGTGCTCTTTCAAATGGCGTTTGCGCAGGCGCACTGATTTGGGCGTGATTTCGGCCAGCTCATCGTCCTCGATGAATTGCACGGCGTATTCCAAGCTCAAATCAATGGGCGGGGTGATTTTGATGGCATCTTCTTTGCCGCTGACGCGGAAGTTGGTGAGCTGCTTGGTGCGGGTGGCGTTCACCACCAAATCGTTGTCACGGCTGTGGATGCCCACAATCATGCCCTCATACACGGGGTCGCCGGGTTTCACAAACATGCGGCCACGATCGTCGAGTTTGCCCAAGGCGTAGGTGAAGATTTCGCCATCATCCATGCTGATGAGCACGCCGTTTTTGCGGCCACCAATCTCGCCTTTAAAGGGCTCATAGCCTTCAAACACGCTGCTCATCAGGCCAGAGCCGCGCGTGAGGTTGAGAAAGTCATTGCTAAAACCAATCAAGCCACGGGCAGGAATGCGGTAGTCCAAACGCACACGGCCACGGCCATCGGGCTCCATATTCACCATCTCGCCCTTGCGCTCGCCCAAAGCCTGCATCACGCCGCCTTGGTGGTCTTCTTCAATATCGCAAGTGAGCAGCTCCATCGGCTCGCATTTTTCGCCGTCGATGTTTTGAAAGAGCACGCGCGGTTTGCTCACCGCCAGCTCATAGCCCTCGCGGCGCATGTTCTCAATCAAAATCGTCAGGTGCAGCTCGCCACGGCCAGCCACTTCAAAAATACCGTCTTCACTGGTTTCGCTCACGCGCAGGGCCACATTGCTTTGCAGCTCTTTTTGCAGGCGATCCCAAATCTGGCGGCTGGTGACGAATTTGCCCTCACGCCCAGCCATGGGCGAGGTATTGACGCAGAAGTTCATCACCAAAGTGGGCTCGTCAATCAGCAGCATGGGCAGGGGCTGGGGTTTGCTGCGGTCGGTCACCGTCATGCCAATGCCGATGTCCTCAATGCCGTTGAGCAGCACGATATCGCCGGGGCCAGCTTCGCTGACTTTGACGCGGTCCAAGCCTTGGAATTTGAGCACCTCGTTGATGCGGCCTTTGATTTGCTTGCCCTCTGGCCCTTCCATCACCAGCACCTCTTGGCCGGGTTTGATGCGGCCTGAGTTGATGCGGCCGACACCGATACGGCCCACAAAAGTGGAGTAATCGAGCGAGGACACTTGCAATTGCAGCGGCGCATCGGCGTCGCCCTCATGCGGGGGCACATGTTTCAAAATCGTATCGAACAGGGCCGACATATCGGGGCCCCATTGCTCGCCGGGCCTGCCTTCTTCCAGTGAGCTCCAGCCGTTGATGCCGGAGGCATAGACCACGGGGAAGTCGAGCTGCTCGTCTGTGGCGCCGAGTTTGTCGAACAAATCGAAGGCGGCGTTGATGACTTTGTCAGGATTCGCGCCGGGCTTGTCCACCTTGTTCACCACCACAATGGGCTTGAGGCCCAAGGCCAGCGCCTTTTTCGTCACAAAGCGGGTTTGTGGCATCGGGCCTTCTTGCGAGTCAATCAGCAGCACCACACCATCCACCATCGACAGCGCGCGTTCGACCTCGCCGCCAAAGTCCGCGTGCCCTGGGGTGTCCACCACATTGATGTGGGTGCCTTGCCAGCTCACGGCGCAGTTTTTCGCCAAGATGGTGATGCCGCGCTCGCGCTCAATGGCGTTGTTGTCCATCACGCTGTCTTCGAGCTTTTCGTGCTCGGCAAAAGTGCCAGAAAAGCGCAGCAGTTGATCCACCATGGTGGTTTTGCCGTGGTCCACATGGGCGATGATGGCAATATTACGAATTGGTCTAGACATAAGTTCAAATCAGTTTTTAAGAAGAATGAAAACCCCGCATCAAGGCTGGGGGCAGAAAGCCAAAGCCGACTTGGCCCTCAATCTGGCGGGTGCTGGTTCAGGTATTGGCTGATTTCCAGCGGCGTGAGCAAGCGATCAGCAATCAACTCGCCCGATTTCACATGGGCCATGCCCAGCAAAGCCCGTGGCGCTGTGCCAAACACGGCCACGCGCTCGGCATCGGCCCAAGGGCCACGGCGGCGCAGGCCGCTTAAAAAACGCCCAGCCTCGGCCTCGTCCAAAACCACGCTGGGCGCAGCGGCCAGCAAAATCTCAGGCGGCAGCAAGCGGGCCGCGCGCTCGGCCTCCGTCATGGCTTCCAAAGCCTCTAGGCTGATGCACTGCGCCAGCGCAAAAGGCCCAGTTTGCACACGGCGCAGCTCACGCAAATGGCCGCCGCAGCCCAGCGCCTGTGCAATATCCTCACCCAAAGTGCGGATGTAAGTGCCCTTGCTGCACAGCACGCGCAGGCGCAAATACGGCGCATCGCCTTGTAAATCAAAGTCCAGCAAGTCCAATTCATGAATCCGCACTTGGCGCGGCTGGCGCTCCACCACTTCGCCCGCGCGGGCATATTCATACAGGGCTTTGCCGTCCTTTTTTAAGGCGCTATACATGGGCGGCACTTGGCTGATGTCGCCCATAAAGGCATCGAGCACCTGCACCACTTGGCCTGCGGTGCAAGCCACGGCGCGGCGTTCAATGACTTCACCCTCGGCATCGCCCGTGTCGGTGCGCACCCCCAAGGCCACTGTGGTTTCATAGCATTTGTCGGCATCCAAATGGATTTGGCTGAATTTGGTGGCGCTGCCAAAGCACAAGGGCAGCACGCCCGTGGCCAGGGGATCGAGCGTGCCCGTGTGGCCTGCTTTTTCAGCCCGCAGCAGCCATTTGGCCTTTTGCAAAGCCTGATTGCTGGACAGGCCCAAAGGTTTATCGAGCAGCAAGACCCCATGCAAAGGCCGGCGCTGCACCCGTGTGCGCGGCGTGTGGGATGCCATCGGCCTCAGCTCTCGTCCGCGTCTTTGGCACGGGAGGCCACGGCTTGGTCGATCAGGGCGCTCATATCGGCCGCGCGTTCGGTGCTGCGGTCAAACACAAAGCGCAGCGTGGGCACGGTGTGGATGTGCAGGCGCTTGAACAAGGCATTGCGCAAAAAGCCCGCACTGTGGTTGAGCGCGGCCTCGGCCTCCTCAGGCACGCCCACCAACAAGGTAAAGCGCACCGTGGCGTAGGCGTAATCAGGGGTCAGCTCCACCGCAGAAATGGTGGGCATACCGACGCGGGGGTCTTTGAGTTCACGCGCAATCAGCTCCGACAAATCCCTTTGGATTTGGTCGGCCACGCGGTAGGCGCGTTGCTTGGGCGCTGAGGACTTGCGGTTCATGAATAGGAGCCAGGGCGGATGAAGGTGAAACGCGCATTCTAACCAATCGCCGCTGCCCGCCCCAACCAAGCCGCAGCAAACCCCAAGCTGGCGCAAGCAAAACCGCCGCAATACCCACAGGCAACGGCTCAAAACATAATTACTTTTTGTAATTAATTACCAAAATATAAATCGTTTACAAAATATAAAACCCGCCCTACAGTAGCGCCTTCTTGCTGCAGTGCAGCAGACACGACGAAAGAACACAAGATGGACATCCCCTTTTACGCACTGATGTTGGCTGGCCTGGCGGTCGGCTTTGTGGTCGGCCTCACGGGTGTGGGCGGCGGCTCTTTGATGACGCCCATTTTGATTTTCGCTTTCGGCGTCAAGCCTTCTTTGGCGGTCGGCACCGATTTGCTCTTTGCGGCCATCACCAAGGCTTGCGGCGTGGCCAAGCTGGCCAAAGCCCATTGCGTCGATTGGCCCGTGGTGGCCAGCCTGTCCGCTGGCTCGATTCCTTCGGCCCTCCTCACCATTTATGTGCTGCAACATTACCAGCGCCAAGGCAGCGATGTGCAGGGTTTGATTACCAGCGTCCTCGGCATCGCCCTGTTGCTGACGGCGGCGGCCACGCTCTACAAGGCCATCAAAGGCAAGGCGCAAAAACACAGCCGCGCGGCCTTGGCCGCCGATGATGAGGCGCAAGCGCGCCGCCCCCGCCACTGGGCTTTGCCCGTGTTGTTTGGCGCGGTCATTGGCTGCTTGGTCTCCATCACCTCTGTGGGCGCAGGCGCGATTGGCGTGACGGTGCTGATGCTGCTCTACCCCGCCCTGCCGCTGCCGCGCATCATTGCCGCCGATTTGGCTTACGCCGTGCCGCTGACGCTGGTGGCAGGCTTGGGCCATGCCAGTGTGGGCGAGGTCGATTGGCGCTTGCTGGGCTGGCTGCTGGCGGGCTCCATCCCTGGCATTTTGATCGGCAGCAGCTTGGTGACGCACACGCCTGAGCGCCTGATTCGCTCCTTGCTCTCGGTGCTGCTGGCCTATGCGGGCTTGAAGCTGCTGAGCTTTTAAATCTCCCCTTCTCCTATTCTTCTTCTCGTTGTGAGTGCATATGTACCAGTACACCCAGTTTGACCAAGACTTTATTGCCCTGCGGGCGCAGCAGTTCCGCGACCAGCTTGAGCGCTGGCAAGCGGGCGAACTGAGCGATGAGCAAATGCTGCCCCTGCGCTTGCAAAACGGCTGGTACATCCAGCGCTATGCGCCCATGGCCCGCATTGCCGTGCCTTATGGCGAAATCAGCAGCGCCCAACTGCGTGTGCTAGCCCATATTGCACGCGAATACGACCGCCCCGAGCCCGAACTGCTGGCCCATGCCCAAGCCACCCAAGATGCGCTGCAAGACGCGCAAGTGGGCCTGAGCCTGGCCGCGCCGCCGCTGCGCTATGGCTACGGCCACTTCACCACCCGCACCAATGTTCAGTTCAACTGGATACCGCTGCACCGCGCCCCCGATGTGATGGACCTGCTGGCGACGGTGAATATGCACGGCATTCAAACCAGTGGCAACGACATCCGCAACATCACTTGCGATGTGCTCGAAGGCATTGCCGAAGACGGCATTGCCGACACCCGCCCCTTTGCCGAAATCACCCGCCAATGGAGCTCTTTGCACCCTGAATTTTCCTTTTTGCCGCGCAAATTCAAAATCGCCTTCAACGGCGCCAAAGAAGACCGCGCCGCCATCGGCTGGTACGACATTGGCCTGCAAGCCGTGCGCAATGCCGCAGGCGAGCTGGGCTTTACCATGCGCGTGGGCGGCGGCATGGGCCGCACGCCGATGATTGGCACTGTGGTGCGCGACTTCCTGCCTTGGCCTGATTTGCTCAGCTACATCGAGGCCGTGGTACGCACCTACAACAGCTATGGCCGCCGCGACAACAAATGGCGTGCCCGCATCAAAATTTTGGTGAAAAGCGAAGGCCAAAACTTCA
This sequence comes from uncultured Burkholderiaceae bacterium, assembly GCA_964544605.1. GTDB lineage: Bacteria > Pseudomonadota > Gammaproteobacteria > Burkholderiales > Burkholderiaceae_C > JAMIFN01. Next base: position 24,983 of record CAZJBX010000016.1, read on the forward strand.
TTGACGAAGTGGAAAAAGAGTTCACCGCCATCAAAGAGCAAGACGGCGCGCCGCACACCATCACCAGCGCCGAACTTGAGCGCATCAGCAGCCACTTTGTCACGCCTGAACTCAAACCCGCCAATCTGCCCAGCAGCGTGGACCCCAAGGGCCAGCTCTACCAGCGCTGGGTGCAGCAAAATGTGGGCGGCCACCGCTTGGCGGGCATGAAAACCGTGACCCTCTCCTTCAAACGCCCTGGCCTGGCCCCCGGCGATGCCGATGCCGACAGCCTAGATGCGCTGGCGCAACTGGCCGAGCAATTCAGCGCGGGCGAGGCCCGCATCACCTACCACCAAAACCTGCTGCTGCCTTGGGTGTTTGAAAGCGACCTCCCCGCCCTGTATGAAGCGGCACGCAAACTCGGTTTGGCCACGCCCAATATCGGCCTGCTCACCGACATGATTGCCTGCCCCGGCGGGGATTTTTGCTCGCTGGCCAATGCCCGCTCCCTGCCCATTGCGGCGGCGCTGACCGAGCGCTACCAAGACCTCGATGAAATCCACGACCTCGGCCCAATTGACCTGCACATCAGCGGCTGCATCAACTCCTGCGGCCACCACCACAGCGGCCATATCGGTATTTTGGGTGTCGATAAAGACGGCCAAGAGTGGTATCAAATCACCTTGGGCGGCTCCAGCGGCAATGCTCTTTCTGGCCCTGCGGGCGGCGGCAAAGTCATTGGCCCAGCCTTCTCATCGGCTGAAGTCCCAGGCGTGATTGAAGCGATTTTGACCACCTACCGCGAGCTGCGTCAGGCCGATGAATTCTTCATCAACACCTTGGGGCGCGTGGGCCACGAGCCCTTTAAAGAAGCCGCTAAACTGGCCCGCCTGCCGCGTGCTGAAGCCATCCTCATCTAAAACCTCTGCCCGTGAATTTGCCTTATGAACATCCTCTGTGCTGACAACATCCCGCAAGACCAAGCCCCCACCCTCGTCTTGGCCAACGATGCCGAAATCGCCGACATCGTCGCCGCTGGCCAGCTCGAAGGCATCGAACGCATCGAGCTGCACTTCCCCAAATTCACCGATGGCCGCGCCTACAGTCAAGCCGTGCTGCTGCGCCGCCGCTACCGCTTTGCGGGCGATTTGCGTGCCACGGGCGATGTCCTCATCGACCAATTGGTGCACATGTACCGCAGCGGCTTCAGCAGCGCCGTACTCGCCGAAGGCGTGGACCCCAGCGCCGCACAACGCCAGTTTGAGCGCTTTCGCGCCTTCTACCAAGGCGATGTGCACCAAGCCCTGCCCCTGTTTGCCCGCCCTGAACCCGAGCTCGCCCTGCGATGAACAACAACACCCTGCCCACGGCCAGCAGCGCCCTCAAACCCCACCACTTCCCGCCCGGCAGCGCCATCACACGCTGGGCCAAAGCCTCGCCCGACTACGCGGACAAACTCGCCGCCACCATCGCCCTGCTGCGCCAAGCCTGCGCCAAATACCAGCCCATCACCTTGGCCTGTAGCTTGGGCGCTGAAGACATGCTGCTGCTGCACCTGCTGCAACAAGAACAACTGCACTGCCGCGTTTTTGTGCTGGAAACAGGCCGCCTCAACCCCGAAACCCTAGAACTACTGGGACTGGCACAACAGCGCTACCACAGCAGCGAGCGCCCCATCCACATCTACCGCCCCGACACCCAGCAAGCGGCGCAATTTGTCGCCGAGCACGGCGAAAACGCCATGTATGAAAGCATGGAGCTGCGCAAAGCCTGCTGCCACATCCGCAAAATGCTGCCCTTGGCCCAAGCCCTAGAAAGCCAACGCGCATGGATCACGGGCTTGCGCCGCGAGCAATCGAACGCCCGCGCCGCCGTGCCCCTGCAAGAGGACGACAGCGAACACCAAGGCCAGCCACGCGAAAAATTCAACCCCTTGGCCGACTGGACCTGGGGCGATGTCTGGCACGCCATCAACAGCATGAGCATCCCCTACAACAGCCTGCACGACCAGCTCTACCCCAGCATCGGCTGCGCCCCCTGCACCCGCGCCATCACCCTCGGTGAAGACTTCCGCGCTGGCCGCTGGTGGTGGGAAAACAATGCGCTCAAGGAATGCGGCTTGCATGTCAAGTCGCATTCAGACAGCGCGTAGCGCGCTTGAGCGCATTGTTTCGTCGTAGGCTAACTTTGCGCCAAGCAAAGTTAAGCGCAGCGGCCGGAGACAAAAGAATGATTTGAAAGAATGCGGTTTGCATGTCAAACCGCAGGCTTGATGCCAAAGGCAGCAAGCCACAAATCACGACGAAGGGCGTAGGCTAACTTTGCGCCAAGCAAAGTTAAGCGCAGCGGCCGGAGACAAAAGAGTGATTTGAAAGAACGCAATTTGAGATGGCGGATCAAGTCCGCCATGACGCTGTAGAGCATCCGCCACGCCCCACCCCGTCATGGCGAAGACCCGTAGGGCCTGTGGCCATCCCTATCACCTCCTGCCCGCCCGCATTACCAAACCACCGCCTTGCAGCCAAAGACTGCCACGGCGGGCTGCGTCCTCTGGGCAATGCCAGCATTCGCTAAAACCTCGTCATGTCGCAGCAGTTCGTAGGGGCGTTGCATGCAACGCCCTACTGAGCCATTGCGGGCTTGGCCCGCTAGGGACTGTGGCCATCCCTATCACCTCCTGCCCGCCCGCATCACCAAACCACCGCCTTACAACCCAAGATGGCCACGGCGGGCTGCGCCCTTCTCGCCATGACAGGGATAAAAAAGCCGCTTCAAACGAAGCGGCTTTAGGCATAGCAGGGCGCTTAAATCACCCCAAGCCGTTTGTTGATGACCCATTGCTGGGCAATGGACAAGATATTGTTGGTGAGCCAATACAGCACCAAGCCCGCAGGGAAGAAGAAGAACATGACGCTGAACGCAATGGGCATGATCCACATCAGTTTGGCCTGCATGGGGTCGGGTGGCGTGGGGTTGAGCCACACTTGCAGCAGGCTCGACAGGCCCATGAGGATGGGCAAAATCAGCCACGGGTCTTTGGCCGAGAGGTCGGTAATCCAGCCCAGCCAAGGTGCGCCACGGAATTCAACCGAGGACAAAATGACCCAATACAGCGCAATGAAGATGGGGATTTGAATCAGCATGGGCAGGCAGCCGCCCAAGGGATTGACCTTTTCCTCGCGGTAGATTTTCATCATCTCCGTTTGCATTTGCTGCGGGTCGTCTTTCAGGCGTTCGCGCATTTCGGTGATGCGAGGCGTGACGGATTTCATCTTCGCCATGCTGGAATAAGCCTTGGCATTGAGCCAATAGAGTGCGGCTTTGAGCAAAAACACCAAGGCCACAATGGTCCAGCCCCAGTTGCCAATGAATTTGTGCAAGATGGTCATCAGCAAGAACAAGGGCTTGGAGAGGATGGTGAAGATGCCATAGTCTTTCACGGCCTCAAAGCCAGGGTAGATTTGCTCCAGCACTTTTTCATTTTGCGGGCCGATGTAGAGGCGGCTGTTAAAGCCTGCGCTTTGGCCGGGGGCGATTTGTGCGATGTCGGTTTTCAGGCCCGCCGCATAGAGGTTGTTGCCCAGATTGCTGGCGTAGTTTTGGCGCAGCACGCTTTGTTTTTGCTTGGCATCATCGGGCAGCCAGGCGCTGGTGAAGTAGTGCTGCACCATGGCAACATAGCCGTGCTCACTTTGGCGCTCGAATTTGGCGTTGGCGTCTTCAATGGTTTTGATGTCGCTAAAACCGACTTTTTGGTATTTTTTCTCGGCCGTCCAGAAGGCGGGGCCAGTGAAGGTGTGATACAGGCGCGAGTCCCCATCGGGGCGGTTGCCGTCGCGGCTGAGCTGCAAGTACAAATGGGGGTTGATGCCCGCCTCGCTGTGGTTGATGACCTCATGGCGCACACCAATCAAATAGCCTTTGGCGGGCACGGTGTAGCTTTGCACCAATTGCACGCCTTGCACCACGGGTGAAGTAAAGCGCAGCACGGTGTTGCCATTGGCTTGCTGGCTGATTTCGCCCGCCATCAGCGTCAGGTGGTTCAGGCCGGGGATGTTGGTCAGGCCCGTTTCAGCGCGGTAAATGCGCTCGCCTGCAAGCTCATCGAGCAAAACCATGCGCTTGGCGCTGTCGGCCTTTTCACCGGCGGCGGCAAAGTGCTTCAGTTCAGCAAAGACCACGCGCCCGCCTTGGGCCGAAAAGCGCAGGCGCATGTCGGCGTTTTCCACATCAAAGCTTTGCGCAGGCGCAGCCACGGGGGCCGCAGGTGCGGCAGCGCCTGTGTTGGGGATGCTGCCTTCAGGCCGCACGATATTGCTTTGCGCCAAGCTGCTGCTGGGCACACCTGTGACAGGTTCGGGCGAGGGCTGGCTGGCCGCCAATTGCGCCGCCTGCTGTTGGGCTTGTGGGTCAGGGAAGAAGGTGGCGGGTTTGCCGTTGTGGATTTGCCAGCGGTCCCACAGCATGATGAGGGAAAAGACAAAAACCACCCACAAGATGGTGCGACGGATATCGGTCATGGTGCAGTCGAGTCCTTGTTGAAAAGGCGAGAGAAAAGCGGCGGTGCGGCAATGCGCTCAGGCACGGGGTCGTGCCCGCCTTCGCACCAAGGGTGGCAGCGGGCGACTCGCCCAGCCGTAAGGTAGCTGCCGCCCAAGGCCCCGTGTTGGGCCAAAGCTTGCAAGCCAAATTGCGAGCAGGTGGGCTGAAAGCGGCAGTTGTTGCCCAAATGTGGGCTGATGATGAGCTGATAGCCCCGCAGCGCCGTTTGCAAGGCACGCGCACCCCAGCCTTTGGCGGGCAAAACTGCCGCTGAGGGTGGGGTGAGGGGCGTTGGCTCAGGCATGGTCAGGGGCGGCGGCGCTGGGGCTGGGCTGCTGCGCTTTTTTCAAAGCATGGGCAAACAAGCTTTGCAATTCCTCGCGCACGGCACGGCGCAAGGGCGGCGAGCTGGCGCTGGGGTAGTGCGCTGCGGGCCAAGGGGCGCGCAAACGCACCACGCAATCCATGGCTTGGGCCTGCGCGGGCCAAGCGGCAAAGCTCTGCACGGCTTGGGCGTAAATCAGGCGGCGCAGCAGATTGCGGCGCACGGCTTTTTTGGCGTGGCGCTTGGGCAGCATGGCACCAATGCGCCAAGCGGCATCGCAGGCCACGGCCTCAGGGCGAGCGCAAAGGTGCAACACGAAGTGCGGACTGTGCGCCCAAGGCTTGCTGCGAATGGGCGCTTGAAATTGCGCAAAGCTAGGGATGCTGACCCAGGCTTTGGCGCGTGCGGCCTGTGTGTGGCCAGTTTCAGCCATGCCCTAGCAACAAATGGCAGCGAAAGCTTAAACAGCCAAACGCTTGCGGCCTTTGGCGCGGCGGGCGTTGATGACGGCGCGGCCACCACGGGTTTTCATGCGAACGAGGAAACCGTGGGTGCGGGCACGGCGGGTTTTAGAGGGTTGGTAAGTGCGTTTGGTTGCCATGATTGGATCCTTGAAAAAGAAAATAAAGGGTTTTGTTTGGGGTGTTGGCCCAAGACCAACGGCGCGCTGCAAGCCCAGCCCGCAGCATCTGTGCCCTTGTGGCAAGGCCGCATCTCCTAAGAGACACCCAGCGCCTCATCGCAAAAAGCGAAGGGCGAAAAGCCGAGCATTATCGCATAAAGTGCCCTGCGAACCAAACCAAAATACGCCTGCATCTTGGGGCCGCGCATCCCGTGGCTGGGGTGCTTTTGGCTTGAATGCCACATTCTGCAAGCATCTTGCTTGTAAAATCGCCGATTCTCATCGTTTTTTACTGTTTTAAGCCCATGAGCACAACTTCTGAACTCCACACGCCCATTTGTGATTTGCTCGGTTGCAAATACCCCATCATTCAAACCGCCATGGGCTGGGTGGCTGGCGCTGATTTGGTCGCTGGCACTTGCAATGCAGGCGGCTTTGGCTTTTTGGCCGGCGCAACCATTGCCGCTGACAAAATCGAGAGCGAAATCCTGCGCGTGAAAGAACTCACCGATGACAAACCCTTTGGCCTGAACTTCCATATGTTTCAGCCCAATGCCCAGCAATTGCTGGACTTGGCGGTGAAGCACAAAATCCGCGCCGTCAGCTATGGCCGTGGCCCCGATAAAAAAACCATTGGCCGCCTGCGCGATGCAGGCATTGTGTGTATGCCCACAGTGGGTGCGCTCAAGCACGCGCAAAAAGCGATTGAAATGGGTGCCAATGTCATCACCATTCAAGGCGGCGAAGGCGGCGGCCACACTGGCAGTGTGCCCACCACTGTGCTGCTGCCCCAAGTGGTGGATGCGGTGGAAGTGCCCGTGATCGCCGCTGGCGGTTTTTACGATGGCCGTGGCCTGATGGCCGCCCTGTCTTATGGCGCGCAAGGCATTGCCATGGGTACGCGTTTTTTGATGACGACAGACAGCAAAATCCCCGCCGTGACGCTGGAACGCTATGTCAAAACCAAAGATGCCGAGAAGATTCAAGTCAGCCACCTGATTGATGGTATGCCCCAGCGCATGATTCCCAATGAATACATGGCCATGCTGGAGAAGTCCTCGGCCTTCAAACGCTTGGTCATTGCCGTGAAAGCGGCCTTGGCCTGGAAATCACAAACCGGCATGACCACAGGCCATGCGCTGGGCGTGATTTTGAAAGCCTTTAAAGACGACCCCTCTACGCTGGCACAAACTGTGATGGCCTCTAACGCGCCCATCTTGTTGCAAAAGTCCATGGTGGAAGGCAAGCCCGCCGAGGGCGTGATGTCGTCTGGCCAAGTCGCCGCCCTCATCAACCAGCTTGAAAGCTGCGAGGATGTGATTCAAGGCATCGTGACACAAGCCTTGGCCCGCAAAGCCTTTATCAACAGCCTGAGCACGGCGGCCTGAGCTTGAAACCCACCTAAGACCCACCATGCTTTTGCACGCCGCACACACCACACGCCGCTTGGCCTTATGCGCCAGCGGCTTGGCTGTGGCTTTGGGCCTAAGCGCCTGCGATGGCTGGCGCACGCCTGAGTTGAGCGAGGCCGAGGTGCTGATTGCCTTGCAAGACCATGTGCAAGAGCGCAACCCTGTGTGTCAGGCTTTTTTTGCGCAATGGCCGGTGCAAGTGACTGATTATGAGCGCCGCAACCGGAGCTACCATGCGCAAAGAATCAGTGCCATGTTTGAAGCGGGCTTGGTCGATTTCAGCATCGGCAAAATCCTGCCCAGCAGCGTACAAAAACCAACCGAACGGGACTACATTCCCGTTAAGTCCTACCACCTCACTCCTGCGGGTTTGTTTGCCTACCGTGGCAGCACGGCAGAAGATGGCCGCCTGTGCTACGCACAGAAGAAAATCGACCGCATTGTGCAAATTGAACCTGTGGTGCGGGGTGCTGGGCAGCGCGAGTACGCCAGCCGCGTGCGCTTTGTTTACCGCCTCGATGATGTGCAAAACTGGGCCCACCACGAGGCCATGCAAGAGGTCTTTCCGACCATCGGGCGCGAGCTCAAAGGCTCAGGCCAAGAAACTGAGCTGCAATTGGTGCAGCGCAAAGGCCGCTGGGTGGTGGATCCGATTGCTTTGTTGTGATTTTTTTTCATGGCCCCTTGGGGCGCATATTTTGTTTGCCCCCTATGGGGCTTTTTTGAAAGGTTGAAGCCATGAGTCTTGCAGACCAATTCCAATCCACCATTCACGCCAATGGCGTGGCCGAGCTGGTCATCAATCGCCCCCCCGTGAACGCCTTGAACGCCGCAGGCTGGTATGGCTTGGCGGCTGAAATCGAGCGCTTGGGCGAACAAGCCGAAGTGCGCGTCATCGTGATTCGTGCTGAAGGCAAGGGCTTTTGCGCCGGCGTGGACATCAAAGAGCTGGCCGCCGATTCTGGCCTGATTGTGGATGTGAACGCTGGCAACTACGCCACCTTCAAGGCCGTACACCGCAATAAGGTGCCCGTGATTGTGGCGGCCCACGGCTTTGTGCTGGGCGGCGGCATTGGCATTTGCGGCGCAGCCGACATCATCATTGCGGCCGACAACGCCAGCTTTGGCCTACCCGAAATCGACCGTGGCGCCATGGGCGGCGCGGCGCATATGCAGCGCATGTTTGGCATTCAAAAAACCCGCTACCTGTTCTACACAGGCGAGATGATGGGCGCGCAAGAAGCCTACCGTTTGGGCGCGGTCGAGCGCGTTGTGCCCCACGCTGAGCTGCGTGATGCCGCCATGGCTGTGGCCAACAAAATCGCCGAAAAATCGCCCGATATGGTGCGCATTGCCAAAGAAGCTTTGGCCGGCATTGAAGACGGTAATTTGGAAGACAAATACCGCTGGGAGCAAGGCTTTACCCTGCAAGCCTATATGAGCAAAGAATCGCTGGAGGCGCGCAAAGCCTTTGTGGAAAAACGCGATGCCCAGTTCTAAGCCTTGCGCTTGAGCTGCCATGCCAAAGCCGCCTGTTGAGGGCGGCTTTTTTGTGGCGTCAAAGTGGCTTTAAGAGGCGTTTTGCCAAACCAAAGTGGCCTTTTTAGCGATGTCAGCCAGCATGTTTTGATGCGCTGCTTCTTCGCTCTGGCTGGCCCGCAACACAGGGCTTTGGAAGGCGGACAGGTCTTCGCGGTCGGCGGCGCTGTTGTCGCTGCCATCGCCAGCGACCTCACCCAACAGCGAGCTTTGCGTGCGCGTCATGCGCACATAGACCTCGGCCAGCAGCTCGGCATCGAGCAAAGCGCCGTGGTATTGGCGGCCACTGTTGTCCACCTCAAGGCGGCGGCACAGGGCGTCTAAGCTATTGTGCTGGCCGGGGTAGAGCGCCTTGGCCTGCGCCAAGGTGTCGGTAATGGCCGCCGTGTGCTGCGCCAGTGGGCCCAAGCCCAGGCGCTGCAATTCCATATCGAGATAGCCCACATCAAATGGGGCGTTGTGAATCAGCAGCTCGGCATCGGCCACAAAGTCCACAAACTCTTGCGCCACGGCCTCAAACAAGGGCTTGTCGGCCAAGAATTCAGTGGTGATGCCATGCACGCGCAAAGCGCCCTCTTCGCTCTCGCGCTGGGGGTTGATGTAGTGGTGGAAGGTGCGCCCTGTGGGACGGCGGTCGATGAATTCGACGCAGCCAATTTCAAGAATACGGTTGCCATCGGCCAGCAGCAAACCCGTGGTTTCGGTATCGAGGAAAATTTGGCGGCTCATGAATGGCTCTCGCGGGCGTGGTTGATGCTGTATTTGGGGATTTCCACCGTCAGATCTTGCGCCGCCACAATGGCTTGGCAGGACAGGCGCGACTGCGGCTCTAGGCCCCAAGCGCGGTCGAGCAAATCTTCCTCGTCCTCTTGCGCCTCATTCAGGCTATCAAAGCCCTCTCGTACAACCACATGGCAGGTGGTGCAGGCGCAGCTCATGTCGCAAGCGTGCTCAATGGCGATGCCGTTCTCAAGCAGAAGCTCGCAAATGCTGCTGCCGATTTCGGCCTCTAGCACGCGCCCTTCGGGGCAGTAAACAGGATGGGGCAGGACTTCAACTTTGGGCATGTGGGCGATTATAGGGAGGGGGGTTTAATTTGCCTCAAAAGCAGGCTTTTTAAGGGGCTACTGCGAACAAATATGGCCGCATACGCTGTCGTTTTTGCTAGCATCTCAGCTTTAATCGCCGAGGTGAAAACAAATATGAACGCCCCCGCCACCCCGAGCTTGGCTGGCTCTGTGCAATTGGCCGCACAAATGCTGGTGCAGGACAACCCTGTGGCCACCTTGAGCCTAGAGGAGGCCATGGTGATTGTGTCAGCCATGCGCCCCAAGCGCGTGCCCGCAGGCACAGTGTTCATCACCGAGGGCGAGGCGGAATTTGTGGACTATATGGTTTTGATTTTGGCTGGCGATGTGCAGGTGGAGAGCACAGGCCCAGCCCGCGCCGAGAACATCATCAATGTGGTGGGGCCGGGCGCCACCTTGGGCGAAATGTCTTTGATTGACGGCCTGCCACGCTTGGCCTCTTGCATTGCCCTGAGCGATTTGTCGCTGGCCATTCTCACGCGCAGCCGCCTGCGCCAATTGCTGCAAAGCCAGCCAGAAATCACCGCCAAGCTTTTGCTTTTGCTGCACCACAATGCCTCTTTAAACGCCCGCACCGTGGTGGGCAAATTCAACAAAGTGCTCAAAGTCAATGCCGTCATGCACCAGCAGTTGGATGTGCTGATGAATGCGCGCGTCAGCCATGTTGAACTGAACGCTGATTTCTGATGCAGTCGCCCCGTTTTATCCTGATTGAAACCTCGCACGCGGGCAATGTCGGCGGTGCGGCACGGGCGCTCAAAGTCATGGGCTTTGGCGAGCTGGTGCTGGTGCGGCCGCGTTGGGCCAATGTGCTGCGTCGTGAGGAAACCATTCAGCGCGCCAGCGGTGCCAATGATGTGCTGGCCGCCTGCCGCATTGTCGATAGCGTGGAAGAAGCCTTGGATGGCGTGAGCCACATTTGCGCCACAGCCATGACGCCGCGCGATTTTGGCCCACCCACAGTGCAGCCGAGACCGCATTTTGAAGCACTGGTGCAGCGCTTTAGCGCCGAGCCTGAAGCTGGGCACAAGTTGGGCATTTTGTTTGGCAGCGAGCGCTTTGGCATGAAGAATGAGGATGTGTACCGTGCCCACGCCTGTTTGAGCATCCCCACCAATCCCAGTTTTGGCTCTTTGAACTTGGCCTCTGCCGTGCAGCTTTTGGCCTATGAATGGCGCTTGGCCTTGGGCGGCTACGCTTTGGCCCCCAGCCCCGCAGCCAGCGACCCCGATGAAACCGCCTTGGCCGATGGCCAAGAGCTGGCGGGCCTGCTGGCCCATATGCAAGAGGCTTTGGTGGCCTTGGGTTTTTTAGACCCTGCGCAGCCGAAAAAACTCATGCCGCGCTTGCAGCAATTGGCCAACCGCGCGGATTTGCGCCGCAAAGAGGTACATATGCTGCGCGGCATTGCGAAGAAGATTTTGCAGCAAGCGGGCCGCGCAAGTGAGTGACAGAAGCGAGTAGACTTCACCCCCTATGGCTGAGAACACCTGGCAACTGAAAGAAAGCATCGACTGCATTTTGCGGCGCGACCCTGCGGCACGCTCACGCCTTGAGGTGCTGCTGTGCTACCCTGGCTTACATGCTTTGTGGATACACCGCTTTGCCCACGCCTGCTGGCGGCATGAGATGTTCACCTTGGGGCGCTGGATTTCCCACTGGGGCCGCTGGCTCACGGGCATTGAAATCCACCCCGGCGCCACCATTGGCCGCCGTGTCTTTATTGACCACGGCATGGGCGTGGTGATTGGCGAAATGGCCGAAGTGGGCGATGACTGCACCATTTACCAAGGCGTGACCTTGGGCGGCACTTCACTGGCCAAAGGCAGCAAACGCCACCCCACTTTAGAAGCGGGCGTGATTGTGGGCGCGCAAGCCTGTGTGCTGGGCGGCTTTACCGTGGGTGCTGGCGCGCGCATTGGCTCAGGCGCGGTGGTGACCAAACCCGTGCCCGCACGAGCCACGGCAGTAGGCAACCCCGCTCGCATCATTCCGCCCAAAGAGGAACGCCAAGGGGAAAGCGAAGGCAGCAGCTTTGCCGCCTACGGCATCACCAATGCCGATGACCCCCTGAGCCAAACCCTGCGTTGCTTGGTTGAAAACGACAGCGCCAACAGCCAGCAATTGGCCCAGTTGTGGCAAAGTCTGGAGCGCTTGGCGCAGGCGCAAGGGCTGGATCTGGGTGAATTCAAAACCGCCGCGCCAGCAGATGCAGCCGCCGCTGCAAACGAGCAAACAAGCGAGAGCAAGCCAGCGCCCTAAACCACAGCCACTCAGTCGGTTTTTTCCCAAATAACGGGCACGCCTTGCGCTTGCGCCGCCTGCATCATTTGCAGCAGGGGGTAGGCGCGTGCCGCCCAAGTGGGCTGGGCTGGGGCGGGCGCGTCGGCATCGCCCTCAATTTCCGCATCAGCGGCTTGTTTGGCCGCGACCACGGCATCTTTTTGCGCGACCGCTTGCTGCAAAGCGGCCATGCTGGCGGGCAAATCAGCAGCCACAAAAATGCCTTGCGGCGCTTGCGGGTCTTTCCCCACCGCCTCAAGCAAAGCTTGGGCATGGCTGCTGAGCATCAAGACCTGTGCGGCGGCTTTGGATGAGAAAACAATGGGCATGGTGTAGAAAAATGAATCAGTTGAGCCGTATTCAAGCCGAGACATTGCCCTTGGCTTGGGCGGCGGCGCGTTTGCGGCGGGCTTCGTCCAGACGACGCATGGCTTCGGCAGCCTCACGAGAACCGTCACCCACTTGCATGGTGTCGGCAAAATCATCTTGTGCGATAGGGCTGGCATGGCGGCCAGCCAAGGGCGTTTGAAGGGTCGAGCTGAAGGCCGCATCAGTGGTTTGCGCTGCGGCGGCAGGATCAAAACCGCTGGCCACGGCGCTGGGAAGGCTGCTTTGTTGCAAGGCGGCATCCAAATGGCTGCGGCGCTTGGCAATGGCCATAGGCGTCCAAGCATGAGAGCCAGGCAATTGCTGGAAGGGGCAGCCAGCGGTATCGCCCAATTGCCACAACACGGCCCGCAGGGCGGCATTCACGCCAGGGTCTTTATTGCGCAGGCTTTGCGTGATGGCGCGTTCAAAAGCTTGCATGTGCATGAGCAAATAAGGCTCCCACTGCATCAAAGTGATTTGCAGTTGAAACTGCGCCTGCTGGTTCAAGGTCAGGGTCACGATTTCCAGCTTGAACCAAGACTGCGGCAGGCCCAAGGCATGAATCAATTCATACACCGTGCGCTGAATCAGCTCACGGGCCTGCTGCACACCACTATCGGGCAGGCTGGCGGCCGCAGGGCCAAAGCCCTCAGGCCCTGCATGGGGTGCAGAAGTGGATTTTTTAGAGGAAAAAAGGCTGCTGAACCAGCTCATATCGTGTCCTTAAGGGGGCTTGGGGCATGAATGCCATTGTAAATCTGTGAATAAAAGCACGATTCATGCCCAGTTTTTCCTCTTGAAACAGATGAAACAAGGGGGTTTAGCGGTCTCGTAGCGCCATATCTGCGCCAGGGCTGAGGATGACTTTGCTGCGATCCAAGCGGCGGTAGCAGAACTTCCACACGCCGTTTTCTTTGCGGTAGCGTTCGTGGTAGTAGCCAAAACCATGCAGGCCGTATTCCTCGCCGCCTTGCGTCCACCACAGGCGGTCTTCCATGCACCAAATGCCGGTGGCCTCAGTGGCCGATTGCAGCTCAATTTCATAGCTGTGGATGTGGTGCACAGTGACCATGCCGTCCACAAAGTCAGCCAGTTTTTGTGTGTTTTCTTTGGCGCTGCCCATCACGGCCCCGCCATAGGTGTCGGAGACATGGTCCTCGCAATGCAAGCGGGTGTAAACATCCCATTCTTTGGCATCAATGGCCCGCAGGCGGCGGGCCTTGAGCTGGCGGATGGCTTCGATTTCAATGAGTTTTTCAATTTCCGTCATGGTCTGTGTCTCCGTTGCAGTGGTTCAAGCTTGGCTTTGCGCCCAAGTGGGGTAGTTGGTATAGCCCTCGGCCTCGCCCACATACACATGGGCGCGGTCCACCTCGGCCAAAGGTGCGCCAAGGCGGATGCGCTCGGGCAAATCGGGGTTGCTGATAAAGAGGCGGCCAAAAGAAGCGGCATCCGCACGGCCCGATTGCAGCAGTTGGGCGGCGCTCTCAGGCGTGAGCATATTGTTGCCAATCAGTTTGCCGCTGAAGTTCTCGCGCACCAGTTGATAGGCGTTCAGGCCCGGCACTTGGGCATCGTTCAAATGCACATAAGCCAGTTGCATGGGCTCAAAGCCGCGAATAAAGGCGGCAAAGCTGCCCGCGTAGTCAGGGTCTTGCATCCCGTTATAGGGGTTGCCCGGTGAGATGCGCACCCCCACACGGCCTGCGCCAATGGCATCGGCCATGGCTTGCAGCACCATCAGCGGCAGGCGGGCGCGGTTTTCAGCGCTGCCGCCGTAGTCGTCTGTGCGCTGGTTGCTGGCGGGGCTGAGGAATTGGTTGATGAGGTAGCCGCTGGCGCAGTGCAGCTCCACACCATCCATGCCCGCAGCCACGGCGTTGCGGGCGGCTTGGGCAAAGGTTTCAGCCAGCGCAGGCATTTCATCGGCGTGCAGCGCGCGCGGCTCGGCACAAGGCAGGGGCTGGCCTTCGGGGCCAAATACGGTGTCGGGGCAAGCAATGGCAGAGGGGGCTATGACTTCGGCCTCATAGCCACGGTTGAGCGGCACGATGACGCGGCCACAGTGCATGAGCTGCATCACCACCTTGCCGCCCTCGGCGTGTACGGCATCGGCGACGCGCTTCCAGCCTGCGATTTGGGCCTCATTCCAGATGGCGGGCATACGCCAATAGCCCTTGCCCTCAGGGGCGGGGCTGCTGCCCTCAGTCACCACCAAGCCTGCGCCCGCGCGTTGGCGGTAATACTCGACCATGAGGTCGGTGGGCACATCACCCTCGCCCGCGCGGGTGCGCGTCATGGGTGACATGATGATGCGGTTTTTTAAGGCCATATCGCCCAGTTGAATGGGCTGAAACAAAGTGTCTGTCATGTTGGTATTCCTTGCTTTCACGGCGCCTGCTGGCGACTTTTGTGCGTGCCACTATAGAGCATTGCATGGGCAATGCGGCTGGCGACCAAAGTAAAAACAGCGTTTTTGTTAAGCTTGCGCCCCATGCGCTACCGCCCTTCTTCCACTGCCCTACCCGAACCCAACGCCCGCCGCAGCCAGCCCATTTGGGCCACGGTGAAAAAGCTGCTGCCTTATTTGTGGCAATACAAATGGCGGGTGCTGCTGGCCTTGGCTTTTGTGGCCGCTGCCAAAGTCGCCAATGTGGGCGTGCCCATTTTGCTGAAAAAACTGGTGGATGCCATGACGCCCGACCCCAGTGCGCCCGAAGCCCTGCTGGTGGTGCCTGTGGGTTTGATTGTGGCCTACGGCCTGCTGCGTTTTTTGACCTCCTTCTTCACCGAAATGCGTGAATGGGTGTTTGCCCGCGCCACCCAAGGCACGACACGCAGCGTGGCGCTGAAGACCTTTCGCCATTTGCACCGCCTCAGCTTGCGCTACCACTTGACGCGGCAAATGGGCGGCGTGACCCGCGATATTGAACGCGGCGTGCGGGCCATTGAGTCCTTGATTTCCTTCACGCTCTACTCCATCTTGCCCACCATCATTGAGGTCAGCTTGGTGCTGCTGGTGCTGGGCACGCGCTTTGATATGGCCTTTGTTTGGGTCACGCTGGCTGCCCTTGTACTGTATTTGGCCTATACCTTTGCCATCACCGAATGGCGCACAAAATTCCGCCAGCAGGCGAATTTGCTTGATTCGCAGGCGCATACGGTGGCCGTGGATTCACTGGTGAACCACGAAACGGTGAAATACTTCAACAACGAGGAACGCGAGGCGCAGCGCTACGACAGCGCCCTCATGGGCGTACACGCCGCGCGCTTAAAAAGCCAAAGCTCCCTGTCTTTGCTCAACAGTGGCCAGCAGCTCATCATTGGCACGGCCTTGGTCGCCATGCTGTGGCTGGCCACCCAAGGCGTGGCCGAGGGCCGCATGAGTTTGGGCGATTTGGTCATGGTCAATGCCTTCATGATTCAGCTCTATATTCCGCTGAACTTTTTGGGCGTGATTTACCGCGAGTTGAAACAAAGCAGCACCGATTTGGAGCGCATGTTTGACTTGCTCGATGAAGACCCTGAAATCAAAGACGCGCCAGAGGCTGGCGCACTGCTGCTGCAAGGCCCGCCTGATGTGGTGTTTGACAATGTTCACTTTGCTTACGATGCCGAGCGCCCCATCTTGCAAGGCGTGAGCTTTCGCATTCCAGCGGGCAAAACCGTGGCCGTGGTCGGGCCTTCGGGTTCGGGCAAATCCACCTTGGCGCGCCTGCTCTACCGCTTCTACGATGTGCAATCGGGCAGCGTGCGCATTGCGGGGCAAGATGTGCGCGAGGTGACGCAAGACAGCCTGCGGCGCTTGATTGGTATCGTGCCGCAAGACACCGTGCTGTTCAACGACAGCATTGGCTACAACATCGCCTATGGCCGCGCCGATGCCAGCCAAGCCGAGATTGAGGCGGCAGCCAAGGCAGCGCAAATCCACGATTTTGTGCAGTCTTTGCCCCAAGGCTATGGCAGCATGGTGGGCGAGCGCGGACTCAAGCTCTCAGGCGGTGAAAAGCAGCGCGTCGCCATTGCCCGCAGCCTGCTCAAAGACCCGCCGATTTTGATATTGGACGAGGCCACCAGTGCGCTTGACTCGGCCAATGAACGCGCCATTCAAGCCCAACTGGGCGACATCAGCGCACAAAAAACGGCCCTTGTGATAGCGCACCGCCTCTCTACCATCGTGCACGCGCACGAGATTTTGGTCATGCAAGCAGGCCGCATCATCGAGCGCGGCAACCACGAGGCTTTGCTGGCCCAAGGCGGCGAATACGCCCGTTCGTGGGCGCTGCAACAAAAGGCCGCGCTTTGAACGCGCTTTAAGCCTCTTGCTCTGAATTGGGCAGGCTAATCGAGCTGTCCCAGCCGCTGTCATCGGCCTCATCGCCCAAAGGCAGGCGGCTTTGCTGCGGCGCTTTGTGGGCGTTCATCTGGCCGTCATCGCCGGTGATGTAATCGGCATCAAAGCAACTGGCCTCAAAGCGTTGGATGTTGGGGTTCAGGCGCGAGACGGCAGCCTCCATCGCCGCCAAATCTTGGTAAATCAGCGCATCCACGCCAATCCATTGGCGGATGTCCTCAATGCTGCGCTCGTGGGCAATCAAATCATTCGCGCTGGGCATATCGATGCCGTAAATATTGGGGTGGCGCACGGGTGGCGCAGCCGATGCCAAATAGACTTTGTTGGCCCCTGCTTGGCGTGCCATTTGCACAATCTCTTGGCTGGTGGTGCCGCGCACAATCGAATCATCGACCAACAGCACATTGCGGCCTTTGAATTCGCTGGTGATGGTGTTGAGCTTTTGCCGCACCGATTTTTTGCGCACCGCTTGGCCGGGCATGATGAAGGTGCGGCCCACATAGCGGTTTTTCACAAAGCCCTCACGGTAGGGCAGGCCCAAATGCTGGGCCAATTGCATGGCGCTGGGGCGGCTCGATTCAGGAATCGGAATCACCGCATCAATGTCCTCAATGCGCAATTGCTTGAGCACCTCTTCGGCCAGAGACTCGCCCATATTCACACGCGCTTGGTACACGCTGATACCGTCGATGGTGGAATCGGGGCGGGCCAAATAAATGTATTCAAAAATGCAGGGGGCGGGCTCAGCGGCGGCGCAGCATTGGCGGCTAAAGACCTCGCCTTGGGCATTCACCAGCACGGCCTCGCCAGGGGCCACATCGCGCTCGAAGTGGTAGAGCGTGCCCTCCAGCGCCACCGATTCACTGGCCACCATGACGGCGCCATCATCGCTGCGGCCCATGCACAGCGGGCGAATGCCATGCGGGTCGCGGAAGGCGACCAAGCCAAAATCGGCCACCAAAGCCACCACGGCATAAGCGCCACGAATGCGGCGCTGCACGGCCTCAATGGCGGTGAATAAAGAATCCGAGTTCAGGCCCGGACCACGGCTGGCCAACTCCAGCTCATGGGCAAAAATATTGATGAGGACTTCGGTATCGCTCTCGGTATTGAGATGGCGGTGGTCGTTCTCAAACAACTCTTGGCGCAGCTCAGCGGCATTCGTCAGGCTGCCATTGTTCACCAGCACAATGCCAAAGGGCGCATTCACATAGAAGGGCTGGGCCTCCTCCATATTGCCAGCGCTATCGGTGGTGGGGTAGCGCACTTGGCCCAAGCCAATATGCCCCAATAAAGAGCGCATATTGCGGGTGCGGAAGACATCGCGCACCATGCCCTTGGCCTTGTGCATGTGGAAGCGCCTGCCGTCTTGCGTGACGATGCCTGCGGCGTCTTGCCCTCGGTGTTGCAACAGCAATAAAGCGTCGTAAAGGGTCTGATTGACGGGCTCTTGGGCGACAGTGCCGACGATTCCACTCATGATGTTTTAGTCCTGGGGTTCAGTGACGGGGAGGAAGCTGCGTATTTTCGCAGGTAAATAGGGCGTGGTGATAGATAAACCTGCATCCAAATGCGGCGCGACCCGCGCCCCCTGCCAAAACGCACTTTGCGCCAAAGGCGTCATATGCACCACGGCAGTGATGGCCAACAAAATCAGCACCGCCCGCAGCAGGCCAAAAAGCGCGCCAAAAAAGCGGTCGAGCAGGCCCAAGCCCAGCATTTTGGTCAAAGTCTTCAGCAGCCAAGCGAGTAAGTTGGCAGCAATCAGGGCCAGCACAATCAACAGCACAAAAGCCAAGGCGTAATGCGCCGCCTCGCCCCATTCGGCCAAGGCGGGAATGAGGGCCGGCAGCACAGGGCTGAGGTAGGCGGCAAAGTATTGCGCCAGCCAATAAGCGGCAACCCAGCCGAGCAGCGAGAGGAATTCGTAAATCAGGCCGCGCCACCAACCCAGCAGCAAAGACAGCAGCAGCAAGGCCAGGGCAAAGAGGTCGAAATACAGGGGCGACATCGTTGGCGTGGCTGGCAGCGGCAGTGTTTAGAGGGTGAGGATGGCCGTGGGCAGGCCCAAGGCTTTGATGCGCTTTTCAGCAGCTTCAGCCTCACCCGCTTGGGTGAATGGCCCCACCCGCACCCGAATCATGCGGCCATTGGCCCCATCGATTTCTTGGGTATAGGTTTTCAGGCCAATGGACTCCACCTTGCGGCGGGCTTCGGCGGCCTTGGCGGGGTCGCTGAAAGTGCCAAACTGCACAATCTTGCGCTCGCTGCTGGCGGCTGCGGCGCTGCTATTTTGGCCTTCAAGCAAAGCGCGGGCGCGGGCGGCCTCGGCCTTCTCTTTGGCCGCTTTGTCTTTGGCGGCCTTGTCTTTATCGGCTTTTTCTTTCGCTAGGCGCTCTTTTTCGGCCTTTTCTTTTTCAGCCTTTTCCTTCGCCGCTTTTTCTTTAGCGGCTTTGTCTTTATCAGCCTGTGCTTGGGCTGCACGCTCTTTGTCCGCCTTCTCTTTGGCGGCCTTGTCTTTGGCTGCTTGGTCTTTCGCAGCCCTGTCTTTATCGGCTTTTTCTTTCGCTAAGCGCTCTTTTTCTGCCTTCTCTTTTGCCGCTTTGTCTTTGGCGGCTTGGTCTTTGGCGGCATCGCTTTGCGCCGTGTTGCTGGGCTCGTCAATGATTTCCTCATCGTCTTGCAAGCCAAAAGCCCAACGGCGGCGCTGGCGCTGGCTGTCCTCAGGCGCAGCAGCGGCCACAGGTGCTGTAGTAGCAGCGGCAACTGGGGCCACATCGGGCCAAGGCGTGGCGGCGACAGCCCTTGGCTCAGGCGCGCCCACGCTCAGCTCTTGCGGCAATTGGCCCTTGTTGTGCAGGCTGTAATTCAGGCTGTGCGCCCCAGGCCGAGGCTCGCCGCGCAGCAGCCAAGCAAACAAAGCTGCGCCCACAATGACCAGCACCACCGTGCCCCATAAGCGCTGCTTGGCTTGGCGCTTGAGGGCAGGCAGGTTTTGGACATCGGCGGGGGTGTTGCGTTGAGAAAAAGCCATAAGAGCAGCCGTTTAAGCAAGGCCAGGCAGGTGAGGGGCAGGTGGGCGGGGCTCACCGTGGGCCAAAATGCCGCCGACGGTGTAGAAGGAACCAAAAACGACAATTCTATCTTGCGGCGTGGCGGCGGCAAAAGCCGTCTCCAGCGCCGCTTGCGGGTCGCTGTAGCACGCGCCGCCTGCCGCTTTGTGCTGGGTTTGCGTCTTCCACAGCGCCAGCAAGTCCTCGGCCTTGGCCGCCCGTGGTGTGGGTAAATCGCAAAAATACCAGCGGTCCACATGGCCATCGAGCAGGCGCAGCACCTCGGCCATGTCTTTGTCTTGCATGGCCCCAAAAATGGCGTGGGTGACGAGGAAGTTGAAGTTCTGTGCTTCCAAATTGGCCGCCAGCGCCGCCGCCGAATGCGGGTTGTGCGCCACATCCAAAATCACCAAAGGCTGGCCCGCAATCACTTGAAAGCGCCCCGGCAGCTCGGCACTGGCCAAGCCGCGCCGTATGGCTTGCGCGTCCACAGGCAGTTGCGCGCGCAGGGCATACACGGCGGCCAAAGCGCCCGCCGCATTCAGCAATTGGTTGGCCCCACGCAGAGCGGGGTAGGCCATGCCCGCCAAGCGCTTGCCGCGCCCCGCCCAAGCCCACTGCTGCGGATCGCCTGAGAAATTGAAGTCGCGGCCAAACAACCAAGTGTCGCAGCCCAAGCGCTCAGCGGCATCCAGCACACTTTGCGGCGGCACGGGGTCGCCAATCACGGCGGGCCGCCCAGCTCGCAAAATGCCGGCTTTTTCCGCGCCGATGGCCTCGCGGTTGTCGCCCAAATAATCCACATGGTCCACATCCACACTGGTGATGATGGCGCAGTCGCTGTCGATGATGTTGGTGGCATCCAGCCGCCCGCCCAAGCCCACTTCCAAAATCGCCACATCCACTTGGGCCGCTTGAATCAGCAGCAGGCAGGCCAAGGTGGTGTATTCAAAATAGCTCAGGCTGATGGCGGGCGCTTGCAGGCGGGCTGCTTCCACACGGGCAAAGGCTGCGCTCAAATCTTGCGCCGCCACAAAGTCGCCCGCAATGCGGCAGCGCTCTTCAAAATGCACCAAATGCGGCGAGGTATAGAGGCCCGTTTTATAGCCCGCTGCGGCGTAAATGCCCTCCAGCGTGGCACAGGTGGAGCCCTTGCCATTGGTGCCGCCCACGGTGATGACTTTGCAGCCCAAACCCGCTGGCCCCAGCAGGCCTAAGCGCTCGGCCACACCGCGCACACGGGCCAAGCCCAGCTCAATCTCGCTGGGGTGTATGCCTTCAATAAAGGCCAACCAATCGGCTAGGGGGGCGGTGGCGGCGGGGGCGGTGGTCTGGCTCATGGCGGTGGGGCAAAGGGGTAAAAGCGATAAACGAAAGGCGCTATTGTCTCAGCCCTGCCAAAACAACAGCGCCAAGGCGTGAATCAGCCCTTTTTCGGGCGCGCCCAGCCTTCCTTCACAAACTGCCTGCCACGGCCCACGGCCAAAGAAGTGGGCGGCACATCTTTGGTGATGGTGGAGCCGCCGCCCACGGTCGAGCCTGCGCCCACGGTCACGGGGGCCACCAGCACGCAATTGCTGCCAATGTGCACATCAGCGCCCAGCACCGTGCGGTGCTTGTTGGCGCCGTCGTAATTGGCGGTGATGCTGCCTGCGCCATAGTTCACGCGCTCGCCCACGGTGGCATCGCCCAAATAGGCCAAGTGGTTGGCTTTTGAACCCTTGGCCATGCTGGAATTTTTGACTTCGACAAAATTGCCAATGTGCACTTCTTCGGCCAGCGCCGCCCCAGGCCGCAGGCGGGCAAAGGGGCCAAGAATGGAACCCGCACCCACACTCGCGCCCAGCTTTTCGCCCTCAATCACGGTATAGGGTTTGAGCTCCACGCCATCACCAATGCGGCAATTCGACAGCACACAGCCCGCGCCCACGCGCACGCCGTCGCCCAGCAGCACTTCCCCGCTGAAGACGCAGTTGATGTCAATCTCCACATCTTGGCCGCATTGCAGGCTGCCGCGCACATCCACACGGGCAGGGTCGGCCAAGCGCACACCCGCCGTCATCAGCGCATCGGCTTGGCGCAACTGGTATTGGCGCTCTAGTGCGGCCAATTGCTGCGGGCTGTTCACGCCCGCCACCTCGGCCTCATCGGCAATCACATGCGCCACCACGGGGTAGCCCTCGGCCACGGCAAAGCGCACCACATCGGTGAGGTAATACTCGCCTTGGGCATTGTTGTTATCGAGCTGGGCCAGCCAAGTTTTCAGCTTGGCGCAAGGCAGGGCCATGATGCCCGAATACACCTCTTTGATCTGCTGCTGCGCGGCGCTGGCATCCTTTTGCTCAACGATGGCCTGCACCGCCTCGCCCTGCCGCACAATGCGGCCATAGCCTGTTGGCTCGGGCAACTCAATGGTGAGCAAAGCCAGCTTGTCGCCACCGCCAGCCGCCAGCAAAGCCTGCAAAGTCGCCGCCTGCGTCAGCGGCACATCGCCCGACAAAATCAGCGCCACCCCCGCATCGGGCAAGGCCGGCACGGCCTGCTGCACCGCATGGCCCGTGCCCAATTGCTGCTCTTGGCGGGCAAATTGCACGGGCAGGGCCGCGCCCTGCATGGCGGCGCGGGTGGCCGCTTCCACGCTCTCGGCCTGATGGCCCGTCACCACCACCGCCTGCTGCGCCTGCAAAGCCTGCGCCGTGTGCAGCACATGCAGCAGCAGGGGCTGGCCCGCCAGCTTTTGCAGCACCTTAGAGTGCGCCGACTTCATGCGCGTGCCCTTGCCTGCGGCCATCACGATGATGTGTAAATCTGTGTTCATGCTTGTATCGTCATTGCTGTGTTGAAAACAGTTGTGCATTATCGCTTGCCACCTCGGTTTAAAATGCTGGGTTTTGCCGAGGGGCGCTGCAAGTTCACTTCTGTTCATGGGTGAAATCAGGCTCGGCATCGTTTTGTTTTAACGGCGCTCGCGACCCATGCCCTGCTTGTGGGCCTTTGAGGGGATGCTGGGCCTTCGCGCTGCCGCTTTGTGTGTGCTGCGCCTTGGCGTGCCGCAGCCGCCTCTGCTTGCAAGCCGGTCATGTTTGATTTCTTCAGGAGAAACACCATGACGACCGCCAACACCCCAAAAGACTTTGTGATTGCCGACATCAGCCTGGCCGATTGGGGCCGCAAAGAGCTGAACATTGCCGAGACCGAAATGCCCGGCCTGATGGCCATTCGTGAGGAATACGCCGCCAGCCAGCCGCTCAAAGGCGCTCGCGTGACGGGCAGCCTGCACATGACGATTCAAACCGCTGTGCTGATTGAGACCCTGCAAGCCTTGGGCGCGCAAGTGCGCTGGGCTTCTTGCAACATCTTTTCAACCCAAGACCACGCCGCCGCCGCCATTGCCGCCCAAGGCACGCCCGTGTTTGCGGTCAAGGGCGAGAGCTTGCAAGACTACTGGGATTACACCCACCGCATTTTTGAATTTGGCGCCAAAGGCGAAGCGGGCGAAGGCCCGAACATGATTTTGGACGATGGCGGCGATGCCACTTTGCTGCTGCATTTGGGCAAAAAAGCCGAAAAAGACCCCAGCGTGCTGGCCAAGCCAGGCAGTGAAGAAGAGCGCGTGCTGTTTGCCGCCATCCAGGCCAAGCTGGCCGAAGATGGCAGCTGGTACAGCCGCAAGAGCGCTGAAATCATTGGCGTGACGGAAGAAACCACCACCGGCGTGCTGCGCCTGAATGAGATGAGCGCCCGTGGCGAGTTGATGTTCCGCGCCATCAATGTGAATGATTCCGTGACGAAATCGAAATTCGACAACCTCTACGGCTGCCGCGAGTCTTTGGTCGATGGCATCAAGCGCGCCACCGATGTGATGGTGGCGGGCAAAATCGCCGTGGTTTGCGGCTATGGCGATGTCGGCAAAGGCAGCGCCCAAGCCCTGCGCGCCCTCAGCGCCCAAGTGTGGGTGACGGAAATCGACCCCATTTGCGCCCTGCAAGCGGCCATGGAAGGCTACCGCGTGGTGACGATGGAAGAAGCCGCTGGCGTGGCCGATATTTTCGTCACCGCCACGGGCAACAAAGATGTGATTACCTACAAACACATGGCCGCCATGAAGGACCAAGCGATTGTGTGCAACATCGGCCACTTTGATAACGAGATTGATGTGGCTGGCCTTGAGGCCCACTGCGAGTGGGAAGAAATCAAGCCGCAGGTCGATCATGTCATCTTCAAAGACGGCAAGCGCATCATCCTCTTGGCCAAAGGCCGTTTGGTGAATTTGGGCTGCGGCACAGGCCACCCCAGCTATGTCATGAGCAGCAGCTTTGCGAACCAAACCATTGCCCAGATTGAGCTGTTCACCCGCCCTGATGCCTATGCAGCGGGCAAGGTCTATGTGCTGCCCAAGCATTTGGACGAGAAAGTGGCCCGCCTGCAATTGGCCAAGCTCAACGCCAGCCTGACCACGCTCACGCCTGAGCAAGCGGCCTATATTGGCGTGGCGCAAACTGGCCCCTACAAGGCCGACACCTACCGCTACTAAAGCGCCCTGCCCATGCCCCAGCAGCCCCTGCGTGCCGACCAACTGCTGCTGCACCGTGGCATGGCGGCCTCGCGCAGCCAAGCGCAGCGCCTGATTGCTGCTGGCCTGCGCTGGCGTGTGGGTGCTGGGCCGTGGCAGCAGGTGGGCAAAAACGGCCAACTTTTGCCGCCCGATGCCGAGCTGCAATTGCAAGATGCGAGTGAGGCGGCTTTTGTCTCGCGCGGCGGCCTCAAGCTGCAAGGCGCACTGGCCGCTACGGGCCTGAGTGCGGCGGGCAAAGTGTGTTTGGATGTGGGCCAAAGCACAGGCGGTTTTAGCGACTACCTGCTGCAAGCGGGCGCGGCCCATGTGCTGGGGGTCGATGTCGGCCACGGCCAATTGCACCCCAAGCTGCGGGCCGATGCCCGCATCACTGCGCTAGAGGGCATCAACGCCCGTGAGCTCAGCCCTGCGCTGCTGCACAGCGCACAGCAGGCCGCTGCCGTGGCCCAGCCTCTGCTCAGTTTTGAGCTCATCGTCGGCGATTTGTCCTTCATCTCTTTGCGCCACATCCTGCCCTGCCTGCGGCCCCTGCTGCGGCCCAGTGGCGATGTCCTGCTGCTGGTGAAGCCGCAGTTTGAATTGCAGCCCGCCGATATTGGCAAAGGCGGCCTTGTGCGCGATGCCAGCAAATACGCCGAGGTAGAGGCCAGCCTGCGCCAAGCCTGCGCCGAGGCCCAATTCAGCGTCTGCGCTTGGCTCGACTCCCCCATCCACGGCGGCGATGGCAACCGTGAATTCTTCATCTGGGTGCAGCCGTGCTAAAGCAAACCCTGCTGTTTTTGCTCTCGCCCGCCTTTTGGCTGCCCGTGATTCACTTGACCGTGGTACTCAGCGTCAGCGTGCGTGTGCTGCTGCGGCGCGATTTGGCCCCCGACACCCGCTTGGCTTGGCTGCTGCTGGCGGGCAGCCTGCCCTTTATCGGTTTTTTCATCTACCTGCTGTTTGGTGAAGTGCCGATTAACCGCATTGCCGCCACACGCCAACAGGCGGCGCAGCGCACCATGTTTCAAGCCATGGAGAACGACGCGCAACTGCACCACTTGCTGGCGCGGCACGACAGCTTCACCGAGCAACACCCCGCCTCCGCCTACGCCGCCTCCATCAACGGCTTTGCCCTGACCCAAGGCAATGCGGCCGAGCTGCTGCACGACGACAGCGCCGCCCGCGCCAGCTTGCTGCAAGACATCCACACCGCGCAGGCGCATGTGCATTTGCTCTACTACATCTGGCTGCCTGATGCCACAGGCCAAGCCGTGGCCGAGGCCACCATGCGTGCCGCCCAGCGCGGCGTTGATTGCCGCGTATTGGTCGATGCCGTCGGCTCACGCAGCCTGCTGCAATCCCCGCTTTGGGCACAAATGCAAGCCGCTGGGGTGAAAACGGCGGTGGCCATGCCAATTGGCCGCTGGTGGAGCATCTTCCTGCGCAGCGAGCGGCTGGATGTGCGCAACCACCGCAAAATCAGCATCATCGATGGCCGCGTCTTGCACTGCGGCAGCCAAAACTGCGCCGATGCCGCCTTTGCGCCCAAGGCCAAATACGCGCCTTGGGTGGATGTCATGCTGCGCTTGCAAGGCCCCGTGGTGGCGCAAATGCAAATGGTCTTTGCCAGCGACTGGGCGCAAGCCACAGGGCAAAGCGTCGTCAGCCTGCTGCCCACGGCCACCGTATGCGCCCCGCTGGGGCGGGTGGCGGCGCAAGTGGTGGCCTCTGGCCCCAGCGAGCGCAGCCGCGCCACGGCGCAACTGCTCTGCACCCTCATTGCGGGGGCGCAAAAGCAGCTCAGCATCAGCACACCCTACTTCGTGCCCGATGCCACCGTGCTGCAAGCCCTGCTGGCCGCCTCTTTGCGCGGCGTGCAAGTGCGCCTCATACTGCCGCACCGCAACGACTCATGGATTGTGGCGATGGCCAGCCACAGCCACTACCAAAACCTGCTGGAAGCCGGCATTGAAATCTTTGAATACACAGCCGGCCTGCTGCACGCCAAAACCCTCACCGTCGATGGCCGCATGGCCTTTGTTGGCTCCACCAATATCGACATGCGCAGCTTCGGCCTGAACTATGAAAACAATGTGCTGCTGCAAGACGAGGCCGTGGTGCAAAGCCTGATAGCGCGGCAAGAAAGCTATATGGCCGATGCCATCAGCATAAGCCTGGCACAAGTGCGCGGCTGGAGCCGTGGCCGCCGCATGTTGCACAACAGCGTCGCCACCCTCAGCCCCTTGCTCTAAAGCGCAAACGCCCTGCTACAGCCGCGTCACCCGCAGCCACTTCACCACACCGCTGCTGCTGTGCAAGGCCGTAAAACGCAGGCCATCTTTGTCAAAAAACTCGCCGCGCTTGGGCACATGGCCCAGCTCATGCATGATCAGCCCGCCAATCGTGTCAAAGCTCTGCTCGGCATCCTCAGGCCGCAGCGCCACCGCAAAATACTCCGCCACCCGCTCCACATCTGTTGTGCCTGCCACGCGCCAGCTCTTGCCATCGGCCAGGGTGTAAATCGCGCCGTCGTTCTCCTCCACATCGAACTCGTCCTCAATCTCACCCACGATTTCTTCCAGCACATCCTCAATCGTCACCAAACCCGCCGTGCGGCCAAACTCATCAATCACAATGGCCAAATGGTTGCGCTTGCTGCGGAAATCGCGCAGCAAATCATTGAGCTTTTTGCTCTCAGGCACAAACACCACAGGGCGCAGCAAAGTGCGCAAATTCAGCTCAGGCGCGCGCTGCAACTTCAGCAAATCTTTCGCCATCAGCGTGCCGATGATGTTCTCTTTATCACCCTCAAACACCGGAAAACGCGAATGCGCCGTGGTAATCACCACATGCATGATGTCCTCCGTCGGCGCATCAATATCAATCACATCCATACGCGCCGCAGCCACCATCACCTGCCCAGCCGTCATATCGGCAATGCGGAGCACCCCCTCCAACATCGCGCGGCTCTCAGCGCCAATGATGTGGTTGTCCTCGGCCTCAGCCAAAGTCTCCATCAACTCATGCTTGGAATCAGGCCCCGGATGGATGAACTCATACACCTTGCGCCACCACGGACGCGGATCGGTATAAGCGGCATGGGGCTGGGCAGAAGGGGGCTCGGAATGCTTGCTCACTCGGGGCTTTAAAAGTTACACAAGCTTCAAAGCATACTGCAAATTGCGCCGCCCCAGATTGCGGCTCGGCGGCCGCAATGACGAAGTAATAGAGCGCAGCAACCCCTCCCCCGCCATCAACGCTTGACCCTCAATCCCACCCCCGTCATCGCGATCTTGACCCGCAACCTCAAGCACATCGAAACCCCAGATTGCGGCACAAAGGCCGCCCCAGCAAATACCCCCACTACGCCCCACAAAAACACGGCACAATCATCGCCATGAAGCTCAGCATCGCCCTCCCCGCCAAAAACGAAGCCGCCGCCATCACCGCCACCGTGCAGGCCATCCGCCAGCACTACCCCGATGCCGCAGCCACCGAAATCATCGTCGTCAACGACGGCTCCACCGACGACACCGCCACCCTCGCCCAAGCCGCAGGCGCGCGCGTCGTCCACCACCCCTACAGCAAAGGCAACGGCGCTGCCATCAAAACCGCCGCCCGCGCCGCCCAAGGCGACACCATCGTCTTCATGGATGCCGACGGCCAACACGACCCTGCCGACATCGCCCGCCTCCTCGCCCGCCTAGAGCAAGGCCACGACATGGTCGTTGGCGCACGGCAAAAAGGCTCCCAAGCCAGCCTTGGACGCGGCCTCGCCAACGGCCTCTACAACCGCCTCGCCTCCTGGATGACCGGCCACCGCATCGAAGACCTCACCAGCGGCTTTCGCGCCGTGCGGGCCAGCAAATTCCGCGAATTCCTCTACCTCCTGCCCAACGGCTTCAGCTACCCCACCACCAGCACCATGGCCTTCTTCCGCGCCGGCTACTCCGTCGCCTACGAACCCATCCACGCCGCCCAGCGCATCGGCAAAAGCCACATCCGCCTGCTCAAAGACGGCACCCGCTTTCTCCTCATCATCTTCAAAATCGGCACCCTCTTCTCGCCCCTCAAAATCTTCGCCCCCATTGCCTTGGCCGCCTTCATGCTCGGCAACGCCTGGTACGGCTGGACCTACTGGCACGGCGGGCGCTTCACCAACATGAGCCTGCTGCTCTACAGCGCCAGCGTCCTCATCTTCCTCATGGGCCTCATCTCTGAGCAAATCACCGCGCTCATGTACAAAGACGCGCAGTAAAACGCCGATTTAATTTAGTCTCCGCCTCGTCATGCTGAACTTGATTCAGCATCTCGGCCCTACAGCACTCCCACTCACAAAGCCTCAACATGCCACAACAGCACTTCGTATTTATCGTCGGCACGCGCGCACAGCTCATCAAAGTCGCCCCCGTCATTGTCGAGTGCGAACAGCGCCAACTCGCCTGCACCTTATTGATGACGGGCCAGCATGTTGAAACCATGCAAGACCTACTCGACGAATTTGGCATTCAAGCCCCACAAATGCCTGCGATGGCCGCAAAGGAACGGGCCACCGTCCTATCTCTCATCGCCTGGCTGCCTCAAGCCTACCGTGGCATCATCAGGCAACTGCGCCAACTCAGCGCCGACGGCCACAAACTCGAAGTACTGGTACACGGCGACACCCTCTCCACCGTACTTGGCGCACTCGCTGGCCGCAAAGTGGGGGCCAGGGTTGTGCATCTTGAAAGCGGCCTCACCTCACAAAAAATCTTCGACCCCTTCCCCGAAGAAATCTCCCGTCGCATCGTCTTTCGGCTCAGCCATGTGGCCATGTGCCCCAACGATGAAACCTATCAACACATCGTCAAAAACTACAAAAAATGCACCGCCGTCAACACCCACGGCAACACCATCCTTGACGCCATACGCCTCTCCGGCGTCAGCCGCCAAAGCGCCGCCAACGGCAGGCCCTATATCGTCGCTTCCATCCACCGTTTCCAAAACATCTACGAGCAAAAGCGCTTTGAATACCTAATTAATCTTTTGATTCAAATTGGCCTGAGCCACACCGTCAAATTTGTCTTGCATCCGGCCACACGCAAACGCCTGCACAAATACAAGCTTTATGAAAAACTGGAACAAGCCCAAGGCATCGAACTGCTACCAAGGCTGGGCTACAGCGCCTTTTTAAAACTGGCTGCTGAATCGGCCTGTGTCCTCACAGATGGCGGCTCCAACCAAGAAGAACTGGCCGCCATCGGCGTGCCCACCATCGTCATGCGTGACGCCACCGAGCGCAGCGATGGCCTTGGCCAAAACGCCCTCATGGAAGGCGAAGTGCCACAAAATCTCAGCCGCTATATTGAGCAAAAGGGCTATCGTGCCTTAGAAGGACAAACCAGTGGCTTAGAACGGCGGCCATCCAAAGAAACGCTGGATTACTTGCTTGAGCACTAGATAGAAATTGGGCTGCCCTTGCAACAGCCTTATTCCCCTCCAGAGGAAGGGAAGTAAAACGCCGCCCAATTCTTTTCCCTAGGGAGAGAGTCCGCTGACCCACGCTCTAACCCAAACCTCACCCCAGTTCCCAATCAGAGCATAGAAACTAGAAAGCATGAGGACTAAAATCACTTACTTGCAACCACCCACAAGCGAGCTGAGAAATATCGACCGATAAATGGCAAATAAGACAAGGGGTGCAAGTGACGCAATATGTTATAATGAGCCAAATTAAAACACTTCACAGTGCCAAACCCAGCCACTTCAAAAAATCGCATGTTGTCTTGCTCATTGCGTACTGCAATATGCTCTGGAAACTGGCGCATCAACCCAACATCCTTAAATCGCTCAATGAAAAAATCTAAGTTTGGCGTATGGAGGTAAACCTTACCACCAGGCTTTAAGGCTTGCCAGCTTGCTTGCACAATTTCACGCCACTCGGTGTCAGGCACATGCTCTGAAATGTCCAGCATAAAAATCGCATCCCAAGTGGCAGGGGACTGCTGCATCAGCTCAACTGCATCCGCACAATAAAAGCGGCAATTTGTAAAAGATTCATTGCTTTCTTTGGCCCGATGAATCATGGCCTCGGAGAAATCCACCCCACTGTAGCTTTGCACCTTTGGTGCAATCAAGCCAGCTAGGGCCCCAGTACCACATCCTATATCCAGCACATCCATCTCTGTATCAAACTGCGCACGGTCAAGCAGCCTTGCTACACGCAGAATTTGTTTATGGTTCATAAACGCCTGCGCATAACCTTCGCCGTGCATATTTTTACGCTCTTGTAAATCCACTTCTTCAGTCATACCGCTTCCTTTTGATCAGGTAGCACCGCTAATAGGCCCGCAAACACATCCAAGGCACTGGTGAGCAGCCGCAAAAATGCCGTGAGAAGTAAGGCATCAGCCGCCCCCAGCCATTGGGATGAGAGGGCAAACAATGCCGCCTCCCTCGCGCCAATGCCGCCTGGTGCCAACACAATCAACATGCCCACGGCCACGGCCAATAAGAAGGCCGCTGCCACACCCATCGCCGCAAAAGCATCCAGAGAAAAAATCTGCTGTGCCAATAACATGACCAATGTAGCCCACAACATCAATTGCAAAAAATGCAGCACTGTTGCCGCCAAGAGCAACTTAAAAGAAGGGCGGCTGGCCATTGTGTAGCGGCGCAGCCAAGGCAAGTGTGCGCTCACGGATTGAAGTGCCAGCCCACATGCCGCAGCCAGCACGGGCAAAGCCAAGAGCAGGCACAGCCACAGGCTTTGCTGCTGCCTAGCCACCCCATACAAAATTGCGCCAATGGCCACAGGCATGGCCACGCCTACGGCTTGCTCCACCAAGCCAGCCCATACAAGGCTTTTTCGCTCAGCCTGTGGTTGGTCATACACACGGGCCAGAAAACCAAAAACCCCGCCCGGCAAATATTTTCCTACCAATAGCAAACCCAATTGGCGTATGGCCGTGCGCCATGTCGGGCGCTGCCCCGTATAGGCGAATAAATAACTGCGCCAGCTAATAACCGCCAGCCCCCAAATCAAAAGCAGCAGCAAAGCCACCGCTCCCCAAAACTGGCCACTCATGCTTATAAACAGACCCTTAGCTTGTTCAGGCGCTTGCCAAAAAGCGTAAAAGCAAAGCCCAAGCCCCAGCCATAGAACGCCCCATTTGAACCACTTGCTCACGGCTTTCTGGCCCTCAAAGTATGCCCATGCTGCATATGCGTCCAATTGCCCAGATGCCATTGCGGGTGCAGCGGGGTGCGTTTTAGGCCAGCCAGCCATTGGCGTAGGGGTTTCATAAGGTGGTGTGTGGGTGTGGGGTGGGGCGAATGCGTGGGAGGTTTTGCAACTATCTGTTGGGGTGGCCGTTCAATTCCCCTCCTGTGGAGGGGTGCCCGTTAGGGCGGGGTGGCTCAATTCCCCTCCCTTGGAGGGGTGCCCGTTAGGGCGGGTGGCTCAATTCCCCTCCCTCGGAGGGGTGCCCCTTAGGGCGGGGTGGTCATGGGTCTTTCGATCAATTGGGCCTTGTTTCTTCAGTAAATTTTAACCACCCCGTCAGGCTGCGCCTGTCGCCCCTCCACCGGAGGGGAATAAAACACCACCCAACTCTCATCCAAAGGAGGAGAGTCCATTAGGGCAGAGTGGCTCAATTCCCCTCCCTTGGAGGGGTGCCCCTTAGGGCGGGTGGCTCAATTCCC
>CAZJBX010000017.1:0-54062 GCA_964544605.1 uncultured Burkholderiaceae bacterium
GGGCTATGGTCGCGACGACAGCACCCTGCCAGGCAAAGACGACTATGTGGACTTCTTCCGCAACAAACACGACTTGCCCGCCACTTTGTATGTGGGCACGAATGCCGGCATGGTGCATGTCTTCAATGTGGCCGACGAGGATCAGCCCCTTATTTCAGGTGGCCAAGCTGTCGAGCAAGGCCGCGAACTGGCCAGCTACCTTATCCGGGGCAGCATGCACAAACTAGAAAAATACGCAGACCCACATTACCGCTTCCAATACCTCATGGACGGCCCATTGGTCGAGCACGATGTGTGGGATAGCAACGATGGCGCTGGCCGCTGGAAGCAAATGATTTTTGGCACCACAGGCCGTGGCGGTAAATCACTCTTTGGCATCAACTCGCCGCTCAATGCCAACAATCGCACGCCTGGCCTGAGCGATTACCGCTGGGAGGTGGCCGCTGGCGACCCTGGCTATGCCGATATGGCCTTCATCACCAATAAGCCACAAAGCGGCATCACAGAAAGCGGGCAATCCGTTCTGCTGCTCAATAGCGGCCACTACAACAAACAGGGCAAATACGGCCTGTATGTGGTGAATGCAACTACGGGTGCCCTCATCCGCTTCATTGAGCTGCCTAGCACCGCCCGCAGCCCTGGGGTGGGCTTGGGTGGCGTTACCCTGCTGCGCAATGCCAAGCGCCAGATTGTGGGGGCTTATGCTGGCGATGCAGGCGGCAATATGTGGCGCTTCAGCCTCAGTGGCCCCGCTACAGGCTGGCATGTTTCCAATGGCAAGCCCTTATTCACCACCCCCACAGTGCAGCCCATTTACGCCGCCCCCGCCTGGCAAGCCCATCCCGGTGCGCCCAGCGACACCTGCCGCACAGGTCAGCCTGGCGCTTGCGGCACGATTGTGGTCTTTGGCACAGGCATCTTGCTTGAAGATGCCCACTTGGGCGACATCAGCACCCAAGCCATTTATGGCATTTGGGACAACATCGGTGTCGGCGAGAGTGATCAGCCCTATAAAGACCACAACTTCACATTGGTGGAGCAAAGCATCAAGCTCGATTCCGCCACTGAGGGCGAATTGGGCAGCAGCTCTGAAGGCAACACCTACTACCGCAGCACCCAAAACATGCTGGACTGGAGCCAGCACAAAGGCTGGTTCTTGCCCCTGTCGAAACTGCCCAACTCCCAAGGCGAGCGCATTATTGGCGATCTGTTCAATTACGGCGCCAGTGTTTGGGCCACCAGCGTCATCATCAACAACCTCAATGACAATGGCGAGGCCTGTGTGGGCGAGCCCAGCAGCCCACCCAATGTCATGTATGGCTTGGATGCTTTGACTGGCGGGCTCAAACGCAGCTTCGACCAAAACGGCGATGGCAAAGGCGACGACTTCTCCTTGGTCTATTTGCCCAAAGGCGGCTTCACCCGCAACACCGCCCTCACCGAAACGCGGGATGCCAGTGTGGATTTGTTTGACCCCAACCTGAAAATCGGTGTTGGCGACCCCAAAGAAGGCGATATCGAACTCAAACCCAACGAGCGCCGCAAACAACCTGCCACCCTGCACGGCGAAACCGACAACCCCATGAAGTTGTTTGATGAAAGCTTCCTAGGCTGGCACCGCAACTGGCGTCACATCCTTGAGCTGCCTGAGACCCTGCGCTAAGCCCCACGGCCCACACGCAGCAAAGCCCTTGCACCCCACGGCGCAAGGGCTTTTTTTCTGCCCAATAGAAAAGGCGTTTAGAACTTGAACCAATCGCGCCAAGTTTTGCCCTGCTGGGCCTTGCCAGCCTCCTCTGGCCGGCGGCTGGCTTGGCTCAATATGCGCTGGGTTTCAGACTCAGGCAAGCGCTCGACCGCCAACTCGGCATGGGCGCATTTGGGGCAGTTTTTGGGCAAGAAATCGCTGGGGCTAAGCACATCGCTTTGAAAGTGCTGGGTTTTGCGCCAACCGCATTGCGGACAGCGGTAGCGAAGCGGCTTGGGTTGCACGGCCATAAAAGACTCCTTGGCTTGGGTTTGTCGGTGGTGGCTGCCATCGTACAGCGCCTTGCGACAATTTGCGTCGCATTTGCCATCCTCTAAAAACGGCCCCCTCAAGCCATTTGGCTGATGGTGCGGCGAAAGCGCCGCAGCGAGAGCACAAACAGCAAAGCCCCAATCAAGGCCAAGGCCAAAAACTGCGGCCAGACCACAGACAGGCCAGCGCCACGGAACAAAATCGCCTGCCCCAACTGCACAAAATGCGTGGTGGGAGCCAGCAGCATGATGTGTTGCACCAGCTCGGGCATACTTTCTCGTGGCGAGCTGCCACCCGAGAGCATTTGCAGCGGCATGATAGTGAGCATCATCAACATACCAAATTGCGGCATATTGCGTGCCACCGTCGCCATAAAAATGCCCATAGAAGTGGTGGCAAACAAGCACAGCGCCGCGCCCATAAAGAACAAGGGCAAAGAGCCTGCAATCGGCACTTGCAGCACCCATTGCACCACCAGCGCCATAGATAGCCCAGCCGCCAGCAACACCACCAAGCCCATAGACCACACCTTGGCCAGCATGATTTGCGCAGGGCTAACGGGCATCACCAGCAAATGCTCCACCGTGCCGTGCTCGCGCTCGCGAATCAAGGCCGCCCCCGTGAGGATGATGGACAGCATGGCGATGTGGTTGATGATTTGCACCAAGCTGCCAAACCAGCTCGGCTCCAAAGCCGGGTTAAAGCGCACCCGCAGGGCCAAATCCACAGGCAAAGTGGCGCTGCTGCGGTGGCCTTGCACAAATTCAGTGACTTCTCCCAGCGCAATTTGCTGCACATAGGCGCTGCCCACAAAAGCTTGGCTCATGCGTGTGGCATCCACATTCAACTGCATTTGTGGCGCACGGCCTGCCAGCACATCGCGCTGAAAATGCTGCGGAATGACCAACACAAAGGTGTAAGTACCCGTATCCATACCGCGATCCATTTGCCCCCACGCAATCTGCTGCGGTGGCATAAATTGCGGCGGATACAAGGCCGAGGCCACACGCTGCGACAGCGGCGACTGGTCCTCATCCACAATCGCAATCGGTGCATGGCTCAGGGTTTCAGGCATGGCTGTGGCCGCCGTATAAACGCCCAAAGTAAAGACATACAGAATGAGCACCAGCATGGTGCGGTCGCGCCACAAACTCCACAGCTCCTTCACGCCCAAACGATAGGTATTGACCCAAAACTGTCGCATGGCTCAAGCCTCCTGTTTGCGCAGCAGCACAATCGCTGCGCCCACAATCACGGGCACGGCCAGCAGCAAGGCCAGCAGGGAATGCGTCATATCGGCCCAGCCCAGGGCTTTGTTGAAGACACCACGGCTGATGTCCATCATGTGGGTGGCGGGGTAAATTTGCCCCAGCCAGCGCGCCCCGCCCTGCAATGAGGACACGGGGTTCATCATCCCAGAGAACTGCACCGCTGGAATCATGGTGCCAATCATGGCAAAAAACATGGCCGCAATCTGGCTTTTGGTGACGCTGGAGGCGAGCAAGCCCATGCCCGTCGCGCAAAAACTGTAAAGCAGACCCGCCAGCATATAGGTGAGCACACTGCCTTTGATGGGCACGCCAAATAGCGTCAACGCCATCAGCGTCATCAGGCCAAAATTGAGCATGGCCAAGGCCACATAAGGCAGTTGCTTGCCCAGCAAAAATTCGCTGCGTGTGACGGGCGTGACATAGAGATTGATGATGGCCCCCGTCTCTTTCTCGCGCACCACGGCCAAGGCTGTAAGCATGGCGGGCAGCATCAGCAGCAGCATGGGGATGACAGCAGGCACCATGGCCGGCAGGCTTTTCACATCGGGGTTATAGCGGTAGCGTGTTTCCACACCCGCCGCAGCCGAGGCGGTTTGCCCGTGCAGGGCCGCTTGCTCTGCCAGCCAATGCTGGTGGATGCCCTGCACATAGCCTTGCGCAGTTTCGGCGCGTTGCGGCATCGCGCCATCCACCCACGCACCCACGGCCACCGCCCTGCCCCGCTGCACATCACGGGCAAAGCCTGGTGGTATTTCTACGGCCAAACTCAACTCGCCACTGCTCATGCGGCGATCCAAATCGGCATGGTCGCGCAGCGGTTCACGCGCCACAAAATAACGGGAACCCGCCAAGCTCTCGGTGTAACTTTGGCTCAGCAAGGTTTGGTCGTGGTCCAGCACGGCGTAGCGCAAATCCTCCACATCCATGTTGATGCCAAAGCCCATCACCAGCATCAACACCACCGAACCAAACAAGGCCAAAGCCGCCCGCAGCGGATCGCGTTGCAGCTCCAGCACCTCGCGCCAAGCGTAGCTCAGCAGGCGCTGCAAGGGCAGCTGCCAAGGTGCAGCGGCTGTGGCCTGCGCTGTTGTTAGCGCCGCTTCTTCGGCTGCGGCCTGCACCACCTCAGGCCCGCCATCGGCCAGCACAGGGCTTTGGCCTTCGGCCTCTAGCAAATAGCCGATAAAGGCTTCTTCCAGCGTGGCCGCGCCGCGCTTTTCCACCAGTTTGGCAGGCGCATCACTGTCAAGCACCTGGCCTGCGTGCATCATGGACATACGATCACAGCGCGCCGCCTCATTCATGAAGTGGGTTGAAATAAAAATGGTGACCTTGTCACGCCGAGACAGCTCGACCAGCAAACGCCAAAAGGCATCGCGCGCCACAGGATCCACGCCCGAAGTCGGCTCGTCCAGAATCAGCAATTCAGGTTTGTGCACCATCGCCACCGCCAAAGACAGGCGCTGGCGCATCCCCAGCGGCATACTCTGCGGCAAGCTATCGAGTTCGGCGCTCAGTCCAAAGCGATCGACCATTTCCTGCACACGGGCGGCAATGTCTTGCTCAGGCACTTGAAACAAGCGCGCGTGCAGCGCCAAGTTTTGCCGCACCGTCAATTCGCTATAAAGCGAAAACGCCTGCGACATATACCCCACACGGCGGCGCGTGGCCATGTCTTTGGGGTCCACCTCTTGCCCAAACAACCACGCCTTGCCCTCGCTGGCTTCGAGCAAACCCGTCAGCATTTTCATGGTCGTGGTTTTGCCGCAGCCGTTGGATCCCAAAAAGCCAAAAATCTCGCCACGGCGGATGCGAAACGACACCCGATCCACGGCCGTGAAATCACCAAAGCGCATGGTCAAGTCCTGCGCCTCAATCGCCATCGCCTCGCCATCGGCCTGCAAGGGCGGAATCAGCACAGGCGCATGGCCGCGCTTTTTCTCCTCGGGCAGCAGGGCAATAAACGCCTCCTCTAAGGCCGCACTGCCCGTGCGCTGCAACAGCTCGGCTGGCGTGCCCGTGGCCAAAACCTGCCCCGCATCCATCGCCACCAGCCAATCAAAGCCTTGCGCCTCATCCATATAGGCCGTCGCCACCAGCACGCTCATGCTGGGGCGCTCACGGCGGATGCGGGCAATCAAGGCCCAAAACTGCGCCCGCGCCAGCGGATCCACGCCTGTAGTTGGCTCGTCCAGAATCAGCAAATCAGGGTCGTGAATCAAAGCGCAGCACAGGCCGAGCTTTTGCTTCATGCCGCCTGAAAGCTTGCCCGCTGGCCGCGCCAAAAAAGGCCGCAAGCCCGTCGCCTGCGTCAAATCATCAATGCGGCGGCGGCGCTCAGCCGCCCCATGCCCAAACAGGCGCGCAAAAAATTGCAGGTTTTCTTCTACCGACAAAGTCGGGTAGAGGTTGCGCCCCAAGCCCTGCGGCATGTAAGCGATGCGCGGGCACACACGGTCGCGGTGGCTTTTGCTGCGCATATCGCCGCCCAGCACCTCTACCCCGCCCTCTTGCACGGCACGGGCCCCCGCCAGCAGTGACAGCAAGCTGGATTTGCCCACACCGTCTGGCCCAATCAGGCCCACCATGCGGCCTGCGGGCACATCCAAAGTGATACCCGCCAGCGCACGCAGCTTGCCGTAGTGCAATTGCACTTGCTGCAAACGCAACACGGCAGCAGGCTGATGGCTCATGGCTGGGCTTTCAAAGCCAAATGCGCAGGCCAATCTTGGCTTTCATCCAAGCGCAGCCAAGCCTCGCCAGGCAAGCCAGACTTCACCGAAGTCAAATGCTTGTTCAGCAAATCAGGTGCAATCTGAGCGCGTACGCGAAACATCAACTTCTGGCGCTCACTGGCCGTCTCCACCGACTTGGGTGTGAACTGCGCCGCACTCGCCACAAAAGACACCTTGGCTGGAATCACCACGCTGGGCATGGCATCGAGCACCAAGCGCACCTCAGCGCCCATGTGCACTTGGCCGGCCAATTCTGTGGGCAGGAAGAAGCTCATATACACATCGCCCATGTCCAGCAAACTCAGCACCCGCCCGCCTGCGCCCAACACCTCACCAGGCTGGGCCAAGCGGTATTGCACACGGCCATCGCGCGGCGCTTTGAGCTGGCTGTCCTCGATTTCAATCTGAATGCGATCCAGCGCCGCCGCCAAAGCCAGCTTTTGAGTTTCAGCACTGCGCACCTGCGCCTGCGCCGCAGTAATGGCCGCCTCTGCCGAGTGCACCTGCGCCTGCTGCGCTGCCAAAACAGCCTCCGCACTGAGCAAACTGGCGCGGTCGTCATCAAGCATCTGGCCCGACACAGCCCCTTTCTGGCGCAAGGCTTCAGAACGCTGCAAACGCTTGCGGGCGGCATCCACATTCGACTGCGCACTGCGCACCTGCGCCTCCAAAGCCACTTTGTCGCTCCTGCGCATGGCCACTTGCGCCTGAGCACTGGCCACTGCCGTATCCGCTTGCAAACTTTGCGCTTGAGCCTCGCGCAATTGCGCCTCTAGGCTATCGACTTGCATGGTCGCCACAACCTGCCCAGCCTGAACAAAAGCGCCATCTTCCACCAACACCTCTTGCACCCGCCCAGCCAGCTTGGTGGCAATATCAATTTCTGTGGCCTCTATGCGCCCATTGCTGCTCACGAAAGCGCCTGCACCATCGGCCTTGGCCCAGTGCTGCCACGCCCAAACCCCAGCAGCGGCCAGCACAAGGGCCAGCACAAGCAAAATCCAGTCTCGTTTGTTTTGAAAAATACCGCGCATATTGGACAAGAATGATGAGAAAAAAAGCGCAAACAGGGTGTTTGCAGCGAAAAAAGCATCATACATTAAATTCAATTTAATGTTAAAGTTTGACTTCTAAAAAAACCAAGCCACTTCTAGCCCTTGAGAAAGAAGCCCATGAACAAACCCAAACGCGAACCCCGCACCGATGGCGAAGCCACCCGCCAGCGCATCTTGGAAGCCGCTGGCGAGCTTTTTGCCGCAGAAGGCTATGCCGAGGCCAGCAACAAAGCCATCGCAGCCTTGGCCAATGTGGATTTGGCCTCCATCAACTACCACTTTGGCAACCGTACAGCCCTCTACCAATCGGTTCTGGCCCATGCCCATGACCGCCTCATTCAGCTCGATGACTTGCGCGAACTCAGCAACAGCACCCTGCCCCCCGTGGCCCAGTTGCGCCACATCATGACGCAACTGGTGCTCACCTCCCGCTGCGCCCCCCAAGCATGGCATTTGCGCCTGCTGGCACGCGAGGTCTTGGTTCCCAGCTCACACTTGCAGGTGGTGCTTGAAAATGTGGCCCAACCCAAACTGCAATTGATACGGCGTTTGCTCAGCGACATCACCGCCATCCCTGAAGATGATCCCGCTTTGACCCGCTGCATGTTCAGCATTGGCGCGCCCTGCCTCATGCTCATTGTGGGTGGGCGCAACTTCTCAGGCACTTTGCAAGCGGTCTTTGAAATGCCCGCCCCCGAACTGGCCGAACACCTCTACCAATTTGCCTTGGCTGGCCTGCACGCCATTGCTGCCAGCCACGCCAAAGCAGCCAGCCACTAGAGCCAGCGCCGCAACTGGTTTACCATCTTGGGCATCCTGCCAACCCTTGCAAGGCCCTTATGGAAATCACCCTCAACGCCTACCACACCCTTATCGTCGCCGCCATCGTCATGCTGGTGGGGCATTGGCTGGTTTTTCGCATCAAATTTCTGGCTGCCTTCAACATCCCTGAGCCTGTCGCTGGCGGCCTACTGGCTGCGGCCTTGGTCACCCTGCTCAATGCCTCGTTGGGCTGGCAGTTCAAGCTGCATGGCGATTTGCAAAACACTTTCATGCTGATGTTTTTCGCCTCCATTGGCCTCAGCGCCGACTTCACCCGCCTGAAAGAAGGCGGCAAACCCCTGCTCATGCTGCTACTCATCGTCTCTGTCTTCATCACCGTGCAAAACATGGTGGGCGTGGGCTTGGCCGCCGCGCTGGGCCTCAAGCCTTTGCTGGGTTTGGTGGTCGGCTCCATCACCCTCACGGGCGGGCATGGCACGGCTGGCGCTTGGGGGCCTGTGCTTGAAAACCAATATGGCATTGCTGGCGCCACCACTTTGGGCATTGCCACGGCCACTTTTGGCTTGGTCTTTGGTGGCCTGATTGGTGGGCCTGTGGCACGCCACCTCATCCGCAAGCAACAGCGCCAGCCCGTACCGCAAACCGAGCGCAGCGTGCGCGAGGCCGTGTCGGGCAAACCCCGCCACGCCCAAGAGGAAGAAAAAGCCCAGCG
Source organism: uncultured Burkholderiaceae bacterium (assembly GCA_964544605.1). Lineage (GTDB taxonomy): Bacteria > Pseudomonadota > Gammaproteobacteria > Burkholderiales > Burkholderiaceae_C > JAMIFN01. Next base: position 8,577 of record CAZJBX010000017.1, read on the forward strand.
CTTGACCTTTGACATGTTTGACCAGCCGCGCCTGATTACCGCCTATGTCGCCATTGAAACCTTGGCCATGTTTGCCGCCTGTTTGGTGGGGGCCGATTTGCTCAGCGCGTGGACCCAAGGCACGGCCTTTGAGCTGCCCACCTTCATTTGGGCCTTGGCCACTGGCGTGGTGATTCGCAACATCCTCACCCATTTGTTCCACTTTGAAATGTTCGACCGTGCCATTGATGTCTTTGGCAATGCCTCACTCTCTCTGTTCTTGGCCATGGCCTTGGTCGGCCTGCGCCTGTGGGAGCTGGCGGATTTGGCTGGCCCTGTGGCGATTATTTTGCTGGTGCAAGTGGGCCTGATGATGCTTTATGCCACCTTCATCACCTACCGCTTTATGGGGCGCGACTACGATGCCACCGTGATTGCCGCAGGACATTGCGGCTTTGGCCTTGGCGCCACGCCCACGGCCATTGCCAATATGCAAGCCGTCACCGACCGCTACGGCCCGTCCTATAAAGCCTATTTGATAGTGCCGCTGGTGGGCGCTTTCTTTGTGGATTTGGTCAACGCCACCATCTTGCAAGTCTTCACGCAAATGCCATTTTTGCAGTGAAGCAAAGGCCCTTGCTTTGCGGCGGGAGGTGGCCACGGCACGCCGTGACCCTACAAAATACCGCTGTCAGCCCCTCGCACCATGGTGGCCGCTGAGCCGCAATCTCGGCTTTTCATCTCGATGGAGACTGCGGGTCAAGCCCGCAGTGACGATGCTTCTTTAGTTGCGTCCCTCTCCTACAGCATCATTACGGCCCTTCCTCCACTGCGTCATTGCGGCCCCCGAGCCGCAATCTCGGCTTTTCATCTCGATGGAGACTGCGGGTCAAGCCCGCAGTGACGCTGCTTTTATGAAACTTTGCCAAGCAATAGGTATTCTAGAAGCGCCTTTTGCACATGCATCCGATTTTCTGCCTCATCCCAGACAACGGACTGGGGGCCGTCGATGACTTCAGCCGTGACTTCTTCGCCACGGTGGGCAGGCAGGCAGTGCATGAATAGGGCCTCAGCTTTGGCCGCAGCCATCATGCGGCTGTCCACGCACCAGTTGGCAAAGGCGCGTTTGCGCGCTTCGTTTTCGGCCTCGTAGCCCATGCTGGTCCACACATCGGTGGTCACCAAGTCCACGCCTTCACAGGCTGCCAGTGGGTCGTCAAAGTGGCGGTAGTTGCGGGCCGTTTGGCCGGGGCCCAAGGCCGCCAACTGGGTGTCCACCTCATAGCCCTTCGGCGTTGAGACATGCACTTCAAAGCCAAGAATCTGCGCCGCTTGAATCCAAGTGTGGGCCATATTGTTGCCGTCACCCACCCAAGCCACTTTAATGCCTTTGAGGTTGTCGGCCAAGTTCGGCAGGCTCAAGTCGCCTCGGTATTCGATATAGGTCAAGAGATCGGCCAAGATTTGGCAGGGGTGGTATTCGTTGGTGAGGCCGTTGATAACGGGCACGCGCGAGTGCTGGGCAAAGCGCTCGAGTTTACTTTGCTCAAAGGTGCGAATCATGACGATGTCCGTCATGCGGCTGATGACGCGGGCCGAATCTTCAATCGGCTCGCTGCGGCCGAGCTGGCTGTCGCCCGTGGTCAGGTGCACCACTGAGCCGCCGAGCTGGTACATGCCCGCCTCAAAACTGACCCGTGTGCGGGTGCTGGCCTTTTCAAAAATCATGGCCAAAGTGCGGTCGTTCAAGGGCTGGTATTTTTCAAAGGCTTTGAATTTGCGCTTGATTTCCAACGCGCGCGCCAATACATGGGCGTATTCCTCGGCGCTGAAGTCAGGAAATTGCAGGTAGTGGCGAATCGGGGCAGTCATGCTCTGGCCTTTCAAATGGGGGTTCAGGCGAGGAATTCGCGCACGATGGGCAGCAAAATGGCCAACACTTCATCCACCTCAGCGGCGCTGATGATGAGCGGCGGCACCAAGCGCACCACGCTGTCTGCGGTGACGGACAGCAGCAGGCCAGCCTCGGCAGCGCGGGTCAAAATCTCACCGCAGGGGCGATCCAGCTCCAGGCCCACCATCAGGCCCTGGCCACGCACTTCCTTCACGCCAGCCACGCCCGCCAAGCCTTGGCGCAGGCCGTCCATCAGGCGTTCACCCATGGCGCTGGCATGGGCCAGCAAGCCTTCTTCTTCCATGATGCGAATGGTTTCCACCCCCGCACGCATGGCCAAGGGGTTGCCGCCAAAGGTGGTGCCGTGGTTGCCCGGTTGCAGCACATCGGCGGCTTTAGGGCCAGCAACGACGGCCCCAATCGGCACGCCTGAGCCCAAGCCTTTGGCTAGCGGCATGACATCGGCCTGAATGCCTGCCCACTGGTGGGCAAACCATTTGCCGGTGCGGCCCACGCCGCATTGCACTTCGTCAATCATCATGAGCCAGTCGCGTTCATCGCAAAGCTGGCGCACTTGCCGCAGGTACTCGCCGCGCATGGGGTTGACACCGCCCTCGCCCTGTATGGTTTCAAAAAACACGGCGGCGATGTCGTCACGGCCTGCGGTGGCGGCCTTCAGTGCCTCAATGTCGTTCAAAGGCACACGAATAAAACCTTCGACCAGCGGCTCAAAGCCCTCTTGCACCTTGGGGTTGCCCGTGGCGCTGAGGGTGGCGATGCTGCGGCCATGAAAAGCCCGTTCGTACACCACCACTTGCGGCTTGGCAATGCCTTTGCCGTGGCCGAATTTGCGGGCGATTTTCAGCGCGGCTTCGTTGGCCTCAAGCCCAGAGTTGCAGAAAAACGCATTCGTCATGCCTGAGAGCGCAACCAGCTTGGCGGCCAATTGCTCTTGCAAAGGCATGTGGAAGTAGTTGCTGAAGTGGATGCCACGGCTGAGCTGCTCTTGCAGCGCAGGCACCAGCTTGGGGTGGTTGTGCCCCAAGGTATTGACGGCGATGCCGCCCAAGGCATCAAGGTAGGACTTGCCATCGACATCCCACACGCGGCAGCCTTGGCCGTGGCTGAGGGTGATGGGCAGTCGCCCGTAGGTGTTCATCACATGGGGGGAGGCAGCTTGTGTCATAAGAGAATGGGAAAAAGAAAAGAAGCTGTGGGGCCAAAAAAGCAAAAAGCGCCCAGCGGCGCCTTTTGCACGGCTGCGCCAGGCGCAAAAATTACACGCGCTTGCGGTATTCGCCAGTGCGGGTATCGACCTCGATTTTGTCGCCTTGATCGACGAACAAAGGCACGGCCACTTCAAAGCCTGTGGCCAGTTTGGCGGGCTTGAGCACTTTGCCAGAGGTATCGCCCTTCACGCCGGGCTCAGTCCAAGTGATTTCACGCACCACGCTGGTGGGCAGCTCGATGGAAATCGCTTTGCCGTCGTAGAACACAACTTCACATTCCATGCCGTCTTCAAGGTAGTTCAAAGCGTCGCCCATATTGGCCGCTTCCACCTCGTATTGGTTGTATTCTTGGTCCATGAAGACATACATGGGATCGGCGAAATAGCTGTAAGTGCAGTCCTTGTGCTCCAGAATCACTTGATCCATTTTGTCATCAGCTTTGAACACCACTTCAGTACCCGTGTTGCTGAGCAAGCCTTTGAGCTTCATGCGCACAGTGGCTGCACCACGGCCACCACGGGCGTATTCGGTGCGCAGCACAATCATGGGATCTTTGCCCTGCATGATGACATTACCAGCGCGGATTTCTTGAGCGATTTTCATAAAACAGATTTCGTAAAAATTGAAAGGGGACGAACTAGCCAACGCAGCTAGGGCAAAAAGAACAATTTTAAACCCAAACAGGCTCGGGCTCCAGACGGATGCCAAAGCGCTCGTACACACTGGTTTGAATCGCCTTGGCCAAGGTCATGACCTCGCCGCCGCTGCACGGATCGGCCGCGCCGCCCTTGTTCACCAACACCAGCGCCTGCTTCTCATACACCCCTGCGCGGCCTATGCTTTTGCCCTTCCAGCCGCAGGCATCAATGAGCCAGCCTGCCGCCAGCTTGACGCTGCCATCGGGCATGGGGTAGTGCACCAGCTTGGGCTCGCGGGCGATGATGTCCTCGCATTGCTCTGGCGTGACTGTGGGGTTTTTGAAGAAGCTGCCTGCATTGCCAATCTCGCTGGGCTCGGGCAGTTTGGCCTGCCGTATCGCCACCACCATGGCAAAAATCTGCCGCGCTTGCGCAATGGCGGGGCCGTCTGGCAAAGGCGTGTGCGCCAAATAGCGTTCCAAATCGGCATAGCCCAAATCAGGCTGCCAAGCTTTGGGCAAGGCAAAGCGCACGCGGGCAATCAAGGCTTTGCCGGCCAAACCCATGCGGTCGCTGTGCTTAAAAATCGAATCGCGGTAGGCAAAGGCGCATTGCGCCGCATCAAGGCTAAAAAGCTCACCGCTGATGAGGTGCACCGCATCCAAACTGTGAAAGCGGTCTTGCAGCTCCACACCATAAGCGCCAATATTCTGCACAGGCGCAGCGCCCACGCTGCCAGGGATGTAGGCCAAGTTCTCTAACCCTGGGTAGCCTTGGGCCAAAGTCCAAGCCACAAAATCATGCCAATTCTCGCCGCCACCAGCCTCCACAATCCAGTGCTGATCGGTTTCCTCCACCAAACGGCGGCCCATGATCTCGTTTTTCAAAACCAAGGCCCGCACATCGCCCGTGAGCACAATATTGCAACCGCCGCCGAGCACAAACTTTTCGCGTGCGGCCAAGACAGCATCAGCCAGCAGCGCCTGCACATCTTGCGGGCTGCTGATGCGCAGCAAAGCATCGGCCTTGGCTGCAATGCCAAAGCTGTTCATGCTTTGCAGGGAAACATTGCGCTCTACAATGGGCGTTTGTATGGCCATTTCAAACTTTATTAAACGAAAGGAGTGAGGGATATGCCTTCTTTTGACACTGTGTGCGAACCCGATATGGTCGAGGTCAAGAACGCCGTAGAAAATGCGGCCAAAGAAATCGGCACGCGCTTTGATTTTAAGGGCACGAGCGCCAGCCTTGAGCTCAAGGACAAAGAGATCACCTTGATTGGCGATGCCGACTTCCAATTGCAGCAAATTGAAGATGTGCTGCGCAGCAAATTGGCCAAGCGCCAAGTCGATGTCCGCTTTTTGGAGCTGGGCAGCGTTGAGAAAATTGGCGGCGACAAGGTCAAGCAAATCGCCAAGGTCCGCTCTGGCATTGAAACTGAGGCGGCCAAAAAGATCCAGAAGTTGCTGAAAGAAAGCAAGATGAAGGTGCAAGCCTCCATTCAAGGCGATAGCGTGCGCGTCAGCGGTGCCAAACGCGATGACTTGCAAGCGGCCATGGCCCTCATCCGCAAAGAGGTCAGCGACCTGCCGCTGGAGTTCAACAACTTCCGCGACTGAAAGCCGCTTTGCCTCAACACTGGGAACCATCAACTATGCGTGTTTTGTCTTCCTCTTTCGTGGCCTTACTCAGTGTGCTGGGCTTGGGCGTGCTCAGCCCCAGTGCCAGTGCCCAAAATGTGGTGCTCACTGGCATTCTTGGCGACAAAGCCTTGGTTAGCATCGATGGCTACGCCCCAGTCATGCTGCATGTGGGTCAAGCGCGGCAGAATATTGAGTTGATCAAGGTGGATGCCCAGCGCCATGCCGCACTGGTGCGCATCGACAACAGCACACGCGAATTGCGCTTGGGCGCAACACCTTCCACCATTGGCGGCGGTGGCGGCGGCTCCAAAGAAGTGCTGGGCGGCCAAGGGCGCAGCATCACCCTGTCTTTGGGCAGCGACAGCCACTATTACGCTGAAGCCTATATCAATGAGGATCGCATCCGCTTTATGGTCGATGCCGAAGCCTCAGACATTGCCCTGAGCCAAGACGATGCCAACCGCCTCGACCTCAGCCGCCTGCAACGCGGCGATATGGCCACTTTGAAAACCCCACACGGCCCCTATCTTGGCGAGCGGGTCACTGTCGGCCGCCTCAGGGTGGGCGAAGTGGAAATGCAGAACATTTCCGTCATCATCGTGCCCAAATTGCCGATTGCGATTTTGGGGCAAAGCTTTCTCAAGCATTTCAAGTCCCAAAAGGTCAATGACATGCTGCTGCTGGAGCGCTTGCGTTAAATTCTGCCGCACAGCGTCCTCGCATAAAAAAACCTCTTGCGCCATGCACGCAAGAGGTTTTTTTTAACCATGCCCAGCTTGCCTTAAGGCAAAGGCAGCTCAGCGCGATACACGCCTTTTTTGCCATCCAAGGCAGGCACAGGCTGGCCATTTTGCCGCACTTGTACGGCTTCCAAGCGACCAATATTGACGAAATAGGGCGGCTTGCCTTCCAGCTCCAAACTCTCACCTGCTTTAAGGGCGCGGTTGATCAATTGCTTTTTATCGGCATCTTTCACCTGCACCCAGCTCTCAGCTTGGGCGGCAATTTGCAACTTCACACTGCTAATCACAGGAATCAAAGTGACCACAGGCGCATCGCCACTCACCAGTTGCTCCACCACATATTTGTCATCGGCCACGGTCAACACTTGCACGCCAGCGGGCAAAGTCGCTTGTGCTGTTGGCACAAGCTCGGCATCGCCGTCTGCACTGGCCATGCCCTCTTGCGGCAAAGCCATGCCATCCATCTCTGGCGCCAGCTCATCCGTGGGCGTGATAAGGGGAGCCGCTGCGCTAGAGTCAAGCTGCTCGGGCTTGGCTTTGAGGCCGAACCAAAGCAGCCCAGCCAAAGCCAAAACCAGCAAAACCACCCACAGCAGCTTGAGCACGGGCTTGCTGCCGCCTGCGGCGCGGGCAGGTATGGGCATGTTCAAAGCCTGACGGCGTGCCTCGGTTTGCGCCATTGCGGTGCTGCTGCGCACGGACGACTCAGGCAACAAAGCCAGCACAGGTTCGGGTGCAATTTGCAAATGGCGGCAAATGCTGGCGCTCAGGGCACGGGCAAAAGCCAAATCAGGCATGTCGTCGAGCTGATCATTCTCCAGCGCCTCAATGCGTTTACTCGGCACTTTCAGCGTGGCTGAGAGCAGCTCCACATGAATGCCTTTGGCCTCTCGTGCCTGCCGCAGCATGGCCCCAGCACTGCGGCCAGTGGCGGCCTCAGCCCCAGCTTGTTCTTCGTGCTCTTGCGATTCAGTGTCCGCAAAATCAATGGCTTGGGTCATCAAAAACCTCTCGTTCCAATAGGTCGGCCTCATGGCTGTGCGCAAAACGGCTGCGCAACTGCGATGCCAGTTGTGAATAGGCCAGGTGGTTGTTCAAAATGCGTTCAATGCGCAGGCCCAGCCACAGGGTTTGGGCATTGGCAAATTCGCTGTTGTTAAGGCGGCGCAGATAAAAACGCGCCTGCTCGTATTGCTGCTGCTGGTAAAGCAATTGCCCCAGGTTGTAATTGCTGATGGGGTTCATGGGGTCGCGCTCAAGCGATTGGCGGAAACTCGCTTCCGCCGATTTAGAGTCGCCAGCCTGCACTTGGCACAGCGCCAAATTCATATAAGAGCGCGAAGCCTCGACCCCGCCTGCGGCAATGGCTTTGTTGAATTGGGCAAAGGCTTCGTTGTAGTTTTTGGCACGGCAGTGCAGCAGGCCCAAATTGTTCGCCGCCGTTGCATTGTTGGCATCCAAGGCTTGCGCGCGGCGCAAACTATCCATGGCGTTGGCATCTTCATTCAAGCGCATATAGATAAGCCCACGCAAAATCCACGCATCCACCGAACTGGGCAACAGTTGCAGCACTTGATTGACCTCGTCAAGGGCAATGCGGTCTTTGCCCTGCTCAAAATAACCCATGGCCAATTCATAACGGATTTGTGCCCGGTGCATCTCTTGGCCTTGCTCGGCACTGGTGCGCAAATCAGCCCGGCCTTGTGGTCCCGTATGGGTGCAAGCGCCCAATAGCAGGGCGCAGGCCAACAGCCCCGCGCGCAAGGGCCAAGTCGCACGCGGCATGTGAGTCGAAGAAAACAGCATTTGGGCTCTCATGGGGTATGCCTTCAAGAAGATGGGCCAATGCCTCAGTGTGGCTCAAGCCTGACTGGGTTTGGACTGGAGATCGGCGCGGCGCTGAATTTGAATGCGGTGCTCGACCTTGGTGCGGTCTTTCACATCGCCTGCGAGCTGGCCGCAGGCTGCATCAATGTCATCGCCTCGGGTCTTGCGCACGGTGGTCACAATGCCAGCCTCGCTCAGAATGTGCGCAAACTGCGTAATGCTAGCATTAGACGAGCGCCTCAAACCCGACTCAGGGAAGGGATTGAAAGGAATCAGGTTGAACTTGCACGGTAGGCGGTGCTTTTTCACCAAATCAATCAGGGCTTGAGCGTGCTCGGGCAAATCGTTCACGCCATCGAGCATGCAGTATTCAAGGGTGATGAAGTCGCGCGGCGCAAATTCCAAATAGGCTTTGCAGGTGGGCAGCAGGCTCTCAAGCGGGAATTTGCGGTTCAATGGCACAAGGTGGTCGCGCAAATCGTTGTAGGGCGCGTGCAGGCTCACGGCCAAGGCCACGGGGCAATCTTGGCCCAGTTGCTCAATCATGGGCACCACGCCCGAAGTCGATACCGTGAGGCGGCGGCGCGAGAGGCCATAGGCGTGGTCATCGAGCATGACACGCAGCGCAGGCAGCACGGCGCTGTAGTTTTGTAGGGGCTCGCCCATGCCCATCATCACCACATTGCTGATAACGCGCTCACTGCTGCCCAAACGCAGCCGCAAGGTGTGCTCGGCATACCAAATTTGCGCCACGATTTCCGCCGTGCTGAGGTTGCGGCTAAAGCCCTGATGCCCCGTAGAGCAAAAGCGGCAGCCTACGGCACAGCCCGCTTGCGAGGAGATGCACAAAGTGCCGCGATCGCTCTCAGGGATGAACACCGTTTCAATCAGGTTGCCATCGCCGACATCAAACAGCCACTTGGTCGTGCCGTCTTGTGACACATGCTCGCTCACCACAGGCGGCGCTTGCACGCAGGCGACTTCGGGCAGCTTTTCCCGCAGCGATTTGGCCAAATCACTCATCTGGGCAAAATCATGCACGCCTTTTTGGTGAATCCAGCGGAACAATTGCGTGGCACGGAAGCGCTTTTCGCCCAAGCTGGCGCAGAAATCCACCATGCCATTCAAATCAAGGCCCAATAGGTTTTGCTTGCTCACACTGAACTCCCAAAAAGAAAAAGGCAGTGCGTGTGCGCTTGGTAGCGCTACGCCCTGCCCTAGCCTAAGGTGTTAATTTTTGAAAAATTAACGGCCGCTGTACACATTCATGCCAGGGAAGAAGAAGGCCACTTCAACGGCGGCCGTTTCGGGCGCGTCAGAGCCGTGTACGGCGTTGGCATCGATGCTGTCAGCAAAGTCAGCGCGGATGGTGCCAGGGGCCGCTTCTTTGGGGTTGGTCGCGCCCATGAGTTCACGGTTTTTGGCAATCGCGCCTTCGCCTTCAAGGGCTTGAATCATGACAGGGCCAGAGACCATGAAGTCCACCAAGTCTTTGAAGAAGGGGCGCTCTTTGTGTACGGCGTAGAACTGCTCGGCTTCGCCGCGAGACAGGTGCACCATTTTGGCGGCAATGACTTTGAGGCCAGCAGCTTCAAAGCGGCTGTAGATTTGGCCAATGACATTTTTGGCTACGGCATCGGGTTTGATGATGGAGAGGGTGCGTTCAATTGCCATGAGAGCTTCCTATTGGGTAGAAATAAAAAAGGGCTTGACAGCGCAAGAGTTTCAGGCCCCTTGCACTGCGAAATGCTTAGCCCACTATTCTAACCTGCGCAGAGGCGCTCAAGCCTTGCTTTGCAGGCGCAAAGCGGCCGAATTGCAGCAATAACGCAAGCCCGTGGTCGCGGCGGGGCCGTCTTCAAACACATGGCCCACATGCGCGCCGCATTGGCTGCAATGGATTTCTGTGCGGGCGTAGCCGATGTCGTAGTCGGTGCTTTGCCCCAAGGCGGAGGCCGCCACCGGCGCATCAAAAGAAGGCCAGCCGCTGCCCGATTCGTATTTGGCCACAGAAGAAAACAAAGCTTGGCCGCAGCAAATGCAGTGGTAAATGCCTGCGGTTTTGCAGCTTTCATAGCGGCCTGTGAAGGCCCGTTCTGTGGCGGCTTTGCGCGTCACGGCATAGGCCAGCGGCTCGGCCTCAGGGTCGGCGGCCAGTTGTGCCTTCCATTCGGCGGCGGTTTTTTCTATCGGAAAACTCATGGCTCGACTCCTTCAATGGCTTGGCGCACTTGCTGCCACACGGCACCCATGTCTTGCTCGGCATCAATGCGAATAAAACGATGCGCCTGCTCTTGGGCACGGCGGGCATAGGCGGCGCGCACGCGCTCAAAAAAGGCCACTGACTCGGCCTCAAAGCGATCGGCTTGCCGAGCGCCTGCGGCGCGGGCTGCGGCCACGGCAGGCGGCAGGTCGAACCACAGGGTCAAATCAGGCTGGCGCAACTGGCCTTGGCCTTGGGGCTGGCCTTGCACCCAAGTTTCCAGCGTGCCCAGCACACCCCAGTCAAAGCCTCGACCACCGCCTTGGTAGGCGAAGCTGGAATCCGTGAAGCGGTCGCACAACACCCACTCGCCGGCAGCCAAGGCAGGCTCAATCACCGTTTGCAGGTGGTCGCGGCGGGCGGCAAACATTAGCAGGGCCTCGCACATGCCGTCCATGGCGTCATGCAGCAAAATCTCGCGCAGTTTCTCGGCCAAAGGCGTGCCGCCGGGCTCGCGCGTGAGCCGCACAGCATGGCCTTGGCCCCGCAGCAGCTCGGCCAAGCGCGGAATATGGCTGGATTTGCCCGCACCATCAATGCCTTCAAAGCTGATGAAGCGCGGCGGGGAAGAAGCAAGAGACATGGCAGCGGCCCAAAATAAAAATTCGCAAAGCCCAAGTGTAAAGGGCAGCGCGTCAAGGGCGGCCCATCAGGGGCGGCGAATGGGCTGCGATAATCGCCCCCACCACAGCATTCAAGCAAACCCAAAGGACGGCCACATGACCTTCGATTCCGCCATTTTCAAAGCCTATGACATCCGTGGCACTGTGCCCGAGCAGCTTCACCCCGATATGGCCTACGCCTTGGGCTGCGCCTTTGGGGCCCGCGCTTTGAGTTTGGGCGAGCGCACTGTGGCCGTGGGGCGCGATGGGCGCTTGAGCGGGCCTGAGTTGGCCGAGGCCCTGATGCGCGGCCTGCAAGCCGTGGGCGTGGCCGTGCTGGATGTCGGCATGGTAACCACGCCGCAACTCTATTACGCCGCCAACACCCTGTGTCAAAGCGGCATTCAAATCACCGGCAGCCACAACCCAAAAAACTACAACGGCTTCAAAATGGTGCTGGCAGGCAAGGCCATTTATGGCGAAGAAATTCAAGCCTTGGGCCGCAGCATGGCGGCGCAAGATTGGGCTTTGGCAGCGCAGCCCGCCGCCCGTGAGCAGCGCGATGTGCAGGCCGCCTACCGCGAGCGCATTGTGGGCGACATCCGCTTGGCCCGCCCCATGAAAATTGTGCTCGACAGCGGCAATGGTGTGGCAGGTGCTTCGGCCCCTGCCATTTTTAAGGCCTTGGGCTGCGAGTTGCTGGAGCTTTACAGCGAGGTCGATGGCGAGTTCCCCAACCACCACCCTGATCCCAGCAAGCCCGAAAATCTGGAAGATGTGCAGCGCCTGCTGCGCGAGACCGATGCCGAGCTGGGCTTTGCCTTTGATGGCGATGGCGACCGCCTGGGCGTGGTGACCAAATCAGGCACTGTGATTTACCCCGACCGCCAGATGATTTTGTTTGCGCAAGAAGTGCTGAGCCGCAATCCAGGCGGTGCCATTGTGTTTGATGTGAAATGCAGCCAGCGCTTGGCACCCGCCATTCGTGCGGCGGGCGGTGAGGCCGTGATGCACCAAACGGGGCATTCCCTCATCAAAGCCCGTATGCGTGAACTGAACTCACCCTTGGGCGGTGAGATGAGTGGGCACATCTTCTTCAAAGACCGCTGGTACGGCTTTGACGATGGCACTTATGCGGGTTGCCGATTGCTGGAAATTTTGAGCCAACACGCCGACCCCAGCGCCGTGCTGGAGGCCCTGCCCAGCAGCCATGCCACGCCTGAGCTCAACATCGCCTGCGCTGAGGGCGAACCCCACGCTTTGGTGGCGCAATTGCAGGCTTTGGCGGGCGAGTTTGCCGCCCCTGCAGAAGTGAGCACCATTGACGGCCTGCGCGTGGATTGGCCCGATGGCTTTGGCCTGATTCGGGCCAGCAACACCACGCCTGTGCTGGTGCTGCGTTTTGAGGGCCACACGCCTGAGGCATTGGCACGCATCCGCCAGACCATGCTGGCGCTGCTGGCGCGCGTCAAGCCTGAGGCCGTGGCTGGCCTTTAAGTGAGCAAATGGGCCAGCACATCATCGCCTTGCAGCACATCGGGCAAAGCCCATTCGGGCGCATAACGCGGCCCTAAAAAATACAAACCCGCTGCTGCAAAAGTGGGCGCGGCCACGCTGCGGCTGCGGGCCTCAAGCACGGTTTGCAGCCAAGCCACGGGGCGGCTGCCCTGCCCCACCATGACGAGGCAGCCCATGATGTTGCGCACCATGTGGTGCAAAAAAGCACTGCCCTCAAAGTGGCAAAGCAACAAGTCCCCACGGCGCTCCACATCCAGCCGCAGCAAGCGCTTCACAGGGCTGAGGGCCTGGCATTGCGCCGCCCTGAAGCTGGAGAAATCATGCTCGCCCAGCAGCAAATTCGCCGCCGCTTGCATGGCCGCCACATCCAGCGGGCGAAAGGCCCAACCCACCCGCTCGGCCCCCAAAGAGGGGCGCACAGGGGTGTTCAGCAAGGCATACACATAGCGCCGGCTCTGCGCCGCTTGGCGGCAGTGGAAGCTGCTGGGCACGGCTTTGGCCCAACGCACGGCGATATCAGGCGGCAAATAACGGTTCACGCCGCGCACCCAAGAGGCTTCCTCTCGTTGCAAAGGCGTATCAAAATGCAGCACCTGCTGCAAGGCATGCACGCCTGTATCGGTGCGGCCCGCGCAATGCACAGGCACGCGCACACCCAGCGCAGAAAAGCGCCCAAGGGCGCTTTCTATATGGTCTTGCACGGTTTGGCCGCTGGGCTGGCTTTGCCAGCCTTGGTAGCGGCCCCCTTGGTAGCTGATGCCCAAGGCAATGCGCTGCAAGGGCGCAGCGCCAGAGGCTGGCTGCTCAAGCATGGCAGCGTTTAGGCCATGCTGTCGAGCAGGGCTTGGGCTTGCTGGGCCAAATCCGCTGGCGCAGCCGCAGCCACTTCCTCTGCAAACACCCGTGCGCCATCCACATCGCCCACGCTCAGGCTCTCACGGGCCAGCTCCAGCTTCGTTTCCCAAGGGCCGAGGTCTTCGCCCACTTCAGCACTGAGGCTGAGGTCAAAATCAGGCACTTGCGAATCAGGACCGACGGACTCCCCCAGATCCAAAGACACATCGCTCAAGTCAAAAGACAGGGCAGGCTCTGGGTTCGGTGCATTCAAAGGTGCATCATCAAAGGAAAAATCTTCATCGGTCTGCCTACCTTCACCACTGAGCAAAGAGTCCATATGCGGCGCTGCGGCCACAACAGGTGGCTCGGAAGCGGCGAAGTTCAAATCGAAATCAGAATCTTCCACCACCGTCGGCTCATTGGGCGCTGCGGCCTCAGACTCAGCCTGTAGCTCCATTGGCGTTGTGGCCTGATGGTGAACGACATAAGACTCTGGCTCAGGCGTGCCAGACAAAGCGCCAAAGCCCGTACCTGGCTCCAAAGGCATATCCAAATCTTCAGACTCCAGACGGGCCGTAGCCTGCGCAGATTCCAAGGGCATGGGCGCAGTCGCGGTCATAGAGGGGGGCTGCTCCGCAGGGTCAAAAGCGGCGGCATCTTGGGTATCCACGCCGTGGCCTGCGGCATGGCCGCTGGCATACATAGGGTTGCTGGGGTCCAAGCTCTGCCCCAAAGCAGCGGCTTTGGTCCAGTCTGGGCCTTGCGCACCAGTGAGGTGATAGGCTTCGCGCCCGACCACATTGAAGGCTTTGACATCGCCACGGCGGGCGTAGATTTCCATCAAAGTGGTGTAGATGGCTGCCCGAGTGGGCGTTTGGCGCATGGCCTCTTTCAAGATTTCTTCGGCCTGGTCGTCGCGGTTATAGGCCATGTAAACACCCGCCTCAGCCACGGGGTCCACATCACCCGCCGCATCCAATTGGCTGGGTGAATACACCATAGAAGAAGGGCCACCTACGGAGCCATGCTCAGAGGTATCGACGCGCTGGGCCGCCAGTGCGTCATCAAAATAAGACTCGGCGTCCAGTTTGCTTTCAAGGAAGGCCACATCTTGGCCTTCTTCTTCGGCCACTTTGCGGCGGCGGCGTGCGGCCAAGCCAATGCCGCCCAAGGCCAATACGCCCAAGCCAGCAGCGCCCCAAGGCAGCATCCAGCCCTTGATTTTGTCAGCCAAAGTGGGCTCATCTTGCGCGGCGGCTGTCGCCACAGGCGTGGCAGATGCGCTGGGCGTGGGTTCTGCACCTTCAGCCGCATCCTCGGCAACGGCTTCGCCACTTTCGCCATCATTCAGACCTTCGATATCGGCCAACACGCCTTCGGGCTCGACCAAGGTGACGATATTGCCGTCTTCATCCAGCAAAATTTCATCTTGGTTCAAAGTTTTTTGTGTGGCCAGAAGTTGCTCTTGCAAGGCTTCCTCGGCGCTTTGCGTGTTGCTCTGCACTGCCGCTTGCATACTGGCTGGCAGCTTGATGCCTGCGCCTTCACCCGCACCCGTGCCTTTGCCCGCTGTGCCACTTTCGGCCTGCTCGGCCAGCTTTTTCAACTCGTCGATATTGCGTGAGAGCTCACCCACACGGCTGCGGGCTTCTTGCTCTTGGCGTTTGCGCAGCGCTTCTTCGTCGGCGTAAGCGCGCTTTTTATCGGCCTTGCCGATGGTGAGTTTGTCTTGCGCTTGGCTGCGGGGCGTTTGGTCTTTGGCCTCCACTTCGACCTTACCGCCGACGCGGCTGCTGCTCTCTTGCACAGGCGCTTGTTGCACACGGGCGAGTTTGCGGCGGTATTCGCCAAAGTTTTGCCCTGAGCTGACCCACTGCTCACGCGCTTCGCTGCGGCTCACAGATTGCGCTTCCGCTTGGGTGGGCACTTGCAGCACAGCGCCCGCTTTGACGCGGTGCACATTGCCCTGAATAAAGGCGCTTTCGTTCTGGCGCAGCAAAGCCGCCAGCATTTGATCAAAAGACACCCCTTGCTGGGCCGCCAAACGCTGGGCAATGGCACCTGCCGTATCACCGCGTTGCACACGCACCGAGCTTGTTGCGGCGCTGCTGGCCATTTGGCGCTGAGGCGCAGCGGCGCGGCGCTGTGCTTTGGGCGCAGGTCTTGCGGCAGCGACAGGCTCGCTTGTGACGGCGACCGTGGGCTGCTGCGCTTGGGCGACAGGCGCAGCCGTTGGCTGCGCAGCAACTGGCGGGGGTGTGGCCATGCTGTACACAGGCGCTTGCACGGATACAGGCTCAGGCTGCTGCAATTTGCCCGCCAGCGTAGGCGGGTCAATCAATACCGTGTAGCCACGGGTGCCGTAGCCGCCATTGTTGGTATTCGTACGCAGCATGAGATCCACAAAAGGCTCTTGCACGGCAGTTTTACCGCGAATGCTGATGTAGGGCTTGCCGTTGCTGTAGCGCTGCAAACGCACTGTGGCACCCAGCAAAGCCTCATGCATTTGCAAGCCAGCGCCTTGGTAGCTGTCTGCGCCAGCCAGCTCAATTTGCAGGCTTTCTTCTTCTTCGGCGCTCAGGGCGGTCACTTCCACATCAGCGCGCAAGGCCTCACCCAAGTAAGAGTGAACATGGATGCCGCCTAGGCCAATTGCCGCCGCTTGGCTGGCCATCAAGCTGAAAATCAAAGCGGCCACGCCTTGGGCAATGGGGTGGATATTTTGTTGTTGTAATGTGGGTTGATTCACTCTGTAATCCTCATGCAAATTTGCTGAGCTGGGCGGCGTTTTTCGCAGTCGTCCACGACTCGTCTTTGGCATCACAAACACTCTCATGCAGCCCTCAAAGCCGCCCAAGCTAGGGGCACCCGTTGCAATATAGAGCAAAACCATAGCAAAGCAGCAGAGAAATGCGTTTTAAATGTAGCGGGTAATTCTAGCCCCCGAATAGGCCCCGCCCCCTGTTGCCCTTGGGCAACACCGCACATAAAGCCCGCTTTTCTAATGAGAGGGGCCTCAAATGTGCTGTGCAGCACGGCAAGCGGCCACAAAAGCCTGCATTTTGTCGGCATTTTTAATGCCCAGCGCATCTTCCACGCCGCTGCTGACATCCAGCGCCAAGCTGCGCCCCACTGCGGCAAAACGGGCCACGGCTTCGGCCACAGTGTCGGCTTTTAGGCCCGCACTCAACACAATATGCTGCGGCAATTGCGCGGGAATGCGGCTCCAGTCAAAGCGCTGGCCGCTGCCGCCAAAGCTCTCGACTTTGGCATCAAGCAGCACGGCTTGGGCGGCGGCAAAATCTTGGCAAAAACGCAGCAGGTCGAAGTTGGCATCAGCCTGCAACGGAATGCGTGCCGCTTTGATGAAGGCGTGGCCAAGGGCCTGCGCCGCCTCAGGCGTTTCATCGCCATGCAATTGCAACACGGCATGGGGCAGCAGGGCCAAGTCGGCTTGAATTTGCGCCGCATCGGCGTTCACATACAGCAGCACAGGCGTGACAAAAGGCGGCAGCAAGGCAGCCAATTGCGCCGCCCGTTCTGCGCTGACATAGCGTGGGCTTTTGGCATAGCGCACAAAGCCCACGGCATCCACGCCAGCGGCAACAGCGGCTTGCACATCGGCCTCACGGGTGAAGCCGCAAATTTTTACACGCACCCGCATGGCTGGCCCATCAAGCGCCGTGGTGGCGCGGAATCAGCGAAAGGAACTCTTTGCGCAGGGCGGCATCGTTCAAAAAGACGCCACGCATGACGGAGTTGAGCATACGGCTTTCCAAATCCTTCACGCCGCGCCAGCCCATGCAAAAGTGCTCGGCCTCCATCACCAAAGCCAAACCATCGGGGCGGGTTTTGGCTTCAATCAAATCGGCCAATTGCACCACGGCTTCTTCTTGGATTTGCGGACGGCCCATGACCCATTCGGCCAAGCGGGCGTATTTCGACAGGCCAATCACATTCGTGCTCTTATTGGGCATCACGCCCACCCACAGCTTGCCGATGATGGGGCAAAAGTGGTGGCTGCAAGCCGAACGCACGGTGATGGGGCCGACCACCATGAGCTCGTTCAGGCGCTCGGCATTGGGGAATTCAGTGATGGCTGGCGCAGGCACATAGCGGCCTTTGAACACCTCTTGCACATACATTTTGGCGACACGGCGGGCGGTGTCGGCGGTGTTGTGGTCGCTGTCCAAGTCGATGACCAAGCTATCGAGCACGCCGCGCATTTTGTCGGTGACTTCATCGAGCAAGCTGGCCAGCTCGCCCTCTTGCACAAAGTCGCTGATGTTGTCATTGGCATGAAAGCGCTGGCCGCTGGCCTGCACGCGCTCACGAATAACTTGGGAGATGGGACGGCCTGCGGCATCGCCCTCGGCACGGGTATCGCCTTGGGCCACAAGGCTTTGCAAATTGGGTGTATTCATGGAGCGGGATAATAGCAGCCTCACACCCTTGAAGCCCTTGACCCATAAAGAGAAACACTGCGTCCCATGAGCACACTGCAACTGACCATCGCCACCCGTGAAAGCCGCCTCGCCCTGTGGCAAGCCGAGCATGTCCAAGCCCTGCTGCGCCAGCAAGGCCACGGCGTGCAATTGCTGGGCATGACCACCCAAGGCGACCAAATCCTCGACCGCACCTTGAGCAAAGTCGGCGGCAAAGGTTTGTTTGTCAAAGAGCTGGAAACCGCCTTGGCCAATGGCAGCGCCGATTTGGCCGTGCATTCGCTCAAAGATGTGCCCATGACCCTGCCCGATGGCATGGCGCTGGCCTGCATCATGCAGCGCGAAGACCCGCGCGACGCCTTTGTCTCGCCGCAATACGCCCACCTGCAAGACCTGCCCGCTGGCGCAGTGGTGGGCACATCCAGCCTGCGCCGCACGGTGCTGCTGCGGGCCTTGCGCCCCGACTTACAAATTGAACCCCTGCGCGGCAACCTCGATACCCGCTTGCGCAAGCTCGACGAAGGCCAATATGCCGCCATTGTGCTGGCCGCTGCTGGCCTCAAGCGCTTGGGCCTTGAAGACCGCATCCGCAACACCTTCAGCCCCGATGAGATGCTGCCCTCTGCCGGCCAAGGCGCTTTGGGCATAGAGGTGCTGGCCAACCGCGCCGATGTGGCTGCCACCCTTGCGCCACTGGCCCACATCCCCACCTGGCTGTGCTGCACGGCCGAGCGCGCCGTCAGCCGCGCCATGGGCGGCTCTTGCTCCATGCCCTTGGCCGCTTATGCCGAAATCCAAGGCCAGACCCTGCAACTGCGTGCCGCTTGGGGCAGTGTGGAGGGCGGCCCCGCCCCGCTGATTCGAGCTGAAGCGAGCCTGGCCCTGCCCAGCCCCAGCTTGGCCGATCTGCCCGCCGCCGATGCGCTGGGCCTGCGCGTGGCGCAAGCCCTGCAAGCCCAAGGTGCCCGTTAAACCCACACACCCAGCCCAGCATGAGCCGCCGCATCATCCTCACCCGCCCTGCCGAGCAAAGCGCCGCATGGCAAACCGCCCTTGTGGAAGCGGGCTTCAGCGCCCACAGCCTGCCCCTACTCCGCATCGCCCACCTGCCCTGCCCTGAACTCTTTTTCGCCGTGGGCGACTACAGCCACATCTTTTTTGTCAGCCGCAACGCCCTTGATGGCCTGCTGCAATGGCTCAGTCTGGATGCCCTGCTCAGCAGCCCCGCCCAGTTCCTCAGCCCTGGCGTGGGCACAGCGCAAGCCCTGCAAGCCCTGGGCGTGAGTGCCCAGCGCATCAGCCTGCCGCCCGCGCAGGCCGAGCAAGACTCCGAACAACTGTGGCAAGTGCTGCAAAACAGCCCGCAAGCCATCGCCCCGGCCAGCCGCGTGCTCATCGTCAAAGGGCTGAACCCCGATGGCAGCAACAGCCCCAACTGGCTGGCGCAGCAAGCCACCGCACTTGGCGCGCATTGCGACCAAGCCTTGGTCTATCAACGCCTGGCCCCTGAGCTCACCGTGGCACAGGCCGAGCTGGCCCAAGCTGCGGCGCAAGACGGCAGCATTTGGCTTTTTAGCAGCAGCCAGGCCATCGCCCAGCTCGCCGCCACCCTGCCTGAAGTCGATTGGCGGCAAGCCATCAGCCTCTGCACCCACCCGCGCATTGGGCAAGCTGCGCAGAACTTGGGCTTTGCCGTCCACTACTGCCTGCCCCATGCCGATGCCGTGGTCGAAGCCCTGCGGCAAATCGACTAAAAACAAGCCCCAACAAGGCCAAAAAACCACCCCAAACCCTGCCCCGCGCCAATGCCCTGCGCGCATTGCCTAAAATGCGGGGTTTTACTGCTTAACCCCAAGCCCACCGGAGATCCGAAGATGAGCGACGACTTAGAACAATTCCGCCAAGAAACCGCCGCCTGGCTGGAGGCCAACTGCCCCGAATCCATGCGCCAGCCCATTACCGAAGAATCGGTGCTGTGGTCGGGCAGCAAAATGAAATTCATCAGCGAAGACCAAAAAGTCTGGTTCGAGCGTATGCGCGACAAAGGCTGGTTTGCCCCCCACTGGCCTGCCGAATACGGTGGCGGCGGCCTCGACCCCAAACGCGCCCGCATCGTTGAACAAGAAATGGCCCGCCTCAAATGCCGCGCACCGCAATACAACCTCGGCGTGTGGATGATTGGCCCCGCCATGCTCGACTTCGCCACCCACGAGCAAAAACTCGAACACCTCAAGCCCATGATGCGCGGCGAAATCCGCTGGTGCCAAGGCTTTAGCGAGCCCAATGCTGGCTCTGACTTGGCCAGCTTAAAAACCCAAGCCGTGCTCGACGGCGACGACTATGTCGTCAACGGCAGCAAAATCTGGACCAGCTACGGCGATGATGCCGACTGGATGTATGCCCTTGTGCGCACCGACAACAGCAAAAAACAAGAAGGCATCAGCCTGCTGCTGATTGACATGACCCTGCCTGGCGTCGTCGTCAAGCCGATTGAACTCATCAGCGGCAAATCTTCTTTCTGCGAAGTCTTTTTCGACAATGTGCGCGTGCCTGCACGCCAACTCATTGGCGGCGAAAACAAAGGCTGGACGGTGGCCAAAGCCCTGTTGCAGCACGAGCGCGCCGCCATGAGCAAATTTGCCGAAGGTGCCAAGCCCAGCCATGACGCGCTGGCCGTGCTCAAACCCGTGCTGGAGGCCAACCGTGGCCGCGCCGAAACCGCCGTGCTGCGCGACCAACTGGCGCAATCGCTCATGGACTTCCACGCCTTTGGCATGACGGCCATGAAGATGAAAGAAGAAATGCTGGCCCGCATGGATGTCAGCGCCACCGCCGCCATCATGAAGCTGGTGCAATCCGAACTGGAAGTGCAAAAGTACGAGGTCATCATGCGCGGCCTGGGCGCTGATGCGCTGGGCTGGCAAGACGAAAACGCCACCACGCCTGAGGCCCAAGACCGCGAGGAAATCGCCAAACAATGGATGTTGGCCAAGAGCGTCACCATCGCGGGCGGCGCGTCTGAAATCCAGCTCAACATCATCGCCAAGCGCGTGCTCGGCCTGCCCGATTACGGCGGCGTCAAATCTTAAACCGCGCAGCGCAACACCCACCCAACGGAGCCTCACCGCATGATTACCCTACTGACTGAAGAACAGCGCCAGCTCAAAGACAGCGCGCAAGAATTCCTCGCCAACAAAGCCCCCGCCTCAGCCCTGCGCCAACTGCGCGACAGCCAAAACCCCGATGGCTTTGACCGCGCCCTCTGGCAAGAAGTGGTCAACATGGGCTGGACCCTGGCCATCTTCCCTGAAGAACACGAAGGTCTGCCCGATTTCGGCTTCAAAGGCATGGGCGCGATTTTTGAACAAATGGGCCGCAACCTGAGCGCCCTGCCCCTGCTCTCCTCCGTCGTCATGGGCGGCAGCGCCATTTTGGAAGCGGGCAGCCCTGAGCAACAAGCGCAATACCTGCCCGCCATCATGGGCGGCGAAGCCCTCTTCACCTTGGCCGTGGATGAAAACCCCCGCCACCACCCCCTGCACATCAGCACCCAGGCTGAAAAAGCCGGCGACGCCTACCAACTCACGGGCGAAAAATGCATGGTGCAAGACGGCCATGTGGCCACGCACTTCATCGTGGCGGCCCGCAGCAGCGGCGAGAACTCGGCCAACCCCATGAAGGCCATGGCTGGCATCAGCCTCTTTGTGGTGGAAGCAGGCGCGGCAGGCTTGGGCGTGACCCGCAGCAAAATGCTCGACAGCCGCAACGCCGCCAAAATCAGCCTCAACAACACCCCCGCCACCCTGCTGGGCCAGCTTGACGGCGGCTTTATGGCGCTCAACAGCGTGCTCGACAAAGCCCGCATCATGGCCGCCGCAGAACTGCTGGGCATCTGCAAAGAGGCGCTGGATCGCACCATCGCCTATATGAAGGAGCGCCAACAATTTGGCGCCATCATCGGCAGCTTCCAAGCCCTGCAACACCGTGTCGCCCGCCTCTTTGTGCAACTGCAATTGGCCGAAGGCAGCGTTGCCATGGCCTTGGCCGCGCTCGATGCCAAAGACAAGCAAGCGCCCATTTTGGCTTCACTGGCCAAACAGCAAACCTCCGACCTCGCCGAGAAAATGCTCAACGAAGCCGTGCAACTGCATGGCGGCATTGGCGTGACGGACGAGCTGGACATCGGCCTCTATCTCAAGCGCGCCCGCGTCCTCAGCCAACTGCTGGGCGACGGCGCCTTCCACCGCGACCGCTACGCCATGATGCGCGGCTTCTAAGCCAGCGCTTTCAAGCCACAAAAAAACCACTGCGCCTTCAAGCCAGTGGTTTTTTTTATGCCTGCTTCTTTTTAAGCCAGCGGTGCACGATTCAAGGCTGGGTCATTGGGCGCATGGTGGATGCAGCGCGTGCCATCGGGGTGGTAGATGTAGGCCACGCAGCCATTGCAGTTGTCGCAGGCGGATTCCTGCACTTCGCCGCTGCGCAGCTTGTTCACAAAGGCAGGGTCATGCAGCAGCACACGGGCCATGGCCACCGCGTCAAAGCCCGCATCCAAGGCTTGCTCGGCATGGGCCAAAGACTTGACACCGCCCAAATAGGCCATTTTCAAGTCAGGCACAGCTTGGCGGATTTGAATCGAGTGCTCCCACAAATACATGGGCTTGAAGGCCACTTTGGGGGCAAACATATTCTGCAAAGTAATGGCCGTGCGCGTCAGCGGTTCATTTTTGAGCACTTTGCGCAGCTCGGGCAAATTGGGGCTGGAGCCAAACATGAACTGCAAAGACTCCACATTGCGCCCGCCCGACATCACCATCAAATCGCAGCCCGCATCGCGCAGGGCTTGGGCGGTGATGATGCCGTCTTGCGCCGTCGCACCGCCGCGCACGCCATCGGCCACATTGATTTTGGCAATCACGGCCAAATCTTGGCCCACGGCCTGCTTCACCGCCGCCAGAATTTCAGCGGGGTAGCGGATGCGGTTTTCGGCGCTGCCGCCGTATTGGTCTTTGCGTTTGTTCGACAGGGGCGAGACAAATTGGTTGAGCAAATAACCGTGGCCCATATGCAGCTCCACGGCATCAAAGCCCGCTTCGCGCATCATCTCGGCGCAGGCCACAAATTCGGCCTTGACCATGGCCATGTCTTGCGCCGTCATATCGCGCGAGAAGAAATTGCCCGCCAACATGCCCGCTTTATTCAGGCCGCCGCTAGAGGTAAAAGGGCGTTTATCGAGCTTGATGCTGGTGACAAAAGCGCCGCCGTGGGTGATTTGGGCGCTGATTTTGCCGCCCTTGGTATGCACGCCATCGGTGATTTTTTTCAGCAGGGGCAAAGCCTCAGGGCTGGCCCAAATTTGGTCGGGCAAGGTCAAACCCAGCTTGGCCACGGCGACATAGGCCATGGTGGTCAGGCCCACGCCGCCAGCGGCCAAATCGCTGTGGTGCTTGAGCATGGCCGCAGTCGGCAAACCTTGGCGCGACATATTCTCGTTCGCCGCCGCTTTGATGAAGCGGTTGGGCAGGCTCAGGGGGCCAATTTGCAAGGGGCTAAAGGCGGCGGAAGTCATGGCTTGTCTCTCTCATTGAAGGGGGGTATTTAGGGGGCAGTGGCGGGCGTGAGCAGCAGGCCCCGCTCTTGCACCTGGATGTGCAGGCGGCGCTGCTTGCCCAACCATTTGCTTTGCTCTGGGCGCAAATGGTAAACAGGGTAGTTCTGCAATTCGGGCTCCAGCCAGCGCGAGAGCAAGGCCACGGCCATGGGTTTGTAGAA
The DNA here is from genome assembly GCA_964544605.1 of uncultured Burkholderiaceae bacterium. Classification (GTDB taxonomy): domain Bacteria; phylum Pseudomonadota; class Gammaproteobacteria; order Burkholderiales; family Burkholderiaceae_C; genus JAMIFN01. The sequence continues at coordinate 31,967 of CAZJBX010000017.1, forward strand.
GCCGATTTTCTTCTCGGCCTCTGCGCCCAAGTCAAAGTCCTCCAGCATGGGCTGGCGCAGCACCACGGCTTGGCGCTGGGCATCAAAGCCCAAAGTCGCGCTCATCGTCATGCTGCCTTGGTATTGCGCCTCAGACCCAAACAGGCGGCTGCGAACTTGCATGGGAATGTGCGCCTGCACGCGGTTGCCCGCAGCATCCATGCGCAGGCTGGGCGCTAAAGCGCTCACATCCACCAGCTCATTGAAGTTTTTGCTGACGGGAAAACGCCGCGCCAGCATCTGCTCCATACGGCTTTGCTCCAGCACATAGCCCTGCGGCGGCAAGGACAAATTACAGGCACAAGCTGCCGCCAGTAAGAGCCAAAACGCAAAACCCCAGCCGAGCAAGCCGCGCCCAATGTGGCGGGCCCAAGGGGCTGGGGTGGTGCAAAGCCAGTGCAACATGGCCAGGCGGGCGGCTGGGGGTGTTATTTCAGCGCGTCAAAAGCGCGGGCGGTGATGTCATCCACACTGCCCATGCCGCTGATGCTGCGATAGGCAGGCGCTTGGGCCGCGTCTTGCTTGGCCCAGTTTTGGTAGTAATCCACCAGCGGGCGGGTTTGCTCGCTATACACATCGAGGCGTTTTTTCACCGTCTCTTCTTTGTCGTCTTCGCGTTGCACCAAGGGCTCGCCCGTTACATCGTCTTGGCCTTCAACCTTGGGTGGGTTGAATTTGACATGGTAGGTGCGGCCAGAGGCGGGGTGGCTGCGGCGGCCACTCATGCGCTCGATGATGGCGTCGAAAGGCACATCGATTTCCAGCACGAAGTCGATTTTCACGCCAGCGTCTTTCATGGCATCGGCTTGGGCAATGGTGCGGGGGAAGCCGTCGAACAAAAAGCCCTTGGCGCAATCGGCCTGAGCAATGCGCTCTTTCACCAGATTGATGATGAGTTCATCGCTCACCAAGCCGCCAGACTCCATCACCGATTTGGCTTGCAGGCCCAAAGGCGTGCCCGCTTTCACGGCGGCGCGCAACATATCGCCCGTGGAGATTTGGGGAATGCCGAATTTTTCGCAAATGAAAGCCGCTTGTGTGCCTTTACCAGCGCCCGGAGCGCCCAACAAAATCAATCGCATAGTACTTTCCTTCTGTCGCCCCTATTGGGGCTGATTTCAATAAAACTTTTTGAGCATAGCACGCAAAGCGCAGCCCCCGCCTAGGCCAAATGGAATTTAAGCAGCCCGATTCAAGCCGCCCGATAAGGCGCGGCATTTTTGCGGAAATAAGCCCACATGCCCGCGCCCAGCAGCATCATGGGCACGCACAGCCACTGCCCCATGCTCAGGCCCGTGCTTTGCGTCAGCCAGTGCAAATGCGCATCGGGCTCGCGGAAGTATTCGGCCACAAAGCGCATCAGGCCGTAGCCGAGCAAAAAGGCTGAGCCGACCTCGCCGGGTTTGCGCTCTTTGCGGGCAAACAGCCACAGCAGCGCAAACAGCAGCAGGCCCTCTAATAAAAACTGGTAGAGCTGCGAAGGGTGGCGCGCAATGCCGCCTGCGGCGGGGTCTCGGAACACCATGGCCCAAGGCAGGCTGGGGTCGGCGGCGCGGCCCCACAGCTCACCATTGATGAAGTTGCCAATGCGCCCGCTGGCCAAGCCCGTGGGCACGCTGGGCGCGATGAAGTCCATCGCTTCCCAGAAGGTGTGCCCATTGCGGTAGGCCCAGATGGTGATGGCGATGATGACCCCCAGCAAGCCGCCGTGAAAGCTCATGCCGCCATCCCAAGCGCGCAAAATCTCCATCGGCTGCGCCAAGTAATAAGCGGGTTTGTAGAACAGGCAGTAGCCCAAGCGCCCGCCCAGCACCACGCCCGCAATGCCCCAAAACAGCAAGTCCTCCACGCTTTGGCGCGTCCACGCAGGCGCACCGCTGGGGGTTTTCAAGCGGGCAAAGGGTTGGTGTTTGAGGCGGCGCATGGACAGCCACCAAAACAAAGCAAAAGCGGCCAAATAAGTCAGGCCATACCAACGGATGGCAAACGGCCCCGCAATATGCAAGAGCACGGGGTCAATATCAGGTTGCATCAGCATGGCTTGCGCCCTCCTTCAGTCAAAAAACACCTCAGGCGGCGGCGCGGTAGGCCACACGGCCATCCACCACGGTGCAGAGCACGCGGCCCTTGAGGGCCAGCGCCGATTTTTCAAAGGCAAAGGGCGTGAGTGCGGCCAGCTCAGGCGCGCGGTTGGCGGCATTTTCGGCCTGCACATCCACCAAGCACACATCGGCGGCATAGCCCGCTTGCAAATGCCCCGTGCGTATGCCCAGCACCCCTGCCGCGCCGCTGCTGGCCCCGCGCAACACCTGCGCCAAACTCAGGCCCTCGGCCTCGGCCCAGTGCAGCAGCAAACTCAGCAGCAGCTCCAAACTGCGCGCCCCCGCCTGCGCTTGACCAAAGGGCAACGCCTTGCCGTCCAAATTCACCCGCGTGTGGTCGGATACCACGGCATCAATCGTGCCGTCCAGCAGCCCCGCCTGCAAAGCGGCGCGGTCGGCCTGCGTTCGCAATGGCGGATTCAGGCGGGCACGGCTGTCAAAGTAGCCTATGGCTTCTTCCGTCAGCAGCAAAGAATGCACGCTCACATCCGCCGTCACGGGCAGGCCCTCGGCCTTGGCTTGGCGCAGCAGGGCCACGCCTTGGGCGCTGGCCAAGCCTTGCACATGCACGCGCACGCCGGGCACTTCACGCATCAGCGCAAAAATGCTGTGCAAGCCAATGCTCTCTGCCGCCGCAGGCTGGCCCTCCAAGCCCATGCGCAGGGCCAAAGCGCCGCTGGCGGCCACGCCTTGACCCAGCTCGGCATCCAGCGGGCGCAGCCACAGGTGCAGATCATTGGTGGCGGCGTATTGCATGGCCCGCAGCAACATGCGCTTGGGCGGCAGGCTGTTGCCCCCTTGTGAAAAGCCAATGCAGCCGGCCCGTGCCAAGGTGTGCATATTCGCCAGCTCTTGGCCTTGCAAGCCGCGCGTCATCGCCCCCAAAGGGTAGAGCCGGGTGCCCGCGTGCTGCTCTGCGCCGTGGCGCAGCATGTCCACCAAGCCCGCTTCATCTAGGGCGGCGCTGGCGTGCATATCGGGCGGGCAAACCAAACTGCCCACGCCATAACGGGCGGCCAAGCTCAGCTCGCCCTCTAAAGCACCTGAGCCGTGGAAAACTGGCATACCCGGGCGGGCGCGCAAATCCACCAAGGCGGGTATCAGCCAAGCGCCTTGGGCATCGATGCGCTCATCGGCCACAAAATCGGCGGGCACTTCACCCACCGCCACAATCAGGCCAGCAGCCAAAGCCACTGCGCCCTGCCCTTGCTGGCCGCTGGCGGGGTCCAGCCACTGGGCCTTGTCAATCAAAATCTTGCTCATTTTTTGCCCTTTTAAGCCTCGTTGCTGGCCACAATGCTCATCACCGCCATGCGCACGGCAATGCCAAAAGTCACTTGCGAGAGCACCACCGAACGCGGCCCATCCAGCACACTGGAGGCAATCTCCACACCACGGTTCACAGGTCCAGGGTGCATCACAATCGCATCGCTTTGGGCCAAGGCCAAGCGGCGCTCGGTCAAACCAAACAAATCAAAATACTCTTGCGCTGAGGGCAGCAAAGCGCCATTCATGCGCTCGTTTTGCAGGCGCAGCATGATGATGACATCCACCCCTTTCAAGGCTTCGTCCAAGTTGTGCATCACCCGCACGCCGAGGGCGCTCAGCTCATCAGGCACCAAGGTTTTGGGCCCCACCACACGCAGCTCGCCGCAGCCCAAGCCCAGCAGGGCGTGGATGTCAGAGCGGGCCACGCGGCTGTGCAAAATATCGCCCACAATGGCCACTTTCAGTTGCGAAAAATCGCCCTTGTAATGGCGGATGGTGAACATATCGAGCAGGCCCTGCGTCGGGTGCGCATGGCGGCCATCGCCCGCATTCACCACATGCACATGCGGGGCCACATGCTGGGCCAGCAAATAGGGCGCGCCGCTCTCGCTGTGGCGTACCACAAACACATCGGCCGCCATGGCGCTGAGGTTGTCAATCGTGTCCAGCAGGCTCTCACCCTTGCTGGCCGATGATTTGCCAATGTCCAGATTGATGACATCGGCCGACAGGCGCTTGGCCGCAATCTCAAAAGTGGTACGGGTGCGGGTGGAGTTCTCAAAAAACAAATTGAACACCGACTTGCCGCGCAGCAGCGGCACTTTCTTTACCTCGCGGTCGCTCACCGACACAAAGCGCTCGGCGGTGTCCAAGATGTGGGTCAGTATCTCGCACGGCAAACCTTCAGTAGAGAGCAAATGAATCAGCTCACCGTTGGCATTGAGTTGGGGGTTGCGTTTACTCGGCATGGCTGGCCTCGCGGTTTTTCAAACTAAATTGCAAGCGCCCATCGGCGCTTTGGCTCAAGTGCAAAGAGGCTTGCACGGGCAAATCAACTTGCGCAGCGGCAAAGTCGGCCGCAAAGGGCAGTTGCCGCCCAGCGCGGTCGGCCAGCACCATGAGCTGCACGCGGGCCGGGCGGCCATAGTCAAACAGCTCATTGAGCACGGCGCGGATGGTGCGCCCCGTGTGCAGCACATCGTCAATCAAAATGATGTGGGCCTCGTTGATGTCAAACGCAATATCAGTGGGCAGGCTGTGCGCCAAGCCGCGTTTGGCGAAATCATCGCGGTACATCGACGAGCTGATGCTGCCCACCCGCCCCGCCAGCAGTGGCAGGGCTTGCGCCAGGCGCTCGGCCACCCATGCGCCGCCTGAGTGAATGCCCAGCACATACACAGGGGCGGCACTGGCGCTCATGGCCGTTTGCACCGCCTCTTGCAAGCGGGCCAACATTTGCTCGGCATCGGGCAGGGCGAGGGCGGTCGTCGGGGCATCGGGCTTCATCGGCGGGCTTCTTTCTCAGGGTGCAGGGGGCTGGCCCCTTGCGTAAAAAATCGTTGCAATATCAGGCAGGCGGCGGCGCTGTCCACATCGGCTGCGCCCATGCACTCGGCCTGCACGCTGGTGTAGCGCTCATCCACCAAGGCCACGGGCAGGCCCAGCTCTTGCGCCAATTGGCGCGCAAACTTTTCGGCCACGCGGGTCATGTCATGGGGCTGGCCATCGGGGTAGCAGGGGCGACCCACAATCAAGGCATCGGGCTGCCACTCGGCCACCACCTCGCGCACCGCGCTCAGGCGTTGGGCTTTGTTTTCGGTTCTCAGCGTGCCCACGGGCTGGGCCGTTTCCGTCAGGCGATTGCCCACCGCCACGCCGGTGCGTTTGAGGCCCACATCCAGCGCCAGCAGGCGCATGGCTCCGGCCAAATCAGCAGGCGGCGGCGCAGCGCGCATCATGCTCGCCCTGCCCCAGCGCCCAGCATCCACGCCTCTAGGCCCAGCTCTTTGAGGGCGGCGTCATAGCGGGCCTCAGGCGGCAGTTCAAACAGCAGGGCCTCGGCCTTGGACGAGGCCAAAGTCAGCCAGGTGTTGGCCGCCAATTCTTCTTCCAACTGGCCGCCGCCCCAAGAGGACAAGCCCAAAGCCAGCAGCACCTTCTGCGGCCCACCGCCTTGGGCCAAGGCTTGCATGATGTCGCCCGAAGTGGTGACTTCCAAATCACTGCCCGGCACAGGCAAGCTAGAGGCATAGACCGAATCCCAGCCCACATGGCCCTCCCGCTCGGCCTGCGCAGCATTCACCGATGGTGGCTCCACATTCAAGGGGCGCATGCGTTCGTGCAGCACAAAGCCGCGCTCGGGGTGCACAGGCCCACCCACCAACACGCGACGGGCCTGCAAATCCTCCCGTCCCAGCGGCAGCTCAATATGGGCAAACAGCTCAGGCAAATCCATATCTGCGGGCTTGTTCACGACCAAGCCCAAAGCGCCATCCTCATTGTGTTGGCAGATGTAAATCAGGGCGCGTTCAAACACGCCCTCGCCGATATCGGGCGTGGCAATCAAAAACTGGTGGCTCAGGCTAAAGGCCGAAGAAGTAGGGTGGGCTGCGCTCATGGCTGGGGATTTTACGCCGCGCCGCCTTCACGCATGGGGATGCGCACCACCTGCGTGGCCAACTGCACCTCGCGCAAATACAGGCTCAGGCCCACCACCAGTGTCAAAGTCGCCATCACAAACAGCGCCCCCACCAGCCACGGCGCACGCAGGGCCAGCAGCACCTCCATAAACAAGGCCACCACCACCAAGCACACCAACAGGGCCGACAGCGTGCAGGCCGTAATCGCATGGCTGGCCACTTTGCGGCGGTATTCCAGCGTTTTCAGCTCTTGCGCCACCCGTTCAGCACTCAAAATTGCCTCGGGCACGGGCCGCTCCACCAAGGCACGGCCTCGGTCGATGATGCGCGCCAGCCGCCCCGTCATGATGTTGAGCATCCCTGCAATACCCGTGAGCAAAAACACCGGTGCCAACGCCAATTGAATGGCGTGTTGAATCTCCGTCACTTCAAAATTCAGCATAAAACCCCAAAACAAAACCCCGTTGAAAACCCCAGCCACGGCAAGCGCCAAGTGGCCATGCCAACTCGTTCACGAAATCAGCCCGCATTCTAGGCAGCGCCCATCAAGCCCAGCAAAAGCGCCGACTAAGTCACACGGGCCGCGCCACAAGCGCACTAAGCTGGCGGCTTCCTCATTTTGCCCGCCCATTGAGGCCGCTTGTGTATGAAGCCATTTACCCCTGTCGCTTTGCTTGCCCTGTGTGTGTTCTTGAGCGCCTGCGCCCCTACAGATGCCGACCCCAGCACGACCGATGTCGCCCTTGACCCCAGCAGCCCCGCTTCGGCTTATTGCCTTGCGCAAGGCGGCACATTGGAACACATCGCCAACAAAGACGGCGATTTGGGCATGTGCCATTTGCCCGATGGCCGCATGGTGGAAGAATGGACGCTCTTTCACGCCAGCCAAAAACCCGTGGCCCTGATTGAGGAAAAACACCCGCCAGCCACAGAGCAAGGGCCCATCGTCCATCCCATACAGGTCGAGCCCTTATCGGAGCATGAGCGCAGCACGGCCCTTCAAGCCGAAATTGAGCGCCTAGAGGCCCTGCTGTTTGAAGCCGAGACCGAGGCCGAGCGATTGAAGCAACCTGCAACGACTTTGGCCCCCTAAGCCCCCAGCAAAGCCAGCCACAAAGCAGGCACAATAGCGCCAAGCCCAATTTGCCTCCCCTTTGTGCCTGATGCCATGACAAAAACCATCGCCTTTGCCTCCGCCGCTTTTGCCCTGAGCGCCCTGCTCGCCTGCTCACCCCAAACGGCTGCCCCCCAGCCCAAGACTGAGCTTGAAGCCAATCCAGCCCCCATTGGCATGGCCAACCCTGCCTCCGTCTTTTGCCAAGAAATCGGCGGCCAGAGCCAAATAGAAAAAGACGAAGATGGCCATGAGCACGGCATCTGCCTGCTACCCAATGGGCAGGTGATGGATGAATGGACGCTGTATCGTGCCGCCCAAGCCGCCAATGACGAGACAGAGGCCGAAGAAGACGCAGCAACAAACCCGCCACAACAGCCCTGAAGCCGCTAGGCCCAGCGCCAACACAAACGACAAAGCCGCCCTCAAAAGGCGGCTTTTGCATGTGTCAAACCCTGCTTTTAAGCGGGCTGAAAAGCGGCGTTTTGCAATTTGCGCAAAGGGCTGCCCGCCACGGCCTGGCCAATGGCTTGGATGTGAGCCGGGGTCGTGCCGCAGCAGCCGCCCACAATATTGACCAAACCCTCGGCGGCAAATTCATGCAGCAAGCGGCTGGTGACTTCGGGCGTTTCGTCAAAGCCGGTTTCACTCATGGGGTTGGGCAGGCCGGCATTGGGGTAGCAACTGATATAGGTATCGGGCGCGACTTTGGCCAGCTCTTGGATGTAGGGCCGCATCAGCGCCGCGCCCAGCGCACAGTTCAGGCCCACGGCCAAGGGCTGGGCATGGCGCACGCTATACCAAAAGGCCGTCACGGTTTGGCCACTGAGGATGCGGCCTGAGGCATCGGTGACAGTGCCGCTGATGATGAGGGGCAGGCGCTGGCCGCTGGCCTCAAAGTATTCATCAATCGCAAACAAGGCAGCCTTGGCGTTGAGGGTGTCGAATATGGTTTCCACCATCAAGATGTCGGCGCCGCCATCGACCAAGCCTTCAACCTGCTCGTAGTAAGCCGCACGCAGTTGCTCAAAATTGATATTGCGCGCGCCAGGGTCATTCACATCGGGGCTGATGCTGGCGGTTTTTGGCGTGGGGCCAAGCGCGCCCACCACAAAGCGGGGCTTGTCTGGCGTGCTGTATTTGTCACAAGCGGCGCGGGCCAAGCGGGCTGCCGCCACATTCAGCTCTTTGGCCAGATGGCCCATGGCGTAATCATCTTGCGCAATAGAGGTCGCGCCGAAGGTGTTGGTGCTGATGAGATCGGCCCCAGCAGCCAAGTATTTCTCGTGGATGTCGGCAATAAGCTGGGGCTGGGTGAGGTTGAGCAACTCGTTATTGCCCTTCACATCGCGTTCAAAATCGGCAAAGCGCTCGCCCCTGAATTGCGCTTCAGTGAGCTTGAACATTTGAATCATGGTGCCCATAGCGCCATCCAACACCACATGGCGTTGTTCAAGAATGGCAGGCAGCGCAGCGGCGCGGGTGTAATTGGCTGTATTCATAGGGCTGCCATTGTAGTGAGCCAACAATGCCCTTGATCGCGCTGCGCCTTGGCCGCCCGCCCCACGCGATTAAGGCAGCATTTCAATCGAGCCGCTGATGCTGACCTGCACCTCGGTTTTACCGGGCTCTGCGGGCACGGGGCTGGCCGCCTCCGCCGCAACGGGCATGGCCATCAGCTTCATGCGGGGGGCCGATTGCACTTGTATGCCGCCAAAGTCATTGCCGTGGATGTTGACATCGCGGATGCGATAGCCTTTGTAGCCAAACGCTTGGCTGAGATTTTGCGCACGGGCACGGAAATTGGCCACGGCCTCGGCCTCGATTTTTGCCTCCGCCGCACGGCGGCCTTTGTTCGACAAACCAAAGCCAATGTCATCTAGGCTAAGGCTGCTCATATTGGCCGCTGTGGTGCTGATGCGGGCAAAGTCCGTGCCCTCTAACTGCACTTGGGCGTAACCGCTCCAGCCCACAATTTTGTTGTCTTTGCCGTAGCGCGGGCTGATGCGGAAACTGCCCGTGGTGATCTCCATCTTCTCCGCCTGAGCCTGGGGCTTGGCCACGGCCAAGGCCGCATCCACCGCCTGCTTGAGGCGGGCCTGCACCTCTTGTGCTTTGCTGCCCTGCAAAGTGGTGCTCAGGCGAATGCGCATGGTGTCTTGCACCAGCTCATCAGCGGCTTTGGCGCTGAGGCTGAGGATGTGGCGCTCAGGCGGGGTGTTTTGTGCCTGTGCGGGCAGGCTCAGGCCAATAGCGAACACGGCGGCGGTGGCCGCTGTAGCGGCATGGCGGGTAAATGTGAAAGCAGGCATAAAGGTCTTTCAATTGAAACAGATGAAAGCATCCTAACGCCCAAAAGCGCCGCTTGGTGGACGATGGCGCGCAAGAGAGAAAAGGAGTGAGACAAGCAAAGGCACAAGATCACCATAGAGCAAGGCACCACGGCGGACAGTTACGCTATTAACTTAACTATCAGTTACTATATTTGCTATCATGCCCCTCTCTTTTCACATCACCAATGCTTTTATGGGAGCCACAATGAAAAAATACCTTGCCCTTTCCGCTTGCGCAGCCAGCATGTTCTTAACGGGTTGCGCATCAGTGACCAATGAGGCCCATCAAACCCTGCGAGTGCAGGCTCTGGACGAAACAGGCCGCGAGATTGAGCGAGCCGAATGCGTGCTGAACAATGGCTATGCGCCAGTGAACATTGCAGGAGGCCACTACGCACGCGTGCAACGCTCTTCGGCTGATTTGGACATCGTTTGTAAGGCACCGAATCAAGTGGATGCCAAAGGCCGCGCCATTTCACGCCTCAACGGGGGCTTTGCAGGCAATATCCTCCTTGGTGGCCCGCTTGGTATGGCGGTCGATGCCGCCAACGGCAAGGCCTATAGCTATCCAACATGGCTGCAATTGGTTTTTGGGCAAAGCGCAGTTTATGACCGCGCTCATGAGCGAGATGGCAAACCCACCCCCGCCACACAAGTGAGCCACACGGCCCAAGCCCCTACACCCAACACTGCCCCCGCATCAAGCCCAGCAGCAGAAGCTGTAGCGGCGCCTGTCGCCAGCGCCCCAAAAGCCTTGGCCGCCACTGGCACAGCCCCGCAAAGCGATACGGCAGAGAAGCTGAAAAAACTCGATGAGTTGTATGAGAAGGGGCTGATTAGCCAAGAAGAATGGACTGAAAAACGCGCCAAAGTATTGGACGCACTGTGATACCCCTGAAAGCACCGCCAAAGAAAGTACGCCTATGAAAACCATGAAATCGCTTTATGTGCTGCTGGCCTGCATGGCCACCGTCATGCTCACAGCTTGCGCCCCCTTGCCCATCAATATTGGCCCCGATGTCAGCACACTCAGCCGTGGCTATAACCCACCCGATCTACTCCCCGCCAAAGTCGGGTATTACTTTCCGCCAGAAAGTGAGCAGGCCGTCACAACCCCAAGTGGCAACAGTCATAGCGTCACTTATGCGCCTTACAAGCAACTCAATGCCGCATTCGACAAAATGTTGGGCAATGTGTTTCAGTCGGTCACACCCTTGACCCATGGCACGGCTGAAGAGGTTGCCCGAAAAGGCGTGGATTATGTGATTCCGTTAAAAATCACGACAGACTCTACTTCACACGGCAGCCCTTATCTGCCGCCAACACGCTTTTCAGTCCGCCTGGAATCTGATGTGCATGATGCTGCTGGCCGCCCTGTTGTCTCGCTGTCTGTCATCGGCGAAGGCAGATCAGAACCGAAGGAGTGGAAAACGATCGATAACCACGGCCTTGCTGGACAAAGGGCATCGCTTGACGCATTGGCCAGAATGCAAAATGCCTTGCTCAATGTGCCGCAATTTAAAAGCACGGCAAACCGTACGGCAGCACCAGCGAACGCAGCAAGCGCCGCAGCGCCCAAAGATGCGGCAGAGACCCTGCAAAAGCTCAATGAGCTATACCAGCAAGGGCTCATTAGCAAAGAGGAACTGGCAAAAAGACGCGCCAAGGCATTGGAGTCGTTTTAAACCCCAGCCACCCCTTAGGCCACAAAAGCAAAGCCCCGCATCAGCGGGGTTTCTTATTTTGAAATGCTGTTTCAGCCAGTGAAATGAAAATGCAGGGGCTTGGCCTGGCTCGCCATCACAGGCGCTCAAAGCTGGGGGCGAATCACGCCCAGCAAATCGCAGGCGAACACGGCATTGCGCAGTTCGGCTATGGCCTCATAGCGGGTGAAGCTGCGCCGCCACACCAGCACCACACGGCGGCTAGGGGGCGTGCCCTCAAAAGGGATGTAGCGGATGTAGTCATCGGTATCGGCCTGCCCCACCAGCACCTTGGGCGGCACCGAGAGCATGGGCACCACCGTCAGGCCCATGCCTGCGGCCACCATATGCTTGATGGTTTCCAGCGAGGAGCCTTCAAAGCTTTTTTGCATACTGCTGGCCTCGTCGCCATAGCTGCTGCCCAAGCGCGCGGCCTCGGGGCAAACTTCCAGCACATGGTCACGAAAGCAATGGCCGCTGCCCAAGAGCAGCATGTGCTCGGTCTTCAGGGCCTCGGCGCTGATGCTGCTTTTCTTCGCCAAGCGGTGCTGCTCAGGCACGGCCACCATAAAGGGCTCGTCATACAGCGGCAGGCTGGCCAAGCCCGCATCGGGAAAGGGCTCGGCCACAATCGCCGCATCCACCTCGCCCGTGCGCAGCATCTCCAGCAGGCGGTGGGTGAAGTTCTCATGCAGCATCAAGGGCATTTGCGGCGTGCGCTCAATGTTTTTGCGCACCAAAGCAGGCAACAAATAGGGGCCAATGGTGTAAATCACCCCCAAGCGCAGGGGCGCGGCCAGCGGGTCTTTGCCGCGTTTGGCAATTTCATGGATGCGCTCAGCCTGCTCCAACACCGCCTGCGCCTGTGCCACAATCTCTTGGCCCAAAGGCGTGAGCGTGATTTCGCCCGAGCTGCGTTCGAAGATTTTGGTGTCCAGCTCCTCTTCCAGCTTTTTGATGGCCACCGACAGCGTGGGCTGCGAAATGTGGCAGCTCTCTGCGGCACGGCCAAAGTGCTTTTCACGGGCCACGGCCACCATGTATTTGAGTTCGGTCAGGGTCACAAGGGCACTTTCATACGAGGACAAGACTTCTGCTATCGTAATGCAAATACCAATAGTCAAATTCTTTCAACCCAAAAGCAAACAGAAACCAAAGGTCATTCATGCCACACAACAACCCCCATTTGCAGCCCCTTGATTTGGGCGCACAAGTTGAGACCGTACTCAAAGACATTTTTGAAAACAAAATCCACTTCAATGCCCTCATGGGTTTGAAAGTGGACGCGCTCTACACCACGCAGGCCACAGGCCACATCGTCATGCGGCCCGAGCTCTACGGCCATTACGAGGGCCAGCGCATCCACGGCGGCGTCATCAGCGCCGTGCTCGATGCCATGGGCGGCTTGGCCGTCATGCTGGCAATTGCCGAGCGCTTCAAAGACGAGCCGCCCATCACCCTGTACGAGCGCTTTTCCCGCGTCGGCACGATTGATTTGCGCGTCGATTATTTGCGCCCTGGCGTCAGCGCCACCCGCTTTAACACCACGGCCACCATCGTGCGCTTGGGCTCACGGGTGGGCAATACCACCATGCAGTTCACCACAGAAGACGGCACGCTCATTGCCATGGGCACGGGCGCTTACATCGTCTCTTAAAGCCAAGTTGGGCAAGGGCTGGGCGGCTACAAAGCCAGCTCTTGCTGCGCGGGGGCTGCGTCGTCTGCGGCAGGCCACTGCCCTTTGGCATTGAGCTTGCCCACCCGCACCCCCAGCAGGCGAAAGCGCCGCTGCAAATCCAGCCGCTTCAGTGCCTGCCCGGCCACTTGGCGAATCTGCTGCGCCTCATCCAGCGGCAGCGCCAGCGTGGTGTCGCGTGTGGCAATCTGGAAGTCGCTGTAGCGAATCTTCACCCCCACAGTGCGGCCCTCATAGCCTTGGCGCTGCAAATCGGCGGCCACACGCTCGCACAAATGCGTGAAGATGGCCCCCAGCTCGGCCTTGTCGTGCTGGGCGTGCATATCGCGCTCAAAAGTGGTTTCGCGGCTCATGCTCACGGGCTCGCTCTCGGTTTCCACAGGGCGTTCATCGCGGCCCCAAGCCGCATCATGCAGCCACTGGCCGTTCTTCAAACCAAACACCGCTTGCAAATCAGCCACGGGCTGGGCCGCCAAATCGGCAATGCTTTGCACGCCCATATCGGCCAAACGCTGCCCTGTTTTGGGGCCAATGCCGTTGATTTTGCGCACAGGCAGGGGCCAAATGCGGCTTTGCAATTCTTCGGCATAGACCACGCTGATGCCATTGGGTTTGTTGAACTCGCTGGCCATTTTTGCCAGCAATTTATTGGGCGCCACACCAATCGAGCAAGTCAGGCCCGTGGCCGAAAAAATCGCCGCCTGCAAGCGCTGCGCCAACACCCGCCCGCCTTCTAACTGCCCATCGGCCACAGCCGTGAAGTCGATATACACCTCATCCACGCCACGGTTTTCCATCAGCGGTGCCACACGCACAATTTCCGCCTTAAAAGCCCGCGAGAGGCGGCGGTATTGGGCGAAATCCACGGGCAGCAAAATCGCCTGCGGGCAAAGCTGGGCCGCCTTCATCAGCCCCATGGCCGAGCCCACACCAAAAGCCCGCGCCTCGTAACTGGCGGTGGTAATCACGCCCCGCCCTTGGTAATCGCCCAAACGCGCAAACGCCTCAAGCGGAATTTGCGCCAAGCTTTGCCCCGCAAACTGCTGCCGCATGGCCGCATCTTGCGGCGTGGCGCGCCCCCCAATCACCAGTGGCAAGCCCTTGAGCTGGGGGTAGCGCAGCAGCTCCACAGAGGCGTAAAACGCATCCATATCCAAGTGGGCAATGCGCCGCAACACAGCGGCGGCGCTGGCAGGCTGGGGCGGCTGCACGGCGGGTGGCCAAGCGGGGCGGGCCCGCGCTTAGAGGCTATCGAGCGCCGCGCGGATTTCGGCCAAAAACTCAGCCAACACGGGCACAATGCGCTCTTTGGGCTGGCCATCGACCAATTGAATGAGCTTGCTGCCAATGATGACGGCATCGCTGACCGCGCCCACGGCCTTGGCACTGGCGGCATCGCGGATGCCAAAACCCACGCCCACAGGCGTGCTCACATGCTGGCGGATGCGCGGAACCATCTGCGCCACGGCCTCGGTATCGAGTGCGCCCGAGCCCGTCACGCCCTTGAGCGAAACATAGTACACATAGCCCGTGGCCAAGCGGCCAATTTCCGCCATGCGGGCATCGCTGGAAGTGGGGGCCAGCAAGAAAATCAAATCCAGCCCAGCCGCTTTCAGCTGGGCCGCAAACACCTCGCACTCCTCAGGCGGGTAATCCACCACCAGCACGCCGTCCACACCCGCCGCCGCCGCATCGCGGGCAAAACTGCCCTCACCGTGCGTTTGCTCATAGCGCTCAACCGGATTGGCATAACCCATGAGCACCACCGGCGTGGCTGCATCTTGCTCGCGAAAACGCGCCACCATGGCCAGCACTTGACGCAAGCCCACGCCTTGGGCCAGGGCTTTTTCACCCGCTTGCTGAATCACGGGGCCATCGGCCATGGGGTCAGAGAAAGGCACACCCAGCTCAATGATGTCGCAGCCTGCGGCGACCATGCCGTGCATCATCTCTGGCGTGTAATCGGCATAGGGGAAGCCCGCCGTCATATATGGAATGAGGGCTTTTTTCTTCTGAACGGCCAAAGCCTCTAGGGTGTGTTGGATGCGAGACATGGCTGCCCTTCCCTCCTTTGATTTAAGACTGCAAAGCGGCCTTCACCGCCAAACTCACTTGGCCCATATCGGCCTTGCCCGCCAGCTCGGCCTTGACCACGCCCATCACCTTGCCCATATCTTGCGGGCCGACTGCGCCCACGCGGGCCACAATATCTTGCACCGCAGCAGCAATCGCCTCAGCGCCCATGCGCTCGGGCAAATAAGCCTGCAACACCTGCATTTCGGCCTTTTCTTTGTCGGCCAAATCGTGGCGCTCAGCGCCTTCAAAAGCGGCAATCGAGTCTTTGCGCTGCTTCACCATTTTGTCGAGGATGGCCACAATCGCCGCGTCATCCAGCTCAATGCGTTCATCCACCTCTTTGCGCTTCATCTCGGCCAGCAAAAGGCGAATCGTGCCCAAGCGCTCGGCCTCTTTGGCGCGCATGGCAGCTTTCATGTCTTCGGTAATTTGTGCTTTCAGGCTCATGGTCTGTGCTCTAAGGGTTGGCTAAAGAAAGAGATTGTATGCCCGCCCCTCTGCGGCAAAGGCTGCCGAATGCTGGGCGACAAAAAATGGCGCAAAAAAACCCGCCTTTTGCTTGGGGCGGGTTGATTTGCCGAAAATGAGGACTTAGTACATTTTCTTGGGCAGTTGCATGCTGCGCACGCGCTTGAGGTGGCGTTTCACAGCGGCAGCTTTTTTGCGCTTGCGCTCAGTCGTGGGTTTTTCGTAAAACTCACGGGCACGCAAGTCAGTCAAGAGGCCCAGTTTCTCAATCGTGCGCTTGAAGCGGCGCAGGGCGATTTCATAGGGCTCGTTTTCTTTTACACGGATGGTTGTCATGAGAGATCATTTTCCTTTCGAAAGTGCAGTGCCAAGTGATCAGCCCAGCGCTGCTGTTTTTGCTAGCAAAGCCCGTCATTATAGTATTTTTTTGGCACAAAGAAGCAAAAAAGGTGACGAGCCTTGACCCCGGCACTGGCGCCACAGTTAGAGCTGCTTGGTTCCCCACCTGACTCGATTGGCCGCTTTGCCATGCGGGAAGGCCCGTCGGGGTCTATTGTAGCCGCATAAAAAGCTGGCTATTTGCCCATTTATGGCTTCAGGCTGGTCTGCCTTGGGGGTATTATTGCGAGAGAAAAACGCTGAGACGGAAAAACCCCTGACTAGGAGACAGACATGAACAACCCATCAAGCCAAGCCCCTTGGCTGGCCCACTACCCCAAAGGCATCCCCCACACCATTGACACCAGCGAGTGGGAAAACCTACCGCAATTCGTTGAAGACAACTTCAAACGCTACGCCAGCAGCCCCTTGGCCCACTTCATGGGCAAAGACTACAGCTACGGCCAAATCGATCAGCTCAGCCGCCAATTTGCCAGCTATATGCAGCAGGCGGGCATTCAGCCGGGCGACCGCGTCGCCGTGATGATGGTGAATGTGCCGCAATTTCTCATTGCCGTGGCCGCCATCTTGCGCATTGGCGCGATTTTGGTGAATGTGAACCCGCTCTACACCGCCACAGAGCTGGAGCACCAACTCAAAGACTCAGGCACAAAAATGGTGGTCGTGCTCGAAAACTTTGCCGACACCGTCGCCGCCGTACTGCCCAAAACCCAAGTCAAGCAAGTCGTCGTCGCCACCATTGGCGATTTGCTCGGCATCAAAGGCCCCGTGGTCAACTTTGTGCTGCGCCATGTGCGCCGCCAAATTCCTGCCTTCAACATCCCACAGGCCGTCAGTTTCAAAGCCGCCTTGGCCCAAGGCAAAAGCGGCCAATTCACCCCGCACTACGGCCAGCGCCACGACACCGCTGTGCTGCAATACACAGGCGGCACCACAGGCGTGGCCAAGGGTGCGGCGCTCAGCCACGACAACCTCATTGCCAACACCCTGCAAGCTGAGGCGTGGAACATCCCCGTGTTGCAAACCAATGCCGAGGGCCGCGCCCAATTTGTGAATGTGGCCGCCCTGCCCCTCTATCACATCTTCGCCTTCACCGTCAGCATGATGCTGACCATCCGCATGGGCGGCAGCATTGTGCTCATCCCCAACCCGCGCGATTTGCCCGCCATGATCAAAGAGCTCAAACGCTACCCCATCACGGCCCTGCCTGCGGTCAACACCCTCTTTAACGGCCTCGTCAACCACCCCGATTTCAAGCAAATTGACTGGAGCCATCTGCGCATCTCGCTGGGCGGCGGCATGGCCGTGCAAAGCGCCGTCGCCGCCAAATGGCTCAAAGCCACAGGCTGCCCCATTTGTGAAGGCTATGGCCTGTCTGAAACCTCACCCGTCGTCAGTTGCACCCCGGCAGACACCAAAGAGTTCTCTGGCACCATCGGCCTGCCCATGCCCTCCACCAGTGTCAAATGCATTGACGATGATGAAAACGAAGTGCCCTTGGGCGAAGCGGGCGAGATTGCCGTCAAAGGCCCACAAGTCATGCACGGCTACTGGCAACGCCCCGACGAAACCGCCAAAACCATGACCGCCGACGGCTACCTCAAAACTGGCGACATGGGCGTGATGGATGAGCGCGGCTACATCAAAATTGTGGATCGCAAAAAAGACATGATTGTCGTCAGCGGTTTCAATGTTTACCCCAATGAAGTGGAAGACACCGTCACCCGCATCGATGGCGTGCTCGAATGCGCCGTGGTCGGCGTGCCTGATGAGAACTCAGGCGAGGCTGTCAAACTCTTTGTCGTAAAAAGCGATGAAGCCCTGACGGAAAAAGCCATTCGCCGCTACTGCAAAGAGCATTTGGCTGGCTACAAGCGCCCCAAACACATTGAATTCCGCAGCGAGTTGCCCAAAACCCCTGTGGGCAAAATCTTGCGCCGCGAGCTGCGTGATCAAGACCCCCTCACACTGGCGCATCAGAAATAATTTTGCGCTACGGCAGAAGATCATTTTCTTGCCCTATAATTGCGGGCTTAAACCAAAGTCGGAGCATAGCGCAGTCTGGTAGCGCATCTGGTTTGGGACCAGAGGGTCGGGAGTTCGAATCTCTCTGCTCCGACCAAAACACCAAAAAGCCCACCCTCAAAAGTGGGCTTTTTTTCGCCCCCGTTTTTGCGTCAGAATACGCCCATTCCTTCACCTGTCCGTAGCTCAGTTGGATAGAGCAACAGCCTTCTAAGCTGTGGGTCGCGGGTTCGATCCCTGCCGGACAGGCCACCCCCTTTCGACTTCCTCCTTGGCGCCTTGGGCCCAGCTCATCCCCCTCTTGCCAACACGGACATGCTTGCTCCCCAAGTTATCGCCCCTTGTGAGACCCTACAATCAACGGCCTTGCGGCACCTCCCTCACCCACATTAAAACCACTCCCATGCCCAACTCCGCTGCTAACACCCCCGAAATCCGCGCCCTGCTTGAAGCCAACCGTGCCTGGGCCGAAGAAACCACCCGCTGTCAGCCCAACTTCTTCAGCGAGCTCATGGCCCAGCAAGCGCCACAATACATGTGGGTGGGTTGTTCTGACAGCCGCGTGCCCGCCAACCAAATCACTGGCTTGGCCCCGGGCGAAGTATTTGTACACCGCAATGTGGCCAACCTCATCGTCCACAGCGACTTGAACATGCTCTCCTCGGTGCAATACGCCGTTGATATCCTCAAAGTCAAACACCTGCTCATCGTTGGCCATTACGGCTGCGGCGGTGTCGGCGCAGCACTGAAAAAAGACCGCATCGGCTTGGGCGACAACTGGATTCGCCACATCAAAGATGTCCGCAACATCCACTGGGACTTCCTCGACAGCACCCCCATGGCCATGCGCCACGATGTCATGTGCGAGCTCAATGTCATTGAACAAGCCTTCAACGCGGCCCGCACCAGCGTCGTGCAAGAGGCTTGGGAGCGCGACCAAGAGCTGAGCGTGCACGGCTGGGTCTATGGCCTCAAAGACGGCCTGCTGCATGACTTGCACATCGACTTCAACCAACGCTCAGACATCCGCGAGCGCTATGAAGAAGCCATCAAACTGGTGAAAGCCCGCGTCCAAGAAGCGGCAAAAAACCAGCCCTGAAGCCACATACACAGACGGAGCGTCGCGCCATGACCCCACGCATCGCCGTTTACAGCGGCACATTTGACCCCATCACCTTGGGCCATATTGATGTCATTCGGCGCGCCGCAGGTTTATTTGACCGCCTCTATGTGGCCGTGGCCCGTGCCCACCACAAAAACACCCTATTCAGCCTAGAAGAGCGCATGGCCTTGGTGCAAAGCAGCTTGGCTGATTTGGGCCATATTCAAGCCGTCCCCTTTGATGGCCTGATTGTGGACTGCTGCCTCAGCTTGGGCGCCACCACCATCGTGCGTGGCATCCGCAACGGCACCGATGTGGACTACGAAAGCCAAATGGCGCAAATGAACCGCAAACTCGTGCCGCAGATTGAAACCATCTTCATGCTGCCCTCACCCGGGGTGCAATGCATCAGCTCCACTTTGGTGCGTGAAATCAGCAAACTCGGCGGCAATGTCACGCAGCTCGTCAGCCCCGAAGTCTTGGCCGCCCTAGAAGAGCGCCAACGGGCCAAGGAGTAAGCACTCATGGCCTTAAAAATCACCTCAGATTGCATCAACTGCGATGTCTGCGAACCGCAATGCCCCAACGAAGCCATCAGCATGGGCGAAGACCACTACATCATCAACCCAGCTTTGTGCACCGAATGTGTGGGCCATTTTGATGAACCCCAATGCGTCGCCATCTGCCCTGTCGATTGCATCCCCAAAGACCCTGAGCACGCTGAAACCGAAGCCCAACTATTAAGCAAATACCAAGTGCTGACTCAAGTCAAAGGGCAAAAAACTTCAACATAAAAAAGCACTGCTGCTGATGGCCGCGCCTGTGAGCTGGGCGCTGCCGCCAATGTCAAGCTGCCAGCCCCCATCCCCTGCGCGGATGGCCGTTTGCTCGCCCACGCTTTGGTAGCTGCTGTTGATGCGGCTTTGGCCGGCGCTGACGCTGCCGCCAGCACCACCTCCTATGGGCACACCGCTGGGGCTAAAGCTGAGGCTGGCGCCGCTGGTCGTTTGGCGGCTTTGGTAGTCGTCGCTGTCTTGCAAGCTCTGCATGATGAGGTTGCCCGCAATTTGGCCTGTGATTTTGGGCGCGCTGATGACTGCGCCTGTGAGGTGCAGGTCGCCCCCGCCTTCAATGGTGACGGCTTGCCCCGCCGTGATCTGGCTGTTGCTGTAGCTGCTGCCACTACCTGTGCCTTGGCCTTGGGCTTTGTTGGCCGCCACATGGATGCTGATGGGGCTGGCCTGCCCCAAGCCCACGCTCACGCCTATGCTTTGGCCTGAGCTGCTGTTGCTGCTGCTTTGGCTGTGGGTGTTTTGCGCCGCTTGCAGGTGAATGTCGCCTTCGGCCCTGAGCTGGGCCACTTGCCCCGCGCTGATTTGGCTGCCCTGCACGGTGAGCGTGCTGGCTTGGCCTGCGCCTGTGGCTTGCATCAACACATTGCCGCCTGCGGCCACGGTGGAGTTCGGCACTTGGAGTAAAGCGAATTTTTCTGCAATTTGCACCATGCTTAGGCCCTCAATATCTTCTGCCCGCATCACCCATGACTCTACAGCATCATTTAAATCAAAACTTATAATTAATATTTTTCATCAGACTTATCTGAAACGAATGAGCTTAAGGTCTCATCATTCTGGCCTAACTCATTTCTATAATCTTCATCAGTCAAGAAAGTTGCTGGCTTGGGAAAGATCAAAAGTGAGTAAGCAAGAGTGGACAGCCCTGCCACTAAAAAAGTAAAGACATCACTCCAAAAATAAACTCCTGTAGCAGGGAACGAGATTTCTTTGCCCACATTACCAAATATTCCAACTTCTCCAATCAACAGCCCCCACAAGAAAGCAGTTAACCCCCCTAAAGAAAAAGAAATAATAAGCCCATTGAAATTAGATGTCAAATGAAATAAAGCAAACAGAATACCCAAAATAAACAATGGCAAAAAATACAGAGCCATTGAGGTAAGTGAAAACACCAGCCAAAGAGCAGGGAAAGCCCCAACTCCCACCCACTCGAAACCCACACGCCCAACACTGTAAGCATATAAAATAATAAGAATAGCCAGAGATGCAATGATAGGAATAATAAAAACACCTGCCATTACTCTAAGGTAAGGATAACGAACAGCCCCCTTCATTAGTTACATCCTTGCTCTGAGCCATACCCAAGCAGCTTACATCCAAAATCAACTCTTGATTCATAATCTGTAATGTCCACTCCCCCCGGCTGCGATTGCTTTTTATCAATAGGAATTGGAATTGAACTATCAGTTAGATTTCTTGTTGCCCCCTTAAAAAATATTTTATCTCCAAGATACTTCTCATGCACTGGCTGCAATACCTTTTGCTCTGATTGAAGTTGATTGATATCCCACTTTATGGGATCTTGATTTGGATTATTGTAGAGGTCTCTAAAATTATCAAAACCCGCCTCCATCAAAACATTGCCTGCCTCATCGCGCCAATCTACGACTGGAGCCACGGCCTCCCCACCCATAAAGAATGCCTTATTAAAATACGACCCAAGCTGAGAAAGGAATCCAGGCTTATCAGAGCCAGCCCCTAGGCCAGTGATCGGCGCACCAGAAACAAAGGCTGCCCCTTCATACCATTTAACATTGACTCCTTGATTTTGACTGTATTCATGACTGGCCTCGAAGAAGTTTTTTCTATTCCGAATCGTGTTGTAGTAAAGCGCAATACGGTCTTTCGCCCCTTCGCTGTTGAACACATGATCCCAAGTCACTCCTGCCGTGCGTTGCACATCTTTATTGAGCACTTGCCAAGCGTCGGCCATGGCAATGTATTGCGTTGCTGCATTGATGGCATTGCGACAAGCATCGCCTACAGGGTTGGCATCGCATGAAGCCATCATCTGTTTATCTAGGGTTTCACTTAAGTTCTCTGCGTCTCTTAGCACGGCCATTTGCTCCTCAGGTGTAGAGCAGGTTTTACCACTCAAGCACATTTGCACTTCTAATACTTTAGCGTGTGAGAGGTAGTTGTTGGTGACCTCATTAAAGCCCGCCATGCCGCCTGCTTGCCCACCTACTGCGGCGCCAGCAAGGGTGCTTGCGAGGGTAACCAAGCCTTCTGCCAAGCCGCCTTCAACACCAGCTTCTTGCAGGGCTTGGGCCA
>CAZJBX010000018.1:0-54058 GCA_964544605.1 uncultured Burkholderiaceae bacterium
AGAGCCAGAGCCAGAGCCAGAGCCAGAGCCAGAGCCAGAGCCAGAGCCAGAGCCAGAGCCAGAGCCAGAGCCAAGCATCCGTATTTTTAGCGTGGGCGATGACGGCGATGCTTTTATCACCTACGACGAAATTGTCGGCGAGCAGGTCAATGCTATCATTCAGGTGACAAAAGAGGGCTTGCAAGCTGGTGACAAAATCTACCTCAGCATCAATGGCGTAGAAGGCAGTGAGGCTGCGATTGTGGTGACGGCCGAGGACTTGGCGGGCGCTGGCGATAGCATCGATTACGCTTTGCAAGTGCCGTCGGCCCTTTGGGATCAGACCTTGGGCTTGGTGGCCAGCATTGAGCACGCTGGCGGCGAGCGCACAAATTCTGACCTCTTTGAAGTCAAAGTGATTTCCACCATCTTGGCCCAAGACGATGCCGCCGAAGCACCCCGTGGCGGCACGGTCAGTGGCAATGTCCTCACCGATGAAGGCCCTGGCCTCGATTTGGTGTCTTTTGCCGCTTCTGAATTGCAGTTGCGCGATGTCACCCACAAGGGCGAAACCAAGGTCTTTGCCGATGGCAATCCTGTGGTATTTGAGAGCGCCGCAGGCCAACTCACCATCCATCAAAATGGCGATTACAGCTATGAGGACTACAGCGACCGCAGCATCTCAGGGGGTGCTCAAGGCCGCAATAAATCCCATTGGACGGCCTTCAATGATGCGGGTGGCGAGCCCACCATTTATGGCTTTACGGGCGGCCCTTCCGCCTTGTTTGAAAGCGATTTGTCCGCCCTCAAACTGGATGCCCTGAATACTTCTTCACAAAGCCGGGTCGAGTATTCCAGCTCGGCCAATCCTGTCGTGGCCTTGGGTGCGAATATGGGCATTGGTGTGAAGGGCGGCGAAGGGGCCAAGGTCAACCGCGATGAAACCATTGCTTTTGAAATGGACCGCAGCTACAACCAAGTCAAAATTGTGCTGCACGGCATCAACGATATTCTTTCGTCGGGCCGTAGCTTGATTAAGATTTACTTCATGAATGAGCTGGGGGAAGTGGTGGCGGCCACAGACTTGGAGCAGGCCATCAATAACCGCAACAACGATGATTTTGCGGTACATGCCACACCGATTACAGGTCTGAGTGCGACCACGGCCAGCTCGACCATCAGCCTCAGCCCCAGCGCCGATATCGACTTCAAATACATCGTGCTGGCCCAGTATGGTGGCTCAGGCCAAGGCTTTTTGGTGCAAAGCGTGCAGGGCAGCAACAAGTTTGACGCCGCCCCCTTTGACTACACCGTAGAAGATACCCTGACTGGCGAGACTTCTTCTGCCGAGCTGGTCTTCCATTCCGATGCGGTTTCTGGCTCTGCCGCGCTGCGGCCCACTGAGGGCGAGTGGCTGGAAGGCAGCGCCGCCGATGATGTGATGGCGGGCACTGCCGCAGCCGATACTTTCGCTTTTGATGCAGCGCAGGCCAATGGCGCAGACCTCATCCTCAACTTCAGCGCCGAGGAGGGCGATGTGCTGGCCTTTGGCCATGTGGCTGATTTGAGTGCGCTCAACGCCACTTGGGATGCTGCGACTGAAACGCTGCATTACGGCGAGCAGGGCAGCAGCGTGCAATTGCAGGGCGTGCAAATCGATGATGTGAATGCTTGGCTGGCGGCCAACGCCATCCTCATTTAAGCCGCAGCGCGGCTGTGGCCCACGGCCCTCAAGCCCTGTACGGGGTTTGGGGGCTTTATTTTTTCAGTTGGCGGTAGCGGCGCAAGCTGGCTTCACGGGCGCTGGCCAGGTCGATGATGGGGGCAGGGTAGTGCCTGCCCAATTCAAGGCTCGCTTGCGCCAAAAGTTCGGCAGGCGCAGCCCAAGGTGCATACAAATGCGGCAAGGGTAGGGCGGCCAGCTCGGGCACATAGCGCCGAATAAAGCGCCCCTCGGGGTCGTACTTCTCGCTTTGCAGCACGGGGTTGTAAATGCGGTAATGCGCCTGCGCCTCTGCGCCGCAACCGGCCAGCCATTGCCAATTGCCGATGTTGCTGGCGGTGTCGTAATCATTGAGCTTTTCAGCAAAAAAAGCCTCGCCCCAGCGCCAATCCAGGCCCAAATGCTTGATGAGAAAACTGCCCGTGATCAGGCGCAGGCGCTGGTGCATATAGCCGCTGTGCAGCAGTTGGCGCATGGCGGCATCCACCAGCGGGTAGCCCGTTCGCCCTTCGCACCAAGCTTGAAAACGGGCCTTGCCTGCTTTGCTTTTGTCCCAGCGCAGTTTGTCGTAAATGGGGTAATAGCATTTGCCCTCGGCCATCTCGGGGCGGGCCTCCAGCAATTGGCTGTAGAACTCGCGCCAAATCAAGGCATCGCGCCATTCTTGCGGCCCCGTCAGCCCCATTTGCGCCTGTGGCCACACGGCAGCTAAAACTTGGCGCAGTGAGGCCGTGCCAAAGCGCAAATGCAGGCTCAAATAGCTCACCCCACGGCGGCCAGGGTAATTGGCGCGCTCGTGGTAGTGCGGCAGCACGGCCTGAAAATGCTGCCACATGGTGGCCGCCCCCGCACTGCCTGTGGGGATTTGCAAGTGGGCCAAATTGCTCGGCTCAAAACCCAATTGCGCCAAGCTGGGCACACCCTGCGCCCAAGCGACTGGGGCAGGCAGAACTTGCGCCACGGCGCGTGCGCTGGGGTAGGGTTTTTGTGGCGCAGCAGCGTAAGCGGCCAGCCACGCACGGCGGTAGGGTTTGAAGGCTTTGAAATGGCCGTGGCCTTTGGCCTCGGTGGCCAGCTCTTTGGCCAAAAAAATTTGCTGATCTTTGTGGCTGTGCAACATGCAGCCCACATTGGCCAAAGCACCGCGCACCTGGCGCTCTTGCGCCCAAGCTTGCGGCTCGGGGTCATGGCCGCAAAACACCGCTTGCACGCCCAAGCTTTGCGCCAATTGCGCCAAAGTGCCCGGCACAGGCCCACGCGGGCAAATCAGGTGCAGTTGGGCATCCTGCCGCTGCGCTTGCAGTTGCTGCTCCAGCTCGGC
Organism: uncultured Burkholderiaceae bacterium; assembly: GCA_964544605.1. Classification (GTDB taxonomy): domain Bacteria; phylum Pseudomonadota; class Gammaproteobacteria; order Burkholderiales; family Burkholderiaceae_C; genus JAMIFN01. The sequence goes on from CAZJBX010000018.1 coordinate 3,024, forward strand.
CAGCGCCGCCAGCACAAAATCAAGGCGGCGGTCGGGGCTGTGTAGGCCAGCGAGTAGCTCGCTGTCAAACACAAAACACAGGTGCAAATGCTGGCATTGCTGCGCCGCATGGTGCAGGGCGGCGTTGTCGTGCAGGCGCAAATCACGGCGCAGCCAAACCAAGCCCTTGGCATAGGGTTTGCTGTGGGTGGGGGCAAGTTCAATGGCCATGCCCGCATTGTCTGTCAGTTTGTGCCGGTTCAAGCGCTGCTGCGCTGTTTCCTCTGCGTGGGCTTTTACAATAGCGCCCATGTCTCAAGTTCACGCCCAATCTTTTTTGACCCTGCACTACCGCCTCAGCGGGCCGCAGGGCGACATCATCAACACCTTTGGCGGCCATCCCGCCACCATGTCACTGGGGGAAGGGCGGCTCTCGCCCACCCTTGAAGACAAGCTCATCGGCCTTGAAGAAGGCACGCACACCACTTTTGAGCTGCCCGCAGGCGCGGCCTTTGGCGAGCACAATGCCGACATGATGCAATGGGTGGCCCGCAGCCTGCTTGACGAGTTCGGCGACCCTATGGAGCAATACCATGCGGGCGAGGTGGTGCAGTTTCCCACCCCCGATGGCGTGGACAAATACGCTGGCGCTGTGGTGGAAGTGCAGGGCGATCGCATCCTGTTCGATTTCAACCACCCGCTGGCGGGCCAGCCTGTGTTGTTTGAAGTGAAAATCATTGGGGTGTTGTAAATGAATCTGTCTGTGCATAAAAAGCAGGGCGATGCCCCACGCGAGATTTTGCTGGCCGAGCCACGCGGTTTTTGCGCTGGGGTTGATCGCGCCATCGCCATCGTTGAGCTGGCACTGGAGAAGTTTGGCCGCCCCATTTATGTGCGCCATGAAATCGTGCACAACACTTTTGTTGTGGATGACCTCAAAAGCAAAGGCGCGATTTTTATTGAAGACCTTGGCGATGTGCCCCCCGGCGCCACCCTCATCTTCTCGGCCCACGGTGTCAGCCGCGTCGTGCACACTGAGGCCAAAGCCCGTGGCTTTACCATTTTTGATGCCACCTGCCCGTTGGTGACCAAAGTGCATGTGGAAGTGGCGCAATTGAGCAAAGAGGGCTACGAGTTCATCATGGTCGGCCACAAAGGCCACCCTGAGGTCGAAGGCACCATGGGCCAATTGCACGACGGCATCCACTTGGTCGAAGACCTCGCTGGCGTGGCCACGGTGCAGCCCAAGCAAACAGAAAAACTCGCTGTGGTCACGCAAACCACCCTCAGTGTGGACGACACCCGTGAGATTCATGAGGCGCTGCGGACGCGCTTTCCTCATATCCGCGAACCCAAACAGCAAGACATCTGCTACGCCACGCAAAACCGCCAAGATGCGGTCAAATCCTTGGCCGCGCAGGTCGATGTCATCATCGTCGTAGGCAGCCCCACCAGCAGCAACAGCAACCGCTTGGCCGAGCTGGGCGGGCGCTTGGGCACGCCCAGTTATATGGTGGACAACGCCACTGAGCTGCAAGCCCAATGGTTTGAAAACGCCCCCCGTGTGGGCCTGACTGCCGGGGCCTCAGCGCCTGAAGTGCTGGTGCAAGGCGTGATTGCCCGCATCCAAGAGCTGGGCGCAGCCAGCGTGCGCGCCATGGACGGCGTGCAAGAAACCATGAAATTCCCCCTGCCCAAAGCCTTGGTTTTGGGCCCTGATGCTTAAACCCCCGCCATGCTAGACATCCAACTCCTACGCAAAGACCTGGCCCAAGTCATCACCCGACTTGAAGCCCGCAAAAATCCCCAACCCTTTCTCGATACCGCCGCCTACAGCAGCCTAGAAGCCGAGCGCAAGCAAATTCAAAGCCGCACCGAGGAGCTGCAAGCCCAGCGCAACAGCCTGTCTAAGCAAATCGGCCAGCTCAAAGCCAAAGGCGAAAGCGCTGATGAAGTCATGACGCAAGTGGCCGACATCAAAACCGAGCTGGAGCAATCGGCCCAACGCCTCGATGCCCTGCAACACGAGCTGCACACCATGCTCGCGGCCATCCCCAATCTGCCGCAAGAAGGCGTGCCCGTGGGCGCAGACGAAGCGGCCAATGTGGAGCTGCGCCGCTGGGGCCAGCCGCGCCAATTTGACTTTGAAGTCAAAGACCATGTGGACTTGGGCGCGCCTTTGGGCCTTGATTTTGAGCTCGGCGTCAAACTCGCAGGCTCGCGCTTTACCGTCATGCAAGGCGGCATCGCCCGCCTGCACCGTGCCTTGGCGCAATTCATGCTCGATATGCAAACCCAGCAACACGGCTACACCGAATGCTATGTGCCCTATATCGTCAATAGCGACTCCCTCAAAGGCACAGGCCAACTGCCCAAATTTGAGGCCGACCTCTTTGCCGCGCAAAAAGGCGGGCAAGACGCCGAACCCGTGCCCGACACGCAGGCCCTCTACCTCATCCCCACCTCTGAAGTGCCGTTGACCAATCTGCTGCGCGACTGCATCGTCAGCGAGGCCGAACTGCCCATCAAACTCACGGCCCACACCCCCTGCTTTCGCTCAGAGGCGGGCAGCCACGGCCGCGATACCCGTGGCATGGTGCGCCAACACCAATTCGACAAAGTGGAAATGGTGCAATTGGTGCATCCCGAGCGCAGCCAAGCCGCCCTCAACGACATGACCCAGCACGCTGAAAATGTGCTGCAAGCGCTGGGCCTGCCTTACCGCGTCATGCTGCTGTGCACGGGTGATATGGGCTTTGGCGCGGCCCGCACCCACGACCTCGAAGTCTGGCTGCCTGCACAAAACACCTACCGTGAAATCTCATCGGTCAGCAACTGCGAAGCCTTCCAAGCCCGCCGTATGCAAGCGCGCTTCAAAAACGCCCAAGGCAAAAACGAACTGCTGCACACGCTCAATGGCTCAGGCTTGGCCGTAGGCCGCACGCTTGTGGCCGTGCTAGAGAACTACCAACGCGCCGACGGCAGCGTGGAAATCCCAGCGGCCTTGCAGCCCTATATGGGTGGTTTGACGGAACTGCGGGCCTCGGCTTAAAGGCCCGTGGCAGGCAGGCACTAGCGGCAGAGCCACACCGCAGCGGCTTGCCGCCCCGCCTGCCGCCCTTGCTGGCTCTCACGGCGGTGGCTGAACCACACATCCGCCTGCGTATAAGTGCACCAAAAATCGCCGCCATCGTTGCCATACGCGGCTACGCCCAAACCCTGCAAAAGCTGGCGTGCCAAGCCAGCTAAATCGCAAAGAAACTTGCCTTTCGCCCCATCTTGGGCTGCAAAAAACGCCCCCGCCCAAGCGTGCCGCGCCACAAAAGCCGCTTTCACCTCAGCGCCCACCTCAAAAGCCTGCGGGCCAATACACGGCCCCAGCCAAGCCAGCAGCGCATCATCGGGCGCAAAAGTCGCCACAGTGGCCTCCAGCACACCATCGCACAGGCCGCGCCAGCCTGCATGAGCGGCAGCCACCTGCGTGCCGCTGCGGTTACAGAATAAAACGGGCAAGCAATCGGCCACCATCACCGTGCAAGCCTGCATGGGTTGGCGGCTGTAGCTGGCATCGGCGCACAAGGTAGGGCCGCTGGCCACAGTAGGCAGGGCAATCGCCTCAATACCATGCACTTGTTCTAAAAAATGCGCCTGCGCCCCCGCTAAAGCCTGCCCAAAAATGCGGCGATTGGCGGCCACCGCCTCGGGCGCATCACCCACATGGTCGCCCAAATTCAAGCTGGCGTAAGCGCCGTTGGCACCATCCAACGACACCCCACCCGCCCGCCCGCTGCACAGGGCTTGCACCTGCGGCGGCGCGGGCCAGTTGGGGCGCAAAAAGGGGCTGGGAGTGGGGGGCGTGTGTGACATAGGCGTTTATTATGCTTGGTTTTTGTTTTATTGCTGGGCTTTATAACCACCCCGTCAGGCTACGCCTGCCACCCCTCCGGAGGAGGGGAATTGGGGGCTGGGCTGGGACTTTATTCCTCTCCTTTGGAGGGAAGTTGGGGGCTGTGGTTTTATTCCCCTCCCTTGGAGGGGTGCCCGTTAGGGCGGGGTGGTGAGTTTTTATTCTGCTTAGGGATTTTGTTTTATTGCTGGGCTTTATAACCACCCCGTCAGGCTGCGCCTGCCACCCCTCCGGCGGAGGGGAATTGGGGGCTAGGTTTTATTCCCCTCCCTTGGAGGGGTGCCCGTTAGGGCGGGGTGGTGGGTTTTAACTCTACTTAGGGATTTTGCTTTATTGCTGGGCTTTATAGCCACGCCGTCAGGCTAGCGCCTGCCACCCTCCAAAGGAGGGGAATTGGGGCTAGGTTTTATTCCCCTCCCTTGGAGGGGTGCCCCTTAGGGCGGGGTGGTTTCTTAAATAGCTCATAACCCCTTCGAGGTTTTGTAAAACCTCAGAGGCTGGGATGCGAATCACAAGCAACCCCAAACCTTTTAAATATGCATCACGCTTTGCATCTTCAGCACCGCGCCCATCGTGTGAAGTGCCATCGGCTTCAAGCACTACGCCTTTTTCTGCGCAGAAGAAATCCACGATATAAGAGCCAATGATTTTTTGGCGATCGAAGTCCAAGCCCAAAAGTTGATTTCTTTTCAACTGTTGCCACAGCAAAGCTTCGTGAAGAATTCCCGCTTGCCGCAATTTTTTGGCCTGCTTCTTGAGAGAGGGATCAAAAGGTAGAGCCTTAAAGTTTCTTGTGTGTCTCATGGGCTGGGGTTTTATTGGCTTGAGAATAGCGAATTTTATTTCATTCTTGAAGTCAGGGAATAGGGGTTTATAACCACCCCGTCAGGCTGCGCCTGCCACCCCTCCGGCGGAGGGGAATTGGGGTTGGGATATTAGGGTGGATTTTATTCCCCTCCTTTGGAGGGGTGCCCGTTAGGGCGGGGTGGTGGGTTTTTATTCTACTAAGGGATTTTATTTTATTGCTGGGTTTATAACCACCCCGTCAGGCTACGCCTGCCACCCCTCCAAAGGAGGGGAATTAGGGGGCGGGTTTTGTTTGTGTTTTTTTGCGGCTGGGTTTTTGCCCAGCGGTGTCGAGTGGGGCGGCGAGTTGTTGGTAGAGGCCGAACAGGAATGCGACACGGGGGGCGTCGTCTTTGCCGCTTTTGTAGGCGTAGGCGTTATCGACGGCGCGGTCGAGTTGGGTGTGGGCTTGCACCAGCTCGGCGGGCATGGTGAGGGGGTCGTAGAGGTCGGCGAGTGTGGCGCTGGGGTGGGCGGCGCGGGCATCCAACACGGCTTGGGCGGCGCTTTCTATGGCGGTTTGTTGTTTGTCTGTGATGTTTTGCGGCCAAGGGTAGGTGTTGTAGGTGAATTTCACAGAATAACGGAAATCACTTTTCAAACGGCCTGCTGTGATTCGCATCCAAGCCATGTGCATTTGACTTTGAATGATGCCGTAGTGATACAGGCTGGCATTGGGTACAAGCTGTAAATCGTTGGCGGCAATGACGGTGTGAGGCAAGTGGCCAATGGGAATATAGCTGCGGTTTTCTGATGAGGTGCGGGGAATGGCCAAGTAATCGCCTGAGCTTGGCTGCCTGTTTTCGGTAAAAAGTGTGGGGGTGTTGGCTTTTTCGCGTGTTTGCGCTTTGCTGCTTTTTTGGCGCATGGCTCGCACGCCTTCAATGCGTTGTAAAACCAAAGGCATGGTGCGCAGTGCATTCGGCGGGCAATCGACCAGCCACAAGCAATACCGCATTTCGTTGTTGATGAAACCTTCACCGCCGAGGTATGGGCGTATCCAAGTTTCTGCGCTGGGTTCTGAAGCCAAAAATTGGATTTTTTCTTCAGGGCTGAGTATGAGGTTGCCGCCGTCGGCGGGGATGCTTCCGTTAACGATGGCTGGCACATCACAGATAGCGGTGCGCCGTCCTTCTGCAATGACATCGGGTGCATCGACGAGATAAGGGTTGATGTGTTTGGCTTTGATTTCTTGGGGTTCGCCTTTGATGTTGGCGCTGTAGTCAAAGAGGCGCGGCGCTTGTTCTGGCGCTTGCAGGCCCAGGCCGAGGATGATGCAGTGGACGGCGGCGACGCCTTTGCCTTCGTTGGTCCATTGAAAGGTGCGGTGGGCAAATTGGATTTGCACGCCTTGGGCGAGCAGGTGGGGCCAGAGGATGCCGACTTGTTCGCCTTGGCAGATGCTGTTGGTGGAGACCAAGGCAGTGCGCACGGCGGGGTTGGCTTGCATGTATTGCGTGGCCAAGATATGCCAGCAGGTGACGAAGTCGAGCAGGCCGTGGTTGCGGATGTGGCCCATGACGAGGGCGGTATCGGCGCGTTGTTCGGGGCTTTGGTATTTGGCCCCGACAAACGGCGGATTGCCCACAATAAAAGTGCATTGTTCTGGCGGCAGCACTTGCGCCCAGTCGGTTTGCAGGGCGTTGCCGTGGTGGATGTGGGCGCTGTGGGCCAAGGGCACGCTGGGGCGGGTGGTGCCAAAGCGATCGGCGGCTTCTATGTTGAGCTGCAAGTCCGTAATCCACAGGGCGACTTGGGCGATGTGGGCGGCGCTGGCATCAATTTCTATGCCGTAGAACTGGCTGACGGAGACGCGGCTGAGGGTGGAGATGTCGAGCAGGCCACGGTCTTTGTCCTTAAAGAAGAGGCGGGCGATGAGTTCGTGCTCTAGGCGGCGCAGTTCGCGGTAGGCGATGACGAGGAAGTTGCCGCAGCCGCAGGCGGGGTCAAAGATGTGGATGTGGGGCAGGCGCTCGTAGAGGGCTTGCAGTTTGGCGCGCTGGCTGCCAGCGGCGGTGAGTTCGGCGCGCAGGCCGTCCATAAAGAGGGGGTTGATGGCGCGCAGGATGTTGCGCTCTGAGGTGTAGTGGGCGCCGAGTTCACGGCGGCTGGCGGTGCGGCTGAGGTTGGGCTCGCCTTGCTCTAGCACGCCTTGGAACATGGCGCCAAAGATGGCGGGGCTGATGTGGGACCAGTCGAGTTCGGCGCAGGCGATGAGCTGCTGGCGCAGGGGGGTGTCGAAGTCAGGCGTGCGGGTGCGCTCGGCAAAGAGTTGGCCGTTGATGTAGGCGAAGGCGGCGAGGTCTTCGTCAAGCAGGCGGCTGCGCTCAGCGGGGGCTTGGTTGAGGACATCAAAGAGTTTGGCGAGGCGCTCGCCCAGGTCGGCGCCATCGGCACGGGTGGTGTGGAGGAAGCGGGTGAATTGGTCTTTGTCGCCAAAGAGGGCGGTGTCGTCTGCAAAGAGGCAAAAGAGCAGGCGGGTGAGGAAGATTTCTAGCTCGCGGCCTTTGAAGTTGGATTGCAAGAGGGCTTCGTGCAGGACGGCCATTTGCTCGGCGGCTTGGCGGTCGGCTTCGGTTTCTTCGGTGATTTGTGGGGCTTGGTTTTGGTGCAGGAAGGCGAACCAGTGGGCTTTGCTGGGGAGCTCGGCCAGGGTGCATGCGTGGCTTTGGTCGGTGCTGAGGTCAAAGAGTGCGAAGCGGGCAAAGTCGTGCAGGAGGACGAATTGCGGTTGTTGCGCGGGTGGGCAGGCCCAGCGGTATTCTTCGGCTTGCTGGCGGGCTTTGGCGAGGTCTTTGCCCAGGGATTTGCCTTCAATGATGAGCAGGCCAGGGATGAAGCCGTCCATATAGCCGGTGCTGCCGTCTTGTTTTTTGACGGCGTATTCGCGCTGGTAGTGGTGGGCTTGCAGGCCAAAGCAGGCGAGGAAGCCGGCGGTGAAGAGTTTTTCATCGGCGCGTTCGCTGCTGGCGTTTTGCCATTGGTGGGCGAATTCGTGCAGGCGGCGGCGGGCTTCGTTGGTGCTGAGGCGGTGGCTGTTGTGTTGCATGGCGGGATGTTACAGCGGCGGGGGCTTGCTGCAGTGGCTAGGGCAGGGCGTGGCCGTGCCCGATGCCGCCTGCCATGGCAGGCTTGGGCTGTGGGGGCAGAAGGCCGTGACTTAGAACATTTCTTTGATGGTGTCGCTGGCGGCATTGGCCATGACGGAGGCGATGCCTTTGTCGCGGCTGGCTTCGCTGGCATACATTTGGCTGCTGCCAATGATTTCACCGTTGCGGGCTTTGAGGTTGAAGTAGGCTTTGTCGTTTTTTGAGGTCTTGCGCTCGTAGCGGCCTTCGTCTGGGCCGTTGTTCTGCACGGAGGCGATGCCTTTGAGGGCGTTGGCCTTGGCTTCGTACATTTCGCTAGAGAGAATGATTTCGTGGTTGCCCGCTTTAAGGACGAAGTGGAATTGCCCTTTGTCGTTTTTGCTCAGTTCATAATAGCCGGCCATTTTTAGCTCCTGAAGGTGGGTGAAAAGCCGCATCTTAGCTGGTTTGCATTGGGTGAGGGGGGCTGAAGGCTGGCTTGGGCGGCGCTTGTGTGAGGAATGATTGTTTTTATAGGGCAACAAGATGCCCCCTTAGAATGCTGGCATCAGTGTGCTGATAGCAGTGCACTGAGGTGTGCGGCCAGTGGAGAGGCCAGCACCTGTGAACAACCTTAGGAGAGCTTCATGTTATCTGAAATCGCCAATATGACGGCGGGAATGGCCGCTTGGCAGTATGTGCTGATGAGCATGTGCGTCAGTTTCTTTTTGTTTTTTGGTGTGGGTGGCAGCATCCACTGGTGGTATTACGGTAAAAACCGCGATAAGGCCGAGCGCTGGAAGATTCAGCCGGGCAAGTTTTTGTCGGACAAGCTCAACCGTGAGGCATTTTTGCTGGCGGCTTTTAATTTGGCTTGCTCCTCTGCTCTTTATGGCTTTATTTTTTGGGGCATTTTTGAGCGCGGCTGGTCACAAGTGTATTGGGACTTTAGCGAGCACTCCATCGGCTACACGATTTTGAGCTTCTTCATGGCGTGGTTGATTGTGGAGGCTGGGGCCTACTACCTCCATGCGGCCATGCACTTTAAGCCCCTGTATCACGGTTTTCATAGCCTACACCACCGTTATAGCGCGCCAAACTATTACACCATTATCGCCATGCACCCCCTTGAGTGGCCTGTGCACAGCCTGTATGTGTTGGCGCCAGGCTTTTTGTTCCCGCTGCACGGTGGTATTTTCTTCTTCTTCATTGGTTTGGTGTTTTTGCTGGGCTTTTGGGATCACTGCGGCATCAAATTGTTCCGCATCCCCGTGCATGGCTCGAACAAATTCCATGATGACCACCACAAATACTTCCATGTGAATTTTGGCTTTACCGTGAACTGGTTTGACCGCCTGCACAACACCATTCGCCGTGAGGGTCGCCACTACACTGAGCTGACTTTTATGGGCGATAAGGGCATCAAACGCGACCCCAATTCCAGCGATTTGCCAGTGAAGTATTGATTGAAATAGGAAGGACGCACAGATGGATCATCCCTTGTCATACGCCATGCGCAATGAGGCGGCGGTCAATAGCCTCATTTACTTCAATGCGCCGAGTCAGTTGCTCGATTGGAGCTTTCTGGCCATCGAGTGGGTGGTTTACATCTGCTGCGCCTTGGGCCTGTTGCACGCTGTGCGCCAGCGCAGCCGCAGCGGCAGTCCTGCGGCGCTCTACACCTTTGCGGCGGTGTTTTTGTATGGTTTGACCATTGACATCATTTCTTACTACACCGTGAATAATTTTTGGCACGGTGAGTTCTCGGTGATGTTCTTGCACAACCGCCTGCCGCTTTACATTGCGCTGTTTTACCCAGCGTTTTTGTATCCGGTGTTCATGACGATTCAGCGCCACCGTTTCAGCCCCATCAAGGGCGCTTTGATGACGGGCTTTTTCGCGGGCACGGCGTATCTGATTTTTGACAACCTCGGCCCCCTGCTGGGCTGGTGGGTGTGGGATCGCGCCAACCCTGGCTCTTTGCCCATGCTCGATAGTGTGCCGCTGACCAGCTACCACTGGATGTTTGCCTTTACCTCGGCTTTTGCTTACTTTGCACAGCGCTTCTTCTGGGGCAATGGCGGCGTGGCTGGCCGTGCAGGTTTGAAGCTGCTGGCCATGCCCATTCTCACCTGTGTGGTGGGCACGCTGGTGTTTGTGCCCTATAACCTGTTTTCTTTCTTTGGCAGCCCCATGGCGGCGGCCTTCTTCCATGCCATTGTGTTTGGCGCTTTGGCGATTTGGTTCTTCGTGAGCTACCGTGCGCCCAAGGCCGAGCCTGATGCCTTGATGATGACCCTGCCGCTGATTTGGATCATCTCGCATTTGTTCTTCTACATTGCCAAGTGGCATTTGTTCTGGAGCGTGGGGGCCGATGGCGCATCGCAGGCCGCAGGCTATACCCAAGGCTTGTATGCGAGCAATGTGCTGGCCGCTTGTGCGGGCATGGCCGTGGCCTTCTTCATCGTGTGGCTGAGCCACAAACCCAGTCAGCCTTAAACGCGGCAGGCGCTGAATTAGAATTTCAGGCATTGCAGCCCGAGCCCACTGGAGGGTGGCTCGGGCTGATTTGTTTTCTGATGGCTAGATTGGTATGAGTGATTTGTTTGAAATCGCCGCGCCTGAGGCGGGCGAGCCGAGCTTGGCGGCTTACGCCCAGCGGGCTTATTTGGAATACGCGCTGTCGGTGGTCAAGGGCAGGGCACTGCCTGATGTGGCCGATGGGCAAAAGCCCGTGCAGCGGCGCATTCTCTACAGCATGTTGCGCATGGGTTTGGGTTTTGGCGGCAGCAATACCGCCACTGGGGCCAAGCCGGTGAAGTCGGCCCGTGTGGTGGGCGATGTGTTGGGCCGCTTTCACCCGCATGGCGATAGCCCCGCCTATGAAGCCTTGGTGCGCATGGCGCAAGACTTCAGCCTGCGCTACCCGCTGATTGACGGGCAGGGCAACTTTGGCAGCCGCGACGGCGACGGCGCTGCGGCCATGCGTTATACCGAGGCGCGGCTGTCGAAAATCGCCACCTTGCTCACCGATGAAATCGATATGGGTACGGTGGATTTTGCCGCCAACTACGATGGCTCGACCGAGGAGCCGCAGCAATTGCCAGCCCGCCTGCCTTTTGCGCTGCTGAATGGGGCCAGCGGCATTGCGGTGGGTTTGGCCACGGAAATCCCCAGCCACAATTTGCTTGAAGTGGCCGCCGCCTGCGTGGCGCTGGTGAAAGAGCCGCATTTGCCCGATGAGGCGCTGTTTGCGCTGTTGCCTGGGCCAGATTACCCCGGTGGCGGGCAAATCATCAACAGCGCCGCAGAGATCCAAGATATCTACCGCACGGGCCGTGGCTCGCTCAAGGTGCGGGCGCGCTGGGTGATTGAAGAAATGGCGCGTGGGCAGTGGCAAATGGTGGTGACCGAGCTGCCGCCAGGCACTTCAGCGCAGAAGGTGCAAGAGGAAATTGAAGCCCTGAGCAACCCCAAGCTCAAGGCGGGCAAAAAAACGCTGACCGCCGAGCAAACGCAATTGAAGGCGCAAATGCTGGGCCTGCTCGATACCGTGCGCGACGAATCGAGCAAAGATGCGCCCGTGCGCTTGGTGATTGAGCCGCGCAGCAGCCGCCTCGCCCCTGATGAGCTGGCGCTGGCGCTGCTGGCCCACACCAGCCTAGAGACCTCTGCGCCGATTAACCTCACCAGCATTGGGCTGGACGGCAAGCCCGTGCAAAAAAGCCTGCGCCAAATGTTGGCCGAGTGGCTGGCCTTCCGCCAGCACACCATCACCCGCCGCAGCCAGCACCGTTTGGGCAAAGTGCTCGACCGCATCCATATTTTGGAAGGGCGGCAGTTGGTGTTGCTCAATATCGACGAGGTGATCCGCATCATCCGCGAGAGCGATGAGCCCAAAGCCGCTTTGATGCAAAGCTTTCAACTGAGTGAACGCCAGGCGGAGGACATTTTGGACATCCGCTTGCGGCAATTGGCGCGGCTGGAAGCCATCAAAATCGAGCAAGAGCTGGCCGAGCTGCGGGCCGAACAAGCCAAGCTGGAGCAGATTCTCTCCAGCCCTGCGGCCTTGCGCCGCCTCATGATCAAAGAAATTGAGCAAGACGCAAAAACCTTTGGCGATGCCCGCCGAACCTTGATTCAGGCCGAGCAAAAAGCCGTGGCGGAAATCAAAGTGGCTGACGAGCCCGTCACTGTCGTCATCAGCGCCAAAGGCTGGGTGCGCGCCCGCACCGGCCACGGCCATGCGCCCGAGCAATTCCAATTCAAAGCGGGCGATGCGCTCTACGGCACTTTTGAATGCCGTACCATTGATACCTTGCTCTGCTTTGGCGACAATGGCCGCATTTACAGCTTGGGCGTGGATGGCCTGCCCGGCGCACGCGGCGATGGCCAGCCCATCACCAGCTTGATTGAGCTGGAAGCAGGCACGCAGATTGCCCACTACTTTGCGGGGCCGCCGCAAGCGCAATTGCTGCTCTCAGCCAGCAACGGCTATGGCTTTATTGCCAGCGTAGAAAACATGAGCAGCCGTGGCAAAGCGGGCAAAGCCTTCATCAAACTGGAGCAGGGCGAGGCAGTTTGCCGCCCATCGCCCCTGCTGTTGCACTGGCCCAAGCTGGCCGAGGGCGAGGAAAAACCCGCCCGCCGCCCCAGCCATTTGATCGCCAGCAGCCACCCGCACCACCCTGAACAGCACGAGGCCGTGGCCGCTACCCATGTGGCTTGTGCTACCGTCGGCGGGCGCTTTTTGTGTTTTGGCATCGCTGAGCTGAAAACCTTGGAAAAAGGCGGCAAAGGCTTGATGCTGATGTCGCTGGAAGCCAAAGACCGCTTGGCTGGCGCTTGCGCCTACAGCCGCAGCGTGCTGGTGCAAGGCTTGGGGCGTGGCGGCAAAGAACGCGAGGAGGGGCTGGAAATCCGCAGCCTCAACAATGCCTTGGCCAGCCGTGGTAAAAAAGGCAAGGCGACAAGTTGGGCCTTCAAGCCCCATGATGTCATTCGCGTGGAATAAAGGAGACGGCTATGAGCCAAAGACTGAACTATATGCAGGCCGCACCAGCGGCCTTTCAAGCCATGCTGGGCTTGCAGGCCCAGGTGGATCAATGCGGGCTGGAGTACGCCCTGCTGGAACTGGTGAAAATGCGGGCCTCACAAATCAATGGCTGCGCCTATTGCCTCGATATGCACAGCAAAGATGCCCGCGCCGCAGGTGAGACCGAGCAGCGCCTGTATTTGCTCAATGCTTGGCGTGAAGCCCCCTTCTACAGCGCCAGAGAGCGGGCGGCCTTGGCCTGGACTGAGGCCCTGACCCAACTGAATGGGCCTGAGCCCGTGCCCGATGATTTGTACCAAAGCGTGCGGGCCGAATTCAGCGAAACCGAGCTGGCCCAACTCAGCTTTGCCATCATCGCCATCAATGGCTGGAACCGCTTGGCCATTGGCTTTCAAGCCGAGCCAGGGCATTACCAAGCAGGCGACTTCAAAAAATAAACCCGTTTATCTGTTCTATCAATGGAACAGTGCATACCTGCCATTTGCCTAGGCGCGGCCTGAAGCCCTGCCTAAAATTTGCACCATGTTTCACATTGAAAGGATTGAACGATGAGCAGAAAACTGCATGTGGTGATTGCCAGTACCCGCCCCGCCCGCATGGGCCCCAGCGTGGCCCAATGGTTTGCGCAAGTGGCGCAAGAGCAGGGTGACTTTGCAGTCGAAGTGGTGGACTTGGCCGAGGTGAATTTGCCACTGTTCAACGAAACGGCCCACCCCAGCACGGGCCAGTATGAGCACGAAGCGACGAAACGCTGGAGCGCCAAAGTGCAAGAGGGCGATGCCTTTGTTTTCGTCACGCCTGAATACAACTTCATGCCCCCGCCCGCGCTGGTGAATGCGCTGGACTACCTGGTGCAAGAGTGGCATTACAAACCCTGCGCCTTTGTCAGCTACGGCGGCATGTCGGGTGGCGTGCGTGCCGTGCAAATGGCCAAGCAATTGGTCACCACTTTAAAAATGATGCCCATGGTGGAAGCCGTGGCCCTGCCTATGGCTTGGGAAAAACTCGATGCGCAAGGCCATTTTCAAGGCGATGAGGGCAATGCCGCTGCGGCCAAAACCATGCTGGCGGAGCTGGCGCGCTGGACCGATGCGCTGAAAACCCTGCGGGCTTGAGGCGCAATCTCGAATCGAGTTCAGCATGGCGAGGGTGGGGGATGGGCTGCGCTCTCTCGTAGGGGCGGCCCTACAAATGCAGCCTTTCAAGTTTCGTCATGGCGAAGGCCCGTTAGGGGCTGTGGCTATCCCCCACACATCCTGCCCACCCGCCCTCTCGTAGGGGCGTTGCATGCAACGCCCTACAAATGTGACCTTCAAAGCTCCGTCATGGCGAAGGCCCGCAGGGCTTGTGGCCATCCCCCACACATCCTGCCCACCCGCCCTCTCGTAGGGGCGTTGCATGCAACGCCCCTACAAATGTGACCTTCCAAGTTTCGTCATGGCGAAGGCCCGCAGGGCTTGTGGCCATCCCCCACGCATCCTGCCCACCCGCCCTCTCGTAGGGGCCTTGCATGCAAGGCCCTACAAATGTGACCTTCCAAGCTCCGTCATGGCGAAGGCTCGCAGGGCCTGTGGCCATCCCCTACGAACCCTGCCCACTGGCGCTACACTCACAAGCTTGTTCCTTTCTGCCCGAGTCCCACCACAGGGGCCACCGCTTTGCCATGCTGTCTCGTCTCAGTGTCTTCGTCGCATCTTTGTCTTTCGCCTGCGCTGCTTGGGCGCACACACCCGCTGCGCCAGCAAACACCAGCACGGCGGTGCAGATCTACACCCTGAAAAACGGCATGGCCCTCTGGGTCATACCCGATCACCGCGCCGCCACAGCCGTACAAATGCTCTGGGTGCGGGTTGGCTCGGCCGATGAAGTGGACGGCAGCAGCGGCGTCGCCCATGTGCTCGAACACATGATGTTCAAAGGCACACCCAAGCTCGCCGAAGGCGAGTTTTCTAAGCGCGTGGCCGCCATGGGTGGTGAGGACAACGCCTTCACCAGCTACGACTACACCGCCTACTACCAAAAAGTGCCCGCCGCCCGCCTGCCCGATGTCATGGCCATGGAAGCCGACCGCTTCGCCTACGCCAACTTCAGCGATGCCGCTTTTGCCAAAGAAATCGAAGTCATCAAAGAAGAACGCCGTATGCGTGTGGACGACCAGCCCCGTGCGGCCATGCGCGAGATGATGGACGCGGTGCAATGGTCGGCCAGCCCCTACCGCCGCCCCGTCATAGGCTGGATGAACGACCTCGAACACATGCAGGCCGAAGATGCCCGCCACTTCCTGCGCACCTGGTATGCGCCGCACAACGCCGCCTTGGTTATTGCGGGCGATGTGCAGGCTGAACAAGTGAAGGCTTGGGCCGACAAATACTACGGCCCCATTCAGCCGCGCCAAGCCTTGCCCCAGCGCAAACCGCGCCAAGAGCCGCCCCAGCAAGGCCCACGCCGCATGGTGCACGAGGCCGAAGTGGCCCAGCCCATGCTGCGCATGGCCTACAAAATCCCCTCTTTGGCCGAGGCAGGCTTGGCCCTGAGCGCCAACAGCCCGCTGGCGCAAGACATCTACGCCCTGCTCATGCTGGCCGAAGTGCTCGACGGCTATGAAGCCGCCCGCCTGCCCAAAGCCCTTACCCAAGGTCAAGGCCGCGTGGCCGACAGCGTCTCCGCCCATATGGGCTTACTGGGCCGTGGGCCAGAAGCCTTTGTGCTGCAAGGCGTGCCCGCCGAAGGCCGCAGCGTGGCCGAGCTTGAACAAGCCCTGCGTAAGAGCCTCGCGCAAATAGCCCAACAAGGCGTGAGCGAACTCGAACTGGCGCGGGTGAAAAAACAATACGCCGCAGCGCAAATCTTCAAACGCGACTCCGTCATGGGCCAAGCGCAAGAGGTGGGTATGCTCTGGGCACTCGGCCTGCCACCCGATGGCATGGCACACATCTTGGCCCAGCTTGAAGCCGTCACCGCCGCCCAAGTGCAAAGCGTGGCGCAGCGCTACTTTAGCGACGCCCAACTCACCGTGGGTGAACTGCGGCCCAAAGCGCAATAAACGCAAAGTCGCCGCCCTTCTAGCAACTCTCATCCACAAAGGGGCGGCAGGCGCAGCCTGACGGGGTGGTTATAAAACCTGCGTCACTGCGGGCTTGTCCCGCAGCCTCTGGCGCTACGAAAACCGAGCTTGCGGCTGAATAAACCTGCGTCACTGCGGGCTTGACCCGCAGTCTCTAGCGCTACGAAAACCGAGATTGCGGCTCGGGGGCCGCAATGACGCAGAAAAAAAGGCCGCCGCTATAAAAACCGCGTCAATCTTCCCCTCCACGGAGGGGTGGCAGGCGCAGCCTGACGGGGTGGTCATAAAACCTGCGTCACTGCGGGCTTGACCCGCAGTCTCTGGCGCTACGAAAACCGAGATTGCGGCTCGGCGGCCGCAATGACGCTGTAGGGAAGGGCCGCCGCTATAAAAATTGCGTCAATCTTCCCCTCCTACGGAGGGGTGGCAGGCGCAGCCTGACGGGGTGGTTACAAAACCTGCGTCACTGCGGGCTTGACCCGCAGTCTCTGCCGCAATGACGCAGAAAAAAAGGCCGCCGCTATAAAAATCGCGTCAATCTTCCCCTCCACGGAGGGGTGGCAGGCGCAGCCTGACGGGGTGGTTATAAAACCTGCGTCACTGCGGGCTTGACCCGCAGTCTCTAGCGCTACGAAAACCGAGATTGCGGCTGAATAAACCTGCGTCACTGTGGGCTTGTCCCGCAGTCTCTGCCGCAATGATGCTGTAGGGAAGGGCCGCCGCTATAAAAATCACGCCCTTCTTCCCCTCCACGGAGGGGTGGCAGGCGCAGCCTGACGGGGTGGTTACAAAACCTGCGTCACTGCGGGCTTGACCCGCAGTCTCTAGCGCTACGAAAACCGAGATTGCGGCTGAATAAAGCCGCGTCACTGCGGGCTTGACCCGCAGTCTCTGCCGCAATGACGAGTGTGGAAGAAGCAGCATTTCATGAATTTATGCCTCGCTTGCGCTTGCAGCAGCGCCTACATTCAAGCCTTGCCTGTAAGCGAGCAACTGAAAAGACATTGACATGATTGGACTTTCATTCTTACTCCTCATCATCGTGTGGACGGTGGTGGCCCTTCGTCTCACGCCACATGTGTCCTACTTTCTTAGAACCCGCTGGTGGGATAGCCCTTGGTTCGCCCCAAAGTACCTCTTCCCCATCGTGATGATCCTGCCCATTGCCGATGGGTTGATCAGTGCTGTGCAGTTCAAGCTGCTCTGTGAGCGAAGTGCAGTAATGGAGGTACAGCCAACATGGCAGCGAGTAACTAAAGCAAGAAAGGATACGCAGAATATATATCCGAAATGGCAGTTTATAACAACCAAGGGGTATGTGGCTAACTTTGTTGATGTCGATACAAATGAGATATTTTTTTCTTATACATATTTTCATCGATCCGGCAAATCAATTCTGCGAAGAATGCTTTGGGATAGCTATTCAAATTCAGATTTTTGTAAGCATAAAGATGCGCATGCTACCTATATCAAATTAAATATTGATCAACTTTTGAAAAATGGAGAGTAATTATGGCAAATATTTCTAATTCCTATATCAATGCGATTTTGGCGGATGCTGCTTATGTTGATCTGCCTTTAGGAGTGATTTCAGAAGATGCACTAGTGGAGGGGGAAGGACTTTCAAAGCGCCTCGGCCTGCCTCTTGCGACTTACATCGCAGAGAATTTTGAGGTAATCAGTGCCATCAATACTTCTGACCTTTTGGGTAGTGGCTTTGATGCCGTGGTGTGGAAAAGGGCGCGAAGGAACAAAATTCGCAGGAAGAGTATATGTGTCCATGCGTGGCACTGAGGGCGCACAAGATTTCTTAACTGATTTTGACTTGGCCGTTGATGGAACTGCGCGCGATCAAATTATTTCTATGGTCAATTGGTGGTTGCGAGAAAATAACACTGCCTTACCCCACGAGATTGCCACGACGGGCTGTGCCCGCCTCGCAATATCGGGATTAGGCCAATCTGGCAGCCAGCACATGCATTGAGCAAGAGACAACAAAGGAATTGAGATGATAGGGTGGTTAATTTTAATCGCTACAGGTTTTGGCCTATTCAAGGTCAGGAAGGCAGGGCGCCTGCAACAAACCTTGCTTGCGATCTTCCTCTTGACTGCACTTTGGAAGGCTTTGGGCATTTGGGAGGGGCAGCGCATGGTCTCCGACCGAGTGATGATTGCCCATTTTTATGAAAACAAACAAGACTTTGAGCGATTGGTCAGAATTTATCGATCAGGCGAAACAGACTCCAGCCTTTGGCTGGTACCACAAGAACTAAAAGCAAAAACTGAAATCAATCGCATCCAGCCAGGACCAGGCTATTGGTTTGACAACCCCTACTCCATAGAAGGGGCAGAAAATTTAGAGAAAATGTATAAAGAAAAATCTTGGGCAGATGAAATGCAAAAAAGAAGAACTCTTCTCGTGAAAATGGACATTGTAGATAGGGGATATAAAAAAGATGGGGATAAGTATGCTGGGCGCTTCCTTTTTAATGGGGGCTACAACTGGAGAGACTATGTGCATTACCCTATAGACCCTGATATTGTTAACGGGCGAATCAGATACCCAAGGGAAGTGCATGAAGGCAAGCAGCCTCGCTTGGGTATGGCTGTGAAAAAATCGCTCAACAACCCAAGGTGGAAAAGAGGGGATTGTGTTTTGAGGAAGATTGAGCCGCATTGGTATCTCAGTAGGTGTCGTGCACAATAATTCTGTAGTTTTTTAAATTAATATTGAGGAGAGTGTTATGTCAACTGTTTACTATGTTAGTGATTTTGCTGATGGTGGCTATCCAAGTGCATTACTTGGGTAGCTGAGGGCTAGAAAGGATAATGTATTGGGGGGCGCAACGGAGCTGTAGAAGGGCCGCGTCACTGCGGGCTTGACCCGCAGTCTCAAGCGCTACGAAAACCGAGATTGCGGCTCGGGGGCCGCAATGACGCAGTGGGGAAGGGCCCCGCTATAAAAGCTGCGGCACTGCGGGCTTGACCCGCAGCCTCTGGCGCTACGAAAACCGAGCTTGCGGCTGAATAAACCTGCGTCACTGCGGGCTTGACCCGCAGTCTCTAGCGCTACGAAAACCGAGATTGCGGCTGAATAAAGCCGCGTCACTGCGGGCTTGACCCGCAGTCTCTGCCGCAATGACGAGTGTGGAAGAAGCAGCATTTCATGAATTTATGCCTCGCTTGCGCTTGCAGCAGCGCCTACATTCAAGCCTTGCCTGTAAGCGAGCAACTGAAAAGACATTGACATGATTGGACTTTCATTCTTACTCCTCATCATCGTGTGGACGGTGGTGGCCCTTCGTCTCACGCCGCGTGTGTCCTACTTTCTTCGGACCCGTTGGCGGGATAGCCCGTGGTTCAGTCCCAAGTATCTCTTCCCCGTGGTGCTGCTGCTGCCGATTGCCGATGAGTTGATCGGTGCTGTGCAGTTCAAAATACTTTGCAATCGTGAAGCCGTTGTCACCCTAGCACCCAATTGGCAGGATGTGAAGCGGGCAAAAAGACTCCCAACGAACTCTTATAAACGAAGGGGCTACCTTGTTCGAGTAGATGAAAGTCACTTTAGGTACCAAGATATGGACACGGGCAAGGTGTTTTTTAGCTTTAAGCACTTCTCAAATGGTGGTGGTGTGCTTTTGGACCGCTTTGGTTTGGGTCTTGGGAATTCTAGAACATGTGGGCCAGATGATCAGTCAGAAGTGCAGCGTAAGGTTAATGTCAGTAGGATACTGGAACAAGGAGAAATCAAATGAGTAATATCAAAAATAGCTATATCAACGCATTGTTGGCAGATGCGGCATACATCAATTTCACACCAGGTGAAGTCGCTGCGGATATGATCAATGCTAAGGGTTTTGAAAATCGCTTCGGTATCACTCTTGCGACTTATATCGCAGAGAATTTTGAGGTGATTAGTGCCATCAATACATCTGACATTTTAGGCAGTGGCTTTGATGCCGTGGTGTGGAGGGGTCGCGAAGGAACAGAATTTGCGGGGCGAATTTATGTTTCTATGCGTGGCACTGAGGGTGCACAAGATTTCTTAACTGATTTTGATTTGGCATATAATGCAGGTGCACGCGACCAAATTATTTCTATGGTCAATTGGTGGCTTCGGGAAACTACCGCAGCAGGTGAGAAAGCTCCTCAATTGATAAGGGTGGAAATACCTGGGCCGATTGACTATGATGTTATTTCTTTATCACCTATCTCTTCTACTGGCACTGGACGGCTGGTAAGTGCTAAAAATATTGAGATCAATGGCCATAGCTTGGGTGGGCATTTGGCCACTTCGCTTGCCAGGCTGTTTGGTGGTGGAAGTGATGCAGGTTTGGGATCTGTTGATGTTGAAAGCCTGATGACTTTTAACACTGGAGGTTTTAACAAATCAGCAGCAGATGATTTTTTTAGTAAAATTGATGCCGTTTTAAATGATGTGGGTATGTCCAGCTTGGATGTGGTGGACGATAAGCAAATCAATTTTTATGCAGAAAATGGCATCAATGTCACTACCAATGATTCTATTCATTCGCAAATCGGTAAGCGTGTGGGCCTGTATCAAGAGGAGGGGCTGCTGGCTTCTAATCACTACATGTATCGAATCACGGATTTATTGGCGTTGGGGTCTGTTATGGAGAAGCTAGACCCTAACTTGAGCCTTGCTGCGCTGAACCAAATTATTGCACAAGGCAGCCATATAGCTGCGGGTTCATTAGAAGGGGTTTTGGATGCTTTGCGCCGAGCTGTTTTGGGGACATCTATGCCAGTTTTGGCTATTGGTGATAGTAGTGAAAATAACCCTATTCGTGTGGCTTATCATGATGCCTTGTTTGAACTGCAAGATAGCTTGGACTTTCAAGTATTAAAAGGAAAGCTGACATTTAGCGCAGTTTCCAACACCAATAGCATGGTAAAAGAGGCAAAAGAAGATTTTGCTCAGTTTTTGGCTTTGCATACTTTAAGCCCTATTTTGATTTATACTCAAAATGAGGGTGCGTTGGCAGCTTTGCAAGCGACACATGCCGATGCCTATACCGCTTGGCAAGCCGATTTGGTGGCAAGAGAGGCAGGTGATAAGAGCCATGCGTATACCTACACGGATCAGTGGTATCAAGACCGCAGTGCGATGCTGGGCAAGCTGGTGGAGCGCAATTTGGCTGATGACCAGAAAACCACTATGGATGGGCAAAATATTGCCTATACCGACATCAAGAGAGCTGAGGTGTTGCGCTATGGGTCTTGGACGGGGGACGAGAACCGCCAGCAGATTAAGTTTGGCTCAGAGAAAGATGATGTTTTGATTGGTGGCGGCCGCAATGATCGATTGTATGGCGGCGCTGGTAATGATATTTTGTTTAGTGGTGGTGGGGCTGACTATCTTGAGGGTGGTGCAGATTACGATATTTATCGACTGGATCCGAGTAATCCGGGTGGGGTGACGATTTATGACAGTGATGGGCTTGGTGTGATTGAGGTGAAGGGCAAGTCTGTGACGGGTTCTTTCAATCATTATGCCAATGCGTCAGATAATCCCACTGATTATTATTCGTCTGATTCGAGTTATAAGCTCAGCCGCGTAGGGGCGGAGGACAGTGGGCATTGGCGCTTGCTGGCCAGAGGTGATTCGGGCTCTTATGAGTTGTTGGCCAATTTGACTGGCTGGAAGTCTGGTGATTTGGGTTTGTCTTTGGGCGGCGATCCGATTGGTGCTTTGCCGGTGAGGGGAATGCCACCCAGCAATAAGGATTATTACCACAATATCAATGCTGTGCGAGCGACGGAGGGATTGATTTTAACAGGTGGCAATCGCTCAGATTCGATTGCGGGCAGTGATTATGCCGATGTGATTTATACGGGTGATGGTTTGCTGCATTATGTGGTAGCCAATGGCGGCAATGATGTGGTGTATGGCGGCGGTGGCCGCGATTATATTCGGGCGGGCAGCAATGCTGGTACGGGCGCAAATGACCATGATGTGGTGTATGGCGGCGAAGGCAGCGATATGATTTATGGCGGCGCGGGCGATGACCAGATTTGGGGCAATGGTAGCGATGAGGAGTATTTGCGTACTGCGGCCGATAGTGGTGAGCGCGGCGATTGGCTGAGTGGTGAGGCAGGGAATGACACGATTTACGGCAGCCGCTCTAGCGATGTGATTTTTGGCGGTGCTGGGGCTGATGTGCTGTATGGCGGTGCTGGGAATGATTTGATTTTGGGTGATGCCCAGTACAGTACGGGTTCTGGTGCTGTGGCCGTGGCTTATGCGACGAATACGGTGTCGTATGTGTGGAGTACGAATTTGGATGGCTATCTTCAAGGGCCGCTGAGTGAGCGGGATTATGGCCTTGACCCCGTGATGTTTGTGAATGGGAAGGTGTTTGAGTGGGGCTGGAGTGGTACTGAAGAGGATTTTTCTATTACGCTGGCATCGGGCATCAGTTTTTTAAGCCAGCAGCGTGTGGCCGCTGGTGGAGGCAATGATTTTATTGACGGCGGTGATGGCGATGACTGGATTGCGGGGCAAACAGGCGATGACATTATTTATGGCGGGGCGGGTGATGACATTATTTATGGTGATGATGTGATGCCTTTGCCCAATGGTGCGCCCGATGGGAATGACATTTTGTATGCGGGTGCTGGCCGTGATGTGCTGTTTGGCGGCGGCGGTGATGACATGCTGTTTGCCGATGATGATGACGGTGATTTGGATCGTTTGTATGGCGGCACTGGGGATGATGTGCTGGTGGGCGGTACGGGCCACGATGAGCTGTATGGTGAGGCGGGCAATGATCAGCTTTTTGCGGGCAGCGATGGCAGCCTGATGGAGGGCGGCGAAGGCAACGATTTGTATGTGGGTGGTGCCGGTGATGACCGCATGTACGATGTGAGCGGAAATGATATTTACTATATGGGTGGCGGCAGCAATACGATTGTGGATGTGGAGGGGTATGACCGCTATTACATTTATAAAGAGGATTTGCGCTCTGGCGGGGTGACGACGCTGGAAGATGGCGATGGTGTGGGGCAGTTGTATTTTGGCGGTAGGCCCGTGGTGGCTGAGGCGGTGGTGGCTGAGGCTGAGGGCCGCTGGCGCAGTACAGATGGGGCCTATGTGTTGCAGCGCGAGGGGGGTGATTTGGTGCTGAGTAGCCCAGAGGCTGGTGTGACTGGGCAGTTGGTGGTGCAGGGCTTTTTTGGCCAAGAGGAGTTTTTGGGGCTGAGGCTGCCTGAGTATGTGCCTGAGCCTGAGCCGAATAAGCCGCCTGTGGTGGGGGCTGCGATTGCGGCGCAACGGGTGGATGAGGACAGTGCTTTGCATTTTGTGCTGCCTGCCGATGCGTTTAGCGACCCCGATGGGGATGCGCTGACTTATAGCGCCCGTTTGGTAGGAGGCGGGGCGTTGCCTGCGTGGTTGAGCTTTGATGCGGCGACGCAGAGTTTTAGCGGCACGCCAGAGAATGATGATGTGGGTGTGCTGGCGCTGGAGGTGCTGGTGAGTGATGGCCGAGGGGGCCGTGCGAGCCAGCGCTTTGAGCTGGAGGTGGTAAATACGAATGATGCGCCCGAGGTGGGTGTGGTGCTGCCCGCACAAGATGGGCAGGAGCGGCAGCCGTTTAGCTACAGTTTGCCGGCCAATGCCTTTACAGATGTGGATGTGGGCGATGTGCTGACGCTGAGTGCCAGCGGTTTGCCTGCGTGGTTGCGCTTTGATGCCCAGAGCGGGACTTTTAGCGGCACGCCGCCTGTGGGTACGGCGGGTGATGTGAGCTGGACGGTGACGGCAACGGATTTGGCGGGTGAGAGTGTGAGCCAGACATTGACTTTGAGTGTGCGGCCGCAGCCCGGTAACCGTGCCCCTGAGGTGGGTGTGCCGTTGGCGGCGCAGAGCACCCGTGAGTGGAGTGCCTGGGCTTATGCCTTGCCGAGTGGCGCTTTTGTGGATGCGGATGCGGGGGATGTGTTGCGTTATGAGGCGGCGCTGGCCGATGGCAGTGCTTTGCCGTATTGGCTGAAGTTTGACCCAATAACAGGGACATTGAGCAGCAGTGAGGTGGCGCAGGGTTATGCGGGGGTGTTGGATATCCGCGTGACGGCGGTGGATTTGGCGGGGGCATCTGCGTCGCAGATTTTGACGCTGAATGTGGAGAAGAATCAGCGCTTGAACCCGATTGAGGGCACGGATCGGACAGATATTAAGCTGGGCACCAGAGGCAATGATTTGCTGATAGGGGGCAAGGGCAACGATGTTTTGACTGGCGGCTTGGGCGATGATACTTACCGCTGGAGCAAGGGCGATGGCAATGATCGCTTGATTGAGCTGGGCGGCAATGACACTTTGGTGCTGACGGATGTGAACCCCGATGAGGTGAGGATTAGCAAGACTTTGCTGGGGGATATGCGTGTGAGTATTACCTCAACGGGTGAGGTGATTACGGTGACCCAGGGCTTGAGTTCGCTGCTGAAAGTGGGGCGGATTGAGGAGATTCGCTTTGCCGATGGTTCGAGCTGGGATTATGCGGAGATGCAACGCCAGTCTCGTTTGCCGCTACAGACGAGTTTGGCGAGTGTGGTGACGCAGCCGCTGCAAGATGTGTTGGATGAGGATTTCAGCAGTGTGGTGGCTTCTAACAATGTGTTGGCGGCATCGACAGCACCCGCACAGGTGGCGCAGTTGGATCAGCTGGTGCAGGCGATGGCGAGTTTTGCGCCTGAGGCGGCGGCGAGTAGTGGGGTCGGCTCGCAGGCTTTGATCAATGAGCCTGCTCGCTCTGTTTTGTCGCGCAGTGTGTTTGCTTGAGGCTTGAGTGCTTGGGCTTGATTCGCAGTGTCTGCTTGCAAGAGAAACCGAGATTGCGGCTCGGGGGCTGCAATGACGCTGTAGGGGAAGGGCGGTGATGACGCTGTAGGAGTAGGGCTGCCACTCTAAAAGTCGTGTCACTCTTCCCCTCCCCCGGAGGGGTGGCAGGCGAAGCCTGACGGGGTGGTGGTATTTCAGCAGCATGGCCATAACCACCCCGCCCTAACGGGCACCCCTCCGAGGGAGGGGAATAAAGCCAAAGCGCTAGCCAACCACCCCGCCCTAACGGGCACCCCTCCGAGGGAGGGGAATAAAGCCAAAGCCAAAGCGCTAGCCAACCACCCCGCCCTAACGGGCACCCTTTCGAGGGTGGGGCATAAAGCCAAGCACTTAACCCCATCCTCCGATGTAGGGCACAAAACCTGCGTCACTGCGGGCTTGACCCGCAGTCTCTGCCGCACGGAAAGCCGAGATTGCGGCTCGGGGGCCGCAATGACGCTGTAGGGAATGGGGCGCAGTCTCTGTTAGGACACTTAACTGTATTAAAAAAAATGCCGATACCTGATAAGGAAATCGTGGCCCGCAGCGATGCGGCGCAGGAGGCTGCTGCTGCACCGCCGCCCGTGGATACGGGCTTGGCTTGTGTGTTGATGCTGGCCCAGTTCCACGGTGTGGTGGCCGATGCGGCGAAGTTGCAGCATGAGTATGGCCATGCGCTGTTTGATCAGACGACTGTGCTCCATGCGGCGCAAGGTTTGGGCCTGAGTGCGAAGTGTGTGCGCCAGCCGCCTGAGCGTTTGGGGCGTGCGCCGCTGCCCTGCATTGCGGTGGATGTGGATGGTGGCTTTTTTGTGCTGGCCAAGGTGGATGAGGCGGAAGATGGGCGAATTTTGATTCA
The DNA here is from genome assembly GCA_964544605.1 of uncultured Burkholderiaceae bacterium. Lineage (GTDB taxonomy): Bacteria > Pseudomonadota > Gammaproteobacteria > Burkholderiales > Burkholderiaceae_C > JAMIFN01. The sequence goes on from CAZJBX010000018.1 coordinate 28,642, forward strand.
ACGCCCAGGTGAGGCACCGTCTGTGCTGTCTTTGGCGGCGTTGATGGCGCTGTGGAGCGGAGAGCTGATTTTTATCAGCAGCAAGGCGAATTTTGCCGCCGAGGTGGCGCATTTTGATTTCACTTGGTTTGTGCCTGCGGTGGTGAAATACCGCAAGTTACTGGCTGAGGTGCTGTTGGTGTCCCTTGTGTTGCAGTTGCTGGGTTTGGTGACACCGCTGTTTTTTCAGGTGGTGATGGATAAGGTGCTGGTGAATCACGCTTTGCAGACGCTGAATGTGATTGCCGTTGGTTTGCTGTGTGCGACGATTTTTGAGGTCTTGCTGACGGGGATTCGTACTTATGTGTTTGCCCACACGAGTAGCAAGATTGATGTGGAGTTGGGGGCGCGTTTGTTTCGTCATTTGCTGGCGCTGCCGCTGGGCTATTTTCAGTCACGGCGGGTGGGGGATTCGGTGGCCCGTGTGCGTGAGTTGGAGAGTATTCGGGCATTTTTAACGGGCAATGCCATGACGCTGTTGCTGGATTTGGCGTTTTCAGTGGTTTTTATTGCGGTGATGCTGTGGTATAGCCGAGCGTTGACGCTGATTGTGGTGGCATCTATTCCTGTTTATATCGTGTTGTCGTTGATTTTTACGCCAATATTAAGGGCACGATTGAGTGATAAGTTCAATAGAGGGGCAGAGAATCAATCTTTTTTGGTGGAGACGATTAGCGGGATTGATACGCTGAAGTCGATGGCGGTGGAGCCGCGCTGGCAGCAGCGCTGGGATAAGCAGTTGGCGGCTTATGTGGCGTCGGGGCTGTCGAGTACGCATATTTCAACCATTGCGAGTAATGCGGTGATGCTGGTGAGTAAGCTGGTGACACTGGGGATTATGTGGCTGGGTGCAACGCTGGTGATTGATGGGCAGTTGACGGTGGGTGAGCTGATTGCTTTTAATATGCTGGCGGGACAGGTTTCTGGCCCGATTTTGCGGATGGCACAGCTGTGGAATGATTTCCAGCAGGTGGGCATTTCTATGAGCCGCTTAGGGGATATTTTAAATACACGCACAGAGGTGGAGGGCAATAAGACCCGTATTCCGCGTTTGGCTGGAGCAATTGAGTTTGATCAGGTGTCGTTTCGGTACCGGCCCGATGCGGCGGATGTGATTCGGAATATGCAACTGAAAATTGCCGCTGGTGAGGTGATTGGGGTGGTGGGGCGTTCAGGTTCGGGTAAGAGCACTTTGGCGCGTTTGGTGCAGCGCCTTTATGTGCCTGACCGTGGCCGTGTGTTGGTGGATGGGCAGGATATTGCCATTGTAGATACGGCTTCGTTGCGGCAGCAGATTGGTGTGGTGCAACAAGAGAATGTGTTGTTCAATCGTTCGGTACGAGACAATATTGCTTTGTCAAATCCTGTGGCATCCATTGAAGATATTATTGAGGCGGCGCAGTTGGCTGGAGCACATGATTTTATTTGTGAGCTACCTGAGGCGTATGATACTGTGGTGGGTGAGCATGGCAGTGGTTTGTCTGGCGGGCAGCGCCAGCGTATTGCGATTGCCCGTGCATTGATGGGGGACCCGCGCATTCTTATTTTTGATGAGGCGACGAGTGCGCTGGATTATGAGTCAGAGAAAATCATTCAAGATAATATGCGTTTGATTTGCCAAGGGCGAACGGTGATTATTATTGCCCATCGTTTATCAGCGGTGCGTTTGGCCGATCGTATTGTGGTGCTGGAGCGCGGGCAGATTGCGGAGGTGGGTTCGCATGAGGCGTTGTTGGCCCAGCCACAGGGTATTTACAGCCATTTGCACCGTTTGCAGCAGGGCGGTGTAGGGGAGGGGGCATGAGTTTGAGGCATCGCGTTCAAGCTTATGCAGAGCTTTTGGGCCGCTATGGGCGCAGTTTGGCTTATTTTTGGCGGCATCGCCATGATTTGGGCAACCATTTGTTGCGAGAGGATGAGGCGGCTTTTTTGCCTGCGGCTTTGGCGGTGCAGCAAGCGCCGCCTTCGCATACGCTGAGGATGACGGCGTGGGTGCTGATGTTGTTGGTGCTGACGGGGTTTGCTTGGGCTTTGTTGGGGCGGATGGATATTGTGGTGAGTGCCGATGGCAAGGTGATTCCGAGTGAGCGCAGCAAGACGATTGCGGCGGTCGAGACGGGCAGTGTGCTGAGTTTGAATGTGGCGGAGGGGCAGGTGGTGAGCGCAGGCGATGTGTTACTGCAATTGGATACAAGTGCCCTCGATGCGGAGCATGATCGTGCGCTGGGTGAGAAGCATGAGGCGGTGCTGAGTTTGGCGCGCAATCAGGCTTTGCTGGATGCTGTGCGAGAGGGCCGCCCGCCTGTGCTGCCGCCACTGGCGCAGTTACAAGCTGACTATGACGCGGATGTGGCTGCGGAGCGCTGGCAGGCGGCGCATTTGCATGTGCATGGGCAGTGGCAAGATTATGCGGCCAAGCATAAAAAACTGAGCGATGAGGTGGCCAGCCACGCGCAAGCGCTGCCATTGGCTGCGGCTCAGGCGGCAAGTTATCGGCAGTTGGCTGCCAGTCATGATGTGTCGCAAGATGCATGGCAAGAGAAAGAGCAGACCCGTTTGCGCTTGCAGGCGCAGTGGCATGAGGCGCGCAATCAGCGTGATGCCTTGGCGGCGGAGGTGGCGCGCCAAGCATTGGATCAGATGGCTGAGGCCAGCCGCGTGATTGCGGCATCGGCTCAAGAGGCCCGCCGTGCGGCAAGTAGCAGCCGTTTGCTGACTTTGTATGCGCCTGTGGATGGCACAGTGCAGCAATTGGCGGTGCACGCTTTGGGCGCTGTGGTGCAGGCGGCGCAGCCAGTGATGCAGATTGTGCCGAGCGAGGGGCCGCTGGAGGTGGAGGCTTTTATGGATAACAAGGATAAGGGTTTTGTGCAAGCAGGCCAGCGCGTGGCGGTGAAGGTGGATGCGTTTGAGTACACCAAATATGGGACGCTGCCGGGGCGGGTGATTCATGTGTCGCAGGATGCGATTCCTGACGAGCACCGTGGTTTGATGTATGCAGTGAAGGTGTTGTTGGATGAGACGGCGTTGGATGTGAAGGGGCAGGCCAAGCCGATTACCCCAGGGATGGCGGTGAGCGTGGAGATTAAAACGGGGGAGCGCCGCATCATTGAGTATGTGATGAGCCCTTTGATGCGCCATACGCGGGAGTCTTTGCGTGAGCGCTAGGTCAGTTTTTGACGCATGGGGCAAGAGGGCGTTGCTGGGTTTGGCCTTGGCTTTGTTCCCTTTGCATGGCTTGGCCGAGAGCTGGCGAGATGACAGTACGCCTTGGCAGGATCCGCTGCAAACCCTGCCTGTGGCGCTGCGGCTGAGCCCGACTTTATCGCTAGCCCCTGAGTTGCAGCAGCGTGCTGCGGTGCTGGCTTGGCCAGCGCCACTTGCTTCAGGTGTGAGTCCAAGGGCAGTTGTGGAGGCTGGGGTTGGGCCTTGTTTGCCGCGAGAGGGGGATACGCCCAGCCACCGCCAGCAGGCTTTGGCTTTGTTGCAAGCGGCACAAAGCAAGCTGCTGCCTGAGCCAGAGTTTGATGCAGATGAGCGGCCTTGGTTGACGCTGGCCACGGCGATTGAGCTGACGCTTTGCCATAGCCCCCAAGTGCGGACGAGTGCCAATGCCATTGCCCAGCAAGCGGCGCAGTTGGGGCTGGCGCGCAGTGCCTATTGGCCGAGGCTTCAGTTTGGGGCGACGCGTCAGCGCAGTGAAATGGGGGCGGATAGTGTGTGGGTGAATCGCCAACATGCGGTTTTGAGTTGGCGGCTGTGGGATTTTGGCAGCCGCAGTGCCCGCACGGATGCGGCCCAAGCGCAGTTGCAAGCGGCTTTGTTGATGCAAGATGCCAGTGTGCGTGAAGCCTTGGCCGATATGTTGCAAAGCTATGGGCAGGTGCAAGTGGCGCAAGCCAAGCTGAAGACGCAATTGAGTTTGCGGCCTTTGGCCGAGCGCAATTTGCAGGCGGTTCGCCGCCGTGAACAGGGCGGGGCGGCCAGCGCGAATGAGGCATTGCAGGCGCGTGCGGCTTTGGCACGCATTGAGCTAGAAATCAGCCGCAGCCAAGGGGAGTTAGAGACGGTGCAAGCGCGCCTGAGTCATTTGCTGGGCCTGCCGCCTGGGACGACCTATCGCGTTCAAGCAGAACGAGAGACTGAGATGACTGTGAGCGGCAGCGCAAAGGATGCTGAGCCGCTTTTGAGCCGCAGTTTAGATGACTGGCTGGATCAAGCCTTGCAGCAACACCCAGCGATTCAAGCCGCACGAGCCCAGTGGCAGAGTGCCCAAGCGCAGTTGCAGGCGATACAGGCTGAGGGGCTGCCTACTGTGGATATCAATGTGGGGCACTATCGCCATGGCCGCCCAGATACGGCGGTGGCGGCGGGCAGTTTGGGGCGTGAAAATTTGATTGGCCTGAGCCTGAACTTTCCTTTGTTCGAGGGCTTTGCCCACACTTATAAAGTGCGAAGCGCGCAAGCTGAGCTGGCGCAGAAAGTGATCGATTTAGAAGCCACAGAGCTGCAAACTTTGCAAGACTTGGTGGTGTTGCACGCCCAAGCGAAGGCGGCTTTCAGTCATTTGCAAGTGGCCCGCCGTCTTTTTGTTGTTTCGCAGGAATTGGCGCAATCGGCCCAGCGGCAGTATGAACAGGGGGCGATGGATGTGATGCAATTGAACCAAGGTCTGAGCCATTTGCAGCAGGCGCAAGGCGACCTCAGTCGCAGCTATCACGACTGGCATCAGGCCCGTTTGCGTTTGTGGTTGCAGGAGCTTGCGGGGGAGTAAGGGGCAGGGCAGGCGGCTGCTTTTGGCTTGCCGCTGTTGCTTGGGCATGAAAAAACCGCCTGGGCTTGTGGCCTGAGGCGGTTTTTTGGGCTGGAAGCGGGCTGTTTAAGCGGCTTCGCCGTAGATGGCGACGGTGATTTCCGCCACGACATCGGTGTGCAGAGCAACATTGACGCTGCTTTCGCCGATGGTTTTGATGTGGCCTTCAGGCATACGCACTTGCGCTTTGTTCACTTTGAAGCCTTGTTTGTTCAGCTCTTCAGCGATGTCGCCGTTGGTGACTGAACCGAACAGGCGGCCATCGACACCCGCTTTTTGCGTGAGTTTGAGTTCGAGGCCATTGAGTTTTTCGGCAACGCCTTGGGCTTCGGCCAGTTTCTCTGCGGCGATTTTTTCCAGCTCGGCGCGGCGGGCTTCAAATTCAGCACGGGCAGCAGCAGTGGCGCGCTTGGCACGGCCAGTGGGGATGAGGAAGTTGCGTGCGTAGCCGTCTTTGACGGTGACGATGTCGCCCAGTTGACCGAGGTTGAGGACTTTTTCAAGAAGAATGATTTGCATGATGAATACTCCTTGGGCAGCTTACAGCGTGTGCTGATCGGTGTAGGGCAAGAAGGCCAAGAAACGGGCGCGTTTGATGGCGGTGTTGAGTTGGCGCTGGTAGATGGCGCGGGTGCCAGTCAAACGGGCGGGGATGATTTTGCCGTTTTCAGCGATGAAGTCGCGCAGGGTATCGACATCTTTGTAGTCGATTTCTTTCACGCCAGCAACGGTGAAGCGGCAGAAGCGTTTGCGTTTGAACAGGGGAGATTGCGCGTTGCGCTTGTTGCGGTTTTTGTCAAAACCTTTTTTACCAAAACGAGAAGTAGCCATGTGCTGAACTCTTTTATTTAAAGGGGTTGAATGCTTTGGATGTGAAAGACGGTGCCTTTGCCACCACGCCCAGCGGCTAGAAAACCGCTGCATTGCAAGGGGCTGCCCAGTTCAAATTTGGCGATTTGCTCGGCCAATAGGCCAAAAGCGATGGCGCGAATTTGCACTTGGGTTTGGCGTTGTTGGCCAGCTTCAAGTTGCTGCGATTCGTGCGAGAGCTCAAGGTCTAGGGCAGGGACACCGGCTGGGGTGTAGCGCAAGCTTTGACGGGAGAGCAGACTGGCATCGAGCTGCAGGCGGTTGAGGGCGGCGGCTTTCACTCCTTCTTCAAAATGGGCAAGTCAAGGGAAGGTGGGCGCTTAGGCGCTGGCTTCGGCGTTGGCTTTGCGGTTGTTTTCTTGCTGAACGCTTTTCATCATGACAGATGGCTCGGTTTCAGCGGCATCTTTGAGTACGGTGAGGTGGCGCAGAACGGCATCGTTGAAGCGGAAGGCGTGTTCCAGTTCGCTGAGGGTTTCTTTGCTGATTTCCACATTCAGGCACAGGTAGTGGGCCTTGGCGAGTTTGTTGATGTGGTAGGCCAGTTGACGGCGACCCCAGTCTTCTTCGCGGTGGATTTTGCCGCCGCCAGTTTCGATCAGGCCTTTGTAGCGCTCGATCATGGCAGGCACTTGTTCGCTTTGATCCGGGTGGATCATGAGAATAATCTCATAGTGACGCATGGATATAACTCCTTGAGGATGAAAAACAGCCCCCGCCTAGCGTCAAGTCTTGGCGTGGGGCAAGGAAACCGAGCATTATAAACAAAGAAAGCCGCCTTGGGCTAGGGCGGCTGGGGCTTTGGGTGCTTTTTATGCTGTGGTTTTTATTCAGTGAGGAAGTCGCGCATACGGAAGAAGCCTGTGCCGGCGGTTTGCGCGGCGACTTCACTGGGTAGGGCGGTGCGGATGTCGTGGATTTTGAGGTCTAGGCGCAGGGCGATGCCGGCCAGGGGGTGGTTGGCGTCGAGCACGACATGTTCGGGGTAAACCTCGGTGACGATCCAGACTTGGCCATCGGGGGCTTGTTCTTTGCTGCCGGGCAGGAGCAGCATGGCGTCGCCTTCGGCGACATCTTCGGGGCAGTCGGCACGGTGCGCCCAAGCGACCCATTCTTCGCGGTAGTCGCCAAAGGCGTGTTCGGGTTCTAGGTTGAGTTCGAGCGTATCGCCTTTGTTTTTGCCGATGAGGGCGTTTTCAATGGCGGGCAGGAGATCGTTTTGCCCAAGCAGGAATTCAATGGGTTCTAGCAGCTCGTCGAGCAGTTCGCCTTGGGCGTCGCTCATGCGCCAAGAGAGGCTGAGGACGGTGTTGGGGCCAACGCATTCGAGTTTGGTGGCGATGGGGGTAGGGGACTGGGGGCTGGCGTTCATAGTGCGACAATTGTCCCATGAATCATGCAACTTCTTCCCCCCTTTTGATGGATGTGCAGGCGGCTTTGCCGCTGTTGGGCGGTATCAGTCCTGCGCAATTTATGGCCGAGTATTGGCAGAAAAAGCCTTTGTTGATTCGGCAGGCTGTGCCAGATTTGCAGGCCCTTGTGAGCCCTGCGGCTTTGGTCGCCTATAGCGCGCAGGAGGAGGTGGAGAGCCGCCTGTTGCAGCAAAGCGGCAATGCGTGGGATTTGCAGCATGGCCCGTTGGCGGCTTGGCCACCGCTGGCACAAGGGCAGTGGACGGTGCTGTTGCAGGGCATGGAGGTGCACCACCCGAGTTTTCGCACTTTGCTGGATCGCTTTCGCTTTGTGCCCGATGCCCGCTTGGATGATTTGATGGTGAGTTATGCGGCGAAGGGCGGCGGCGTGGGGCCGCATTTTGACAGCTACGATGTGTTTTTGCTGCAAGCGGCGGGGCGCAGGCAGTGGCAGATTAGTGCGCAGCAGGATTTGCGCCTGAAGCCCGATTTGCCGCTGAAGATTTTGCAGCACTTTGCGCCTGAGGAGACTTTTGTGCTGGAGCCAGGCGATATGTTGTATTTGCCGCCCGATTACGCCCATGACGGCGTGGCTTTGGATGACGGCTGCCAGACTTACTCTATTGGCTTTTATGCGCCACAGCAAAATGAGTTGGCGGCAACTTTGCTGCACCGCATGGCCGAGATTGCGGTCGATGAGATTGAGAGCCAGGCTTTGTACCGCGACCCTGAGCAGGTGGCGACGGCGCAGCCGGGGGCGATTCCTGCGGCTTTACAGGCTTTTGCGGCTGAGGGCTTGGCGGCTTTGTTGCAGCAGCCGCATGTGTTTGATGAGATGCTGGGCGAGTTTTTGAGCGAGCCCAAGCCCACGGTGCAGTTTGCGGCGGGTGATTGGCAGGAGGACTGGGCGCACTACCGCCTACATGCCGCCACGCGCATGATGTATGACGAGCGCACGGTGTATTGCAATGGCGAGAGCTGGCACGCCAGCGGCGCTGATGGGCGTTTTCTGCGGGCTTTGGCCGATGCGCGGGTGTGCCGCCGCGCCGATTGGCAGCGGGCCAGCGCCGCCGTGCAGGATTTGCTGGCCGATTGGGTGGCGCAAGGCTGGGCCGAGCTGGAAGGGGGGGCATGATGGCTGTGCTGACTGAGCGGCCCGATGTGGCCGAAGGCGTGGCGCATTTGCGTTTTGAGGCTGGGGCGCAGGTGGCTTTTCTGGCCGATGTGCATTTGAGCGAAGACGAGCCGGAGACTTTTGCCCTATGGCAGCACACTCTGCGCCATTGCGAGGCCGATGCGCTGTTTATTTTGGGCGATTGCTTTGAGGTGTGGGTGGGCGACGACTGGGGCCTGCAAGATGAGTTTGCGCTGGCTTGCGCCGAGGTGTTGCAAGAACTGAGCGCCCGTGTGCCCGTGTATTTTTTGCACGGCAACCGTGATTTCTTGCTGGGGCCAGCTTTTGCCGCACATTGCGGCCTGCGTTTGCTGCCGCCGCAGGCTTTGCTGGAGCTGGGGCCGCAGCGGGTGTTGCTGGCGCATGGCGATGAGTGGATGCTGGGCGAGCCCGATTACATGGCCTTCAGGCAGAAGGTGCGTCAAACGGCTTGGCAGGCGGATTTTTTAGCCCAGCCTTTGGCGCAGCGCCTGACTGTGGCGCAGCAATTGCGTGAGCAAAGCCGTGCCGCCCAAGCCAAGGCCGCAGGGCAGGGCAGTTACCAAAGCGATATCGACATCAGCGCAGCGGCGGCCAGTATGCGGGCGGTGGGGGCGGCTTGGCTGATACACGGCCACACGCACAAACCCGGCTGTGGCACGCTGGCGCCGGGTTTGCTGCGCTGGGTGCTGAGTGATTGGAGCGCGACGGGTAGCCGTGGCGATGTGCTGCATTTGAATGCGGAAGAATTGACCCGCCAGACCTTGCGCTGGAAGGCGGCTGAACGGGATTTGCTCTAGTGCAAATCCCCATTCATTGCTGCGGCTACAGGCCAAATTTTGGCGCAGAATGAGGGGGCGTCTGTTTTATTCACCTCAAGCGGCGCAAGGTGTTTGGCCTTGGCCGCAAACTACAAGGAGTGCGCATGTTCCCTGAATACCGTGATTTGATTTCTGCCCTCAAAGGCAAGGATTACCACTTCACCCGCATTTTTGAGCGCCACAATGAGTTGGACCACCAGATTAAAAATATGGAGCTGAATCTGCTGCCTGGCGGCGGTGAGCGAGAGGTGGAGCAACTGAAAAAGGAAAAACTCAAGCTCAAAGACGAGCTGCATATCATTTTGCGCAAAGCCGCAGCAGACCGCCAAGCCTGACGCTTGCTGAGCCCTTGCGGATGAACAAAAGAGGGGCTTTGGCCCCTTTTTTCTTGCGCCCAAGGCGGGCGCAATTACAATGCGGGGTTTGGCTGCGCCACTGCCGAGAGCGCAGCAACAATGGAATGCCCCGAGCCCGTATGAAACCAGTGATTGCCCTTGTGGGCCGCCCCAATGTGGGCAAATCGACCATTTTTAATCGCATGACCCGTTCGCGAGACGCGATTGTGGCCGACTTTGCGGGCCTGACGCGTGACCGCCATTACGGCAATGGCAAGCTGGGCAAGCACGAGTTCATCGTGATTGACACGGGCGGCTTTGAGCCCAAGGCTGAAAGCGGCATCTATAAAGAAATGGCGAAGCAAACCCGCCAAGCCGTGGCCGAGGCCGATGTGGTGGTGTTTGTGGTGGATGCGCGGGAGGGCCTTTCTGCCCAAGACCACGACATCGCCAATTATTTGCGCCGCCTGTCTAAGCCCTGTCTGCTGGTGGCGAACAAGGCCGAGGGGATGCAAGCAGGGCACCAACTGGTGGAGTTCTACGAGCTGGGCTTGGGCGAGGTCATGCCCATTTCTGCGGCCCACGGCCAAGGTATGCGCAGCTTGGTGCAAGAGGCGCTGGCACCTTTGAATCTGCCCGAGGAGCCTGAGGAGAGCGAGGCCGAAGATGTCATCAAATTGGCTGTGGCGGGCCGCCCAAATGTGGGTAAATCCACTTTGATCAACGCTTGGCTGGGCGAGGAGCGTTTGGTGGCCTTTGATATGCCGGGCACGACCCGCGATGCCATCAGCGTGCCTTTTGAGCGCGATGGGCAAAAGTTTGAGCTGATTGACACGGCGGGCCTGCGCCGCAAGGGCAAGGTGTTCGAAGCGATTGAGAAGTTCTCTGTCGTTAAAACCCTGCAAGCGATTGAGTCGGCCCATGTGGTGCTGCTGCTATTGGATGCGACGCAGGAAATCAGCGATCAAGACGCGCACATTGCGGGCTTTGTGGTCGATTCAGGCCGCGCTTTGGTGGTGGCCATCAACAAATGGGATGCTGCCGACAGCTACCAGCGCGAGCAATTGCAATTGCAGCTTGAGGCGCGCTTGGGCTTTATTCAGTTCGCCAACATCCACATGATCAGCGCCATCAAGCGCCAAGGCATTGGCCCCGTGTGGACTTCCATCATCAAGGCGCACAAAGCGGCCTTCAGCAAGCTATCGACACCCAAGCTGACGCAGGCTTTGTACGATGCTGTGCAGTTTCAAGCGCCCAAGCGTGCAGGCATGTACCGCCCCAAACCGCGTTATGCCCACCAAGGCGGCATGAATCCGCCCATCATCGTGGTGCATGGCAGCTCGCTGGAGCATGTGGACAATGCCTATAAGCGCTATTTAGAAGGGCGTTTTCGCCGCATTTTCGATCTCAAAGGCACGCCTTTGCGCATTGAAATGCGCACCACCAACAACCCCTATGTGGACAAGGGCCGCTAAAACCATATGGGGCGCACAGGCGCAGGCTGGGCCTTGCACGCGGGCGGCTTGAAAGCCTTAGAATTTGCCCCATATAACAGGGCAAACCCTTGCACTGGCCTGAAGGCACAGGGGTTGGCCACTACTGGAGAACACATTCGTGAATAAAAACGCTTGGTATGTCAAAGCCGCCATTTGGGTTGTGGCCCTGATGCTGATGTTCAGCCTGTTTCGCTCTTTTGGCGAGCCACAAACAGGGGCGAACACCGTCACCTATTCCAACTTCCTGCAATTGGTGCGCGACAAGCAAATCCGTGAAGCCAAAATCCCTTCTGGTGTCAGCGGCGAAATCACCGCCACAAAAACGGACAACAGCCGCATTCGCGCCCATGCACCCTTTTTAGATCAGGGCTTGATTGGCGACTTGATTGCCAACGGCGTGGCTTTTGATGTCAAGCCTGCGCCCAAGCGCTCGGTCTTGATGGACTTGCTGCTCAACTCATTGCCGCTGCTGCTTTTGATTGGCGTGTGGATTTACTTCATGCGCCAAATGCAAGGCGGTAAGGGCAACAGCCCTTTCAGCTTTGGTAAATCCAAGGCCCGTATGCTCGATGAGAGCAACAACAGCGTGACCTTTGCCGATGTGGCAGGCTGCGATGAGGCCAAAGAGGAAGTGAAAGAGGTGGTGGACTTTTTGAAAGACCCCAGCAAATTCCAAAAACTCGGTGGCCGCATCCCCCGTGGCCTGCTGCTGGTTGGCCCCCCAGGTACGGGCAAAACCCTGCTGGCCAAATCCATTGCGGGTGAGGCCAAAGTGCCTTTCTTCAGCATTTCAGGCTCTGACTTTGTCGAAATGTTCGTGGGCGTGGGTGCATCCCGTGTGCGCGATATGTTCGATAACGCCAAAAAGAATGCGCCTTGTATCATCTTTATTGACGAGATTGATGCCGTGGGCCGCCAGCGCGGTGCAGGTTTGGGCGGCGGCAACGATGAGCGCGAACAAACCCTGAACCAAATGCTGGTGGAAATGGATGGTTTTGAGACCAACCTTGGCGTGATTGTGGTGGCTGCCACCAACCGCCCCGACATTTTGGACTCGGCCCTGTTGCGCCCTGGCCGCTTTGACCGTCAGGTTTATGTCACCCTGCCTGACATCCGTGGCCGTGAGCAAATTTTGAATGTGCATTTGCGCAAACTGCCTTTGGGTGACGATGTGCGCCCCGATATTTTGGCCCGTGGCACGCCCGGCATGAGTGGTGCGGATTTGGCCAACTTGTGCAACGAGGCGGCTTTGATGGCGGCCCGCCGCAGTGCCAAAGTGGTGGAGATGCAAGACTTTGAAAAGGCCAAAGACAAAATCTTTATGGGCCCAGAGCGCAAGAGCATGGTCATGCCTGAAGAAGAGCGCCGTAACACGGCCTACCACGAGGCGGGCCACGCCCTGATTGGCCGCTTGCTGCCCAAATGCGATCCTGTGCACAAAGTCACCATCATCCCGCGTGGCCGTGCGCTGGGCGTGACCATGAGCTTGCCTGAGCAAGACCGCTACAGCCATGACAAAGAGTACATGCTCAACCAAATTGCCATGCTGTTCGGCGGTCGCATTGCCGAAGAAGTCTTTATGAACCAAATGACCACCGGCGCCAGCAATGACTTTGAGCGCGCCACGGCTATTGCCCGCGATATGGTGATGCGCTACGGCATGAGTGAAAAGCTCGGCCCCATGGTCTATGCCGAGAACGAGGGCGAGGTCTTTTTGGGCCGCAGCGTGACCCAAACCACCAATATTTCTGAGGAAACCATGCGCAAGGTGGACGAAGAAGTGCGCCGCATCATTGACGAGCAATACGCCTTGGCGCGCCGCTTGATTGAGGAGCATGCCGACAAAATGCACGCCATGGCCAAGGCTTTGCTTGAGTGGGAGACCATTGATGCGGGCCATTTGGATGACATCATGGCAGGCCGTGAGCCCAAAGCGCCAGCCGACTTTGTGCCCCGCAGCAAAGCGCCTGACAACGATGCCAGCAGCGACAGCGGCAGTGGCGGTGCGACAGCCGTGTTGGAGCCGCCCACCGCGCCAACTGTGGCCAAACTGGCGGAAGACTAAAACCACCAAAGCAGGCCCAGTGCCTGCTTTTTTATGCCTGATGCGAGACGCCATGCAGCAAACTGACATCCTATGGCCTGGCCCCCTCAGCGGCCCAGTGGCTGGTGTTGATGAGGCGGGCCGTGGCCCTTTGGCTGGCCCTGTGGTGGCGGCGGCGGTGATTTTGAACCCGCAGCGCCCGATAGTGGGGCTGGACGACTCGAAAAAACTCAGCGCCAAAAGCCGCGCCGCTTTGTTTGCCGAAATTCAAACCCATGCCTTGGCTTGGCATATTGCCCAAGCCAGCGTGGCGGAAATCGACCAACTCAATATCTTGCAAGCCACCTTGCTGGCTATGCACCGCGCCGTGGCGGGTTTGCGTATGCCGCCAGAGCTGGTGTTGGTGGATGGCAACCGCCTGCCGCAGTGGCCCTATGCGTCCCGCGCCATTGTGGGGGGTGATGCCCAAGAGCCCGCCATTGCCGCCGCCTCAATTTTGGCCAAAGTCTGGCGTGACCAAGACTGCCTGCGCATGGATGTGGCCTATCCAGATTACGGCTTTGCCCAACACAAAGGCTATGGCACGGCGGCGCATTTGGCTGCTTTACAGGCTTTGGGGCCTTGCCCAGAGCACCGCCGCAGCTTTGCGCCTGTGCGCCGTCTGCTGCTTTGAGTTCCCTGCGCCATACTTTTAGGGGTATTCACTGAGGGAAAAGCGGCTTTTTTCTGACTTGCCGCAGGCCGATTGCGCTTCGCAATGGGCACAATAGGCCACATACCTGCCTTCTGGCAAGCAAGGAGTCCCTGTCCATTTCGGGCGCTAGGGCTTTTTCTCTTGTGGTTTGCGTGCAAAATATGCTGAATTATTGATGCACTTGCCAAGTCTTCACCCCCTGGGTCTTGTAAGCTAAGGGGGTTTGGCGTGTTGCGCTTTACTGTTGTCCCCTCTATTGAGTTGTTTATGTCCACGACCAGTCCCAATTCTCCTGCCACTGTTGCTGTTCCTGCCCTTGGGCGGGTGTTGATGCTGCACGGCAAAATCACTGAGGATGAGGCCAAGGCGGCCAAGCGTACGGCCGAGGCTTCAGGCAAGCGTTACGAGCAAGAACTGCTGGATTTGGGCCGCTTTACGGGCGCTGAAATGGCCCACCTGATTGCCGAAGCGCATTCCATTCCCTTGCTGGATTTGAGCGCCATTGATTTGCAGGGGCTGCCCAAAGATTTGATTGATGCCAAGTTGTGCTCGACGCACTATCTTTTGCCTTTGGTCAAACGCGGCAACCGTGTCACGATTGCGACATCGGACCCATCCGATCGGGAGGTCGCCAGTAAAATCAAATTTGCCACCCAAATGAGTGTCGATTGGGTGGTGGTTGAGTTTCCAAAATTGGTCACTGTGCTAGAGGAACTTGGCATGAGCGCCGCAGAGGCGCTCAACGAGATGATTACGGGCGATATCGATTTTGGTGAAGCCACGATTGAAGATATTGCCGAAGGCGGTGAAGATGTCATGGCCGCCGATGTGGATGACGCGCCGGTGGTCAAATTCTTGCAAAAAATGCTGTTCGATGCTTACAACATGCGTGCTTCGGATTTGCATTTTGAGCCTTACGAATTCAACTACCGTGTGCGCTTTCGTATCGATGGCGAGTTGCGTGAGATTTCATCGCCTCCGATTGCCATCAAAGACAAGCTGGCCTCGCGCATCAAGGTGATTTCGCGTCTCGATATTTCAGAAAAACGCGTCCCTCAAGATGGCCGCATGAAGATGAAAATCGGCAAAAATGTGATCGATTTTCGTGTCAGCACACTGCCCACCATGTTTGGTGAAAAAATCGTGATTCGTATTCTGGATCCGTCTAGTGCCAAGCTGGGTATTGATGCCTTGGGTTATGAGCCAGAAGAGAAAGAGCGCCTGCTTGAGGCCGTGCATCGCCCCTACGGTATGGTTTTGGTGACAGGCCCAACTGGTTCAGGCAAAACGGTATCGCTCTACACCTGCTTGAATATTTTGAACAAGCCTGGGGTGAATATTTCCACCGCAGAAGACCCTTGCGAGATCAACTTGCCGGGCGTGAACCAGGTGAATGTGAACGACAAAGCGGGTTTGACCTTTGCAGCGGCGCTCAAGTCCTTCTTGCGTCAAGATCCTGATGTCATCATGGTGGGTGAGATCCGTGACCTTGAAACCGCCGATATCGCCATCAAAGCGGCGCAAACGGGGCATATGGTGCTCTCCACCTTGCACACCAACGATGCGCCCACCACCCTGACGCGGATGCTGAACATGGGCATCGCGCCTTTTAACATCGCCTCCAGTGTGATTTTGATTACCGCCCAGCGTTTGGGTCGTCGCCTGTGCAACGAGTGCAAAGAGCCGCTGGATGTGCCTGAGCAAGCTTTGCTGGATGCGGGCTTCCAGCCTGAGGAGTTGGATGGCTCTTGGGTGCCCTACCGACCTGTGGGCTGTGCCAAGTGCAACAACGGCTACAAAGGGCGGGTCGGCATTTACCAAGTGATGCCCATCAGTGAAGAAATTCAACGGCTGATTTTGACCAAAGGCACAGCCTTGGATATTGCCAAGCAAGCTGAAGCCGAGGGCGTGCGCAGTCTGCGTTTGTCTGGGCTCTTGAAAGTCAAGCAGGGCGTCACCTCACTTGAAGAAGTGCTGTCCGTCACCAACGAATAACGAACACAAGAAAAGAGAACACATTTATGGCTACTGCGAAACCCGCTGCGAAAAAAGCGCCGAGCACTGATTCGATTTTTGCTTGGTCAGGCAAAGATAAGGCTGGCAAAGTCGTTAAAGGTGAGTTGCGCGCCACGACTGAGGCACAAGTGCAAGCGAGCCTGCGCCGTCAGGGTGTGACGGTCACCAGCATCAAAAAGCGCCGTATGCGCGCTGGCGCATCCATCAAGCCCAAAGACATCATGATCTTCACGCGCCAATTGGCGACCATGATGAAAGCGGGCGTGCCGCTTTTGCAAGCTTTCGATATTGTGGGCCGAGGCAACCCCAACCAAAGTGTGGGCAAGTTGCTCAATGACATTCGCTCTGATGTGGAGACAGGGACCTCTTTGTCTTCAGCCTTCCGCAAGCACCCCAAATACTTTGACAGCCTGTATTGCAACTTGGTTGAAGCAGGTGAGCAAGCAGGTATTTTGGAATCTTTGCTGGACCGTTTGGCCACCTATATGGAGAAAACGGAAAACCTGAAATCCAAAATCAAATCGGCCATGATGTACCCGACTGCCGTGATCGTCACGGCTTTTGTGGTTGTTGCCGTGATCATGATTTTCGTGATTCCTTCGTTCAAAGAGGTCTTCTCTAGCTTTGGCGCTGAGCTGCCTGCCCCCACCTTGATCGTGATGGGCATCAGTGACTTTTTCGTCAGTTACTGGTGGTTGATTTTTGGTCTCATCGGTGGCGGCATTTACTTCTTCATGCAAGCCTGGAAGCGCAGCGAGAAGGTGCAAGCTTTTATGGATCGCCTGCTCTTGAAAATCCCCATCTTCGGCCCGCTGATTGAAAAATCTGTTGTCGCGCGTTGGACCCGCACCTTGGCCACCATGTTTGCTGCGGGCGTGCCTTTGGTTGAAGCACTGGACTCAGTCGGCGGCGCATCGGGCAATTATTTGTATAAAACGGCCACAGAAGAAATCCAAAAAGAGATTTCATCGGGCACGAGCCTGACCATGGCCATGAGCAATGCCAACCTCTTTCCCAGTATGGTGCTGCAAATGGCCGCAATTGGTGAGGAGTCTGGCTCGCTCGACCACATGTTGGGCAAAGCCGCTGACTTTTATGAAGAAGAAGTCGATGATGCTGTGGATGGCCTCTCTAGTTTGATGGAGCCCATCATCATCGTGGTGCTTGGTACCGTCATTGGCGGCATTGTGGTCTCCATGTATCTGCCCATCTTCAAACTCGGCTCGGTGGTTTAATGCTGCAAAGCCTGCTTGATACGCTGAGGCAATTGCCCCCAGCGGGTTTGGCCACATTGGCCGGCCTGCTGGGGCTTTTGATTGGCAGCTTCTTGAATGTGGTGATTTTTCGCTTGCCCAAGATGATGGAGGAGCAGTGGGCCATAGAAGCCGAAAGCTACAGCCAAAAAGACAATCCAGATTGGCAGCCACCAGCCACGACCTTCAGCCTTTCACGGCCTGCCTCACATTGCGGTCATTGCGGCCATGCCATCCGCTGGTATGAAAACATCCCACTTTTGAGCTGGCTTTTTTTAGGCGCCAAGTGCTCGGCCTGCAAAGCGCCGATTTCATGGCGCTACCCGCTCATTGAGCTGCTCACAGGTGTGGCCTTTGCCTATACCGCCTACCGCTTTGGCGTGAGCTGGGGCACGCTGCTGTGGTTTGCTTTTTGCGCCGTGGTCATGGCCTTGTTCTGGATCGACTGGGACACCACTTTGCTGCCCGATAGCCTGACCCAACCGCTGCTGTGGCTGGGTTTGATGGCCGCTTTTATGGGCCTGAACCCCTTGATTGCTGATATCAGCCACGCCTTTTGGGGGGCGGTGGTGGGTTATTTGCTCTTTGTGCCCATTGCTTGGGCCGTGGGCAAATGGAAGGGACAGCAGGCCATGGGCAATGGCGATTTCAAACTGATGGCGGCTTTGGGCGCATGGTTGGGCTGGCAGGCGCTGTTGCCCATCGTGCTCATGTCCTCAGTGGTCGGCTCCATCATTGGTGTGGGCCTGATGCTGGGCTCTAAATTGCGCAGCTATGGCAACCAAGAGGGCGAGGGCGGTGTGTATATGCCTTTTGGTCCCTTTTTGGTCTTGGCAGGCTTTTTGGTTTACCTCATCGGCTGGCCGCGTTTGCTGGCCTTTATTGGCTTGTGATGGCAGTAAAAAAAACGCCCCGCATTGGCCTCACAGGTGGCATTGGCAGCGGTAAAAGCACAGTGGCAACCATGTTGGCCGATTTGGGCGCACGGGTGGTGGATGCCGATGCCATTGCCCGCAGCGTCACAGCGCCCAGCGGCGCAGGCTTGGCTGATGTGGCCGCTGCCTTTGGCCCGCAGATGCTGGATGCCGCAACGGGCTTGAACCGCGCCGCCATGCGCGAGCTGGTCTTCAAACAGCCCGAGGCGCGAGCCCAGCTTGAGGCCGTGCTGCGGCCCCATATCTTGGCGGCCATGGCTGCCGCCTTGCAAGAGGCTGAGGCGCAAAAGCCAGCAGCGATTGTGCTGGACATCCCCCTCTTGGTTGAAAACTTGGCCCAATGGCGGCCTCAAATCGACAGCCTTTGGGTGGTCGATTGCAGCGCAGAAACCCAAATCGCACGGGTGCTGACCCGCCCCAGCAGCGCTGGCTGGAGCCGCAGCCAAGTGGAGGGCGTGCTGGTAGCGCAAGCCACACGGGCGGCCCGCCAAGCTGCGGCCGATGTGATTTTGCACAATGACGCTGCGACCAGCATGGCCCAACTGCAAGCGCAAGTGCATGCTGCATGGCAGCAATTTCAGTCACAATAGTGGACTTTGCCCTTGGCGCTTTTGCCGCCGCCCGCTGAGCCAGCCCATTGAAGTCCCATTTATGAGCACCCAAGACCTCCACGCCCTGCGCAAAGACTATGCTCAGGCCCAATTGCTAGAAGCCGATGCGCCCAGTGCGCCCACAGCCCTCTTTGCCCGCTGGTTTGAACAAGCCCTGCAAGCCCAAGTGCCCGAGCCCAATGCCATGACGCTGGCCACCGTGGGCAGCGACATGCGCCCTAGCAGCCGCATTGTGCTCATCAAAGATTTTGATGAAGCTGGCGTGGTGTTCTACACCAACTACCACAGCCGCAAAGGCCAGCAATTGGCGGGCAATCCCTTTGCCGCCTTGCAGTTTCACTGGGTTGAGCTCGAACGCGTGGTGCGCATTGAAGGGCGGGTTGAGCGCGTGGCAGAGGCCGAAAGCGACGCCTACTTTGCCTCGCGCCCGCAGGGCAGCCAACTCGGGGCATGGGCCTCACCACAAAGCCAGGTTTTGTCTGGGCCAGAGGCTTTGCAAGCGCGCTTGAGTGCCGTGGAAAGCCGCTTCGCCCAAGAAGCCCTATACCGCCCACCGCACTGGGGCGGCTACCGCCTGCGGCCCGATTACTGGGAGTTTTGGCAAGGCCGCCCCAGCCGCTTGCACGATCGCCTCGCCTACCGCTTGCAGGCTGGGCAATGGCAGCGCCAACGCCTGGCACCTTAAATGCAGAAAAGGATGAAAGCCAAGATGACAGAAAAAACCAAACGCAAAACAACGGCGGCCCCCACAGCGGCCAAAAAAGCCGCCACGAAAACAAGTGCTAAAACGGCGACAAAAGTTGCGAAAAAATCAGCAAGCAGCCCCAAATCGGCGGCTCAAAAAGCGGATTTTGGCGATAGCGTGGTGATTAAAAAATACCCCAATCGCCGTTTGTATGACACCAGCAGCTCGGCCTATATCACTTTGGCTGAAATCAAGGCCATGGTGGTGGAGCAAGCCCATTTTGTCGTGTTGGATGCAAAAACAGGTGAAGATTTAACGCGCAGTATTTTGCTGCAAATTATTCTTGAGGAAGAGTCGGGCGGACTGCCTTTGTTTTCGGCGCAAAGCTTGTCCAATTTGATTCGCTTTTATGGCCATGCCACACAAAGCGTGATGGGCCGTGCCCTTGAGAAAAACTTCCAAGCCATGATGGAAATGCAGGCCCGTTTGCACGATCAGCGCAAAGCCTTTACGCCTGAGGCTTGGGCGCAGATGATGAACCCCCAGTCGGGCATGATGCAAGGCTGGATGGGCACTTATGGCGAGCAGTCGCGCAATATTTTGGCGCAGATGCAAGAGCAAATGCTCAAGGCTTTTCAAATGAAGAAGTAAAGCACCATGTACTATTTGTTTTGCCTGATTCGATCTTTGCTGCATTTGGCTTGGATGGCTGTCACCATGCCCATTTATGCCATTTTGATTTTGATTTTGTCCCCTTTTGCCAGCAAAGCCTTGCTGTATCGAATTGCGCGGGGCTGGCTGGCCAATGTGGTATGGAGCCTGCGCTGGATTTGCGGCGTGCAGTGGCGCATCACGGGCTTAGAGCACTTGCAATCGGGGCAAACACCCGTGATTTTGGCCAAACACCAATCGACTTACGAAACCTTTTTATTGCCTGCAATTTTGCCGCGCCCCATTGCCTATGTGTATAAACGCGAATTGAACTATGTGCCGCTATTTGGCTGGGCCATGTCGCGCCTCGATATGGTGCATATCAACCGCTCCGCCAAGCGCGAGGCTTTTAATTTGGTGGCCGATCAGGGCCGCCGCATCATGGGCCAAGGCGTGAGCGTGGCCATGTTCCCTGAGGGCACGCGCATTCCGCGCGGGCAGGCGGGGCAGTACAAAACGGGCGGCAGTCGCTTGGCCGTGGCCACAGGCCAGCCGCTGGTGCCCATTGCCATCACCTCGGCCAAATGCTGGCCGCGCAAGGCCATCATCAAATACCCAGGGGTGGTGGATGTCTCCATTGGTGCGCCCATTGCCAGTGCAGGCCGTGATGTGGATGAACTGATGGCCGAGGCCAAAGCTTTTATTGAAGGCGAAATGCGCCGTTTGGATGGAGAGGCATATGAGTGAGGCAAAAAACAGTTTGACTTGGGCGGTGGCGGTGGCCGCTGTATTGGGCGCAACGGGCGTGGGCATGGCCGCCTATGCCAGCCACGGTTTGGGTTTTATCGCCGATGAAAGCGCCCGTGAGGCCGCCCGCGCCACTTTGCAACATGCCGTGCAGCAGCAGTTGTTGCATGCGCCTGTGCTCTTGGCCTTGGGTTTGTGGGGCAGTGTGGCGCAGCGCCCCGCGCCCTGGTGTATGAAGGCGGCGGCGGTGTTGTTGGTACTGGGTTTGCTGCTGTTCAGTGGCCTGATTTACGCCAAGATTTTGCTCGGCTTTGCGGCCTTGAGCGCACTGGTGCCCGTGGGTGGCATGTGCCTGATGGCGGCGTGGTTGCTGCTGCTACCTGCGGCTTTTAAATTAGGTGCGCGGGGCTAAATCGGCCAGCACACTTTGAATGCGCTCGGCACTGGGGGCCAATAGGCTGCGGTGCAGGGCGGTGAAGCGCTGCTCGATGAGCTGGCGTTGCGCCATATCTTGCCACTGCTCCAAGGCTGCCTCAGCCAAGCTCTGCGGGTTCAGGGCGTTTTGCATGAGCTCGGGCACGACAAAATCCTCACTCAAAATATTGGGCAAGGCCAGCCAAGGCTGCAATTGTTTGCCGCGCAAAAACTGCCAATTGAGCCAGCTCACGCGGTAGGCCACCACATGCGGGCGTTTGAACAGGGCGGCCTCTAGGCTGGCCGTGCCGCTGGCGATGATGGCGGTGTCGCAAGCGGCCAAGACCTCGTGCGAGCGGCCTTCCAGTAATTGCAAGCGCGAGCCCAAGCCTGCCGCATCGGCCAAGGGTTGCAGCAGGGGCAGTAAGCTCGGCAGGGTGGGGCAGATGAATTGCATTTGCGGCAGGGCGGCGCTGATGCGCTGCGCAGCAGCAAAAAAGATGGGGGCCAAGAGCTGGATTTCGCTTTTTCGGCTGCCTGGCAGCAGGGCCATGATGGCCGCATCAGCAGGCAGGCCCAAGGCCAGGCGGGCGGCGGCTTGATCGGGCTGCATGGGAATATGGGCCGCAAAGGGGTGGCCGACAAAGCTGGCGGCAATGCCCGCCTTTTCATAAATGGCTGGCTCAAAGGGGAAGAGGCAGAGCACATGATCGGCGGCGGCGCGGATTTTTTCAATGCGCTCGGGCCGCCAAGCCCAAATGGAGGGGCTGACGAAGTGCACGGTTTTCATGCCTTGGGCTTTGAGCTGGGCCTCAAGGCCGAGGTTGAAGTCGGGTGCGTCAATGCCAATGAAGATATCGGGGCGCTGCGGCGCTTGCAGCAATTGCTGGGCAAAGCGCTGGCGCAGGCCCATGATGCGGCGGTAGTTGCGCAGCGCATCGACATAGCCGAAGACGGCGAGTTCTTCATAGCTGTGCTGCACTTGCATACCTGCGGCGGCCATTTTCGGCCCGCCAATGCCGCTGCTGTGCAAATCGGGCCATTGTGCTTGCGCCGCTTGCAACAAGAGCTGGCCCAAGAAGTCGCCCGAAGCCTCGCCTGCGGCCAAGGCCAAGTTCAGGCGGCCAGAGTTCAGGCTTGTGCTGCTTGTTGCCATGCGCGAATTGAGGCTTCAATGCCAGCCGCATCCAGCCCTTGCAGGCTGTAGAGCTTGGCGGGATCGCCATGTTCAATAAAGGTATCGGGCAGGCCCAAGCAGAGCACAGGCTTGGGCAGGCGCAGGCTTTGCAGGGCTTCGAGCACAGCCGAGCCAGCACCGCCAGCCAAGCAACTGTCTTCCACGGTCACCAGCTCGGCATGGCTTTGCGCCACGCTTTGCAGCAGGGGCATATCCAGCGGTTTGGCCCAGCGCATATTGACCACGGTGGCATCGAGGCGCTCGGCCACCTCTAGGGCGGGGTAGAGCAGGGGGCCAAAGGCCAAAATCGCCAAGCCCGATTCCCCTTGGCGGCGGATTTCACCTTTGCCAAAGGCTAGGGTTTGTAAATCGCTGCTGGGCGTTTTGCCCACGCCCGCACCGCGCGGGTAGCGCACGGCGGCCATATGGTCTTGCATGAAGGCGGTGCTCAGCATTTGGCGGCACTCGGCCTCATCTGCGGGGCAGGCCACTGAGGTATTGGGGATGCAGCGCAAAAAGGCGATGTCGTAAGCGCCCGCATGGGTGGCGCCATCAGCGCCGACCAAACCAGCGCGGTCCAGCGCCAGCACCATGGGCAGTTTTTGAATCGCCACATCGTGAATGGCTTGGTCGTAAGCGCGTTGCAAAAAGGTGGAATAAATGGCGACCACGGGTTTCAGCCCCTCGCAGGCCAAGCCTGCGGCAAAGGTCAGGGCGTGTTGCTCGGCAATGCCCACATCGTAGTAGCGCTCAGGAAAGCGGCGCTCAAATTCCACCAAACCAGAACCCTCACGCATGGCTGGGGTGATGCCCACCAGCTTGTCGTCTTGCGCCGCCATATCGCAAATCCACTGGCCAAAAATTTGTGTGAAGGTGGTTTTGGCGGGTGCGCTGGGTTTGGTTAGGCCCACGCTGGGGTCAAATTTGCCGGGGCCGTGGTAGGCAATGGGGTCTTGCTCGGCCCGCTCATAGCCTTGGCCTTTTCTCGTCACGATGTGCAGAAACTGCGGGCCATCGCCTTCTTCCATGCGCTTTTTCAAGTTTTCAAGCTGGGGCAGTAGGGCGCTGAGGTCGTGGCCATCAATCGGGCCGGTGTAGTTGAAGCCGAATTTTTCAAACAAAGTGGCAGGGCTGATCATGCCCTTGGCTTGTTCTTCAAAGCGTTTGGCCAAAGCAAATAAAGCAGGCGCATGGCGCAGCATGGTTTTGCCGGCGTTGCGGGCCTTGGCATAGTGGCGGCCACTCATGAGGTGGGCCAAATGGTGGTTGAGCGCCCCCACAGGCGGGCTGATGCTCATGTCGTTGTCGTTCAAGATGACGAGCAGGGGCAGGCCCGTTTCTACGCCGCCATTGTTCAGGGCTTCAAACGCCATGCCCGCCGTCATCGCGCCATCGCCAATGATGGCCACGCTGTGGCGTTTTTCGCCTTTGGTGCGGGCGGCCAAAGCCATGCCCAGCGCCGCAGAGATGGAGGTGGAGGAGTGGCCCACGCCAAAGGTGTCGTACTCGCTTTCAGCGCGGCGCGGAAAGCCAGAAATGCCATCGAGCTGGCGCAGGCTGTGCATTTTGTCGCGGCGGCCCGTGAGGATTTTGTGCGGGTAGGTTTGGTGCCCTACATCCCACACCAGCCTGTCGTGCGGCGTGTCAAACACATGGTGCAGGGCCACGGTCAGCTCCACTGTGCCGAGGTTGGAAGAGAGGTGGCCGCCTGTTTTGGCCACAGATTGCAGCAAAAACTCGCGCAATTCACGCGCCAACTGGGGTAGCTGCTCTTTTTTCAGGCGGCGTAAATCGGCGGGGCTGGAGATGTGGGAGAGCAAGTCGGTCATAAGGGGCACGATTTTAGAAGAAGGCGCATTAGCCTGCGCCGCAATGTGACTAATGGCCACGGCGCACCACTTGATCCAAGAGGGCGTGCAAATGGCTGCTTTCGGGCAGGCCCGCAGCGGCCAGCGCAGCGGCGGCTTGGCCGTGCAGTTGCTCGGCATAGGCGCGGGCGGCCTCTAGGCCGAGCAAAGAGACATAGGTGGGCTTGTCTTGCTCGGCATCTTTGCCTGCCGTTTTGCCCAAGGTGGCGCTGTCGGCGGTGCAGTCGAGCACATCGTCCACCACTTGGAAAGCCAAGCCCAAATGCGCCGCATAGTGGCGCAAATGGGCGGCGGTATCGGCCTTCAGCTCAGGCGCACAGGCCGCGCCCATCATCACCGCCGCTTGCAGCAAAGCGCCAGTTTTCAGGCGGTGCATATTTTCAAGCTCGGCTTGGCTCAGGGCCTTGCCGACGCTGAGCAAATCAATGGCTTGACCGCCGCACATGCCGTGTTGCCCAGCCGCTTGCGCCAGCAGGCGGCACAGCTGCGCTTGCAGGGCGGCGGGCACGGCCTCGCTTTCGGGCGTAAGCACCTCATAAGCGCGGCTTTGCAGGGCATCGCCCACCAGCAGGGCCACGGCCTCGCCATAGGCCACATGCACGGTGGGTTTGCCACGGCGCAGCAGGTCGTTGTCCATGCAGGGCATGTCGTCATGCACCAAAGAATAGGCGTGAATCATTTCGACAGCGCAGGCGGCGCGCAAAGCGGCCTCGGCGTTGCCGTCCAAGCTTTGTGCGGTGGCCAAGCAGAGCAGGGCACGGATGCGCTTGCCGCCATCCAGTGTGGCGTAGCGCATGCCTTCGCCCAAGCGGGCGCAAGTTTCTTGCGTGAGGAAAGCGCCCAAAGCGCGTTCGATATGGGCCAAGTTGTGCGCCAACCAAGAGTCAAAATCATTCATTGCAATGCAGGGCCTTCTCAATCAGGCGCTCAAAAGGGGATGCCGTCTTCGCCCGCGTCAAACGCAGCGGCGGGGGCGGCAGAAGAAGGGGCGGCTGGCGCTGCTTCGCTTAGGCTTTGCATCTGCTGCTCCAACACCGCCAGCTTGCTGCGGCAATGCGCGAGCAGCGCTTGGCTGCGTTGGTAGGTGGCCAAAAGCGCATCCAGCGGGATGCTTTGCGACTCAATTTGCGCCAGCAAATCTTGCAGCTCGGCCTGTGCTTCTTCGTAGCTCAGTTTGTCAATGGCTTTGGGCTTGGACATGGCGGCGGCTCCAGGCTGGCACTCAGGCGCTGTGCAAACGCGCCTGATGGCGGGCGATTTGCGCTTGCACTTGCGCGGGTGCGGTGCCGCCCAAGGTGTTGCGGGCGTTGAGGCTGCCTTCCAAACTCAGCACTTCAAACACATCATCCGCAATGTGGGGGTTGAAGGCTTGCAGCTCAGTCA
>CAZJBX010000019.1:0-52693 GCA_964544605.1 uncultured Burkholderiaceae bacterium
CCCCCCGCCTACAAAAACAACTGCAAATGCTGGCCTACCAGCTCTATCCCTTGGCAAACCAACTCATGGATGGCGCAGGCTTTTTGCAGCGCATGGCGCAAATGCCCTTATTGCGGCAAGAGCTGGGTGAACTGGGCGCTTGGCTGGATTTGAACGCGGACTTGCAGCCCCAAGCCCTGTCCGGCGTGCCTGAAGATTGGCCGCTGCTGTTGCACGGCGCTTACAGCCGTGCTGAAGTGCTGTCGGCCAGTGGCTTTTTGCAGGCCAGCGTGCGGCCACGCATGTCAGAAGGTGTGCTCAACTTCAATGATCTCAAGCTGCAAGTGCTGTTTATCACCCTCGATAAAAAAGCTGGTTTTCACGAACGCATCGCCTACCACGACTACGCCATCAGCCCCGAGCTGTTTCACTGGCAGAGCCAAAACCGCGCCAGCCCCAGCAATGCCTCGGGCAAGATTTACACCGAAAGTGCAGACAACGGCTGGCGTTTCCAGCTCTTTGTGCGCGAAAACCCAGACAGCCCCTTCTACGCTCTTGGCCCTGCGGTGCTAGAAGGCGAGCCCACGGGCAGCAAGCCGATGTCGATGGTGTGGCGCTTGCAAGAGGCCATGCCACTGGATTTGTTCAGGCGCTTTAGCGTGCTGCGGGTTTAGGCCGCAGCCAGCCGCCCACCCCTAGCCCTATACTTGCTGGCTGTTTGTTTGACCCCAGCCCGAAGCCAAAGCCCAAGCCATGCCACAAGAGATTTTGATCAATTGGTCGCCCCAAGAGAGCCGCGTTGCCGTGATTGAGGGCGGCGTGGTGCAAGAGCTGCATATGGAGCGCAGTTTGGAGCGCGGTTTGGTGGGCAATATTTACTTGGGCAAGGTGCAGCGGGTGTTGCCAGGGATGCAGTCGGCTTTTGTCGATATTGGGCTGGAGCACGCGGGGTTTTTGCACGCGGCAGATATGCCGTCGGCGTTTTTGCGGCCTGCTGATGCGGAGGGCGCAGCCGAGGAGCGGCCCAAGCCGTTGCCGATTGAGAAGCAGATTTTTGAGGGCCAGAGCATTTTGGTGCAGGTGCTCAAAGATCCGATTGGCAGCAAGGGCGCGCGCTTGAGTATGCAGATGAGTATGGCAGGGCGCTATTTGGTGCATTTGCCGCAAGATCAGCACATTGGCGTGTCGCAAAAGATTGAGCCTGAGCTGCGTGAGGCTTTGCGTGAGCGCCTGCTGCGTTTGGCGCGTGAGGGGCTGGCCGAGGGCGAGATGAGCGGCGGTTTTATTTTGCGCACGAATGCCGAGGAGTCGGGCGAGGAGGAGCTGCGCGCGGATATGGCGTATTTGCGCCGTGCTTGGGCCAAGGTGCGCGATTTGAGCCGCCAGCGCCCTGCGCCCAGCCGCCTGCACGCCGATTTGGATTTGCCGCAGCGGGTGTTGCGCGATTTTGTGCATGAGGGCACGGCCAGTGTGCGAATTGATTCGCAGACCCAGCTCGCGCGCCTGCTGGCCTTTGGCGAGGAGCTGATGCCCAGAGCGGTGGAGAAGTTGCAGCTTTACACGGGCGATCGCCCGATTTTTGACCTCTACAACATCGATGAGGAGTTGCAACTGGCGCTGGGCAAGCGGGTGAATTTGAAGTCGGGCGGTTATTTGGTGGTGGATCAGACCGAGTCGATGACGACGATTGATGTGAATACGGGCGGTTTTGTGGGGGCGCGCAATTTTGATGACACCATTTTCAAGACCAACCTGGAGGCGGCGCACGCGATTGCGCGGCAACTGCGTTTGCGCAATTTGGGCGGCATCATCATTGCCGACTTCATTGATATGAACAAGCCCGCCCACCGTGAGGCGGTGCTGGCTGAGCTGCGCACGCAGTTGGCGCGCGACCCGGTGAAGACTTCCACCAGCGAGTTCTCGCAATTGGGTTTGGTGGAGATGACGCGCAAGCGCACGCGGGAGTCGCTGGAACGCCTGCTGTGCGAGCCTTGCGCCGCGTGTGAGGGCCGTGGCACGGTGAAGACGCCGCGCACGGTGGCCTATGACATCTTCCGCGAGATTCTGCGCGAGTCGCGGCAGTTCCACCCGCGTGAGTTCGGCGTGCTGGCCCCGCCTGCGGTGCTGGCGCTGCTGCAAGATGAGGAGAGCGAGCATTTGGCCGAGTTGGGCGCATTCATCGGCAAGCCGATTACGCTGCGGCCCGAGCCGAGCTTGCGCCCTGACCAGTTTGACATTGTTTTGATTTGAGCCATGACCGATATCAACCACGAATTGCACGATATTTTTGCCCTCGCGCAGCAGCAAAGGCCGCTGGTGTTGGCCTCTACTTCGCCTTACCGCAAGGCGCTGCTGGAGCGCCTGCGCACGCCTTTTATGACGATTTCGCCCGAGGTGGATGAAAGCCCCCTACCGGGTGAAACCCCGCTGGCTTTGGCCGAGCGCCTGGCCTTGGCCAAGGCCCAAGCTGTGGGCGATGAGCTGCAAGCAGCGGTGGTGATTGGCTCAGACCAAGTGGCCGATTTGAATGGCGAGCCGCTGGGCAAGCCTGGCACGCACGAGAAGGCCGTGGCGCAGTTGCAGCGTATGCGCGGGCAGACTTTGGTGTTTCACACCAGTGTGGCGGTGGTGTGCCCCATCGATGGCTTCAGCCAGCAGAGCACGGCCAGCGTGAAGGTGCGTTTTCGTGATGTGAGCGATGCGGCGATTGAGCAGTATTTGCGTGCCGAGCAGCCTTACGACTGCGCCGGCAGCGCCAAGAGCGAGGGCTTGGGCATTGCGCTGCTTGATGCGATTGAAAGCGACGACCCCACCGCCCTGATTGGCCTGCCATTGATTCGCACCGCGCAGATGCTGCGGGCGGCGGGCTTGCAACTGTATTAAGGCCATGTCTGCTGCCAACACCCCTTTGGGTGAACTCTTTTTGGTGCCCACGCCACTCGATTTTGGCTGCAAGGGCGAGCCTGCCGAGCTGCGCCAAGTGCTGCCTGAGCAGACCATCGCCACGGCCGCCAGCCTGCGTTTTTGGGTGGTGGAAAACGCCAAATCTGCCCGCGCGTTTTTGAACCGCGTGGGGGCCATCATGCCCTTGGCCTGCCCGCTGCAAGAGATGCAAATCGCCGAGCTGCCCCGCGCCGCGCACAAAAAGGGCGACCACGGCCACCAAGGGGATGCGGCGGCGGCCAAGCAGTTGCTCGCCCCCCTGCTGCAAGGCCATGCCATGGGCCTGCTGAGTGAGGCGGGTATGCCTGCCGTGGCCGACCCCGGTTCCAGCATTGTGCGGGCGGCGCACGCCTTGGGCGCGGCGGTGCGGCCTTTGGTGGGGCCGTCCTCGCTGCTGCTGGCGCTGGCGGCCAGCGGCCTCAATGGGCAGCAGTTTGCCTTTGTGGGCTATGTGCCGCAGCAGGCGGCCGAGCGCAGCCAGCGCATCAAGCAGCTTGAAGCCTTTGCCTTGAAAAGCGGCCAAGCGCAGCTTTGCATTGAAACGCCCTACCGCAACGCCGCCTTGTGGCAGGCGCTGCTGGCGCAATTGCAGCCGCAAACCCAGCTCAGTTTGCACAGCGGTCTGAGCCTGCCTGAGCACGACAGCCGCAGCATGAGCGTGGCCGCTTGGCGCAAAGTGGGCCTGCAAGAGCCGCGCTTGCAAGCCGCCTTGAAACTGCCTTGCATTTTTGCCTTTGGGCCGTGAGTGCAAGGCCGCTTGGCCTATGATGCCCGCCATGAAAAAAGCCATCCAAATCCACGATCTCGACATCCAAAAATTCGCCAAAGAAGGCGCGGAGGCCGAGGGCGAGCTGCCCTTGAGCGCCTTTGCCCGCGTCTGCGCGGAAAACCCCGCCGACTTCCCCACTGCCACACTGCCGCCCGTGCGCTGGCAGGCCCAGGGCTTGTGGCGCGACATCCTTGGTCAAACCCTGCCTTTTGAGCAAAGCGGCATCATGGGCCAGCCGTGGCTGGGCCTGCGCCTGAGCGCGCAAGTGGCCCGCACTTGCCAGCGCTGCTTGCAGCCTGTGGTGCTGCCGATGGAGAGTGAGCGCCTGTTCCGCTTTGTCGCCGATGAAGCCACCGCCGCCGAGCAAGACGAGGACAGCGCCGAAGATGTGCTGGTGTGGAGTCGCCACTTCAATCTGCACGAGCTGATGGAAGACGAGCTGCTGCTGGAGCTGCCCTTTGTGCCCATGCACGAGGCCTGCGCCGAGCAAGCTGCTTCCACCCCCGAGGCCGACAGCGCCGTGCCCAGCAGCGACACGCACAAGCCCTTTGCTGACTTGGCCGCGCTGATAAAGAACAAAAAAGACTGAGGCCAGCAGGCCAGGCCAGCCAAGCAACCAAACGGTAGGCATTAAAAAAGCCCACATGCGTGCAACATGCGGGCTTTTGTCATATGTGGCGCTGGGCTCTTATTCAGCGCGGTATTGGCTAAAAGGCGTGAGCCATTGCACCATTTGGGCGTAAATGCGGGGGTTGGCGGCCAAGCACTCGCGCTGGTTCAGGAAGTCAGGGCCAGATTCGCCCGTGAAGTTGCCCACCAAGCCGCCGGCCTCTTGCACCAAGAGCTGGCCCGCAGCCATGTCCCAGGGGTGCAAGCCTTTTTCAAAATAGCCGTCGCTCATGCCCGCAGCAACCAGTGCCAAGTCCATGGCGGCAGAACCTGTGCGGCGCACGCCTGAGGTGCTTTGCATGGCCATTTTGTAGATGGTGAGGTGCTCGGCAATATCATCGCCAGGGCGCAGCGCCAAGCCGGTGGTGACCATGCAGTCGCGCAGTTGCGTGCGCTTGCCCACGCGGATGCGTTTGTCGTTGAGGAAGGCGCCACGGCCTTTGGTGGCGGTGTAGAGGTCGTTGCGCACGGGGTCGTAAATCACGGCCTGCTCGACACGGCCTGCCACTTGCAGGGCAATGCTGGTGCAGTACATGGGGAAGCCGTGGAGGAAGTTTTTGGTGCCATCAAGTGGGTCAATGATCCAGACGAAGTCTGAGCCTTGTTTGCCGTGGCTTTGACCCGATTCTTCGGCCAGAATAGCGTGCTGGGGGTAGGCTTCGAGCAGGGTGGCAATGATGGCTTCTTCGGCCTTTTGGTCCACTTCGGTGACCAAATCATTGGCTTGTTTCTCGCGCACGCGCACGGCGTCGAGGTCGAAAGAAGCGCGGTTGATAATGGCACCGGCCAAGCGCGCGGCTTTGATGGCGATGTTGAGCATGGGGTGCAAACTGGCACCGGCGACAGCAGGTCTGGCGTATTGGGTCATAATTTTCAAAGAGCGAAAACGCCACCAGCACCAAGCTGGCGGTCGTGAGTGGGGCGCATTTTCGCATGAAGCACGCATGGGCGCTACACTTATCGCCCTATTCTTTTGAAGACGGCGCGGCGGCAGTGCTCAATGGGGCAAGGGCGGCGGGCTTTCTTGGCGGACACAACACACTGCAAGGCAGGCGAGAGCAATGGCAACAAAAAAAGCAAAAGGCTTGAATCCGGGCATGGGTTTGGAAAACCTGCTCGGCCCCACCGTGGTCGATGAACAGGCCGATGGCACACCGCGCGAGCTGGCGCTCAAAGACATGGTGGCAGGCCAGTACCAGCCGCGCACGCGCATGGATGAGGCCAGCTTGTATGAGCTGGCCGAGAGCATTCGTAGCCAGGGCATCATGCAGCCGATTTTGGTGCGCTTGCTCACGCAAGGGGCAGGCAAAGGCAAATACGAAATTATTGCCGGCGAGCGGCGCTTTCGCGCTGCGGCTTTGGCGGGTTTGAAGCGGGTGCCAGTGCTGGTGCGTGAGGTCTCTGACGAGAACACCGCCATCATGGCCTTGATTGAAAACATGCAGCGCGAGGATTTGAATGCGCTGGAGGAGGCCCAAGGTTTGCAGCGCCTGATTGCCGAGTTCGGCATGACGCACGAGCAGGCGGCGCAGGCCGTGGGCAAGTCGCGCAGCGCGGCCAGCAACCTCATGCGTTTGCTGAACTTGACTCCCGCCGTGCAAGAGCTGCTGATGGCGGGTGATATCGATATGGGCCATGCCCGCGCTTTGCTGGGCGTTGATAGCGCCATGCAAATTACTTTGGCGCATGAGGTGATTGGCAAAAAGCTGAATGTGCGCCAAGCCGAGAGCTTGGTGAAAAAGGCGCAAAAAACCCACGGCGGCAAAAGCAGCACCAAGAGCCAAGGCAAAAGCGGCGACATCAAGCGGGTGGAGGAGGAGCTGTCTGATCTGCTGACGGCGCAGGTGCAGATTGACATCAAGCCCGCACGGGGCCGCCGCCGTGAGCAAAGCGGGCAGTTGCGCATTGATTTTGGCTCGCTTGAAGCCCTCAACGGCATCATTGAGCGCCTGCGCGGTGCGCAAGAGTAAGCGCGGCAGCTTACACTGCGGACTCACCCCCACAGGCCCAAAGGAGGAGCAGCATGGATTGGCATCACGCTTGGTGGATTTTGGCCATCGCACTGGTCATTCTTGAAATCAGCACAGGCACTTTTTACTTGCTGGTGCTGGCTGCGGCGGCGGCTTTGGCCGCTTTGGTGGCGGGTTTGGGTTTTGGCGATACGGCGCAGGTCATGGTGGCCAGCATCAGCGCCGTGGGCGGTGTCGTGGCTTTGTATTTTTTCAAGCGCGCGCGTGGCCCGCGCCCTGCCAAAATGCAAAACAATTTGGATGTCGGCCAAAGCGTGGAGGTGCTCGCTTGGCTCGGCCCCGATGAAGGCCGTGCGCGGGTGTTCTACCGTGGCACGCAGTGGGATGCCCGCTTGGTCGATTTGAACGCGCCGCGCCAGCAGCACATGCAAATTGTGGGCAGCGAGGCATCCACCCTACTTATTGCGCCGCTAGGGGGCGCTGTTTCAACTCAGGAGTAAACCGCTTATGTCAGGTGTTTTGATTTTTCTTTTGATTGCCGCCGCTGTGCTGGTGTCCAAATCGGTGAAAACCGTGCCCCAGCAACGCGCTTGGATTGTGGAGCGTTTTGGCAAATTTGACCGCGCACTGGAGCCTGGCCTGCGTTTTATCGTGCCCTTTTTTGACCGCATTGCGGCCAAGCATGACCTGCGTGAAGTGCCGCTGGATGTGCCCAGCCAAGTGTGTATCACCCGCGATAACACGCAATTGCAAGTCGATGGCATTTTGTATTTCCAAGTGACCGACGCGCAATTGGCCACCTATGGCTCGTCCAACTATGTGCTGGCCATCACGCAACTGGCGCAAACCACTTTGCGCAGCGTGATTGGCAAGCTGGAGCTGGACAAAACCTTTGAGGAGCGCGACATGATCAACCACGCCGTGGTGGGTGTGCTCGACCAGGCCGCCGCCAACTGGGGCGTGAAGGTGCTGCGCTATGAAATCAAAGACTTGACGCCGCCGCGCGAGATTTTGCACGCCATGCAAGCGCAGATTACCGCCGAACGCGAAAAACGCGCCCT
This sequence comes from uncultured Burkholderiaceae bacterium, assembly GCA_964544605.1. Lineage (GTDB taxonomy): Bacteria > Pseudomonadota > Gammaproteobacteria > Burkholderiales > Burkholderiaceae_C > JAMIFN01. The sequence continues at coordinate 7,392 of CAZJBX010000019.1, forward strand.
GATTGCCGCCTCTGAGGGCCGCAAGCAAGAGCAAATCAATATTGCCCAAGGCCAGCGCGAGGCCGCCATTGCCAAGTCTGAGGGTGATCGCATCAGCCAAATCAACCAAGCCCAAGGTGAGGCCGCCGCCATCATCGCCAAGGCCGAGGCCAATGCCCAAGCCATCCGCCAAATTGCCGAGGCGATTGAAAGCCAAGGCGGTTTGCAGGCCGTGAACCTGAAGGTGGCCGAGCAGTATGTGGACGCGCTCTCTGGCATTGCCAAAACCAGCAACACCGTGGTGGTGCCGCAAAACCTCACGGACATCAGCGGTTTGGTGGCCGCAGCCACCAGTGTGCTCAAGGCCACGCCCGCCAAGTAAGTCCTGCGCCACTTACAATGCCCCACGCCAGCCCTGTTGCTGGCGTTTTTTTGTTTTTGCCCGCCCTACAGTTTTTGTGAACCCAGCCCAGCCCGCCCTGCCTTTGCGCCCCATACAGTGGTTGGTGGCGGCCGCTTTGTTCACGCAAACGCTGGACTCCACCATTGTCAATACGGCCTTGCCCGTGATGGCCGAGGACTTGAACGAGAGTGCCTTGGCCCTGCACGGCATTGTGGTGGCCTATAGCCTGACGATGGCGCTGCTGATTCCCGCCTCAGGCTGGATGGCCGATCGCTTTGGCACGCAGCGGGTGTTTTCTGTCTCTTTGCTGCTGTTTGCGCTGGGTTCTTTGCTCTGCGCCTTGTCTGGCTCTTTAACGCAATTGATTTTGGCCCGCATTGTGCAGGGCATGGGCGGGGCCATGCTCATGCCCGTGGGCCGCTTGACGGTGCTGCGGGCGGTGCCGCGCAGCGAGTTTTTGGCGGCGATGAGCTTTATCGCCATCCCTGGCTTGGTCGGGCCTTTGGTCGGGCCATCGCTGGGCGGCTGGCTGGTGCAGTTTGCCTCTTGGCATTGGATTTTCCTCATCAATCTGCCCGTCTGTGCCGTGGGTCTGTATATGGCGCGGCGCTTTTTGCCCGATTTCCGCAGCAGCACGCCGCCGCGTTTTGATGGCCGTGGCTACGCCCTGCTGGTGCTGGCCTTGCTGGGCCTGTCGTTTGCCTTAGAAACCCTGAGCGCGCGCAGCCTGGCTTGGCATTGGCCGCTGGCGGCGCTGCTGGCTTGCTTGGCCGCCAGTGCGGGCTATTGGCGCCATGCCATGCGCCGCGATGAGCCGATTTTTCCGCTTTCGCTGTTTCGCGTCATCAGCCTGCGCTTGGGGCTGATTGGCAATGTCGCCTCGCGCTTGGGCTCGGGCGGCATGGCCTATATCGTGCCGCTGCTGCTGCAACTGCCCTTGGGCCACAGCCCAGCCAAGGCGGGCACCATGCTCATTCCCGTGGCGCTCACCAGCATCATGGCCAAGCGCCTCGTCATGGTGCTGATTGCGCGCTTGGGCTACCGCAGTGTGCTCATTGGCAACACCATGAGCATGGGCCTGTGCATCATGGCCTTTGCCACCGTCACGCCCCACACGCCGCTGCCCGCCTTGCTCAGTTTGATGGGGCTGTTTGGCCTGTCCAATTCTTTGCAATTTACGGCCCTCAACACCCTCACCTTGCGCGATGTCACGGCCAGCCAAGCCAGCAGTGCCAACACCTTGCTCTCAGTGGTGCAGATGAGCGCCATCAGCCTGGGGCTGGCCAGCACTGCCGTGATTTTGAGCCTTTACAGCCACGGCATGGGCTTGAGCGAGCAAGACCCGAACCTCATTCGCGCCTTCCACGCCAGCTTCCTCACGATGGGGGCCATGACTTTGGCCTCCAGCGCCATCTTTGTATTTCTACCCAAAGCGGGCAATGGCCCCGGCGAGCAAGGCATTCAAACGCCCGAAACCGGCAGCGCCGAGCTGTAGTAGAGTTGCCCCAAGCCACTTGGCACTGCCCTCAAAAGCCCTCTTTCTGAAAGGATGACCATGAGCACCCCCACCGACAACACCGCCGTCTATGGCGCAGGCAAAATCACCCCCGCCGCCCCACGCAAGCCCGTGAGCCTGCCGCGCTTGGCTGAAATGCGCGCCCGTGACGAAAAAATCACCATGCTCACCGCCTATGACGCCACCTTTGCCGCCGTCGCAGACGCGGCTGGCATCGACTGCATTTTGATTGGCGACTCTTTGGGCATGGTGTGTCAGGGCCTCAACAGCACCACGGGCGTGAGTTTGGAGACCATGATTTACCATGTGGAATCGGTTTCTCGCGGCCTCATTCGCAGCCAAGGCACGGCCTTTTTGGTGGGCGATTTGCCCTATGGCAGCTACCACGAGAGCAAAGAGCAAGCCCTGCGCTCGGCCGCCAAGCTGATGCAGGCGGGCGCGCACATGGTCAAGCTCGAAGGCGGCGGTTGGACCACCGAGACGGTGCATTTTTTGGTCGAGCGCGGCATTCCTGTATGCGCCCACTTGGGCCTGACACCGCAAACCGTACATGCCTTGGGCGGCTACCGTGTGCAAGGCCGTGACGATGCGGGCGCGGCCACCCTGCGCCAACATGCGCTTGAATTGCAAGACGCTGGCGCGGCCATGCTGGTGCTGGAAATGGTGCCCGCTGCGCTCTCCGCCCAGCTCACGCAGGAGCTCGATCGCTGCCACACCATCGGCATAGGCGCGGGCAATGGCACGGCCGGCCAAGTGCTGGTGCTGCACGATATGCTGGGCATCAACCTCGGCAAAATGCCGAAATTCGTGCACAACTTCATGGCCGATGCGGGCAGCGTGAAAGGCGCTTTTGAAGCCTATATTCACGCCGTCAAAGAAGGCCGCTTCCCCAATAACGAACTGCACGCTTGGTAAGCGCCTACTTCTGATGCAAACCTTACACACCATTGCCGAAACCCGCGCCGCCTTGGGCGGCCAGCGCGTCGCCTTTGTGCCCACCATGGGCAATTTGCACAGCGGCCATTTGCGCCTGATTGAGCGCGCCGTGGCAGAAAAACAAGCCGGCCGCGTGGATGCCGTGGCCGCCAGTATTTTTGTCAATCGCTTGCAGTTTTTGCCCAACGAGGATTTTGATTCCTACCCCCGCACCTTGGCCGCCGATGCCGACAAGCTGCAAGCCGCTGGCTGCGATGTGCTCTTTGCCCCCAATGAGGTCGAACTCTACCCCCAGCCGCAGGGCTATACCGTGCAGCCACCGCCTGCAATGGCCGATATTTTGGAAGGCGAATTCCGCCCCGGTTTTTTTACTGGCGTGTGCACGGTGGTGAGCAAGCTGTTCAACATCATCGCCCCCAGCGTGGCCGTGTTTGGCAAAAAAGACTACCAACAACTGGCCGTGCTGCGGGCCATGGTGGCGCAAATGGCGCTGCCCATCGACATCATTGGCGTGGACACAGTGCGGGCTGATAGCGGCCTGGCTTTGTCCTCACGCAATGGCTATTTGAGCGAAGCCGAGCGCAACAAGGCTACGGCCTTGGCGCACAGCCTGCAAGGGCTGATAACCCAAGCCCAAGCGGGCCGCCGCGATTGGGCCGCGCTAGAGCAAGAAGCCATGCAGAGCTTGGACGCCCAAGGCTGGCAAAGCGACTACCTCACCCTGCGTTTGCAACACAATTTGCAGCACCCAAAAAATCACGATTTCGCCACCCATCAGCCCTTGCCCATGGTGGCTTTGGGGGCCTCACGGCTGGGCAGCACGCGCTTGATTGATAACATTGAGTTTCTGCTTTAGTCTCCTTTTTTCTTTCTTCAAAGGCCAGCCATGCGCATTTCTTTCTCTCAACTTACGGTTGGCCTTGCGCTGGCCAATGCCCTCACCCTGCCTGCTGCGGCCGCTGAATGCACGGTGCTGAAAACCATTGACGGCAAAAAAGTGGCCGCCCTTATTGAGCAGGGGAATATGGGCACCGCCACGCTCAGCCAAAACGGTTCCAGCTTGCGCTGGAAGCCGCTGGGCAATGCGGCCCAAACCACCCTGTACATTGGCGAAGACGGCGAGAACCTGCAATTTCACACGGCCTTCAGCACCGAACGAGACATCAGCCTGAGCGCCATCAACGCATGGAATCAAAACAAGCGCTTCTCTCGCACTTATCTTGACGATGAAAAAGACCCGCACTTGGAGCTTGATTTGGATTTGACTGGCGGTGTGTGTGAGGACAATGTGCGCGACTTCCTGAAAACAGCACGCGTGTCTTTGCTCGTTTGGCTGCAAGAGCTTTTCATCGGCGACGATGACGATGATGCGGAAGACAACGGTAGCGTGAAAAAGAGCAGGGCAACAGGCACAGGCGTGCTATGAGGGGGTTGCACACTGCCTTGCGCCGCTGCGCCCTGGGCCTTGGCGCAGCTTGGGCTTTGTCCAGCCAGTGGCTTTGGGCCGCGCCCACCCCGCCAGCCCAGCCCGACAGCCTCTACTTTGAGCACCACGACTGGGAGCTGCACTGCGACAACAGCCGCACTTGTCGCGCGGCGGGCTATGGCGATGAGCCGCCCGTGAGTGTGCTGCTGACGCGAGCTGCTGGCCCCAACACGCCCGTGCAAGTGGCCTTCAAAATCGGCGAATACAACGAAGACGACATCAGCCCAGAAATGCGGGCACAAATGGCCCAGCACCCCAGCGCACATTTGTGGGTGGATGGCAAAGACCTGGGGGCCATGTCGGAAGTGCCTGATGATTTGGATGCCTATGCCAGCCACAGCGCCCTCAATGCAGAGCAAACCCGCGCCTTGCTGCGGGCCGTGCTGGGCCAGGGGCAGGTCAGCCTGCGTCACGGCAAAGCCGCTTGGCCGCTGTCTGGCCGTGGTGCCAGCGCCGTGCTGTTGAAGATGGACGACTTCCAAGGCCGTGTGGGGCGACCCAGCGCCTTGGCGCGGCCCGGCAACAAGCCTGAAAGCGGCGTGCGCCCCGCCTTGCCCCTGCCGCAAATTCAAGCCGCCGCCCTGCCCAAGAGCAGCGCCGCTGATTTGGCCTTCGGCGAAAAACACCGCAAAGCCCTGCTGACCGCCATTCGTGCCGCTGCGCCAGCCGATGAAGAAGGCTTTTGCCACCGCCTGCTGCACGCCGAAGAATACGACTACGCTGAGCCGCCCACCTTCAGCAGCCAGCGCCTCAATGATGGGCATATGCTGGTGAGCGCCCTGTGCTGGAGCGCCGCCTACAACTGGGGTTTGGGCTACTGGGTCGTTAAAGACAAGCCGCCTTTTCAGCCTGTTCTCGTCACCGAATCAGGCACCGATTCGGATAGTGGCGAAATTGCGGCTAGACACAAAGGCCGTGGCTTGGGTGACTGCTGGAGCTACCAAGACTGGGTATGGAATGGGCAGCGCTTTCAACTCAGCAGCGCAGGCAGCACGGGCGAATGCCGCCTGATTGAAGCGGGCGGCACTTGGGATTTGCCCCGCTTTCGCAGCCAAGTGCTACCGCCACCCAGCCCTTGATGAACTGCCCTGACTTCAAACCATGAACACCGCCCTCCGCCCCCTCACCACTCTGGCCTTGTGCAGCAGCCTGCTCTTGGGCGCATGCAGCGCCTACCAACCGCAGCCCAGCGCCAACGACATCAGCGTCTTTATTGAGCAAAGCCTGCTGTGCAAGGCCGGCCACGGCGACTTTGCCGATTGGCTTGAAGCCAGCCCCGCCTTCAAATTGCACAAACGCACAGTGGTGCAAGAGCATACAGAGGCGAAGCAGGGCAAAAGCCGAATTCGTGTCACAAGTGCTGACGAGGATGACGATGAAGCGGATGTGAGCCTGACGAACGAGGGCGACAATGGAAAAGATGAGAGCGATAGCGGCGGCCCCAAAAACGATTACCGCCCCGTAGGGCAGCAAACGGCCTTTGGCAGTCCCATTCGTGCGTTGGGGCGCTTGGGCTACGACATGAGCCCCGGCCCTTACGCCTTGCTCGATGTGCCGTTTGACCAAGCCCTGTCCCGCATCAAAGCCGCCAGTGGTGAGCGTGTCAGCCGCTGGGAATGCAATCCCCACGGCCCGCAATGCCGCCTGAACCACCCCGACCGCCCGCATTTGGAAAGCCGTGTGTGGCAAGAAGACTGGGGTGATGGCAGCCTGCGCACCTCGGTGCAATGCGCCTACACTGGCCCTTAGAAACTGCTGCTATGCCTTGCCTCACACCCCGCTCTTTTTTTGGCCTGATGCTGGCCCTGGCCCTGAGCCTGAATGCCTGTGCCCAAAGCCCAAACACCGACCCGACTGAGGCCCAAGCCCAAGACCCCTGTGAAGGCCACACCACCGTGGCCATCAACGCTTGTATGAGGCAGGCGCTGGATGCCGCGCAGCAGCAAATGCAGGCTGACTACCACCAAGCGCAAGCGCGCATCAAAGAATGGACGACCCACGCCCCCAAGCAAGGCCAAGAGGCGCTGGCCGAGCTGGCCCGCGCCCAGCAGCATTGGCAGCAGTTTGTGCAGGCCGATTGCGATGCCGTGTACACCCTGTGGCAAGAAGGCACGATTCGCACCAGCATGGCGCTGGGCTGCCGCCTGCACCACACCGAGCGCCGCAGTGCGGACTTGCAGCACCTGGCCCAGCCGCTTTAAACCCAGCGGCCTTGGGGTCAAGGGCTTACAGCAAAGTGCCGCTCAAAATCAAAGCCGCCATGCTGAAGTAAATCACCAGCCCCAGCACATCCACCAAGGTTGCCACCAGCGGCGCTGAGGCGCTGGCGGGATCCAAGCCCACCCTTTGCAGCACAAAGGGCAACATGGAGCCGATGCTGGAGCCAAAGCACACAATGCCCACCAAAGAGGCCCAAATCGTCAGGGCAATCAGCAGGTAATGCTCGCCGTAATCGTAAAAGCCCAAGTGCTGCCACAGCACAATGCGGCCAAAACCGATGGCCCCCAAGCCTGCGCCCAAGGTCAAACTGGTGGGCAGCTCACGCAACAGCACCCGCCACCAATCGCCCAAACGCACTTCGCCCAAAGCCAAACCCCGAATCAGCAATGAAGTCGCTTGCGAGCCTGAGTTACCGCCCGAGCTCATAATCAGCGGAATAAACATGGCCAGCACCACCGCTTTTTCCAATTGCATTTCATAGTGCTGCATGGCGCTGGCCGTCAGCATCTCGCCCAAAAACAACACCGCCAGCCAAGTGCCGCGCTTTTGCAGCATCTCGCCAAAGCCCACTTGCAAATAGGGCTTGCCCATGTGCTCACCACCACCAAAGCGGCCCATATCCTCAGCCGCTTCATCGATTAGCGCATCAATCACATCGTCCACCGTCACAATGCCAATCACGCGCTGGGCATCGTCCACAATCGGCAGTGCCAAAAAGTCATGGCGGCGGATGATGCGGGCCACCGCCTCGCGGTCGGTAAAAGCATCGGCGGTAATCGCCTCATCGCCCTGCCACAAATCGCGCAATTGTTGCTCAGGCTCGCCAACCACCAGTTGCCGTAGCGAGAGCACAAACTGCAAACGCTCGGCCTCATCCACCACATAAATCGCATACACCGTCTCGCGGCTTCTTTGCACTTGGCGAATGTGGTCCAAAGTCTGCGCCACCGTCCAAGCCACAGGCACTTGCACAAACTCCGTCGTCATCATGCTGCCAGCGCTGCCTTCGGGGTAGCTCATCAGGCGCAGCACCGAATGCCGCACCTCAGGCTGCAACAGGCCCAGCGCAGTTTGGCGTTCACTCTGGGCCAAGGCGCTGAGCAAATCGGCCAAGCGGTCTTCTGCCACCGTGTGCAGCAAATCGCTGCGGCCTTGGGCCAGCAAGCGGCGCAGCAGCGGCAGGGCATGGCGGAAGTCGGGGTTGTCCAGCAGCTCGGTTTGCTGCTCAGGCGGCAGCGCCAAAGCCTGTTTGAGCGCCGCCTCGCTCTTGCGCTTGTTCAAATCCTGCACCACATCGGCCAGGTGCGCAAAAGACTGAGTGGGTTCTTGGCTGGTCATATCGCACACGCCTCCATGTGTTGTCAAAGCCCGCTATCTTACGCAAGGCTGGCGGCCCCCCGCACAAACCCCAAGGTTCGGCCTCCGCTTTGTGTTCGGCTTTTCTTTTAAGATGCCTCGGGTATGAAAACACTCCAACCCAGCGACACCATCGCCCTCGGCCTCATGACCTTTGCCCTCTTTTTGGGCGCAGGCAATATCATTTTCCCGCCCATCGTCGGCCAAGCAGCGGGCGAACACCTGTGGTGGGCGGCGCTGGGCTTTTTACTCACGGGCGTGGGCCTGCCCCTGCTCACCGTCGTCGCCCTGGCCCGCGTCGGCGGCAGCATGACTGCGCTCACCGCCCCCATCGGCAAAGCGGCTGGGTTGGTGCTGGGTGTGGCCGTTTATTTGTGCATCGGGCCATTTTTTGCCACACCGCGCACCGCCACTGTCTCCTATGAAATCGGTATCGTTCCCTTTGTGGGCGAGGGCCGCAGCAAGCTCCTTATCTTCACCATCCTCTACTTCGGCCTCGTCATGGCCTTGGCGCTCAAACCTGGCCGCCTCATGGACAACATCGGCAAAATCATCACCCCCGTCTTGGTCATTGGCCTGCTCATCCTCGGCGGCGCGGCCTTCTTCCTGCCCGCTGGTGAACTCTCCGTCAGCACCGGCGCCTATATTCAGCACCCCCTGCCGCGCGGCTTTTTAGAAGGCTACCAAACCATGGACGCGCTCGGCGCACTCGTCTTTGGTGTCGTCATCGTCAACGCCATCCGCAGCCAAGGGGTCGAAGCCAGCGCCCTGCACACCCGCTACACCATCATCGCCGGCCTCATTGCCGCCCTCTGCTTGGCCTTGGTCTATGTCAGCTTGGTTTATCTCGGCGCACACGCCAGCGCCGTCGCCCCCAATGCCGAAACGGGGGCCCACATCCTCACCGCCTATGTGGCCCACACCTTTGGCAGCTTTGGCCAAGTGCTGCTCGCCCTCGTCATCCTGCTCGCCTGCCTCACCACCGCCGTCGGCTTGGTCAGCGCCTGCGGCATCTATTTCAGCAGCATCACCCCGCTGTCTTACCAAAGCGTCGTTATCCTCATCGGCCTCTTTTCTATGGCCGCGGCCAACCAAGGTCTGGCCCAACTCATTCGCGTCGCCGTGCCCGCCCTCTACACCATCTACCCCCTGGCCATCGCCCTCGTCACCCTCAACCTACTCTCGGCCCTCTGGCGCCAAGCCAGCCGCGTATTCATCCCCGTCATGCTCGTCGCCCTCGTCTTTGGCATTGTGGAAGGCATGAAAACCCTGGGCTGGCAAGCCCACATCCCCAGCTTCTTCTTGCAACTGCCCGGCCACGAAGCGGGCCTGGCCTGGGCCTTGCCCGTCGCCATCAGCTTGCTGCTGGCGGGGGGCTATGACAGGGTGAGGGGCTAGGGCAAGACAAGTGTGAAATCCGCCCCGCTGACAATGGTGCGCACGGCGGCCATCCCCTCTTGCTTTAGCCAGCCTATATAAAACTGGCGTTATCAGGTAGAGTGTGCGAATGGCTCCCACAATTGCACGAGATGGTCAGTTTCGTTTATTCTTTTTCTCCCGTGAAGAAGAGCGAATCCATGTCCATGTTGCCCATCCCGACGGAGAGGCAAAGTTCTGGCTCACACCACAAGTTCACTTGGCTGTGAACATGGGCCTATCATCACCCCAAATACGGCAAGCGCAGGCCATCGTCACCGCGCACTTACAGGAGATCAAAAATGCATGGCGTGACCACTTTGGAAGTTGAAGTGACCAACATCTCCGCGCACGGATTCTGGCTGCTTCTGGACAATGAGGAATTGCCTGTTCCTTATGCAGATTTTCCTTGGTTCAAAACAGCCACCATTGATCAAATCACAACAGTTGAGCGCCCCACAAGCAACCATCTTTATTGGCCCAAACTGGATGTAGATTTATCCATCCAATCTCTACGCCACCCAGAGGACTATCCTTTGATATCTCGGCCTTAATGTTTTGTGTGCTTATCTAGACCTTAACTGTTTCCAGCCCTTGCAGGTCAAGTGACTTTCTCTGCATAAAGCCTCCCAAAAAATGGCTCAGGGCGTGCGCATAGTCAATGATTCGGTCACCATTGAAGCAAGCGCAGGCGACCTGGTAGCCAAGCGCCTCGCCAACGGCTTATAAAAGTCAACGGCCAAGCAGATAATCCCACCCTATTCAAAGTTTGACACATCTTTCCGCAATCAATTCATAATGCCTTGCGGTTTGGAAATAAACGAAAATCTGGCACAAAAAAAAGCAGGCACCAAGCCTGCTTTTTATTTCCAAGCCACACCCCATCAGCGTTTTTTGGTGGCAAATTGATATACAAAAATCAAAATCACCGCACCCACTACAGAGCCGATAAAGCCCGTGGTTTGGCCTTCTGCGTACAAGCCCAAAAAGCGGCCCGCATAAGTGCCTACAAATGAGCCCGCAATACCCAAAATGGTGGTCAAGATGAAGCCTTGGGGCTCATTCTTACCGGGTACGATGAGCTTGGCCAGAATGCCTACCACAAAGCCAATCACAATCATCCAAATCCATGCCATGGTCGTTTCCTTTCAATAGTGAACCAAACAAGTGGGCCAGTTTAACAGCCTGCTGCGGTCTTTGCTGCATCGCCCTCAAGCCCCGATCTGCGCCTCCAAGCCCTCTAGGGCTTCGCCGACTTCCAGCCAGCGCAGCTCGGCCGCTTCCAGCTCGGCATCGACTTGGGCGAGGCGTTTGCCCGCTTCGGCAATGGCATCTGGCTCAGGGTTACCCGCCAGCAGTTCGTGCAGTTGGCTTTGCTCTTGGCTGAGGGCGGCCATGCGCGCCTCTAAGCTTTGCAGCTCTTTTTTCAAAGGGCGGCTTTGCGCCAAATAGGCTTGGCGCTGCTGCTTTTCTTGCGCCAGCCGTTCTTTGTTGCTCAGGCCGTCAGCGGCTTTGGGGGTGCTGCCTTGGCTTTGCGCTTTGGCGGCTTCTCGCACGGCTTTGGCGTGGTCGAGCAAATAGCGTTCGTAGTCGCTGAGGTCGCCGTCAAAGTTTTGCACTTGGCCGCTGCCCACAAGCCAAAAGTCTTCACAAGTGCTGCGCAGCAGGGCGCGGTCGTGGCTGACCAGCAGCACCGTGCCGTCAAAGTCGTTGAGCGCCATAGCGAGGGCATCGCGGGTGGGCAGATCAAGGTGGTTGGTGGGTTCATCGAGCAGCAGCAGGTTGGGCCTTTGCCAGACCATGAGGGCCAGCACCAAGCGGGCTTTTTCACCACCGCTCATGCTGCCCACGGCTTGGCTGACCATGTCGCCCGCGAATAAAAAGCTGCCCAAGAAGTTACGCAGCTCTTGCTCGGTGGCTTGCGGGCTGCACACTTTGGCCAGGCGAATCATGTGCTCCAGCGGGTTCATGTCGGCGTGCAGCACATCCAGCTCTTGCTGGGCAAAGTAGCCGATGCGTAGGCCCTTGCCCTCTGTGACTTGACCGCCCAAAGCGCCCAGCTCACCCGCAATGGTTTTGACCAAGGTGGATTTGCCCTGCCCATTGGCCCCCAGTATGCCGATGCGCTGCCCCGCCAAAACCGAGCGGGTGACACCGCGCAGAATGAGTGCCTCGGGCCCATAGCCCAAGTCGGCATCGCGCAAATTGAGCATGGGGTTGGGGATGGCTTCGGGCGTTTTGAATTCAAAACTGAAGTCGCGCTGGCTGAGCACAGGCGCGATTTTTTCCATGCGCTCAATCGCCTTGACGCGGCTTTGCGCTTGCTTGGCTTTGGTGGCTTTGGCTTTGAAGCGGTCGATGAACTTTTGCAAGTGGGCGATTTTGTCTTGCTGCTTTTCAAAGCTGGCTTGTTGCAGCACCAGTTGCTCGGCGCGTTGCTCTTCAAAGCTGGAGTAGTTGCCGCTGTAGCGTTTGAGTTTGCCGTCTTCCAAATGCAGGGTGACTTGGGTGATGGCATCGAGAAATTCGCGGTCGTGGCTGATGAGCACCAGCGTGCCCTCGTAGCGGCGCAGCCATTGCTCCAGCCACACCAGCGCGTCCAAATCCAAGTGGTTGGTCGGCTCATCGAGCAGCAGCAAATCGCTGGGGCACATGAGCGCCCGCGCCAGTTGCAAGCGCATTTGCCAGCCGCCTGAGAAGCTGCCCACGGGCTTGTCAAGCTGGGCCACGCCAAAGCCCAAGCCCAAAATCAGCGCCTGCGCGCGGGCACGGGCATCGTGCGCGCCCGCATCGTGTAGGGCACTGTGGGCCAAGGCGATTTGCTCGCCGTCGCCGCTGGCCTCCGCCGCTTGCAAGGCCGCTTGCGCCGCCAGCAGCACGGTATCGCCTGCCAGCACAAAGTCGGTGGCGGCATCGGCGCTGTCGGGCAGGTGCTGTGCGACCTCGGCCAAACGCCAGGCGGCAGGCAGGCTGAACTCGCCGCCATCTTCATGCAGGCGGCCCGCCAGCAAAGCGAACAAAGAGGATTTGCCCGCGCCATTGCGCCCCACCAGGGCAACTTTTTCGCCAGGCTGGATGCGGGTGGTGATGCCATCGAGCACCAGCTTGCTGCCTCGGCGTAAGCTCACTTGGTCTAAAACAATCATGGCCGCAATTATTGCCGCACAGTGCGGATATTGGGCGGCAAAACTTGCGGGTGGCTGCTGCGCCAGGGGTTGATGTCCAGCCCGCCGCGCCGCGTGTAGCGCGCATACACGGCCAGCTTGCTGGGCTGGCAGCGGGCCATGATGTCGGTGAAGATGCGCTCCACGCAGTGCTCGTGGAATTCTTGGTGCTGGCGAAAGCTGACGATATAGGCCAGCAGGCCCGCCGCATCGATTTGCGGCCCTGTATAGGCCACTTGCACACTGCCCCAATCGGGCTGGCCCGTGACCAAGCAATTGCTTTTAAGCAAGCCGCTGTGCAGCACTTCACTCACTGGCGCTTCATCCACATTGGCGTGCAGCAAGCTGGGTTCGGGCTGGTAATGGTGGCATTCAATATCAAGGCGGTCCAAATTTTGCCCCGCCAGCTCGGCCATGCGCTCTTGGCCAAAGTCCTCAGGCAGCACCAAGCGCAGACCCACCTTGGGCTGCTCGGGGCCGCCATCATGCCCATAGGCAGCGGCGCTCAAATCGCGCTGCAAAGTCTGGCGCACGGCATCGGCATCGGCAAACACGCTTTGGTTGAAGCTGTTGAGGTAGAGCTTGAGGGATTTGCTCTCAATCAGATTCGGCGTTTCGCAAGGCACGGTCAGGTGCAGCAGCGCCAGTTGTGGCTTGCCCTTGGCATTGAGCCAACTCAGCTCGTAACCCGTCCACAAATCAGCGCCAATAAAGGGCAGCGTAGCGTCCAAACCCAAAAGCTGGCGCTGCCCCGCCCGCGCAATCGGCTGGAGCAAACTGGGCGTGTAAGCGTCAATATAAGGGCTGCTTTGGCCCAAGTGGGTGTAGCTCATGTGGGTGTTCACTTACAAGAAAAAGCCAGCAGGCAAGGCTTATCGCCACAGATAAGTCGGCCAGCGCCATCAGGCCACAGTGAGGCCATGCAGCTGGAGCATTTGCGCTACGGCCTCCTCACGGCTGATTTTCCCTTCGGCATAAGAAGTGGCAATTTGCAGGCCGCCCGCACTGGGGTAGAGGCTATCGACGGCCATATTGGCCAAGCCCTCATGCAAAGCGGCGATTTTTTCGGCAGCCGCATCGCGCACCAAGGGGCTGCGCGTTTGAGTATTGGCGTATTTTTTTTGCATAGTCAAAACTCCGGTGGGCGAAAAAAGGGGCTGATGCAGCCCCTGTATGTGCGAAAAATACCAACTGATTTAAAAAGACATGCTCGCGAGCTTTTCAAAAGCCGCAATCACCTCAGCAGGCGCTTGCACCAGCTCAATCAGCACGCCTTCGCCAGAGATGGGGAATTCCTCATTCGCCTTGGGGTGCAAAAAGCAAATATCAAAACCCGCTGCGCCCGCGCGGATGCCGCCCGGGGCAAAGCGCACGCCTTGGGCCGTCATCCATTCGACGGCTTTGGGCAGGTCGTCAATCCACAGGCCAATGTGATTGAGCGGCGTGGCATGGACGGCGGGCTTTTTCTCAGGGTCGAGCGGCTGCATCAAATCCACTTCCACCTTGAAGGGGCCAGCGCCAATGGCGGCAATGTCCTCGTCCACATTTTCGCGTTCAGATTGGAATGTGCCCGTCAGCTCAAGGCCGAGGATGTCAATCCACAGTTTTTGCAGGCGGGTTTTGTCCAGGCCGCCAATGGCGATTTGCTGGATGCCGAGGACTTTAAAAGGGCGTTGGCTCATGGTGGTTTCTTCCTTTTTCGGTTTTCAAATGTTTAATTGCTTTTGCATAAAGGTAAAAATGGCCTCAGCGGGCACGCGCTCGGCCTCAGCCGCGCGGCGGTGCTGGTATTCCACTTGGCCGTCTTTCAGTGATTTGTCGCCAATGGTGATGCGGTGCGGCACGCCAATCAGCTCCCAATCGGCAAACATGGCGCCAGGGCGCTCGCCACGGTCGTCCAAAATCACATCCACGCCCGCGCCCAGCAGTTGTGCGTAAAGCTGCTCGCTGACGGCTTTCACGGCCTCGCTGCGATCGGCCCCCACGGGGCAAATGACGACGGTGAAGGGCGCAATAGCATCGGGCCAAATCATGCCGCGCTCGTCGTGGTTTTGCTCAATCGCGGCGGCGGGCAGGCGGGTGATGCCAATGCCGTAGCAGCCCATTTCAAAGGGTTTGGGGCGGCCATCGGTGTCCAAAAAGCTGGCGTTCATGGCTTCGCTGTATTTGCTGCCCAAATAGAACACATGGCCAATTTCAATGCCGCGCTCAATCGCCAACTGGCCTTGGCCGCAGGGTGAGGCATCGCCAGCGACCACATTGCGCAGGTCGGCCACCATATCGGGCTCGGGCAAATCGCGGCCCCAGTTGATGCCCATGAGGTGAGTGTCCACTTCGTTGGCGCCGCTGATGAAATCGGCCATCAGCGCCACTTCACGGTCGGCAATCACCTTCAGGGGCTGGTTCAAACCCACAGGGCCAAGGTAGCCGGGCTGGCAGTCAAAATGCGCTTCAATTTCAGCCGCGCTGGCAAAGCGGAAGTCGGCCAAGCCAGGCAGTTTGCTGGCCTTCACTTCGTTCAAGTCGTGGTCGCCACGCAGCAGCAACAGCCACACTTGGGTTTTCACAATTTGGCCGTTGTCGTCCAGTTCGTCGGTGGCCAATACCACCGATTTCACCATGCGCTCAATCGGCAGGCCCAAGAGGGCGGCCACATCGGCGCAAGTGGTTTTGCCGGGCGTAGGTATTTTGCGCAATTCTTCACTCGGCGCGGGGCGGCTGTGCGTGGGCGCCAGCGCCTCGGCTTTTTCAATATTGGCGGCGTAGTCGCTTTGTGGGCAATAGATGATGGCGTCTTCGCCCGTGGCGGCAATCACTTGGAATTCTTCGCTCAAATCGCCGCCAATCGCGCCGCTGTCAGCCGCCACAGCGCGGTAGCGCAGGCCAAAGCGGTCAAAAATGCGGCGGTAGGTGCTGGCCATATTTTGGTAGCTGGCTTTGGCGCCGTCGGCATCTTTGTCGAAGCTGTAAGCGTCTTTCATGACAAATTCGCGCCCACGCATGAGGCCAAAACGGGGGCGGCGCTCGTCGCGGAATTTGGTTTGAATTTGGTAGATGTTTTTCGGCAATTGCTTGTAGCTTTTGAACTCTTGTCGCGCAATGTCAGTGACCACTTCCTCACTGGTGGGCTGAATCACAAAATCGCGGCCGTGGCGGTCTTGTATGCGCAGCAGCTCAGGGCCCATCTTGTCAAAGCGGCCCGTCTCCTGCCACAGCTCGGCAGGCTGCACCACGGGCATGGTCACTTCCAGCGCACCAGCGCGGTTCATTTCCTCGCGCACAATGGCCTCCACCTTGCGGATGACGCGCAAGCCCAGCGGCATGTAGTTGTAAATGCCCGCACCCAATTTTTTGATCATGCCCGCGCGGGTCATGAGCTGGTGGCTGACGACTTCGGCATCAGCGGGGGCTTCTTTGAGCGTAGAGATAAGAAATTGCGAGGCTTTCATAGGGGTTTGTGCCAGTTTGCTAAGGCTGCGGCTTGATGGGGGGCGGTTTCGCCTGCATAATCAGCCGCAGTTTTAAAAAATTTTAGAGGTTTGATTATGCTCGACCGAGATGGCTTTAGGCCCAATGTCGGCATTATCTTGCTCAACCAGAGAAACCAGGTCTTTTGGGGCAAGCGCATCCGCACGCACTCGTGGCAGTTCCCGCAAGGCGGCATTGATCGGGGCGAAAACCCCGAGCAAGCCATGTATCGCGAGCTGCACGAGGAAGTTGGCCTACAACCTGAACATGTGCGCATTGTCGCCCGTACCCGCAACTGGTTGCGCTATGAAGTGCCCGACCGCTACATCCGCCGCGAGTCCCGAGGCTTTTACCGTGGCCAAAAGCAAATTTGGTATTTGCTGCAACTCATGGGCCATGATTCCGATTTGAACCTGCGTGCCACCAGCCACCCCGAGTTTGACGCTTGGCGCTGGCACGACTACTGGATTCCGCTGGAAGTCGTGGTGGACTTCAAGCGCGGCGTGTATGAAATGGCCCTGACCGAGCTGGCCCGCTACCTGCCCAAACGCGGCAGCAGCCGCTATTTGCGCCACGGCAGCCGAGGCCATGAAAGCCACAAGCCTGAGGGCTACGGCGGCTACACCAACCCCAGTAAACGCACTGAGGAAGGCGGCAGCGCCTTCAACCGAGGCAAGCGCCCCTTCCACGAGCGCGGCAAGTCTTTGCTGCTCAACAGCCAAAACTTGGAACTGCCGCCTGATGCCAGTTTTGACCCCAATCCGCAGGCTTTGGCCCCCGCTGTGGTCAACAAAAACCCCAATTCAGGCGTTTAATCTGCATGAAAAAAATCACCGCCATCTTCTTCGCCACCCTGTTCGCCCTGTTCAGCAGCGGCGCTTGGGCATCTTCCACTTCTTTTTACGGCTTCAAGTTTGACGATCAAATCGAACTGGCTGGGCAGGATTTACAGCTCAACGGCGTCGGTGGCCGCAGCGTGCCCGTCATCTTTTTGCGCGTTTTTGCTTCGGCCCTTTATTTGCCTGAAAAATCCACCCAACCCGAAGCCATCGGCAAAATGAAAGGTGCCAAGCGCATTCAAATCCGCATGGCCCACGGCGTGGAAGGCAAAGAGTTCAAAAAAGCCTTGATTCGCGGCATTGAGAAGAACTACAGCGAGCAAGAGCAAGCGGCCTTTGCGCCCCGCACCAAAGCCTTTGCCGCCATCATCGACAGCTTTGGCAAAAGTGCCAAAGGCGATACCATCAATATGGACTTCATCCCCGGCACGGGCTTGGTCGTCACCGTCAATGGCAAAACCAAGGGCGCGCCCATTGCGGGTGAAGACTTCTACGCTGCCGTGATGAACATCTTCATCGGCAAACGCCCCGCAGAGCAAGCCCTCAAAGAGTCCATGCTCGGCCTGCGCAAATAAAGCGGCGCACACCACAGCCCGCCCCACCGCAGCGCATTTGTGCCCTCGCCCCTTGATCGCTTCATCACCGCGCTTTGGCTAGAAAACGGCCTGGCGCAAAACAGCCAAGCCGCCTACCGCCGTGATTTGCAGCATTTTGATAACTGGCTGCAAGCCAAAGCGAGCACCCACTTACTGGCCTGCCAAACCCACCATTTGCAAAGCTATATGGCCGAGCGCGCGGCGGGCAGCAAGGCCAGCAGCGCCAATCGTCGCCTCTCGGCCTTCAAGCGCTTTTTTCAATGGGCCGTGCGTGAGCATTTGCGCCCCGATGACCCCAGCCTCAGCCTACTGGCCGCCAAGCGCAGCCGCCCACTGCCGCAAAGCCTGAGCGAGCAGCAGGTGCAAGACCTGCTGGCCGCGCCCAACACCCAAAGCGCCATCGGCCTGCGCGACCGCGCCATGCTGGAGCTGCTCTACGCCACCGGCCTGCGCGTGAGCGAGCTGGTGCAGCTCAAGGTGTTTGACATCAGCCACGCCGACCATGTGCTGCGCACCTTGGGCAAAGGCAGCAAAGAGCGCCTTGTGCCCTTTGGCGAATACGCCGCCGACTGGCTGGCGCAATACCTGGCCCAAGCCCGCCCCAGTTTGCTGGGCCAGCGCCAAAGCGATGATTTGTTCGTCACCCAGCGCGGCAGCGCCATGAGCCGCGTCGCCTTTTGGCAGCTCATTCGCAAATACGCCCTGCAAGCGGGCATCAGTCAGCCGCTATCGCCGCACACCTTGCGCCATGCCTTTGCCACGCATTTGCTCAACCACGGCGCTGATTTGCGTGCCGTGCAAATGCTGCTGGGCCATGCCGATATTTCCACCACCACCATCTACACCCACATTGCCCGCGAGCGCCTCAAAACCCTGCACGCCCAGCACCATCCACGGGCCTAAAATCCCCCGCATGAAGACCATGAAACGCCTTTTCAAACCCCGCTTTTTACGCCCGCTTTTTGCTCTGGCTGCCCTTGCCGACAGCACTTGGGCGCAAGCGGCCCTGCCGATTGAGCAGTGGCGCAGCCCCGAAGGGGCCGAGGTTTACCTCATGCACAGCCCCAGTCTGCCCATCGTTGATTTACAAATCGACTGGGATGCTGGCTCGGCCCGCGACCCCGAGGCCAAAGCGGGCTTGGCCGATGCCCTGGCCCTCATGCTCAGCAAAGGCGTGAACGCCCACGCCGAGCAGCCCGCGCTGGATGAAAACGCCTTGGCCGAAGCTTGGATTGATCTGGCCGCCAGCGTCAGCTTCAGCGCTGGGGCCGATCGCTTCAGCGCCCGCCTGCGCAGCCTCAGCCGTGACGATGTGCTGCCGCCCGCCATCCGCCTGCTGGCGCAGCAACTGGCCCAGCCCAGCCTGCTGCCTGCCGTGTGGCAGCGCGAGCAAGAAAAATGGGCCGCCAGCCTGCAAGAAGCCGCCACCCGCCCCAGCTTCATCGCCCAACGCGCCTACAGCCAAGCCGTGTACGGCAGCCACCCCTATGGCCGCCCCACCACGGCGCAAAGCTTGGCGCAAATCAACAGCGCCAGCCTGCGGCAATTTGCCCAGCAGCACCTGTTGCCCTGCCGTGCCCGCATCAGCATTGTCGGTGCCATTGCCCGCCCGCAGGCCGAGCGCATCACCGCCGAACTCATGGCTGGCCTGCCGCAGCACTGCCCGCCACTGGCCGATTTGCACCAGCCTGAGCGCGTCGCCGCCAGCACCCAATTCATTGAAAAAGAGGCCGCCCAAAGCCAAATCCTCATGGGCCAAATCGCCATAGACCGCAGCAGCCCGCACTTCTTCTCCATGCTGGTGGGCAACCACATCTTGGGCGCAGGCGGCTTTGCCTCTTTGCTCATGGAAGAAGTGCGCGAGAAAAACGGCCTGGTGTATGGCATCTACAGCGACTTCAACCCCCTGCGTCAGCGCGGTGCATTCACCATCAGCTTCCAAACCCGGCCTGAAGAGGCCCAACGCGCCATCGCCCTGACGCAAAAAGTGCTGGACAACTTTGTGCAAAACGGCCCCAGCGCCCAAGCCCTGCAAGCGGCCAAAGACAACCTCATTGGCGGCTTCCCAGGCCGTATGGACAGCAACGCCAAACTGCTGGGTATGCTCAGCAATATCGCCTGGAATGACTTGCCGCTGGACTACCTCGACCACTGGCCCGAGCGCGTCGCTGCCGTTACTGCCCAAGACATCCAGCACGCCTTTGCTGAACTCGGCAGCCAGAAGCTGCTGCGGGTGCAGGTCGGGCCGAAAGTGGCGGCAGCGGGCGAAGAGGAAGAAAGCGCAAGCACCACTGTGGTACAGCCCTAAGCCTTTGCTTATATGATGAACTCTGCCCTTCAGCCTCAAGGAGAAAGCCATGCTGACACCCGATGAAGTCGCCAACCATGCCCTTAATTTAGATGAAAGCGCCCGCCTGCGCTTGGCCGAGCGCCTGCTCATGAGCTTGGATGCGCCATCAGCAGAACAAGCCTGCCAGCAAGCTTGGCGAAATGAGGCGCAGGCCCGCTTGGCAGAAGTAGAAAGCGGCCAAAGCACCTTGCTCAATGGCCCTGCCACGCTGGCGCACATGCGTCAAAACTTCTTATGAGCTATTGGTTGCACCCTTTGGCGGCGCAAGAGCTGTCTGATGCGGCGGCCTATTACGAAGACAAGGCTTCTAAAAAGCTGGCTTTGCTGTTTCTAGATGAATTTGAACGCCTGATGGCACTCTTGGGCCAGCATCCCAGTTTGGGCCGACCTGATGGCCCTCACTTACGGCGCTATGCTTTGACGGGCTTCCCCTACAGTCTCATTTATCGGGCGCAGCCCCATGCCAAGTTAGAAGTCTTTGCCATTGCACACCATCGCCGCAAACCCAGCTACTGGGCCAGCAGGCTTTGATTTTTACCCGTGGCGCTTGCGTTCAAGTGCCACCTTCATACAAGGAGAACCCCATGAGCAAAAAAATCGCCCTCATTCTGTCTGGCTGCGGCGTGTACGACGGCGCAGAAATCCACGAAAGCGTGCTGACCCTGCTGCGCCTGAGCCAGCAAGGCGCGCAGGTGCAGTGCTTTGCACCCAATAAGCCGCAAATGCATGTCATCAACCACCTCACGGGTGAAGAAGCGCCCGAGCAGCGCAATGTGCTGGTGGAATCGGCCCGCATTGCGCGCGGCGATGTGAAAGATGTGCGCGAACTCAAAGCCGCTGATTTTGATGCCGTGATTTTGCCCGGCGGCTTTGGCGCAGCGAAAAACCTCTCGGACTTCGCCGTCAAAGGCGCAGACTGCACGGTGGATGCCGATGTGCTGGCGGCTTTGGGCAGCTTCCGTGAGGCCCGCAAGCCCATTGGCCTGATGTGCATTGCCCCTGCGCTCTCGGCCCGCATTTTTGGCGAGGGCGTGCGCTGCACCATTGGCAATGACGCAGACACGGCGCAAGCGCTGGAAGCCATGGGCGCGCAGCATGAGGTTTGCACGGTAGAAAACATCGTGTTTGACAGCGGCCACTGCCTTGTCACCACCCCCGCCTATATGCTGGCGCAAAACATGGCCGAGGCCGCCGTGGGTATCAACGCCTTGGTCGATAAGGTGCTCGAACTGGCCTAAACAACCCCTATTGGCCGAGTAAAGAAGGCGGCGTTTGAGCCGCCTTTTTCTTCTTGCTTCAAAGCCTGCACAAAGCCCTGCACCTGCGGCATAAAGGCCCCAAAGTCGGCTTCAAAACCGCTGTAATCGGCTTCTAGCTCATGCGCCGCACCCGCCAGCGGGTTGCCCGGGCGCAGACGATGCACTGCCATATTGTTCAGGGCCGTGTGCACGCTGCTTAAATCGGCATAGCTGCCCAGCCAATCCATGGCCGCCATGCGCTGCAATATGGGGCGGGCCTGGGCCGGCATCAGCGCCTCTTGCGCCGCCCAAGCCGCATACATGCGGGCTGTGAATTGCGGTAAAGGCTCGGCATGAAAACTGGCCCAATGCCGCGCCAAAAAATGATCGTAAAACAAGTCAATCATGATGCCCGCATAGCGCCGCCGCTGCGGGCTGACTCTGGCCTTGCTTTGCAAAAAAAGGGGGTGCGCATCGGTAAAGGCATCAATTTGGCGGTGCAGCCAAACGCCCTGCTGTACGGCGGGCGGCAGGGCGCTTTGGGCCAAATCGCCCTTCACAAAATCACCCAGCACACTGCCCAAGGCTTGCTCGGGGCTATCTGAACCCAGCAGCAAATGCGCGAGAAAATTCATGGCCCCTCTCCTGCTTCTTGGCATTGACAGCCCTCCAGTCTAAGGGCTGGCGCTGCGCTCACGGCAAGGCCATCGTTTTGGCCCCAAAAGAAGCAGAACGCCGCCCCCTCAATCGGGTGATTGCGGGTGCAGGCGCAGTTGCACGCTGGCTTTGTCTAGCTGGGCGGCGCACAGTTGCAAAAACTGGTAGGCGTAGTCGCGCAAATAATGGCCTTGGCGAATGGCGATGTGCGTGGTTTTTTGCTCAAACAAATGGGCGCTTTCCAGCAGGGTCAAGCCTGTGTCTTTGTCTGCCTGATACGCCATAGATGCAATGATGCCGACACCCAAACCCAGCTCAACATAGGTTTTGATGACATCGGCATCCAGCGCCGACATCACCACATCGGGCGCGAGGCCACTGTTGGCAAACGCTGCGTCTATGCTGTTGCGCCCCGTAAAGCCTTCGTGGTAAGTGACGATGGGGTAGTCGGCCACATCAGCCAGCGAGATTTGCCGCTCTTGCGCCAATTGCGTCAAAGGGTGGTCTTTGGGCGCAATGACAGCATGGTGCCAGCTATAAAACGGAAAGGTCAGCAGCTCAGGCACTTGCCCCAAAGACTCGGTCGCGATGCCCAAATCGGCACGGCCATCAAGCAGCATTTGCGCCGTCTCTTGTGGGCTGCCTTGATACAGCGTCAAGTGCACTTTGGGGAAAGCCTGCTTGAACGCCTGCACCACGGGCGGCAAGGCATAACGCGCCTGCGTGTGCGTGGTGGCGATGATGAGCTGGCCTTGATCGCTTTGGCTGAATTGGTCGGCCAAGCGTTTGATGTTTTGCGCATCTAGCAGCATGCGCTCGACAATTTTGGCCAGCTCTTTGCCTGGCTCGGTCAGCCCCAGCAGGCGCTTGCCTTTGCGGATAAAAATCTCAATGCCCAGCTCATCCTCTAGGTCTTTGATGTGTTTGCTCACGCCCGATTGCGAGGTAAACAAAGCCTGCGCCACTTCGGTCAGGTTGTAGTTGTGGCGCAGGGTTTCGCGGATGATGCGCAGTTGTTGGAAGTTCATCTTGCCTATCCTAGTCTGCTACAACGGTGCTGCTGGCGATTTTGCTGGTCACGGCAGCCGCCTCATGCGCAGCAAACACCCGCAGTTGCGTGGGCACCACCCGCACTTGCGAACCAAGCACCAGCCCCAATTCGGCCAATTGTGTTTGCGCAATATCGACCTCTAGATACGGCGGAATACCGCCATCCGCGCTGCTTTGCACACTGGTCAACTCCAAACGCGCGCTCAGGCCAAAAGCCTGCACCCGTTCCAGTTTGGCCAACACGCCATCGGCTTGTGCATCGGGGTGCACAATTTTCAGCTCATGCGGGCGGGCAAAAGCAGCCAAGGCCGTGTTTTCCGCCCACTGCGTCTGCTCTGAGGGCAGCAAATGTGCGCCCGATCCGCCCAATTGCAAAGCGCCTTGGCCCCATTGCCCAGAAAACGCATTCACATGGCCCAAGAAACCATACACAAAAGGCGTGGCAGGGTGGGCATAGACTTCGTTAGGGCTGCCCACTTGCTCCACGCGGCCTTGGTTCATTAGCACCACGCGGTCGGCCACTTCCAGTGCTTCTTCTTGATCGTGGGTGACGAAGATGGAAGTGATATGCAGCTCATCATGCAAACGGCGCAGCCAGCGGCGCAGCTCTTTTCTCACCTTGGCATCCAAAGCGCCAAAAGGCTCATCCAAAAGCAAGACGCTAGGCTCAACCGCCAGTGCCCGTGCCAAGGCGATGCGCTGGCGCTGGCCACCTGAGAGCTGGGCGGGAAAGCGGTCATGCAACCAGCCCAGTTGCACCAATTCCAGCAGGTTTTCCACCTTTTTGCGTATCACCGCTTCGCTGGGGCGCTGGCGTTTGGGTTTCACACGCAGGCCAAAAGCCACATTGTCAAACACGCTCATGTGTTTGAACAAAGCGTAATGCTGGAACACAAAACCCACTTGGCGCTCACGCACATGGGTGTGCGAGGCATCTTGCCCCGAGAGCAGCACCTGGCCGCTATCGGCAGATTCCAGCCCCGCAATGATGCGCAGCAGCGTGGTTTTGCCGCAGCCCGAAGGCCCGAGCAGTGCCACCAGCTCGCCGCTGGGGAAATCCAAAGACACGCCTTTTAAGGCCGAGAAACTGCCAAAATTCTTTTCGATATTGCGAACTTCGATACTCATGCGCTTGTTCCTTCCAAAGAGACAGGTTGTGATTGGCGGTGCATACGCCGTTCGACCCAAGTTTTCAGCGCCAGTGTGACCAAGGCCAAGAGCGCCAGCAAAGAGGCCAAGGCAAAAGCGGCCACGGCGTTGTATTCGTTGTAGAGAATCTCGACCTGCAAGGGCAGGGTATTGGTAAAGCCACGGATATGGCCTGACACCACCGATACCGCACCAAACTCGCCCATGGCGCGGGCATTACACAAAATCACGCCATAGAGCAGGCCCCATTTGATGTTGGGCAAGGTCACTTTGAAGAAGGTTTGCCAGCCCGTCGCGCCCAGCACCGTTGCGGCTTCCTCCTCCTCGCGCCCCTGCGCTTGCATCAGCGGAATCAGTTCACGGGCCACAAATGGAAAAGTGACAAATACCGTGGCCAGCACAATGCCTGGAACAGCGAAGATGATTTTGATGTCATGCGCCGCCAACCACGGCCCAAACCAGCCCTGCGCACCAAAGACCAAAACATAGACCAAACCTGCGACAACGGGCGACACCGAAAAGGGCAAATCGACCAAAGCCACCAACAAGCTTTTTCCACGAAAGTCGAACTTGGTGATGCTCCACGCTGCTGCCACGCCAAACACCACATTCAGGGGCACGGCGATGGCAGCGGCAATCAGCGTCAGTTTGACAGCGGCCAATGCGTCAGGGTCAATCAGGGCTTGCACATACAAAGCCCAACCTTTGCGCAGCGCCTCGGTAAACACCAGCACCACAGGCAGCAACAAAAACAGCGTAAAAAAGCCCAGAGCCAAGCCCAGCAGCAGCACACGCACCCAAACGGGTTCGCGCAAAACCGCAGACAAGCCTTGTGAGGGGGGAGTATGTATCGTCATGTCAGCCTCCTGTGCGCTTGGCTGTCCAAGCCTGAATACCATTGATGAGCAGTAGCAGCAGCAAAGACACCAACAGCATCAGCGTGGCGATGGCGCTGGCACCCACATAGTCATATTGCTCTAGCTTGGTGATGATCATCAGCGGCGTGATTTCCGACACCATAGGGATATTGCCCGCGATGAAAATCACCGAGCCATACTCGCCCACAGCACGCGCAAAGGCCAGCGCAAAACCTGTAAACAAAGCTGGCAATAGCGCGGGCAAAATCACCTTGTAGAAAATTTGCCAGCCATTGGCACCCAAACTGGCGGCAGCCTCCTCTAGCTCACGCTCAAACTCTTGCAATACGGGCTGCACCGTGCGCACCACAAAGGGCAGGCCAATAAAAATCAGCGCCACCAATATGCCCAAAGGCGTGAATGCCACGCGGATGCCGATCATGGCCAAATACTGCCCCAGCCAACCATTGCTGGCATACAAGGCAGTCAAGGCAATGCCCGTCACCGCCGTGGGCAGTGCAAAGGGCAAATCAATGAGTGCATCAACCCAACGCTGCCCGAAAAAGCGGTAACGCACCAGCACCCAAGCCAAAATCAAACCGAACACGGTGTTAATCAAAGCGGCAAGCAAGGCCAGGCCAAAAGTCAAACGATAAGAGGCCACCACACGCGGGGTGCTAATGGCCTCCCAAAACGCAGGCCAACCTTCGCTAAAAGACTTCAGCACCACCGCCGATAAAGGGATAAGAACAATAAGGGACAGATACACCAAGGTGTAGCCCAAAGACAGGCCGAAACCCGAGAACAAGCGTCTGCGCGATGAAGCAGGCGGCGGCAAAGCTGCCGTAGAGGAGGATGTGGTCATGGCAAAGAATCCGATGAGTGAGCAACAGGGGGAGCGTCACCCCCACCTGGGCGGGCGGGGGTGACGCATTTCGGCTTCAGCTAGCCCGCTTACTTCACAATGATTTGGTCAAACACACCGCCATCGGAGAAGTGTGTCGTCTGTGCCTTTTTCCAGCCACCAAAGACCTCATCAATGGTCACCAGTTTGAGCTTAGGAAACTGCTTGGCATATTTGGCAGCCACCTTGGTATCGCGTGGGCGATAGTAGTTTTTGGCAATGATTTCTTGCGCCTCAGGCGTGTACAAATGCTTGAGATACTCGGTCGCCAAAGCGCGGCTGCCTTTTCTGTCCACATTTTTATCCACCACGGCAACGGGCGGCTCGGTCAAGATAGACAGCGAGGGCGCAACGATGTCGTATTTATCTGGCCCCAGTTCTTTGACTGCCAAGAAAGCCTCGTTTTCCCAGGTAATCAGCACATCACCAATGCCGCGCTCGGTGAAGGTTGTGGTCGATCCGCGTGCGCCTGAATCCAAAACCTTGACGCGGGCAAAGATGTCACGCACAAACGCCTTGGCCTTCACTTGATTGCCCCCTGGTTGTGCCAGAGCATAAGCCCATGCAGCCAGATAGTTCCAGCGCGCGCCGCCGCTGGTTTTGGGATTGGGCGTAATCACCTCAATATCTGGGCGAGTCAAATCGTTCCAGTCTTTGATTTTTTTGGGATTGCCCTTGCGCACCAAGAACACAATGGTCGAGGTATAGGGTGAAGAATTGGCTGGCAACTTGCTCTGCCAATTGGAGGAGATGAGGTTTTTTTCTTGCAACACATCAATGTCGTAAGCCAACGCCAGCGTGACGATGTCAGCATCTAAGCCATCGAGCACCGCACGCGCTTGTTTGCCTGAGCCAGCGTGTGATTGCTTCACGCTCAGGTTCTGCCCCGTCTTTTGCTTCCAGTGTTTGATGAAGACCTCGTTGTAATCTTTATACAACTCTCGGGTCGGGTCATACGACACATTCAGCAGGGTGCTGGATTGGGCAAAACTGGCGCATGTTACGCCAAAAGCCAAAGTGATTGCAAACAGGGATTTCAGAAGATTTCTCTTGGTCATGATGTCTTTCCTTTCAAGTGACGAGTGCCACTTTAAGGAAAGACCTTGGCGCTGTGAACCAAGAAAAAAAGCTTTGCTTATCAGCGCCGCAGATAAGCCCCGTTTTGATGTTTGCCTAGGCAGCGCCGCAGCGCATTCACGACACGGCCACGGCTTGGGCGCAGCGCGTCGCCCCTTTGTGATTACGCCGCTTTTTCAACCAAGCTTTTTCATGCAAATGGTAGGCCACGGCCTGCACCAAGGGCTCCACCATGCTGATGGCCACGGCCACGCGCCAACTGCCCGTCATCACCCAAGCCACCATTACCGCCACCACCATGTGCATGACGGTGTAGGAGGCCGTTTTCTGCGCTCCGTGGCTGTGCTGCTGCCACCACGCGCCAAGCCATTGCTTCATCTCTCGTTGCGCCGTTTGCATCATGCCCCACTCCTTTATTTAAACAGTGTGCAAATGATAACCGTTCTCATTTGCATTGTTCTTGCGCAGCCATTGTTTCTGCCAATCAGCACCATTGCTTGGGCCTAAATATTGGCGGTCAGGCGTGGGCACAATAGGCCGCAGCCCCACCTCATTAAGCTGTTTTGGCAAGGAGCCGCCATGTCCCGCATCCGCACGCAATACCACTTTCGCCCCAGCGAGCAAGGCTTGCAAGCCTGGAATGTGCGCCGCCTGATACAACGCTGCCACGGCCTGCCCACCGAACGCCTAGCCCTGAGTGCCATCCGCGAGCTCGATGAGCCGTATTGGTATGGTGCTGAAGGAGAAGTGCCCACAGCTCGATCCATTGCTGAGCACATGAAACTGGTGCTGTCCGTGAGTCTGGCCTACCCCATCATCGTCTGCCCCGAAGGGCGTTTGCTCGACGGTATGCACCGCTGCGTCAAAGCCCTGCTTGAAGGCCACGAACACATACTGGCCTACCGCCTGCTGGCCCTGCCACCGCCTGACCACATTGGCCTAGGGCCAGATGAGTTGCCTTACGGCGATTGATGCCCCAGCCCGGCCAGCTTGGCCCGTATTGGGGCAGCCAGCCGACATACCCAGGCTGATGGCCTTGAGTGCTTTATTTGCCGATACAAAAGCTGCTGAATATCACGCCGAGCAGGTCATCGGCACTGAATTCACCGGTGATGCTGCCGAGGGCGTTTTGCGCCAAGCGCAGTTCTTCGGCCATGAGGTCGAGCATGAGGGCGGGCGATGCCATTTGCGCTTGCGCGGCTTCAAGGTGTTGCTGCACTTGGCGCAGGGCTTGCAGGTGGCGCTCACGGGCGGCAAAAACGCCTTCAGGCAGGCTTTGCCAGCCCGCCAGTTGCAGCAGGGCTTGGCGCAGTTGGGGCAAACCTTGGCCCGTCTTGCTCGATAGGGCGACGCTGTTGTCGCTCGGCTCTGCATGGGCGGGCGGCTCGCAGTCGGCGGGCAGGCAGTCGGCCTTGTTCCACACATGCAGCACGGGGGTGCGGCTGGGCAGTTGGCTTTGCAATTGGCTTTGCAGGGCCAGCTCTTGGGCTTGGTAGGCGGCGTGTTCAGGGTGGCTGCTTTGGCTGCGCTCAAGGTCGTGCACAAAGAGCAGCACATCGGCGCTGCTGATGGCATCCCAAGCGCGTTGCACGCCAATTTGCTCCACCACATCGTCGCTGTGGCGCAGGCCCGCAGTGTCGATGATGTGCAGGGGCACGCCTTCTATTTGTATGCTTTGCTCGATTTTGTCGCGGGTGGTGCCCGCAATGGGGGTGACGATGGCGACTTCGGCCTCGGCCAAGGCATTGAGCAGCGAGCTTTTGCCCGCATTGGGCTGGCCCGCGATGACGACTTTGAGGCCGTCGCGCAGCAATTGGCCTTGGCGCGCGCTGGCCAATACGGTGTCCACTTGATTTTGAATGCTGTGCAATTGCTGCGGCACGCCCCAGTGTTCAAGACCGCCCACATCTTCTTCCTCTGGGAAGTCGAGGTTGGCTTCGAGCACCATGCGCAACTGGGTCAGCTCGTGCAGCAGGGTTTGAATGTGGGCCGAAAACTCACCCGTGAGTGAGCGCGCAGCGCTGCGGGCGGCGCTTTCGGTGGCGGCGTCGATGAGGTCGGCCACGGCCTCGGCTTGGGCCAGGTCGATTTTGTCGTTGAGGTAGGCGCGTTGGCTGAATTCACCGGGCTCGGCCAGGCGCAGCGGCGGTTGCAGGCTTTGCCCCGCTTGCAGGCAGCGCTCCAGCAGCATTTGCAACACCACGGGGCCGCCGTGGGCTTGCAGCTCCAGCACATCTTCCCCCGTGTAAGAGTGGGGCGCGGGAAACCAAATGGCCAAGCCTTGATCGATGGGCTGGCCCGCCGCATCAGGAAAGGGCAGGTAGCTGGCCACGCGCGGGCTGAGGCTGCGGCCAAGCAATTGGCTGACAAAGGCGGCCAAATCAGGGCCTGAGAGACGCACAATGCCGACTGCGCCTCGGCCTGGGGCGGTCGCAATGGCGGCAATGGCTTGTTTTGGGTCGAACATAAAAAAACGCAAAAGAAGAAGCTGGCAAAATGCAGCGTTTGCATTGTGCCAGCAATGTTTTTGTCCTTTTGAGAGCCTGATATGAAGCGCCTGATTCCTTTCGCCTTGGCCAGTGTGGTGGCCGCCCTGCCTTTGGGCCTTGCCGCCCAGGTGGACAACAGCCAGCCTTTGGCCGTGTCTGCGGTGAACCCCGCCGCCGCGCCAGCCAATGGCGTATATAGCAATAGCGCCGAGGCCATGGCCTTTGCCCAGCGCGTGGCTGAAAAGCACGATTTGCCGCTAGAGCAGGTGCAAGATGTGCTGGGCCAAGCGCGCTTTAGTGCCACGGCGCAGCGCCTCATGCGGCCCGCCAACAGCGCCACATTTTTTAAAAACTGGCGTGTGTACCGCAGCCGTTTTGTCGAGCCCATTCGCATCAATGCGGGGGTGCGCTTTTGGCAGCAGCACCGCGATACCTTAGAGCGGGCCGAGCGCGAGTTTGGTGTGCCGCAAGAAGTGATTTTGGGCATTCTGGGCGTGGAAACCATGTATGGCCACGATATGGGCAAATTCCGCGTGCTGGATGTGCTGGCGACTTTGTCCTTCAACTTCCCGAAAACCGACAAGCGCGACCGCAGTGAATTTTTCAGCACCGAGCTGGAAGCCTTTTTATTGCAGCATTTCCGCGCGGGCACAGATGCCCGTGAGCCGCTGGGCTCTTATGCGGGGGCCATGGGCATGGGGCAGTTTATGCCGACCTCCATGCGCAGCTTTGCCGTGGATTTTGACGGCGACGGTGTGATTGATATGGCGCGTTCGCCTGCCGATGCGATTGGCTCAGTGGCCAATTATTTTGTTGGCTATGGCTGGATCAAAGACCAGCCCGCCCTGTATGACATTGGCTTTGATGCCGAGCTGCTGGATATGGACAGCCTGATGGCCCCCGATATTTTGCCCACCTTCAGCGTGGCGCAAATGCAGGCCAAAGGCGTGGTGCTGCCGCCCGAGGTGCGCAGCCACAAAGGGCCTTTGGCCTTGATTGAGCTGTGGAATGGCGACCCCAGTCTGCTGGGCAATCAAAAGCAGTATTACGCGGGCACAGAAAACTTCTACACCATCACCCGCTACAACAACAGCAGCTATTACGCCATGGCGGTGTTGGATTTGGGCGCGGCCATCCGTGCCAAGGCGGGCTTTTAAACTGGGCAGTGGGCTGCAAACGGCCTTATAATTGCGGGTTCGCCTTCCTCTACCGGGGCGCGGCTTTCATGGGGAAAGACCGCATGCGGCATGTCTGACACAAGGCTGGCGCTGACCCAAGGCAAGAAGACGAGTACAAGGAATTGATATGAACCTCCTCCAAACTCTGGAACAAGAAGAAATCACCCGCTTGGGTAAAACCATCCCTGCTTTCGCCCCCGGCGACACCGTCGTCGTGAGCGTGAATGTGGTGGAAGGCACACGCAAGCGCGTGCAGGCTTACGAAGGCGTGGTGATTGCCAAACGCAACCGTGGCTTGAACAGCAGCTTCATCGTGCGCAAAATCTCCAACGGTGAGGGCGTTGAGCGTACTTTCCAGCTCTACAGCCCACTGATTGCTGGCATTGAAGTCAAACGCCGTGGTGATGTGCGTCGCGCCAAGCTCTACTACCTGCGTGAGCGCAGCGGTAAATCTGCGCGCATCAAAGAAAAATTGGTTCGCAGCGCGAAAAAAGTGGCCGCTGATCAAGCTGCCGCTGCTTCAGCGCAATAAGCACCTGGCCCCTTCGGGGGCTTGGGCCTGCTGCCCCAAGAAAAAACCGCTGTTCCCTTCAGGGCGCAGCGGTTTTTTTATGGCCTGTTGTCGCAAGGGCGGCGTTTTAAGGCTGGGCCGCCTCGTTGCTACTCTCTGTGTCGTTTGCGGCATCCTCATCTTCCCACCAGCGCTCGTCCTCATCGCTGCTGCCGCCCGTATCGGCCACGCCGCGCAGGGCATTGATTTGGCTTTGGCGCAGTTGCAAGTAGGCGTTGCGGGTGAAGGCGTATTTGTCCAGCGCAGCTTCTTCTAGCACATTGCTCAGGCTCAGCAATTGGCTGCGGGTGTTGAGCAAATCAGCGGCATAGAGGCTGTTGCGGCTGGGGATGTGATCGACCCCGTTGCTGATGAGGCTGTAATGCCCATCCACGCCTTTGCCCAAGCCATCGCGCAGGGTGGATGCGCCAAACACAGGCAGCACCAAATAGGGGCCACTGCCCACACCCCAGCGGCCCAAGGTCTTGCCA
Source organism: uncultured Burkholderiaceae bacterium (assembly GCA_964544605.1). Classification (GTDB taxonomy): domain Bacteria; phylum Pseudomonadota; class Gammaproteobacteria; order Burkholderiales; family Burkholderiaceae_C; genus JAMIFN01. The sequence goes on from CAZJBX010000019.1 coordinate 38,761, forward strand.
AAGTCTTGCTTGTCGCGCTCCAGGCCCATGTCATCGGCCAAGTTCACAAAGCCGCCAAAACCCAGCACGGTGTTCACGCTCAGGCGGAAGGCGCTTTCCACAAAGGCTTTGGGGCGCAGTTGCAGGGCGTGGTTGACGGTGGACCAAGCGTCTTCCAGGTTGTTGAAAAAATTGCCCACATAGCCACGAATGGGCGCGGGGGTCACGGCCTCATAAGCCTGCGCCGCAGGTTTGGCAATGGTGCGGTCCAAGCTGTCGTTGAAGGCGAAGATTTTGCGGTTCAGCGGCTCCAGCGGGTCCTTGTTGGCGCTGCTGCTTTGGCGCTGGGCAGCGTAGTCGGGCTGGCTGCTGTCGCGGCGCTCGGCCGCCTCCCGTGCGCGTTGGTTTGCGCCGTAAATATGGGGCGCAAAGGGCTGGGCCACGGCGAATGTGAAATCGTTCTCAGCAGGGTTGGCAGTGGCAGCGGCGGCAGGCGTGGCGGCATCTTGCGCCCAAGCAGTGCCCGCGCACAGGGCCAAGGCGCTACTGAGGGCAAGCCAGTGGGGGCGGCGGGGCCAGTTTGCGCTCATGGCCTCACTCCTGCGCATCCGCGCCATCGGCGGCTTTGCTAAAGAGGAATTGCGAGATGAGGTCTTCCAGCACCACGGCCGATTGGGTGGCGCTGATGCGATCGCCAGCGCTCAAATCGGCTTCCTCATAGCCGGCTGTGATGCCAATGTATTGCTCGCCGAGCAAGCCACTGGTGAGGATTTTGATGGAGCTGTCGGCTGGGAATTTGAAGGCGCTGTCCATGGCCAAATCCACATTGGCTTGAAAGGTGTTTTGGTCAAAGCCGATGTTGGCGACACGGCCCACCACCACGCCCGCGCTTTTCACGGGGGCATTGGCCTTGAGGCCGCCGATGTTGTCAAAGCGGGCGCTCACTTGGTAAGTGGGGTTGAAGTTGAAAGACAGCAAATTGGCCGCCTTGAGTGAGAGAAAGACCAGCGCCAGTGCGCCCAGCAGCACAAAGAGGCCGACCCAAATATCGTTTTTAGAGCGTTGCATAAGGGGTGATTTCCTTTAAATCGAGAACATCAATGCGGTCAAGAGGAAGTCCAGCGCGAGAACGCTGAGTGAGGCGATAACGACGGTGCGTGTGGTGGCGCGCGACACACCCTCAGGCGTGGCCTGTGCCGTCCAGCCTTGCAGCACGGCAATAAAGGTCACGGCGATGCCGAAAACCACGCTTTTGATCATGCCGTTGCCGACATCGCTGATGACATCCACACCGCCTTGCATCTGGCTCCAGAAGGCGCCGGTATCAATGCCAATCAGTGGCACGGCCACAATCCAGCCGCCCAATACGCCCACGGCGCTGAAGATGGCCGCCAGCAGGGGCATAGTGAAAATGCCGCCCCAAAAGCGCGGCGCCAGAATGCGGGCCACGGGGTCGATGGCGCTCATTTCCATGTAATCGAGCACCTCGTCGCTTTTGAGCATACCGATTTCTGCCGTGAGGGAAGTGCCCGCCCGCCCTGCAAACAAGAGCGCAGCCACCACGGGCCCCAACTCGCGCAGCAGGCTGAGCGCCACCATCATGCCGACGGCCTCCGTTGCGCCAAAGCGCGAGAGGATGTAGTAACCCTGCAAGGCCAGCACAAAGCCCACAAAAAGGCCGCTGACGGCGATGATGGCCAGCGAGTAATTGCCCAAAAAATGCATTTGATCGCGCACCAAGCCAAAGCGCAGCAAGGTTTTTGGTAGCGAGGCCAGCAGGCGGAAAAACAAGCGCGTGGCATAGCCCCAATTGGCCAGCCACTGGCGCACGGCGTAGCCGATATGGGCAAGCCAACTCATGCGCGGCCTCCTGTGTGCGGCGTCAGGCCAAAGTCGCTGCCCACATCGGGCGCGGGGTAGTGGAAGGCGACGGGGCCGTCACTTTTGGCCTGCACAAATTGTTGAATGAGGGGGTCTGTGCTTTGGCGCACCTCATCGGGTGTGCCTTGGGCGGCAATGCGGCCATTGGCCAACACAATCACCTGGTCAGCAATGGCAAAGGTTTCTTCTAAATCGTGGCTGACGACGACGCTGCTGATGCCCAAGCTGTCGTTCAAATTGCGAATCAGGCGCGCCGCCGTGCCCAAAGAAATGGGGTCAAGGCCAGCAAAAGGCTCGTCATACAGCACCAGCTCAGGGTCCAGCGCAATGGCGCGGGCCAAGGCCACGCGGCGGGCCATGCCGCCAGAAATCTCGCTGGGTTTGAGATCGCGTGCGCCGCGCAAGCCCACGGCGTTGAGCTTCATCAGCACAATGTCGCGAATCAGGGCCTCGGGCAAATCACTCAGCTCGCGCAAGGGGAAGGCGACATTCTCAAACACCGTGAGGTCAGAGAACAAAGCGCCATGCTGAAACAGCACCCCCATGCGGCGGCGCACGGCGTAAAGCTCTTTTTGGCTGGCGTGGCTGATGTCTTGGTCGTCAAACAGATATTGCCCACTTTGGGCTTGAATGAGACCACCCAAAAGGCGCAGAACGGTGGTTTTGCCGCCCCCAGACGCGCCCATGATGGCGGTGACTTGGCCTCGTCCAATACTGAGGCTGATGCCATCGAGTATGGGGCGCTCGCCATAGGCAAAGCGCACATCGCTGAGGCGGATAAGGTCGTTGGAAGACATGCTGGGCGAGAGAAGGGCTGATCAAAACGGAAACGCCAAGTTTACGCCTAGGCGGGCTTGCGCTGCCGTGTGCATTTGGCAAAACCCCACATCCCCTCGTTATGATGGCGGTTTTACCACCACATGAAAACCGCATAAGGAGCAAAAGAGATGAGCCAACTACAAGGAAAAGTCTGTTTGGTGACTGGGGCCAGCCGTGGCGTGGGCAAGGGCGTGGCCTTGGGCTTAGCGCAAAACGGCGCAACTGTGTATGTGACCGCCCGTAGCGGCAGCCAAGCCAAAGATGGCCTATTGCCTGGCTCGCTGGAAGAAACCGTGGCCGCCATCAACGCCGCTGGCGGCAAGGGCGTGGGCGTGGTTTGCGATATGGGTGACGATGCGCAAATCAAAGCCCTGTGCGAGCAAATTGAAAAAGAGCAAGGCGGTTTGGATATTTTGGTGAACTGTGCCATTGCCCTGCCTGCCGATATTGTGAACCCCGAGCCCTTCTGGAAGAAATCATTCGCACAAGTGGATGTGCTCACCGTGGGCCTGCGCTCCAACTATGTGATGGCCTACCATGCCGCGCCCCTGCTGATTCAAAACAAAGGGCTGATGGTGAGCATTTCATCGCCTGGCAGCCGCTGTTATATGCACGGCCCCGCTTACGGCGCGGGCAAGGCGGGCACAGACAAAATGACCCATGACATGGCGCATGATTTCAAACCCGAAGGCGTGACGGTGGTGGGCTTGTGGCCCGGCATTGTGCGCACTGAGCGCCTGGAAATGCTGCGTACTGCCGATGCCAATATGTACCAAAACATGGCCGCCATGAGCGAATCACCCGCTTTGCAAGGCCAAGTGCTGGCGGCCTTCTACAACGATGCCCAGCGCCATGAGGAAACCGGCAAGCTCTTCTTCACCGCCGATTTGGCCATCCGCTACAACATCGAAGACGACAACGGCAAGCTGCCCACATCGCCCGCAGGCATGTTTGGCCCGCCGCAAGAGTTCTCGCCCATCGTGGTCAATTAAGTCTGGGCCTCGGCCTCAACAAACACAAAGCCCCATAGGGCTTGAATGGCGGCCTGCTCGGTGAGCAGCTCGCCCTCAGGCGCTTGGGGCATTTGTTCGTTCAGGCGCGCCCTGTGCTGGTAGCGGCGCAGCTCGCGGTAGGCATTGGCCGCCGCCTCGCCCATGCCAGCGGGCAGCAGGCCAGCGGCCTCGGCCCTTTGCAGCAGGGCGATATTGCCTTTGTTGTCGATGAGTTCGGCATGGGCGTGGGCATGGGCCAGCACCAAATACTGCACCGCAAACTCGCAATCGACCATGCCGCCAGCACTGTGCTTGACATCAAAACGCCCCTGCGGAATGCGGTAGGCGCTGGCCATGCGTTGGCGCATGGCGGTGATGCGCTGGCGCAATTGCGGCAAATCGCGCTGGCGGCTGAGGACGCGGGCGCGCAGCTCATCAAAAGCGGCCGTTAAAGCGGCGCTGCCCCACACCATGCGCGCGCGCGTCATGGCCTGGTGCTCCCACACCCAAGCGCTGTTGCTGCCGCGCTGGTGTTGGTAATCGGCATAGGCGGCAAAGGGCGTGACCAGCAGGCCCGCCTCGCCATTGGGCCGCAGCGCCATGTCGATTTCAAACAAATGGCCCTCGGCGGTGCTGCTGTCCATCCAGCGGATGAGCTGGCGCACAAAGCCCGTGTAAATATCGCCAGCGGCCTCGTGCGCGTCGTCGTACACAAACACCACATCCAAATCGCCGCCATAACCCAGCTCTTTGCCGCCCAGTTTGCCGTAGCCAATCAAGCCAATGGCGGGCTGGGCCTGATGGCGGTGGCGGTAGCGCTGCCAGCACCAAGCAATGCAAATATCGAGCACGGTATCGGCCAGCAGGCTCAAATCATCGGCCACTTCTTCCACGCTGATGCGGCCTTCCACATCCCGCGTCAGGGTGCGAAAGACCTCCGCATGGTGGGCGCGGCGCAGCACATCCAGCAGGGTTTCCTCATCGTCTTGGCCAGCCGCGCACAGGGCCTCATAGCGCAGGGCCAAATCTTGGCGCAGGCTGCTGGGGTCAAAGCGCTGCTGCAAATTGCCCTCATTGGCCAGCTCGTCAATCAACAAAGGGTGGCGCTGCAAATACTGCGCGGGCCAGCGCTCGGCCCCCAGCAGGCGCAGCAGGCGGCCCAGCACGCTGGGGCGCTCTTGCAGCAGCACCAAATGGCCGCTGTGGGCAAACAATTGCTGCACCCAGTCTAAAAAGCGCAACACGGCCACGGCCTCGGTTTTGTTCTCGTGCAGCCATTGCGCCAAACGCTCCATCAGGCGCAGCAGGCGCTCGTGGTCGGGCGGGCTGAGGGCGGCGATTTCAGGGCGATCACGAAAGAGCGCCAACTGTTGCAGCAATTGCAGGTAATTGGCGTCATGCGGGTGCTCGGCCGCCGCTTGTGCAAAGAGCTGGGCCACATCGGGCCAAGCGGGGGCTTGGGCATCGGGTGCGCGAATGCCAGGCACCGCCGCCGCGCCGCTGAGCAGGGCCTCAAAAATACGCGCCACGGCATCGCGGTGCTGGGCCAGTGCCTGCCAAAAAGCCGCCGTGCTGGGCAAGCCCATGCTGCCCGCCAGCCACAGCAAATCGGCCTCAGCACGGGGCAGGGTGTGGGTTTGCAGGTCGTCCAAATACTGAATGCGGTGCTCAGTGCGGCGCAAAAAAACATAGGCCGCGCTCAGGGCTTGGGCATCGGCTTGGCTCATCAGGCCGGCACGCACCAAACGCGGCAAAGCGCCCAAGGTCGAGCGCACGCGCAGCTCGGCGTATTGGCCGCCGCGCACGACTTGAAACAACTGCACCGTGAACTCGATTTCACGGATGCCACCACGCCCCAGCTTGATGTCTTGCTCGCGCTCGCTCTTGCCCGCCGCCCGCAGGCTGGTGTGCTCGCGGATTTGCCGATGCAACTGCCGCAGCGAGGCATAGACGCTGTAATCAAGCTCCATGCGAAAGACAAAGGGAATGACCACATCGCTCAAAATCTGCGAGCCGTCTTTGGCCTCAGGCGGGTGAATCGCCACGGCGCGGCTTTTCAGCCAAGCAAAGCGTTCCCACTCGCGGCCGTGGTGCTCAAAATAGGCCGCCAAAGCCTCCAGCGAAATCGCCGCCGCACCTGAATTGCCATTGGGCCGCAGCGCCAAATCGACGCGAAACACCTGGCCGTTCTCATCCACATCGGCCAGCAAATGGCTGATGGCCCGCACCAGTTTGCCAAAGTATTGCTGGTGGCTGATGGGTTTGCCGCCACGGGTTTCGCCCTCGGCCTCGTACACATAAATCAGGTCAATATCGCTGGACGCATTCAGCTCCCGTGAACCGAGCTTGCCCATGCCCATGACCCACAGGGTGCAGCGGCGGCCATCGGCCAGCAGGGGCGCGCCGTGGGTGGCATCCAGGGCGGCGCTGCACAGCGGCAGGGCCAAGCGCAATGCGACCTCGGCCAAATGGGTGTAAGCGGCCAGCAAATGCGCCAGCGGTGCGGCGCTGTCGCAGTCCAGCACAATCAGGCGCTCTTGCACCACATGGCGCATGATGCGCAGGGCCGCAGGCGGGGCCAGCCCTTCGGCCTGCAAAGCGGCGTAGAGCGCCAGCATGTCCTCGCGCTGCGGCAGGCCCCAAGGCAGCAGGGGCAAATAAGCGCTGTAGCGGCGGCGCACGCGCTGCACAAAGCGGCTGCCTGCGGCCCAATCGCTCTCGGGCGCAGAGGGCTGGAACAGCTCGGGGTTGGGGCTGGGCTTCATAATGCGGGCTTGATTTCTTTGCAGCTTGTTTTTTGCCCAGCCGATGTCTGCCGAGCCTCCCGTCCATCCTACACCGCCCAAGGCCCGCCCTGTGCTTTGGGCATGGGCCTTCTTGTGGCCTTGGGTGCGGCGCATGGCCTTGCTCTTGCTGGCTTTGTGGCTGCTGGCTTGGGCGGCTTTTTACCTCTACTTTGCGCCACGAGCCGAGCGCTGGCAGCCGCAGGTCGAAGACTGGGCCAGCGCACAACTGGGCCTGCCTGTGCGCATGGATGGCCTCAGCCTCAGCCGTGGCTGGGCCCCCACTTTGGCCATGCAGGGCGTGCGCGTGAGCGATGCACGGGGCGACACCGTGCTGCGCCTGCCTGTGGTGAAGGCCAGCTTCAGCCCCTTGTCTTTGTGGCGCTTGAATTTGACCGCCTTGCGCATTGAGCAGCCCAATGTGCAGGTGCGCCGCAGTGCCGAAGGCCGCATCTTCATCAGCGGCATGGCGCTTGACGAATGGGGCGACAGCGCAGACGGCAGCAGCGCCGTGGCCGATTGGTTTTTTGCCCTGCCGCGCTTTGAGCTAGAGGGCGGCCAAGTGCTGTGGCAAGACGATTTGCGCAGCAGCCCGCCCTTGGCCCTGAGCGAAGTGAGCGTGAGGCTGCGCAATGGCTTGGGGCGGCACCGCCTGCAACTGGCCGCCACGCCGCCGCCCGATTGGGGCCAGCGCCTGAGCCTGCAAGCCGATATGCGCGGTGCGACTTGGCGCCGCCATGTGGGAGATTGGCGGCAGTGGCATGGGCAGGTGGCGTTGGATTTACCCCAGCTCAAGGCCGCGCCCTTGGGCCAATATCTCGGCGGGCAAGTGCATCTGGCCGAGGCCACGGGCGGCTTTCAAGCCCAAGCGCAATGGCAGCACGGGCAATGGCAGCGCGTGCAGGTGCAAAGCCATATCAGCGCCGCCAAGCTGCGCTTGCAGCACGATTTGCCCTATTTGAGCCTGCGCAATGTGCAGGGTGATTGGACTTGGCTGGCCCAAGGCCCGAAAGACAAAGACGGCCATGCTTGGCCCATGCTCAAAGTGGAGGGCTTGCAATTTGCGACTGAGGGCGGTTTGCAGTGGCCCGCCAGCCAAATGCAGTTGCGCCTGAAACCCGGCCCCAAAGCAGGCGATTGGGCCGACTGGGAGGGCGGCCTATTTGCTGGCGATGTGTTGGACTTGGGCGTGCTCACGGCCTTGGCCCAGCCCCTGCCCATGGCCGCGCCATTCCGCCAGCATTTGCGCAGCTTGCAAGCCCAAGGCCAATTGCGTGATTGGTCTTTTGCTTGGCGTGGCGAACTGACCGAGCCGAGCCACTACAGCGCCAGCGGGCAGGTGCAGGGCTTGGCCTTGCAGCCCGCCAGTGTGGATGCCCAGCAGCCTCATGCGCCGCAGCGCCCGGGCTTGGCAGGGGCAAATGTGGACTTCGCCTTGACCGAGGCAGGCGGCTCGGCGCAACTGCATATGCAGCAGGGCTGGCTGGCCTTCCCTGGCGTGTTTGAGCCAGAGCGCGTTGCCATCGATGCCTTGCAAGCGCAATTGCAATGGACGCAAAACGAGGGCGGCGAGCTGGCCCTGCAAGTGCCGCAACTGCGCTTTGCCAATGCCGATGCCCAAGGCCAAGCCAAGGCCGAATGGCGCAGCGTGGCGGGGCAGCAGGGGGCGGCGCGTTTTCCGGGCTGGCTGCGCTTAGAGGGCGAACTTGAGCGCGGCGAAGGCACGGCCGTGTGGCGCTATTTGCCCCTGCAAATTGGCGATGAGGCCCGCGACTATGTGCGCCACGCCATACAAGCGGGGGTGGGCCGCCAAGGGCGCTTTCATATTGAGGGCGATATGCGCCACATCCCTTCGGCTGACCCCAAGCAAAGCCGCTTTTACATTGCCGCGCAAATTGAGGGCGCGCGCTATGACTTTGCCCCCGCCGCCCTACTGCCCAAGGGCAGCAAGCCTTGGCCTGTGCTGGAAGACTTGCAAGGCGAGTTGGTTTTTGACGGCATGGGCATGGCCGTGCGCGGGGCCAAGGGGCGCTCAGGCGCTTTGCAAGTGCTGCAAGCCCAAGGCCAATTGCGTGATTGGTCTTTTGCTTGGCGTGGCGATCTGACCGAGCCGAGCCACTACAGCGCCAGCGGGCAGGTGCAGGGCTTGGCCTTGCAGCCCGCCAGTGTGGATGCCCAGCAGCCTCATGCGCCGCAGCGCCCGGGCTTGGCAGGGGCAAATGTGGACTTCGCCTTGACCGAGGCAGGCGGCTCGGCGCAACTGCATATGCAGCAGGGCTGGCTGGCCTTCCCTGGCGTGTTTGAGCCAGAGCGCGTTGCCATCGATGCCTTGCAAGCGCAATTGCAATGGACGCAAAACGAGGGCGGCGAGCTGGCCCTGCAAGTGCCGCAACTGCGCTTTGCCAATGCCGATGCCCAAGGCCAAGCCAAGGCCGAATGGCGCAGCGTGGCGGGGCAGCAGGGGGCGGCGCGTTTTCCGGGCTGGCTGCGCTTAGAGGGCGAACTTGAGCGCGGCGAAGGCACGGCCGTGTGGCGCTATTTGCCCCTGCAAATTGGCGATGAGGCCCGCGACTATGTGCGCCACGCCATACAAGCGGGGGTGGGCCGCCAAGGGCGCTTTCATATTGAGGGCGATATGCGCCACATCCCTTCGGCTGACCCCAAGCAAAGCCGCTTTTACATTGCCGCGCAAATTGAGGGCGCGCGCTATGACTTTGCCCCCGCCGCCCTACTGCCCAAGGGCAGCAAGCCTTGGCCTGTGCTGGAAGACTTGCAAGGCGAGTTGGTTTTTGACGGCATGGGCATGGCCGTGCGCGGGGCCAAGGGGCGCTCAGGCGCTTTGCAAGTGCTGCAAGCCCAAGCCCACATTGCCGATTGGCATGATTTGCAGGTGCAGACCGAGGGCCAGCTCCAAGGCGATTTGGGCGCGGCCTTGGGCGTGCTGCGCCACAGCGCCATTGGCGATTTGCTCTCAGGCGCTTTGCAGCAGGCCGAGGGCGAGGGCAGCAGCCGCATTGATTTAAAGCTGCATTTACCCATTGAAGCACTGACGCAATCCAAAGTGCAGGGCGAAGTCGCGTTGCAGGGCAACCGCCTGCGCCTGCACCCGCATATGCCCTGGCTCAGTCAGGCGCAAGGGCGGGTCGGCTTTAGCGAGCAAGGCTTTGTGCTGCGGCAAACGCAGGCGCAAGGCTTGGGCGGGCAAGTGCGGGCCGAGGGCGGCATGGGGCCGCTGGCTGGCTTTGCCGCCGATGACGAGGGCGTACACATCCAAGTGCAGGGCCAATTGCAGGCCGAGGCTTTGCGCCGCCAGCAGCAATTGCCCTGGCTGGCGCAGTTGGGGCAAAAGGCCGAAGGCAGCACGCCCTATGCCCTGAACTTGGATTTTGTCGGTGACTTCATCGACTTTGATATGCAAAGCGATTTGCAAGGCTTGGCCCTGAACTTGCCCCAACCTTTGCGCAAAAACGCCGACGAAGCATGGCCCACACAGGTGCAGCAAAAGCACAGCGGCACAGGGCTGGCGGTGCAGCACAGTTTGCAAGCCGATGTGGGCCAAGCCCTGCGTCTGCACTACCGCTGGGCCGAGGCCCAGGGCCAGCCGCAAGCCGTACGAGGCCGCTTGGCCTTGGGGCAGGCGGCACGCAAGCCCTTAGCGGCCCTGCCCGCCCAAGGGGTGCAGTGGCAAGTGCAACTGGCGCAACTGCCGCTAGAGGACTGGCTGGCGCTGCGGCCTGCGGCTGCGGCCCCCTCTATCAAGCCCAAAGCCACGCCTGAAAAACCCCCTGCACAAGCGGCTGAGAACCCGCCTTGGCAGGCTTTTTTGCCCACGGCGGCGCAAGTGCGTGTTGGCGCTTTGCGCGTGGGCGAGCGCAGCCTGAACCAATTGCAGGCGCAAATCAAGCAGCAAGCGGGCCAGTGGCAATTGCAAGGCCAAGCCAAAGAAGCCAGCGGCAGCTTGCACTACGCTCCGCCTGATGCCCAACACGGCGCGGGAAAAATCAGCGCCCGCTTGACGCATTTGGACTGGACTGAAGAAAAACGCCAAGCCATCCACAGCAGCCAGCGCCTGCCCGCGCTGGATGTGGCGATTGCGCAATTCAGCTACCACGGCCAGCCCTTGGGCCAAGTGGCGATTGAGGCCGAAAACCTGCCCGCCGCTGGCGAGAAAATGGGCGCATGGCGCTTGCACAAACTGCACATTGATACGCCCGAATCGCACTTCAAAGGCGAAGGCAGTTGGCAGCCCAATGCCGAGCAAGGCCGCACAGAATTGCAATTTGACTGGCATATAGACGATGCGGGCCGCCTGCTGGAGCGCTTGGGGCAAAAAGGCGTGCTGGCGCAAGGCCAAGGCCAGCTCAAGGGGCACATCGCTTGGCCTGGGCCGGTGAGCCACCCCCAGCCCGCCAGCATGACGGGCGAGCTGCGACTGGATGTGAAAAAAGGCCGCCTGCTGCAAGCTGAACCGGGCGCGGCCAAGCTCCTCGGCGTGCTCAATTTGCAGGCTTTGCCACGGCGCTTGGGGCTGGACTTCCGCGATGTCTTCGCCCAAGGCTTTGCCTTTGACTTTGTGCGCGGCGATGTGCAAATACAAGACGGCTTGGCGCAAACCAATAATCTGCAAATGAAGGGCGTGAACGCCGCCGTGCTGCTAGAAGGCGTGGCCGATTTGAATGACGAAACCCAAGATGTGCGCGTCCTCATCGTGCCTGAAATCAATGCCGGCACCGCCGCCCTGATTGCCACTGCCATCAACCCCGCCGTCGGCTTGGGCAGCTTTGTGGCGCAATGGCTGCTGAGCAAACCCGTGAACAAAGTCGCCACGCAAGAACTGCGCATCACCGGCAGTTGGCGCGAACCCAAAGTGGAAAAAATCAAAACCGCGAAGCCCGCGCCAGAGCCTCAAACCCTGCCCGACCCTGCCAAAATACAGCCATGAAAGTTGCCGCCCTCCAAATGGTCTCTGGCCACCAAGTGCCAGACAATATCGCCAGCGCCGAGCGCCTCATTGCCCAAGCCGCCGATGCGGGGGCCGAACTGGTGGTACTGCCCGAATACTGGTGCTTGATGGGCCAGCGCGACCGCGACAAACTCAGCATCGCCGAGGCCGCAGGCGGCGGCCCCCTGCAAGACTTCATGGCCGCGCAAGCCGCCCGCCACGGCATCACCTTGGTGGGTGGCACCGTGCCCCTGCACAGCGGGCAAGAGGGCAAAGTCTTCAACGCCTGCTTGGTGTTTGACCGCCACGGCCAGCCGCTGGCGCGTTACGACAAAATTCACCTCTTTAGCTACCACAAAGGGCGCGAAGCCTATAACGAAGGCAAGCTGTTGCAAGCGGGCGAGCAGCCCGTGGCCTTTGCCATGCAAGACCGCAGCGGCCAAAGCTGGCGCATCGGCCTGAGCATCTGCTACGACCTGCGCTTTCCTGAGCTCTATCGGGCGCTAGAGGCGGATGTGTATGTGGCCCCCAGCGCCTTCACCTACACCACCGGCCAAGCGCATTGGGAGCTGCTGCTGCGTGCCCGCGCGGTTGAAAACCTCGCCTATATGCTGGCCGCCACCCAAGGCGGCACGCACAGCAATGGCCGCCGCACTTGGGGCCACGCCACGGCCATCAACCCCTGGGGCGAGGTGCTGCAAATGCAAGCCGAAGGCGAAGCCGTGGTGCTGGCCGATTTAGACTGGCAAGCCCTGCAAAACTGGCGCTTGCAACTGCCCGCCCTGCGGCACAAAAAACTGCGGTAAATGGCGCAAGCTGCGTCGGGCACGGTAGGCCGTGCCCGTGCAACCGTGAAATCGCTCAGGTGCCCCACGCCCCCACATTCAGCAAAACAAGCAGGCCCAGCACGGCAAATACAGCGGCGCTGATGCCATGCATCAAGCGCATGGGTATTTTCTTGGCGATTTTGTCGCCAAAGAAAACCACGGGCACATTGGCCAACATCATGCCCAAGGTGCTGCCGACGACCACTTGCCACACACTGGGGTAATGGGCTGCCAGCGCCACAGTGGCAATTTGGGTTTTATCGCCCATTTCGGCCAGAAAAAAGCACAGCAAGGTGGTGCCCAGCACGCCCAATTTAAAGCGGGTTTGGCCTTCTTCATCGCCCACCTCATCGGGCACCAGCATCCACACGGCCATAGCCAAGAACGATGCGCCGAGCACCCAACGCAGTACATCAGGCCCCAGCGCCTGCGCCACCCATGCGCCCAGTGCAGCGGCCAAGGCGTGGTTGAGCACCGTGGCCAGCAAAATGCCCCAAACAATGGGCCAGGGCTTGCGGAAGCGGGCGGCCAAAATCAGGGCCAAAAGTTGGGTTTTATCGCCCATCTCTCCCAGCGCGACCACGGCTGTGGAGACCAAAAATGCGTCCATTGGTATTCCTTCTTGACGCCCGCACTTCAATTGCAGGCCACGATGCGGGCACAGCAGGCCGCACGCCTATGACGAATGGCCGAGATTGTGCCTTATGAACCGCAATGGGGTTTTGGCTGCAACGGAGATGGCGGATTCAACCCGCCTTTACAAACACCACCACAGGCCCGCGCTCACAAGCCTGCCAGCACCGTCTGCCGGCAACTGTGTACAAAATACTTGTAATCTTGGCTATCCGCATCGGTGCCGCAAGACCAGCTCATGATGTGCTCACTCGCCGCCGTCAAAGCCTGCGTGCGCCCCGCATCCTTGGTCGGCTGCAAAATCAGCTTTTTGCCATCCAGTTGCGTCACGCCAGTGCCTTGCAGCTCAATCGCAATCGCCCCTGTGCTGCCATCCACCACTGGGGCCTTGCTGTACTTGCTATCGCCGCCCTTGCAGCCCGCCTCAGCCGCATCATCGGGCATCTCTTGATTGCTGGCGATAAATTCATCTACCGCGCCCTTGCAGGCACTGGCGGTCAAATACACCTCAGACAGCAGTGCTCGCACCGTGTAATTTTGGTAAGCAGGCAAAGCCACCGCCGCCAAAATGCCCACAATGGCCACCACAATCATCAGCTCAACCAAAGTAAAGCCGCCTTGTGCGGCCTGTTTTTTGCGTTCCAGCATGGTCTTCTCCCTATCTACGGGCCTTATTGCCCTACTCTAATGCTCGGCCATAGGCAAAAGCCATGCCAGCCGCACATTTTCGTCTCTGCGCAGAGGGTGGGCCTAAGAGGTTTCCCCTCCTATGGAGGGGCGACAGGCGCAGCCTGACGGGGTGGTTAAACCCATAGCGGCGCCATAACGGAATTTGGCAGGCCACATTTGTAGGGGCGTTGCATGCAACGCCCCTACGACCGCCAGCCCACCACCCCGCCCTGGCGGGCACCCCTCCGAGGGAGGGGAAGAAAGCCCTTTCATTTGAGGCCGCCCTATTCCCCTCCTATGGAGGGGCGACAGGCGCAGCCTGACGGGGTGGTTAAACCCATAGCGGCGCCATAACGGAATTTGGCAGGCCACATTTGTAGGGGCGTTGCATGCAACGCCCCTACGACC
>CAZJBX010000020.1:0-51954 GCA_964544605.1 uncultured Burkholderiaceae bacterium
AGCGACCATTTCATGTCCGCGAGCACCCCCCCCATAACTCTTCGCCTCATGACCGAGCGCGACCTGCCGATGCTCCATGATTGGCTCAACCGGCCGCACATCGTTGAGTGGTGGGGTGGTGACGAAGAGCGACCGACTCTTGATGAAGTGCTGGAACACTACCTGCCCAGAGCGATGGCGGAAGAGTCCGTAACACCGTACATCGCAATGCTGGGCGAGGAACCGATCGGCTATGCTCAGTCGTACGTCGCGCTCGGAAGCGGTGATGGCTGGTGGGAAGATGAAACTGATCCAGGAGTGCGAGGAATAGACCAGTCTCTGGCTGACCCGACACAGTTGAACAAAGGCCTAGGAACAAGGCTTGTCCGCGCTCTCGTTGAACTACTGTTCTCGGACCCCACCGTGACGAAGATTCAGACCGACCCGACTCCGAACAACCATCGAGCCATACGCTGCTATGAGAAGGCAGGATTCGTGCGGGAGAAGATCATCACCACGCCTGACGGGCCGGCGGTTTACATGGTTCAAACACGACAAGCCTTCGAGAGAAAGCGCGGTGTTGCCTAACAACTCATTCAAGCCGACGCCGCTTCGCGGCGCGGCTTAATTCAGGTGTTAGTCTCAAAGAAGTTCAGCATGAATTATCAAGAATTTGTCAAATTATTAGAAAATTCCGGGGCAAATGCTACTGAGAGCACAATCCGCCTGTGGCATCAAATCTATTCTTGGGTGCTGAATAATGGCTACGCCGATACAGCGGACTCCCCAGATTTCGTGAAATATATTCAAAATTTCAGAAAAATAGGAATTCCAACGATTGGCAAGCACTTGCGCCTCATGAGTGAGGCGAAATTGCTATCGAAGCACACAATGCGAAGAAAGCTTCCGCAAGAACTCAAAGACGATCTGCTAAATCCAATCCTGAATACTTTCATGGGCGGTATAAACTTACCTTCATCATTTGTCAGATATTCTTTGTATGGCAAGCCTTGCTCAAAAGAATTTAAATCAGCAGAGCGCTCCATTAACAACATCGAACAAAGATTTAAGGAAATCCGTGAACACCCGTCTTTCTCAAGCTCAAAAGTCTAACTGTTCGTCGCAGCCGACCGCCTACGGCGTCGGCTGAACTCAGGGCGTTCGGCCCCTATAGATAGAGCTTCGCCACAGGGTGTTTCCGTATGGTCAGAAAATCTCAATCTCATGGTCGCATTGGCGAGGCGG
The DNA here is from genome assembly GCA_964544605.1 of uncultured Burkholderiaceae bacterium. Taxonomy (GTDB): domain Bacteria; phylum Pseudomonadota; class Gammaproteobacteria; order Burkholderiales; family Burkholderiaceae_C; genus JAMIFN01. The sequence continues at coordinate 1,225 of CAZJBX010000020.1, forward strand.
CAGTATTGGCCAAGTGCTGGATGCATGGCATTGCGGCGTATGACACAGGCGGCCTAAGAGCGAACTTCGCCGGTAGTGATCTTCTCACTGACACGGAAGATCCACGCAAGAAGCTCCTGATCCAGGTGAAAGCTGGTTATAGCCCGCGCCAAGATGTCGTCTATCTGACACAGTGCTCTGGTGAGGGCGAGCTAGAACGAGAGAAGTTCGTATCTGATTTTGTGGTATTCGTAAACATTGATAAGAAGGTTGGCAGCTCTCACCAGCATGCAGGAGAGCTCGATTTCAACCATCTGGTTTACTTTGTTGTGCCGCGTGATGATGCAAACCGAATATATGGCGCGGCCCTGAGGCGGGACTATGCGAGACCGCTAAGAACTGGTGGTGTTCGCAAGCTTGGTGGTATGGCCGTGTTTGTCCCTCTCGAGGAAATGAGCTGCTATAAAGATGCGTGGTCTCTTCTTCGTGCGGCGTGCGCGCAGTAGTGGCCGAACAATTCGCTGCAGGCCGACGGCCCTGACGGGCCGCGGCCTGAGCTCAAACGTTAGGACTTCAAATGAAGCTACTCAAATGCACCCCGACGAAAGGGGATGATGGAGAGAACAACTACACCAATGTAGTGGAGATGATTTCCGATGATCCAAGCGAGCTCAAGTCTAAAGCAACCGATTTGTGCCGGCTCATGGGAGTTGAACCCGCGCCTTGGTGCAGTAGATATCCGATCATGGGAGATAAAGAAATCAAATCAAACCACGAATGGATAATGGAATTGAGCAACGGCATCGGTTTTGTTATCGAAAAATAAAACAAATAATCCAAGGGGAATTGAAACGTGAATACCATTTCCGATTTATGGAGCGGTCGTTCCGGATTGGCACGAACTTACTGGCTATGGGGTGTTTTTTCCGGTATTCCGTGGGGCATAGCACTATCTCTGGTCACGCCTGGCAGCGCTCCTGCAATCCTTGCAGTACTGGCTTTGGTCGTGTACTACGTAATGGTGCATGTCGGAATTTGGCGTGCAGCATCTCAATACCAAGGCGCCAAAGTATGGGCAATTCTTGCGAAAATCGCCGTACTCATAACACCTGTATGCTTAGTGCTTGGAACAATGCTAGCTGTTGCATTACCTGCATATCAAGACTATAAAAAGCGCAGCTCCATTAGTTCAAGCACATCACCGAAGTCATCCGAAGAATATGGGTTTGGCATCAGTTCAAGAACGGAGTACGAGGGAACGGTTGCAAAATATAGGGAGCAAATAAAGTCGGGCGAGATTCATGTTTTCGACTCTACCCCAACCATGTACCTAAAAGAAGGCGATAAAGAGTGGCCTAAAGAAGAAGTTCCAAAGATTGGATTTCTTTGGTGGTATGAAGATGACTATATTTACATGATTATATCGAATAACCACCCAAGAATACCAATCAGGAAAATTATTCTGGGTGCAAATCATGGAGCCTGCGGGACGACTGGCCAAACTTCTTACCCTGTAGACTTGAACATTGACATTCAGCCCGCACACTTTGCGGCAGTCAGATTATCGAATGACTTGCTATTTAAATTTGCCTATCAGCTATCTGGAAAATTAAACGACGAGGAGCAAAAACGATGGAGCTCAGGCAGAACGGATCGGAATGATTGCTTCGATATACTTAATGCATGGTTTAGCGGTTTTTAATCCACATCGTTTCAGCCTAACCCTCCGTCGCAGCCGACCGCCTACGGCGGCGGCTGAACTTAGCCGTTATACATCACAGGAGTAAAATTTGAACAGGGGAATGTTTTCTTCAATATCAGATAACGAAGCCTATGCTGAAGCAGATAAAAAATGGACAGTAGAGCTTCAGAGGTTTCACAAGTACTGGTATGACTTGGTGGTCAATCCTAATGAAGTCGCGGAATACTTCGATACACGAAAGCTAATTGTCGATTATCTGAAAGGAGTAAAGAAAGCTGTAGAGCAAAGCTTGGAAAAGCGATTTGTGTATTTTATTTGTTCTAGAACAAAAGTTAGATTTAATACCAAAAAGAAGCCTTTTTTCAATCCCTTCACTAAAAAAGTAAAAATTCATATCTTAGTAGGCAAGAAAGAAAAGAAAAAAAGTATTTGGTGCAAGTTTTTCGACAGAGGGCTAGGCAAGTTTTCTAATCCAAAGATAGATTTAACTGATAAATACATAACTATAACGGACTCAAGTGGTGACCTCACGACTGCATCTATTCATGATTTTCTTGATGGTTCGAATATAGACTTAGGAATAAGCAGTAATGTTGAATATGTCGGGTACACTGAAAACCCCCATACCCGGCCTACAAATGGTTCTCACACAGGTCTGAGTGACACCCTCTACAAAGTATCAAACGAGGATTGTGACACCCTGATTTACTTTAACGTTTTTAAAGTTGTCACAGAGGCAGCCAGCAAGAACTCCATGTTTAAATTTGTCATCCCTAATTCAATGACGGATGAGATTGAATCAGAACTTGAAGGGAAAATAATAGAGAAATGCTTTATTTTCTACTTTGATGCCATTAATCAAAGCAGAAATAAGAAAAAAGAGTTATCTGAGCTAAAAAATAGTCTTATAAAAATGGCCCAAGAAAACAAAATAGGCTCAATAACCTTTTACTACGAGTTTGAAGATGTAAATGACTATGCAATTTTTTCGTCGTCATTAGTTGAGCCTAGTTATTGCCATAGGTTTTCTGTATGTTTAGAAAACGATAATGTTGAAGTTAAAAGATACTGAGGCAGGCTTTGGGAAGATGTATAACAAGTTGCTGAACGCGGATAAATTACTCGCTGCGCTCGCAATTTACCGGTGAGCAAAGCGTTAGGCCTCATGACCAAAGTACTCTGGCGGTTCGTCATTTTGATGTTTGCCTGCCAAGGCAGAGCGACCGACTTAATGGGCTGTCGCGTTTCTTATCGCAATTTTTCTTGGCATCAAGCCTCACCTTCGTCCAGGTTGTGCTCCATGGCGTCTGCGTCGAATCAAAAGCTTGCTCAAGCCACGGCGACATAAACATGAGCTACTGGTTACAGTCGTTCTTCTCTATTCCTCTGTTTTGGCTAGCTGCGGGCAGTTCTTGGCAGATGCATCGCTAATTGCTTCTAACCCGTCATTGCAGCCGACCACCTCTCGATGACTGAATTTATTTCGCTATGCGTCTGGTCAAAATCTAAAGGCGATGGAATGAAAAATACAATATTTGCACTGAGAGTCGCATCAATCATCTCATGCCTTGTCATTTCATTTCTCCCAACAGCCATCTTCCCATCCCTTGGTTTTTTATTTTTACCAGCAGATTGGTTTTTATCCAATTTAATAGGCAACAAATCTCAGGAAACCACCCCCTTTCTGGTGGCCATCATGCTCATCTTTGACTATGCTTGGTTCTCTTGGTTTGTCATGGCAATAGCGTGGGCATTTGACAAGAGGCTGCCTAAATATTGGCCCATATCTGGCTGCATCGCGGGAGTATTGAGCGTGCTCTTGACATCCCCCTTAGTGCTTCCTGTTGTTCTTTTATTGCCTTCCATATTGTTGGCCATTTCATTTTGCAGGTTTCACTTAAAGCACCCACATGAACCTTTACAGTAAAAAGATACACAACAATTGCTTTAAGAGCATTTGTTGCACGGATTAAAATGAGCCGATGCCTGCCCCTTAACCAAAAATTAGGACTTAAAGGGTAAAAATTGCCGTCACTTTAAATCATAAAGCACCCTTGAATATCTAAAAAAACATTGCCAGAGAAGATGAAGAGGCACTTCTCACACACCCCAAAGCCAACTGAAGAATAAAAAAATGAAAATAGCACCAGAACTAGTCGCCGCATACAAAGACACAAATTACTGCGTATCCGCACCAGATACAGCATTCATTCTTCGGATTGGCCATGCTTCAGAGGAGGCGGAAAAGTTGATGGCAGCATCCTCGGCAGAGGGGGCTGTATTTGTGACCGCATGGAACCCCTTTAGTCAGGTTTCAACCCCAACCGATAATGACAAAGCAAATAGGGTGCTGAAAGATGAACTCGACAAGATCGCTTCCACTGTTTTATCTGGCATCGGCTCTAGCCCTGATGGTCAATTTCAAGAAGACAGCTTCTTCGCATTGCCGATCAGTAGATTCATGGCTATGGAACTATGCGTTCGGCACGATCAAAATGCCGTCGTCTTTGTTCACCCAAATGGCCTTCCTGAATTGATTTTTCATCCCAACATTGACGCGTCGTCAAGTCAAAACCCTCATTCATAGGAAAAAAGATGCTTCTGCTTTTTTTAGGTATCATCATTGCACTGGCTGTGGCTGCGGTATTGGCCACACTGCTAGTCATTTTTGCAGCCCGTATTTTTGGTGCGAAGCGGGCTGGATTTGGATTTTCACTTTTGGCCATCATCGTATCTTTCACTCTCACAGCCATCATTCGTGCTTTACTTTCTGATGGGATTCCATTCATAATTTTATACATCTTTATAGGATCAGCAATTTATGCCTACATCCTTGGGGCACCCATCATCAAAGGGAGCCTCATCAATGTTGTGTCCCTCGTCATTTTTCTTATTTTCACATTGTCACTAGCCCACTTTAAGGCACTGCCATAAAAATTATTTAATCTTGGATAGAAAAATAACTCAAGTTTAAATCTTCATCACTTCATATGCGACATCATTGCAATTTAACAGATTCAATAACAATTACAACACTATTTATGCTGGCGTCTGGCCAGGCCATTGCTTTTTTCCAGTCAGATGGAGAGTCAGCCCTCACGCTGAATTCAATTAAAATCTATATATACACAACTTGGCCACTTTTCTTTATAATCTTAGCCATAATAAGAGGAAACCGACGCTCCATTGCACTAGCATCTGCATGGGTCTCTATCGTCTTAGGCTTTGCTGGCCAATATTTATTTTTCGCGACTCACGATCCATCTAGAGTCTTATTACTTCGGATTGGCATTGCGGGATTTTGGTTGTGCGGCTTCATTGCACTTTTTTCATTTTCATCCTTTACTTCTGTTTTTTCAGGCACTCGCTCCAACTAACTTCGCTGTGTCTGCTTACAGACCTTATATCCCAAGCCCAACCAGCAGCGCGCCAGCTTGCGCCTGGCTGGGCGCGTGTAAGGCCCACAAGCGCAGCTCAGGCCCACCCAAGCCCCAAGCCAAAGATGAGGAAAGCCAAGCCTTTGGGCGCAAAAAAAAGCCCCTGAAGTTCAGGGGCTTTGATGTTTTTGGCGGAGTGGGAGGGATTCGAACCCTCGATGCGGCTCAACACCGCATACTCCCTTAGCAGGGGAGCACCTTCGGCCACTCGGTCACCACTCCTAGCCGTAAGCCGCCTATTATGCCCCAAGCGCGGGCGCTTTTGGCAGGGCGGCGAAAAATTTTCCCCGCTTTGGGCCGCTTTAGGCAGCTTGGTCGAGGTCGAAGGCTTTGTGCAGGGTGCGCACGGCCAGTTCGAGGTATTTTTCATCCACCACGACGGAGGTTTTGATTTCGCTGGTGGAGATCATGAGGATGTTGATGCCTTCTTCACTGAGGGCGCGGAACATGCTGCTGGCGACGCCCACATGGTTGCGCATGCCGATGCCGACGATGGAGACTTTGCAGATTTTGGGGTCGCCGTCGATGTTGGCAACACCGAGTTTGGGGCCGACTTTGGTGCGCAGCAGATCCAGGGCTTGGGCGTAGTCGTTGCGGCCGACGGTGAAGGTGAAGTCGGTTTTGCCGTCGGTGGAGAGGTTTTGGATGATCATGTCCACCTCGATGTTGGCTTCGGCCACAGCGCCCAAGATTTGGTAGGCGATGCCGGGCATGTCGGGCACGCCGCGCACGGAGATTTTGGCTTCATCGCGGCTAAAGGCGATGCCAGAGACTAGGGCTTGTTCCATGTTTTCGTCTTCTTCAAAAGTAATCAAGGTGCCAGAGTTTTCCTCTTCTTCCACGGGGATGTCCCAGGGGGTGAAGCTGGAGAGTACGCGCATACGAACTTTGTATTTGCCAGCAAATTCAACGGAGCGGATTTGCAGGATTTTGCTGCCCAAGCTGGCCATTTCCAGCATTTCTTCAAAGCTGACGCTGCTCAGGCGGCGCGCTTCGGGCACGACGCGGGGGTCGGTGGTGTACACGCCGTCCACATCGGTGTAGATGAGGCATTCTTCGGCTTTGAGCGCGGTGGCAACGGCCACGGCCGAGGTGTCAGAGCCGCCACGGCCCAAGGTGGTGACATTGCCGAGGGCATCGACGCCTTGGAAGCCGGTGACGATGACGACTTTGCCCGCGTCCAGCTCGCGACGGATGTGCTCGGCGTCGATGCTGTCGATGCGGGCTTTGGTGTAGTTGCTGTCGGTTTTGATGGGCACTTGCCAGCCGGCAAAGCTGACGGCGGGCACGCCCAAGGCTTGCAGGGCGATGGCCAAGAGGCCGACGGAGACTTGCTCGCCCGTGGCGGCGAGGGCGTCGAGCTCGCGGTAGTAGCTGGCATCAGGGTGTGCGGGGGCGAGTTCTTGCGCGAGGCCGAGCAGGCGGTTGGTTTCGCCGCTCATGGCGCTGGGCACGACCACGATTTGGTGGCCCGCTTGCACCCATTTGGCAACGCGTTTGGCGACATTGGCGATGCGCTCAGTCGAGCCCATGGATGTGCCGCCGTATTTATGAACGAATAAAGACATGATGGGAGCTTTATTAAGTGCGGCGCTGGCCACTTTCAGCCCAGTGGCAGCCCGCTAGGGGTCAAAGGCTGCAAATTATAGGGCTTTGCGCCCCAGTGCGGGGGGCAGGCTCTGTGCGGCATGGCGGCTTGGGGCCGTGTTTTCGCTATGATTTAGGGCATGAAAAAGACCCGCTCCTCAGCCGCCAAGGCGGCCACACAGGCGCTTAGCGCCAATGATTATTTGCTCAAGTCCCTGCAAGCGCGGGTTTACGATGTGGCCCTAGAGAGTGAGCTGCATGTGGCGCCAAAGTTGAGCGAGCGCCTGGGGCACAAGGTTTTACTCAAGCGCGAGGATCAGCAGCCAGTATTCAGTTTCAAGCTGCGCGGCGCTTACAACAAGATGGCGCAATTGAGCCCAGCGCAGAAGAAGAAGGGCGTGATTTGCGCCTCCGCAGGCAACCATGCGCAGGGCGTGGCTTTGGGCGGGCAGCGCATGGGCATCAAAGCCACGATTGTGATGCCCACAACAACGCCGCAATTGAAGGTGGATGCGGTAAAAAGTTTGGGCGGCGAGGTGGTGCTGGCGGGCGAGAGCTATTCCGACGCTTACCAGCACGCCAAGGCGCTGGAGCAGAAAAAGGGCATGGTGTTTATTCACCCCTTTGACGACCCCGATGTGATTGCCGGCCAAGGCACGATTGCGCTGGAGATGTTGCGGCAGGTGCAGTCCATCAACGGCGGCCATTTGGATGCGGTGTTTGTGGCCATAGGCGGCGGCGGTTTACTCGCGGGCGTGGCCTCGGTCATCAAGACTTTGCAGCCTGAGGTGAAGGTGATTGGTGTGCAGGCGGCCGATTCCCACGCCATGATCGATTCGGTTGAGGCGGGCGAGCGCGTAGAGCTGGCCGATGTGGGTTTGTTTTCAGACGGCACGGCGGTGAAGCTGGTGGGCCAAGAAACCTTCCGCGTGGTGAATACGCCGGGCATGGTTGATGGCTTTATTGCGGTGAATACCGATGAGATGTGCGCGGCCATCAAAGATATTTTTGACGACACCCGTGTGGTGGTCGAGCCTGCGGGCGCTTTGGCGGTGGCGGCGATTAAAAAATATGCCGCCAGCCACAAGCGCAAGGGCGAGACTTATGGCGCCATTGTGTGCGGCGCGAATATGAATTTTGAGCGCCTGCGTTTTGTCGCCGAACGCGCCGTGGTGGGCGAGGAGAAAGAGGCCCTGTTTGCCGTGACTTTGCCTGAGGAGCGCGGCAGTTTCAGGCGCTTTTGCCAGCTCTTTGACGAGCTGCCCGGCGGGCCGCGCAATATCACCGAGTTCAATTACCGCATGACGGAGGCGGCGCAGCGCAATGAGGCCCATGTGTTTGTGGGCCTGACCACGCCGCACAAGGGCGAGAGCGCGAAAATCGCCAAGCATTTTGTGAAGAATGGTTTTGCCACGCTGGATATGACGCACGATGAGTTGGCGCGCGATCACATCCGCCATATGGTGGGCGGACCGACGCCATTGGTGGGCGAGGAGCGCCTGCTGTCGTTTACCTTCCCGGAGCGGCCCGGGGCGCTGATGAAGTTTCTCAACGCCATGCGGCCAGGCTGGAATATCAGCCTTTTTCACTACCGCAACCAAGGCGCAGATTACGGCAAGATTTTGGTGGGCTTGCAAGTGCCAGCCAAGGATGAAAAAGCCTACCAAGACTTTCTGCACAAGCTGGGCTACCCCTATACCGACGAGAGCGACAACCCCGCTTACCGCCTGTTCTTGCGCTAAGGCGCAGCCCTGAGAAGGCGGCGCTCAGTAAGAGAAAGGCGCGGGGCGCACCGTGCCCAAGCGCTCGTGCAGGGATTGCGGGCGGCCTTCGAGCACCACACCGTAGAGGGTGCTGTTGGCCAGCACTTGTTTCACATAGTCGCGGGTTTCGCTGAAGGGCACATTCTCGGCCCAAATCGCGCCCTCCAGCGGGCCAGCGCCCTCACGCCAGCGTTTGGGGCGGTTCGGCCCCGCGTTATAGGCCGCCGCCGCCAGCGGGCGCGAGCCTGAGAAGTCTTGCAATTGCAGGTGCAGGTAGTTCACGCCGAGTTTGACATTGGTGTCGCTGTGGTAGGTTTGCGCGGGGTTGAAGTCCGTCATGCCGATTTTGCGGGCCGTCCATTGCGCCGTGGCGGGCATGATTTGCATCAAGCCAGAAGCGCCCACGCCTGAGCGCGCGCGCACCATAAAGCGCGATTCTTGCCGTATCAGACCATAGACATAGGCGGGATCCATGCCCACGGCGGCGCTGTGGCGCAGCACCTCGTTGCGGAAGGGCGTGGGATAGCGCTGCCACACGGCGAATGCGCCCCGATTGCGCTCGCTGCTGTTGATGCAGCGGTCCCAGATTTGGCGCTCGCAGGCGAGTTCGGCTGCGGCCAGTAGCTCACGGCTGGGCAAGCCGCCGGGCTGGTGCAAATGTGCCACATAGTTCCATTCGCGGTTACCAAAGCTGGCCACGCCAATTTGCAGGGCGTAGAGGGCGCGTTGCAGGCCAGGGTTTTGGCGTGCGGCGGCCATTTCAGCCGCTGTGGGCGGGCTGGCCGATACGGGCAGTTGCACTTTGGCACCTGTTTCTTCTAGGGCCAGCAGTTCGTAAAAACCTTGCACCGAAGCCATGCCTTGGTAGATGTTTTGCGCCTCAGCCTTACGGCCACTGGCGGCCAGCGCCCGCGCCTTCCAATACAGCCAAGTGCTGTCGTTTTGCGCCTGCGGACTCATGGCGGCAATGCTGGCCAGAATTTGGGCACTGTTTTGCGGCAAGCCCGCCCGCATCATGCTGCGCACACGCCAGCCGAGCATGTCGTCGCTCCAGCCCTGCATGGCCTGGGCTTGGCTGTAGTAATGGGGGGCGCTGTTTGAAAGCTCTAGCGCCGCATGTTTGCCCACCACGCCCCAAGCCCAATCGCGCTGCTCTTGGTTCAGCACACGGCTGTTGTTGCGCAGCCAGTCGGCGGCCTCATCGGGCTTATCAGCGGCCCAGCGGCCCAGCAGTTGCAAAGCCAGCTCACCACTGGCCTCGCCTTGGCGCAAGCTGGCCGCCGCCCGCCCCAAGTGCGCGCGCAAGCCAGCGCTGAGGCTGGCATCGACCAAGCCCGCCACCTCAGCGGCGCTGCCGTGCTGCCGCGCCTCAGCCGCCATGCGGGCTTTGCGGATGATGTGCTCGCGCTTGATTTGCCCGCCCGCGAGCAAGCGCCCCGCCGCAGCGGTGCAGGCATCACTGCTGCCGCGCATGGCCGCCCAGTCTTGCCAAAACACGGCGGCATCGCGTTCTAAGCCGAAGCTGGCGGCCCAGCAGCGCAGATTGGGGTCATCGCGCATACGGAATTTGGGGTATTCCTGCGCGAAGTTGGCCGCATCGCCCTGCTTGCCCAAGAGCAGCAGCCAGTCGTTGCGCAGGCGGTCTTCAAAATAACTGCCCTGCCAACGCTGCAAAAAGTGGCGAATCTCGCTGTGCTCGGCCTGCTCCAAGCGGGCGCTCAATTCCCAGTACGCGCCATAGGCCTCCAGCGGATGCCCCGCCAGCCGTGGCAAAAGCTGGCTCAGTTGCGCGCTTTGCTTGCGGGCAAAAGCCGTTTCCATGGCTTGCGCGGCGGCGTCACCGCTGCTGCTTTGCGCCTGCGCTGCCACGGCCCCAACGAGGCCCACGACCCACACCGAGGCAGACAAAATCCACTTTGAACTGACAAATTTTTGAAAAACTGCCAAAATCGTTTCCCCTTCCCGTCGCCATCGCTTGCCGCTGGCGACACACTAAAACCTTTAAAACACCCCAACGCGCCCGCATGAGCCCTAGCCCAGAAGACAAAAAAGCCCAAAGGCAACGCCTGGTTGCAGAACGCCTGAACCTACCCGACCGCTTGGAACGCATTGCCCGCTTGCAGCATGTCATGCGCTTGTGGCTGATGGACCGACAAGATAGCGTGATTGGCGCGTATTGGCCCATCAAGGGCGAATTTGACCCTTTGCCCGCACTCTACCGCTGGCAAGAAGATGCCGTGCTTGGCCCTTCCATCAAAGACACCATCGCCCCCAGCCACAAAGCCGAGGTCGGGTTGAATCTATTATCTGGCGCGCCAGAGCAACAACGCCGTATTGGCCTGCCGGTGGTCAATAAAGAGCACAAAACCCTGACTTTTTACTCTTGGTACCCGGGCTGCCCCATGGAGCCCGATGCCTATGACATCCCCAAGCCCAAGGACACCGCCATCGTGGTGCCCACCCTGCTTTTTGTGCCCTGTGTCGGCTACGGGCCAGGGGGTTATCGTTTAGGCTATGGCGGTGGCTTTTATGACCGCACTTTGGCCAGTTTGCAGCCCAAGCCCTTTACCGTGGGTTTGGCTTACGCCAACGGCTTGGTGCCCGACTTCAAGCCCGAGGCGCACGATGTGCCGCTGGACGCGATTTTGACCGACGCAGGGCAGGTTTTCCCCTAAAACAAGGCGCGCCCGCCTGCTCTGCCCCCATCAATATGTGTGAGGAGAGGCGAGATGCTGCACCCCTTTGTTTCTGTGTTTCGTGCTGGCGCTGCGGCTGGCGTATTGGCCCTTGGCTTGAGCGCCTGCGGTGGTGGCTCGGGCTTGCCAGCGGCCGATGTCTCAGGCAATTGGACGGCCTATTACCAACTGAGCCAAGACCCCTGCGGCGTAACGGGCCTGCCTTTGGGTGCGATGGAGCATGAGCGCCTCTACATCCAGCAAAGCGGCAGCCAAATCCGCATCAACTACCCCGATGCCATCAGCCGCCCCGCCCCCGTCTCGGTCGGCAGCATCCACAACCGCCAGATTGAGGCGGTGTATAGCAAAGGCAGCTACCGCGAGGCCCTGAGCGCCTATGTCGCATTTGACGGCATCATCTACGATGCCCAATCCGTTGAGCGCGATACGGTGCGCTGGGGCAGCGCCTGCCGTGTCACTTGGCAGGCCGAGATTTGGCCTAGCTGGCGCTTTTAAGCCGCCGCCATCTGCGGGCGCTTGGGCGTGCTTCAGTGCGCCTCCTCCCAGTTCTGCCCCACGCCCAGCTCGGCCAGCAGTGGCACTTTCAACACGGCCACGCCTTCCATCAGCGGCACGATGCATTCGCGCAGCCAAGGCAGTTCAGCCTCGGGCAAATCAAACACCAATTCGTCATGCACTTGCATGAGCATGAGCACATCTTTGCCTGAGGCTTGCAGCTCGGCCTGAATGCGGTTCATGGCCATTTTGATGAGGTCAGCCGCCGTGCCCTGCATGGGCGCGTTGATGGCGGTGCGCTCGGCCCCAGCACGGCGCGGGCCGTTGGGTGAGTTGATTTCAGGCAAATACAGGCGACGGCCAAAAATGGTTTCCACATAGCCTTGCGCCTTGGCTTGGGCGCGGGTGTGGTCCATATAGCGGGCCACGCCCGGGTAACGGGCAAAGTAGCGTTCAATCCAGAGCTTGGCATCGGCTGGGCTGATGCCCAAATTTTTCGCCAAGCCGTAGGCGCTCATGCCATAAATCAGGCCAAAGTTGATGACCTTGGCATAGCGGCGCTGCTCGCTGCTGACGGCATCCACCGCCACATTGAAGACTTCGGCAGCGGTGGCGCGGTGCACATCTTGGCCTTGTTTGAAGGCTTCGAGCAAGGCGGCATCGCCACTCAAATGCGCCATGATGCGCAGCTCAATTTGCGAGTAATCGCAACTGGCCAGCACACGGCCGGCCCGTGGCACAAAAGCCTCACGGATGCGCCGCCCTTCTGCCGTGCGCACAGGGATGTTTTGCAGATTCGGCTCACTGCTGGCCAAGCGCCCCGTGATGGCCACGGCTTGGGCGTAATTGGTGTGCACGCGGCCCGTTTGAGCATGTATGAGCAGGGGCAGTTTGTCGGTGTAGGTGGATTTGAGCTTGCTCAGGCTGCGCCACTGCAAAATGGTGGCCGGCAGGGGGTAGTCCTCGGCCAGTTTTTCCAGCACTTCTTCATTCGTGCTGATGGCGCCTTTGGCGGTTTTCTTCACCACAGGCAGGCCCAAACCTTCGGGCGGCGGGCTGAACAAAATCTCGCCCAATTGCTTGGGGCTGCCCAGATTGAATTCGCGCCCCCCCGCCATCGCCCAGGCCGATTGCTCCAGCTCGTGTATCTTCAAGCCCAGCTCATGGCTTTGGCGCTGCAAGCAAGTCGCATCTATCGCCACGCCGTGGCGCTCCATCGCAAACAAGGTGGCACTGGTGGCCATTTCCAGCGCGTAAATGCGCTTGAGCGCAGGCTGCGCTTGCAACTGCGGCCACAGGGCTTGGTGCACGCTCAGGGCAAAGTCCACATCCTCGCAGGCATAGCGGGTCACGGTGTCAATATCGGCCTGGTTGATGCCAATTTGCCCCACGCCTTTGCCACACACATCTTCAAAGCTCAGGCCACGGCGGCCCGCATGGCGCTCGGCCAAAGCCTCCAGCCCGTGGGGGCGGTGCACCTCCAGCACATAGCTTTGCAGCATGACATCGTGCTGCCAGCCGCGCACGGTGATGCCGTGGTTGGCCAGGCTGTGGCTGTCGTATTTCACATTCGTGCCCAGCTTGGCTTTGCTGGCGTCTTCCAGCCAGGGTTTGAGCTGGGCCAGCACCGCCTCGCGGTTCAGTTGCTCGGGCGCACCTGCGTAGTCGTGCGCCAGCGGAATGTAGGCCGCCTCGCCCTCGGCCACGCTCAGGCTCAGGCCCACAATGCGGCATTGCATGGGGTTGAGGCTGGTGGTTTCGGTATCCAGCGCCGTCAGCTCGGCTTGGGCGATTTTTTGCAGCCACACATCAAGCTGCGCTTGCGTGAGGATGGTTTCGTAAGTGGTTTGGATGTCGGCCTTGGGCGTGTCTGCTTCGGTCGCATCAGCAGCAGCGGCGAATAAATCGCCCGTAGCAGCGCTGGCGGCTGGCGCGCGGCCCTTTTGCAAATTCGCCGCCAGTGTGCGAAAACCGTATTGCTGGTAGAAATCAACCAAGGCCGCCGCATCAGGCGCTTGGCTTTGCAGGGCATCGAGCTGGGGCAAATCAGGCAAAAAGGGGCTCAGCTCGGCATCCGCATCGGTTTTGATTTTGACCAACTGGGCCCCTGTGGGCAGCCAGTCCATGGCCTCGCGCAAATTTTGCCCCGCCACGCCTTTGATGTCGGCATGGTGGGCCAGCAAATTCTCTAGCGTGTCGTATTCGCCCAGCCATTTGGCCGCTGTTTTCGGCCCCACTTTGGCCACGCCGGGCACATTGTCCACGGCATCGCCCACCAGAGTTTGGAAGTCCACCATCTGCTCAGGGCGCACGCCAAACTCGGCCTGCACGCCCGCTACATCGCGGCGTTTGCCATTCATGGTGTCCACCAGCATCACCTGTTCATTCACCAATTGGGCCATGTCTTTATCGCCCGTGCTGATGATGGTGAACAAGCCCTGCTCTGCACCAATGCGGGCCAAAGTGCCCAGCACATCGTCGGCCTCAATGCCGGGCACGGTCAGCACAGGCCAGCCCAGCAAGCGCACGACCTCATGAATCGGCGCAATTTGCGCGCGCAAATCATCGGGCATGGGACTGCGGTTGGCCTTGTACTCGGAGTAAATGGCGTCCCTAAAGGTCGGGCCGCTGGCATCAAACACCACCGCCTTGCGCTGCGCTGCAAACTCTTTTTCAAGCGCTTGCAGCATATTCACCATGCCGCGAATGGCCCCTGTGGGCGCACTGCTGCGGTCTTGCGGATCGGCGCGCAAATCAGGCATGGCATGAAAGGCGCGGTACAAATAACTGGAGCCATCAACCAATAACAAGGTTTGCTCGGGCGGGGGTGTCGTGTGATTAGCCATAGGCGCATATTGTCGCTGCACTGGCCGCCCGCGATACACAAAAAAATAGCTTGCTTCACAAAATACCTTTTGTGTAAAATTACCGCTTTAGAGGAATAAACCCAAAACGGAGGACTGTTACCATGAACAATTCACGCAAATCACTGAAATGGCTGACTTTGGCCGCAGCCAGTTTCTTGGCCGCAGCAAGCGCCGTAGCCGCAGAAACAAAGGCCGAGGGCGCTACAGTGGGCCAAACGACAGCCGCCACTGAAGTGGCCACAACAGAGCTTGCCGTCACAGAAGCAGCCATCACAGAGGCGGCTGCAACAACAGCCGCCACTTCTGGTGCCGTGACAGGCGGCACAGTTGCCGGCATCACCGCAGGTATTACGGGTACGCAAATTGCCATCGGCGCGGCTCTTGCCGCGACCGCAGCCGCCGCCGCTGGTGGCGGTAGCGGCGGCACAGGCACCAACTAAGCAGTCTGTGGCGCTTACAGCAGCGCCGCAATCCGTGCTCTCCGATACGCACAGCCCAGAGGCGGCGCACCTTGCGCCTGCACGCTTGAATATGACTTGGCAGGCAAAACTTTTTATGAGTAAAATCGCCCACTTATACTCATAAATTGTTTATTCGGAGAATGCTTGTCATGCGCACTTCAACTCAATCACTGCACCTGATCGGTTTGGCCGTGGCCAGCTTGCTCGCTGCTGGCCAAGTGGCGGCGCAAATTCCCAGCAGCATCACCAGCGTGCCTTCCTCTTGCTGCTATGCCAACTGCTCAGCAGGTGACAAAGCGCTGGACCAAAAACTGCGCATCTTGGCGGAAACTGAGCCCGAGTCTTGGATCTCTTTGTGCTGCCAGCAAGATTGCGTGGATGCGGCCCGCTTGAGCCAAGAGTCTTCTGCCGTCAACCGCGCCTTGGCTGCTGAGGCCGAAGCCGCTGAAGCTGCCGCCGCACAAACCGCCGCTGCTGAGGCTGCCGCCGCACAAACCGCCGCTGCTGAGGCTGCCGCCGCACAAACCGCTGCTGCTGAGGCTGCTGCCGCACAAGCCGCCGCTGCTGAAGCTGCCGCCGCACAAGCCGCCGCTGCTGAAGCTGCCGCCGCACAAGCCGCCGCTGCTGAGGCTGCCGCCGCACAAGCTGCCGCTGCTGAGGCCGCCGCCGCACAAGCCGCCGCCGCACAAACCGCCGCTGCTGAGGCTGCTGCCGCACAAACCGCCGCTGCTGCACCCGCTACATCAACAAGCGCTGCCGCAGGCGGTAGCATTGCTGGCATCACCGCTGGCGTAACGGGTTCACAAATTCTGATTGGTGCAGCCGTGGCTGCTGCTTTGGCTGCGGCCTCTGGTGGCGGTAGCGGCGGCACAGGCACCAACTAAGCCCAAAGGCATTTGGTGCGCCAACGCAGATTCGCCCTCCCTCGCACCCAGCAGCTCAGTCCCGCACTGAGCTGCTTTTTTATGGCCGCTTTTTTGATGCTGGCCTTGGCCGGTTGCAGTAACACAGGGCCCAATGCCATTTGGCAGCAAACCGCGCAAGACCTGTGGGGCCGTCCCAGCGCCAGCCGCGCTGAGCTGGCGCAAATGCCCGCCCCCACCGAGCGCCGCAGCCTGCGTGCCAGCTTGGGCCAAGGCTTTTTCTTCTTCACCCACATTGCAGACCAAGCCGATTACAGCCTCTGGGTCAGCCCTGCCGGTGAGCTGCTGCGCCTGTCGCCACAAGGCCGCATTGTGGGCAGCAGCGGCAGTTGGTATGCCGATTGGCGGCAGGCCCGCAACAGTGCCACGCCCTCTTGGGGCGAGCTGGCCCAAGCCCACCAAGCGGGCCGCAGCCTGCGCCCCTACCTGCGCATTCGTGATGTGGCCCCAGGCGGCCACGCCAATGTGCGTGAGCTGATTGACATCCGCGCCATTGCGCCGCCGCCCCAGCCTGCCGCTTTGCTGCGCCAGCAAGCGGCTGATTTGCTTTGGTTTGAAGAAAGCAGCTTGCTGCACGACCCCCACGGCCACTGGGCCAGTTGGCGGGCCAGCCAAGCCGCCAGCCAAGACCCCATGGCCCGCCCCTTGCCGCCTGCCCGTTTTGCTTTGGCCCGCCAAGCCCAAGGCGGCTGGGCTTTGGTCTATTCTGAACAATGCTTGGCCGCAGGGGTTTGTTTTAGCCTAGAAGCTTGGCCCGCTGCCGCGCCCGCGCAGCCCTAGCCCCCACCCCTTGCCCCATGTTTGACTCTGCCCGCCACACCCCATTTGCCCGTTTGCTGCTTGCTGCTTTTGCAGCCGCCGCAGGCGCTGTGGCCGCTGCCGATGCACCCGCCGCAGCCCAAGGCCAGCGCCTGAGCCATTGGCTGCTGGCCCACCCTGCCCAAGCGGGCGATTACCCCGCTGGCTTGGTGTGGCAATCGGCGCAAGAAGTGCCGGCACAAACAGCGGCCAAAGCCCGCCTGATTCAAGCCTTGGGGCAAGACCGCCGCTATGACACTTTGCGCCTGTGGCTGCAAGGTCTGCCCGTCACGGGCCGCAGCAGCATCGCCCTGCCCGATGGCATTTGGCTCAACATCCACCCGCAGCAAGACCCCGTCCTCGGCCCCAATGACCGCGTACACCTGCCCAGCCGCCCCCAAACCGTAACGGTGGTGCTGGAAAACGGCCAGCTCTGCCAAGTGCGCCATGAGGCCGCCGCGCCCGCGCTGCGCTACATCAGCTATTGCACTGCCGATGCTGCTGCCCGCGATTGGGTCTGGTTGGCCCAGCCCGATGGCCGCCAAGTGCGCCACGGCCAAGGGCTGTGGAACGCCCAGCAGCCCGAAGCCCCCGAACCTGGAGCTTGGATTTGGTCGCCCCGCTATGACAGCGGCTTCAGCGCCGAAGTCTCGGCCTGGCTCAGCGCCTATTTGGCCAGCCAAGGCCCTGCCGCCGATGGCTTGGCCGGCAGCCACCGCGCCCTGCTGCCCGTGAACAGCAGCACGCTGCGCCGCGAGGTTTGGCGCAACCGCGACCGCGATCTCATCCTCAGCGCCAATGACTGGGGCGAAATCGGCTTGCTGCAAACCCCCACGGCACGCATGGCCCCTGCGGGCAGCGCCCGCATCCACCTCAGCCATGTGCAGCCCTACACGCGCTTGAGCACCCTGTTGCAGCCCTTTGATTGGCTGGAAACTGGCTTTCGTTACACCCGCCTGGGTGACCGCCGCTACAGCAATGACCCCAATCTGACCACGCAGTCGCTCAAAGACAAAAGCATTGACCTGAAAGTGCGCCTGCTGCAAGAGAGCCGCTACCTGCCTGCCGTGGCCGTGGGCGCGCGCGATTTTGGCGGCACGGGCTTGTTCTCAGGCGAGTATGTGGTGGCCAACAAACGCAGCGGCAACCTCGATTTCAGCGCGGGTTTGGGCTGGGGCTATGTGGGCGCACGCGGCAACATCAGCAACCCCTTGGGCCTGCTCAGCAGCCGCTTTAAAGAAGATCGCCAGCGCAGCTCAGGCAGCGGCGGCACAGTGAACTGGAAGGCCATGTTCCGTGGCCGCAGCGCCGCCTTTGCCGGCGTGCAATGGCAAACCCCACACCAGCCTTTGAGCCTGAAATTGGAATACGAAGGCAATGACTACCGCCACGAGCCGGCTGGCCGCAAGGATTTGGGGCAAAAAACCGCCTTCAACTTCGGCGCCAACTACCGCCTCAACCCCTATGCCGATGTGAGCATGGGCCTGGAGCGCGGCAAGCGCCTCATGCTCGGCTTGACCCTGCACGCCAACGCCGCCCAAACCACACCGCCTAAAGTGCTGGATGCACCCATGGCCGCCATTGCGCCGCAAGCACCCGCCGTGGGTGCGCAAAATGCCGATGATTGGGCCAGCACCCGCGCTGAAATTGAAGCGCAAACAGGCTGGCAAGTGCGCCAAATTGAACGCGCCGAGCCGGGTCTGCTGCGCCTGCACTTGGAAGACCAAGGCAGCACCTACCGCCAAGAGCGCGAGCAGCGCCTGCTGGCCCTGCTGCACCGCGATGCACCACCCGACATCGACCGCATGGCCCTGCGCTATGTCGAGCACGGCCTGCAACTGGAAGAGCGCCAAGTGCCACGCCAAGCTTGGGCCGCCCAAGCGCAAGCGCCGCACTCGCCCAGCCACGCGGCAGTGCAGCCGCAGGCTGTGGCCCAGGTCAAGCGCATGAACGACCTCAGCGCAGCCGCCGCCCAGCCCCTGCCTGATGCCGCAGAAACACCACAAACCCAAAGCAGCGCCGCTGCACCCAGCCCAGCCCAGCCCAGCGCCGCCTTGCTTGAAGCGGCCGAGCGCCTGCACTTTGCCCTCACGCCCAGCATCAGCCAAAGTTTTGGCGGGCCAGACACCTTTTTGCTCTACCAATTGGGCGTACATGCACAGGCCGAATGGCGCTTGCAAGAAAACACCTGGCTGAGCGGCGGCGTGAATCTGCGCCTGCTCGACAACTACGACAAATTCACCTACACCGCAGGCAGCGAACTGCCGCGCGTGCGCACCTTCATCCGTGAATACCAAACCAGCCGCCGCCTGACTTTGGAACACCTGCAACTGAGCCATGTGGGGCAAGTGGGTGAAAACCACTTCTACAGCCTCTATGGTGGCCTGCTGGAGCCCATGTATGCAGGCGTAGGCGGCGAATGGCTCTACCGCCCACGGGGCAGCCGCTTGGCCTATGGCTTAGACCTCAACCGCGTGCGCCAGCGCAGCTTTGAGCAAAACCTGCGTTTGCGCGACTACGAGGTCAGCACCGGCCACGCCAACATCTATTGGGATACCGGCTGGCAAGACATCATGGTCAAATTCCGCTTGGGCCGCTATTTAGCTGGCGACAAGGGCGCAACCCTCGATTTGAGCCGCACTTTTGACAACGGCGTCACCTTTGGTGCGTGGATCACCCGCACCAATGTCTCCAGCCGCGAGTTCGGCGAAGGCAGTTTTGACAAAGGCATTTACCTGCGCTTCCCGCTCGATATTTTGCTGCCGCGCTCCAGCACCGAGCAAGGCCGCCTGACTTGGCAGCCCCTGCTGCGCGATGGCGGCGCGCGCCTGGAGCGCCAGCTCGATTTGTATGAGTTCACCCAAGGCCGCGACCGCCGCGCCTTTGACTGGGCCCCCGCCCCCAGTGGGCCGCAAGTGCCGCAGAGCGGCGGGGCCATTTTTCCGCCCGCTGCGCAGCCTTAAACCCCTGCCTAAAATGAAGCCATGAACACGACTTTAGACCCCCAAGCCCTGATGCTGGAAATGGGCACCAAAGCCCGCCGCGCCAGCCGCCTCATGGCCAGCGCCTCGCCTGCGGCTAAAAACCAAGCCTTGAAAGCACTCGCCCACCTGCTGCGCAGCGAAACTGCCGCCCTGCAAGCGCCCAATGCCCAAGACCTCGATGCCGCCCGCGCTGCGGGCCTCGATGAGCCTTTGGTCGATCGCCTCAAGCTCACCCCCGCCGTGCTGGAAACCTGCGCCCAAGGCTGCGAGCAACTGGCCGCCATGCCCGACATCATTGGCGATATTGTGGGTATGCAGCAGCAGCCCAGCGGCATTCGCGTGGGGCAAATGCGCGTGCCTTTGGGCGTGTTTGGCATGATTTATGAAAGCCGCCCGAATGTGACGATTGAAGCGGCCAGCCTGTCGATTAAAAGCGGCAATGCCTGCATTTTGCGCGGCGGCTCTGAGGCCATTCACTCCAACCGTGCCTTGGCCGATTTGGTGCGCCAAGCCCTGAAAACAGCGGGCCTGCCTGAAGACGCGGTGCAGCTCGTGCCCAGCACCGACCGCGCCTGCGTGGGTGCGCTCATCGCCCTGCCCGAGTTTGTCGATGTCATCATCCCGCGCGGCGGCAAGGGCCTGATTGAGCGCATCAGCGCCGAGGCCAAAGTGCCCGTCATCAAGCACTTGGATGGCAACTGCCACAGCTTTGTGGATGCCAGCGCCGAGCTGGAGCTGGCGCTGAAAGTGGTGGACAACGCCAAAACCCAACGCTACAGCCCCTGCAATGCGACTGAGAGCTTGGTGGTGCATGCGGCCATTGCGCCCGCCTTCTTGCCCCGCATCGCCAGCATTTTTGCCGACAAAGGCGTGGAAATGCGCTGCGACGCGGCCAGCAAAGCCCTGATTGCCCCAGCTTTGAATGCCGAGCAAAACGCCGCCTTGCTCAAAGACGCCAGCGAAGCCGACTGGAGCGAGGAGTATTTGGCCCCCATCATCAGCATCAAAGTGGTGGACGATTTGGACGCCGCCATTGCCCACATCAACCGCTACAGCAGCGGCCACACCGAGGCAATTTTGACCACCGACCACCGCCACGCGCAGCGCTTTTTGCGAGAGGTCGATTCGTCCAGCGTCATGGTCAATGCCTCCACCCGCTTTGCCGATGGCTTTGAATACGGCTTGGGCGCAGAAATCGGCATCAGCACCGACAAATTCCACGCCCGTGGGCCAGTCGGCATTCCTGGCCTGACCTCGCTGAAATACATCGTGCTCGGCGAAGGCGAAGTGCGCCAATAAGCGCCACACCAGCCGCATGAGCACACCATTGCCTACGGGCTATGCCCTCATCACAGGCGCATCCACCGGCATCGGCTTGGCCTTGGCGCGGCGCTTTGCCAAAGCGGGCATCCCACTGCTGCTCACCGCTTCCAGCCGCAGTTGCGAGCTGATGCCGCCTTTGTGCCAAGAACTCAGTGCCGAATACGGCGTGCCCGTGCTGCAACACTGCCTGAATTTGGGCGAAGCGGGCGCAGCCCAAGCCTTGGCCGACTGGGTGCAGGCGCAAGGCATCGCCATTGAATACCTGGTGAACAATGCTGGCTTTGGCCTCTGCGATGAGCACTACCAAGACCACGACCCCCAGCGCCTAGAGCAAATGCTGGCCCTCAATATGCTGGCCCCCTCCTTGCTCATCCGCCACTTTTTGCCGCCCATGCTGGCGCAGGGGCGCGGGCGCATCCTCAATGTCAGCTCCATTGCGGGCTACATCTACCCCCACCACAAGCAAGGCGCTTACGCCGCCACCAAAGCCTATATGGTCAGCCTGTCTGAGAGCCTGAGCCAAGACCTCATGGGCACGCCCATCACCTGCACCCACTTGGCCCCTGGCCCCGTGCAGACGCCATTTTTTGCCAATGCGGGGCTGGACAAAGCCCGCCCACTGGCCATGCCCCCTGAGGCCGTGGCCGCAGCAGGTTTTGCCGCCATGATGGCGGGCCGCCGTCGCATCATTCCGGGCTGGGGCAACAAACTCGCCGCCTTGGGCGCACGCATCTCGCCCTCTCGTCGCCTTGTTGGGGCCATTGCGCAGCGCTTCTTGGCCGACTGAGTGCCGCAGTTAGAATGGCCCTTTTCCTCATTTCAAGCCGCACCGCTTCCTATGCCTACGCCTATTTCCCCTGTTGAAGACATCGTTGCCGAGCTCAAAGCAGGCCGCATGGTCATTCTGGTTGATGAAGAAGACCGCGAAAACGAAGGCGATTTGATCATCGCCGCCGACCACATCACAGCCGAGGCCATCAACTTCATGGTCACCCACGCCCGTGGTCTGGTTTGCCTCACGCTTGACCGCGCGCGCTGCGAGTATTTGCAACTGCCCCCCATGACGGCCAACAACGGCGCGGCTTACAGCACCGCCTTCACCGTATCGGTGGAAGCCGCTGAAGGCGTGACCACAGGCATCTCTGCCGCCGACCGCGCCCACACCATTGCCGTGGCCGTGAACAAAAACAGCGTGCCCAGCGACTTGGTGCAGCCGGGCCACATCTTCCCCCTGCAAGCGCAAGATGGCGGCGTGCTCATGCGCGCGGGCCACACCGAGGCAGGCAGCGATTTGGCCGCCATGGCCGGTTGCAGCCCCGCCGCCGTCATTTGTGAAGTCCTCAAGCAAGACGGCAGCATGGCCCGCCTGCCCGATTTGAAGATTTTTGCCGCCGAGCACGGTCTAAAAATCGGCACCATTGCCGACCTCATTGAATACCGCAGCCGCACTGAAAGCCTGATTGAAAAAATCGGCAGCCGCCCCATGCAAACGACGCAAGGCGAATTCACCGCCACCCTCTACCGCGACAAACCCAGCGGCCTGCTGCATTTGGCCCTCAGTTTGGGCCAATGGCAAGAAGGGCAAAGCGTGCCCGTGCGCGTGCACGGCCCACTGGACTTGCTCTCTGCCCTTGAAGCGGGCGACAGCAAACACTCTTGGCCACTGGATGCCGCCTTGCGCCACATTCAAACCCAAGGCCAAGGTGTGGCTGTGCTGCTCAACTGCGAGGCTGGGCTTGACAATTTGGCCGCCAGCTTCGCCGCTGAGACCGAGGCAAAGGCCAGCCCCAACAAAGCCAGCGCCAAACCCGATGTGCGCACCTATGGCATTGGCGCGCAAATTCTGCGCGACTTGGGCGTGAGCCATATGCAACTACTGAGCAAAGAACTGCGCCTGCCCAGCATGGCCGGCTACGGCCTTGAAGTCACCGGTTATTTGGCCGCCCCCACCGCCTGAAACAAGCAAGGATTCAAGCCATGCAAGACGCCCAACAAGATCAAGCCCCAGAAGCCCATTTGCACGGCCGTGGCCTGCGCATCGCTGTCGTGCAAGCCCGCTTTAACACCGGCGTCACCAACGCCCTGTGGGCCGCCTGCCAAGCCGAATTGCTGCGCTTGGGTGTGCGCGAATTCGACATCGAGCATTGCAGCGTGGCTGGCGCGCTTGAAGTGCCGCAAATGTTGAGCATCCTCAGCCAACACCGCGATGGCTTTGACGCCATGATTGCGCTGGGCTGCATCATTCGGGGTGAGACCTACCACTTCGAGCTGGTGGCCAATGAGTCTGGCGCAGGCGTGACCCGCGTGGCGCTGGACAAAAGCATCCCCATTGCCAACGCCATCCTCACGGTGGAGAACATGGAACAAGCCGTGGCCCGCCAGACCGTGAAAGGCACAGAGGCGGCACAAGCGGCCATTGAATTGGCCAACCACCGCCTGCGCATCCTCGATCAAAACCGCTTGGACGACAGCATCTTCCAAGGCTTTTTTGACGAAGAATAAGCCCCCCTACTTTTTGCCTCTTTCTCTGCATCCCATGAAAAACCGCCTTCTTCTCTCCGCCCTTTTGGGCTTGCTCAGCCTCGGCTTGGCCGCCTGCGGTGGCAACGGCAAAATCCACAAACCACTGACACCCACCGCCCTCTACACCTTTGGCGATGGCTTGGTTGATGCCGGCAGCAATGGCCGCATCTACACCGTCAATCCGGCCGATGCCAGCACCCCTGCCGATTACGCCATTCCGCACTATGTCGCTGGCTATTTCGAGCTGGACATGCTGCCTCACAACCAAGGCGGCACGGCTTGGGCGCAAGGCCATAGCAATGTGGCCGATACCCAAGCCCAAATTCAAACGCGCTTGGCCGATGCCCGCTTTGGCCCCTCAGATGTCGTCCTCATTTCTGCGGGCATGGAAGACCTCGTGCAAACCACCGAAGCCGTCATCGCAGGCAGCATGAGCCAAACCGAAGCCGTGGCCCACCTGCAATTGCAAGCGCGCACACTGCGCCAGCAATGGCAAAGCCTCTACGACCACGGCGCGCGTTTTATCTTCATGGTGCCGCCCTTTGATCTCGGCCAAACACCGTGGATGGCACAACTCAAAACCAGCCACAGCCAGGCCCAAAGCAGCTATGAGGCCCTGGACAGCGCCTTCTCTATGGCCCTGAACCAAGAGGCCGAAGCCTTTGTCGCCAAGCACCAAAAAGTGCTGCTGAAATCGCAAAACTTCCGCTTCTATATGGGCGCTTACACCAACCCTGAAGACCGTGACAACGAAGCGGGCACCAGCATTGTCGATCGCAGCCTCTGCGCCCCGCCAGCCGATGTAGATGCCAGCCTCTGCACAGAAAACACCTTGGCCGAACCCGATGCCGACAAACAAGGCCGCTATCTTTTTGCCGACAACCGCCACCCCACACCGCAAGCCCTGCGCCTGCTGGCCAGCGCGATTCTGGATGAAATGAGCGACCTCTGGACGGACTAAGCCCCCCGCCGCCACTGGCTTAAAACAAAAGAGCGCCCATCACAGGCGCTCTTTTTTTATGGGCTGCGACGCAACTCACACAGGGTCAATATGCGTCATCACATCCAGCACCTGCGGCATGGCCTGCATCACCTGCTCAGTGGCGGCCACCGCAATGGCATGGCCCTCATGCACGGTCAAACCGCCATCCACCTCAATATGCGCGTCCACCAAAATCATGTCGCCGACACGGCGCGTGCGCATATCGTGCAGACCCAAAGCGCCAGGCGTGCCACGAATCAGGCGCTCAATTTGGGCATTTTCTTCCTCAGTGGCGGCGCGATCCATCAAATCATGCAAGCCATCCCAAGCAAACTTCCAGCCCATGCGCAAGACAAACAAACCCACAATCATGGCCGCAATCGGATCCAGAATGGGAAAGCCGAGCAAACTGCCGGCAATGCCCGCCACCACCACCAATGAGGAAGCGGCGTCCGAACGCGCGTGCCAAGCATTCGCCGCCAACATAGAGGAGCGCACCCGCTGCGCCACAGCCAATAAATAGCGGAATAAAAACTCTTTGCTCAGCAAAGCCAAGGCGGCCACCGCCAAGGCCAAACGCCGCCCAGGGGCAATGTCTTGCGGCTGCAAGACCGCCAACAGCCCTTGGTACAACATGCCCACGGCCACCGCCAGCAAGAGCAGGCCAATGGCAAAAGTGGCCGCATTCTCATAGCGGTAATGGCCGTAGTGGTGATCGGCGTCTGAATCGGCACTGCTGAAACGGTTGGCAATCAGCACAATAAAGTCAGACAGCAAATCCGATAGCGAATGCAAACCATCGGCCACCAAAGCCTGAGAATGCACCAGCCAACCCACCACCACTTGCAAGGCCGAGAGCACCATATTCACGGCCACACTCACCCAAGTGCTGCGGGCCGCAGCTTGGCGGCGCACATGGCTAGAAACGACCTCGTGGTCGCCCAGCAGCTTGGGGTTTTGGGCCACGGCGCTTACTCCCCTTCGCCGAATTTGTCGTCAATCAAGGCACGCAAAGCCGCCATGGCCTCGGCCTCTTGCTCGCCATCGGTTTCCAGCTCCACCTCTTTGCCTATGCCTGCGGCCAAAAGCATGACACCCATGATGGATTTCGCATTCACGCGGCGCTCTTTGTAAGTGAGCGCAACCTCACACGGAAAGGTGGCGGCCAGCTTGCACAGCTTGGCGGCGGCACGGGCGTGCAGCCCCAGTTTGTTTTGAATCAGGATGCGCGATTGCTGCATGACCCATCACTCCTCGTCGGCCTGCATTTGCGCCAAGCGCGGGCTGCGCCAATAGACATCGTCACCGCCGTTTTGGCGGTTCAGCACGCGGGCGAGTACAAACATCAAATCAGACAGGCGATTGAGGTATTGCCGTGGCGCTGCGTTCATGTCCTCGGCCTCACCCACGGCCACCACATGGCGCTCGGCACGGCGGGCCACGGTGCGGCAAATGTGCGCTTGCGCGGCGGCACGGCTGCCAGCGGGCAAAATGAATTCCTTCAAAGGCGGCAATTGCGCGTTGTATTGCGCCAGCGCCGCATCCAACTCCAGCAAAGCCTCGGGCTTGAGCAGCGCATAGCCCGGCATGGACAACTCGCCGCCCAAATCAAACAAATCGTGCTGCACCTGCACCAGCAGGCTGCGGATGTCGGCGGGCAAATCCTCGCACAGCAGCAGGCCAATGTGCGAGTTCAACTCATCGACCTCGCCCAAGCTCTGAATGCGAATGTGGTTTTTTGACACGCGGGTGTTATCACCCAAACCCGTGGTACCCGCATCGCCCGTGCGGGTGGCAATGGCGCTCAATCGATTCCCCATTTTTATCCTTTAAAAATTCAATACATCGAAAGATTGTAGGTGCAGGCGCTGCGCTATGATGCCATCAGCACGGGTGCTGGCGTGCTTTTCAAAACGCCCCCCCTTGCGCCCCCCTCAGCCGTCAGCTTACGGGCCACCGCGCTCGCTGTCACAACAGGGCCAAACCCATTTCATACACACCCACTCACCTACAGGAACTCCCACCATGGCAACTGTGAATAAAGTCATCCTCGTTGGCAATTGCGGCCGCGATGCTGAAGTGCGCACCCTTCCCTCTGGCCAACCCGTGGCCAATGTCTCTTTGGCCACCACCATGCGCCGCAAAAACAAGCAAACCGGCCAGTACGAAGACGACACCCAATGGCACCGCATCACCTTTTATGACCGCCTCGCCGAAGTCGCCCGCGACTATGTGAAAAAAGGCCGCAGCATCTATGTCGAAGGCCGCTTGAAGTACGGCAAATACACCGATGCCCAAGGCATGGAGCGCAACACGGTGGACATCATCGCCACGGATTTGACCCTGCTGGGTGGCCGCAGCGAAAACGGCGGCGGTGACTACGGCGGTGGCAGCAGCTATGGCGGCGGCGCAGCCCAAGCCGCACCACGGCCCGCAGCCACCATCGCCCCGCAGCAGCAACCCGCGCAAGCAGCAGGCGGCATGGGCGGCGGTTTTGATGCCGATGACGACATCCCGTTTTAAACACAGGTGCTGAATATGAAGCTGTATTACACCCCCCACACTTGCGCCTTGGCACCCCATATTGCGCTGCAAGAAGCGGGCCTGCCGCATGAGCTGATTGCCGTGGATTTGCAAACCCGCCGCTTGGCCGATGGCAGCGATTACCACGCCATCAACCCCTTGGGCTATGTGCCCTATTTAGCCTTTGCTGATGGCAGCGGCCTGCAAGAAGTCCCCGCCTTGCTGCAATTCATTGCCGACCAAGCGCCGCAGAAAAACCTCATCAGCATGGCCGGCAGCATGGCCCGCTATGAGCAAATCGCCATGCTCAACTTCATCGCCACGGAAATCCACAAGGGCTTGGGCCCGCTGTGGATTCCTGAAGTGACAGAGGAGGCCAAAACCGCCCTCAAAGCCCGCGTTATGCAACGCCTGATCCACTTGGATGGCATTTTGGCCCAGCAGCGCTACCTCACGGGCAACAACTACGGTGTCGATGACATCTACGGCTTTGTCGCCACAGGCTGGCCCGCCATGGTGGGCATGGACATCAGCGCCTTACAAAACCTGAACGCTTGGCGTGAAAAAATCGCCGCACGCCCCGCCGTGCAAGCGGCGCTCAAGGCCGAAGGCTTGGCTTGAAGCCTGCCGCCGCCCGCCAGCGGCGGCTGCGGCAATGGCATGTCATTCGGCAGGGCCTCACCCTGCCGCAGCACGGCACACCATCTGCGCCAATCGTTGCAAAGCGGCCCAGCCCTCGCTGGGCCAATCTTTTTGCGGCAAGCCTTTCACAATGCCATCCACCTGCGCCGCCGCGTGCAGCAAGGCCGTGCTTTGCTGCACACTCAAGCGCGGCAGCAATCGCTCCATCTGCTTTTGCTTGGGGCCCCACACTTTGGCCGCCTGCATGGCCACAGGCGGCGGCTGGCCCGCAGCCAAAGCGGTGCAAGCACGGTGCAGGGCGCGGATGTCCTCAGACAGCACCCAATGCACCAACACCTCGGCCTCGCCCTCAGCACGCAAGCCCGCCAACATGCGCTGCGTGCGCAGCATTTGCCCGCTGAGGACGGCCTCAGAGAGCTTGAACACATCGTAGCGGGCCACATTGCTGACGCTGGCGTGTATCTGCTCAAAGCCCAACTCGCCAGGCGGATATAGCAGGGCCAGCTTCATCAGCTCTTGGTGCGCCGCCAACAAATTGCCTTCCACCCTATCGGCCATCCACTGCAAGCTGCGTGCGCCATCTTCAGCGGCCACACTTTGCGCCTGCTGCGCCAAGCGCTGCGCCATCCACTGCGGCAGTTGGGCACGCTCAATCGGGGCCAGTTCCAGCACGCAGCCCGCATCTTGCAAGGCCAAAAACCAAGCCGCTTTTTTGCCTTGGCGATCCAGGCGCGGCAGCAACAGCAGCAGCATTTGCGCCTCGCCCATGCTGGGCAAAAGCTGCTGCAACACCTGCCCGCCCTCTTTGCCTGGCTTGCCACTGGGAATGCGCAGCTCCAGTATTTGCTTATCGGCAAACAGGCTCAAAGCGCCGCCGCTGGCCTGCACCTCATCCCATTTGAAATTGGCCCCCTGCACCACAAACAGCGTGCGCTCGCTATAGCCCTGGGCCCGTGCATGGGCGCGCAGCGCATCGGCGGCCTCTTGTTGCAGCAAAGGCTCATCGCTGCACACGGCAAACACACGGCGGCCTCGGGCCCAAGCTTGGGCAAAGGCGGACGGCAGGGCAGAAGGAGGCGGGGCAATCGACATAGGCCGCTATTATGAAGCGCCGCAAGACCCGCACCACAGCGCGAGCGCCGCGCGGCGGCCTGCCTTCCCTATAGAATCAGCCCTTGGCCTTTTCTCTGCGCTCAGGCTGCGCCCCTTTGTTCACACCATGCAACACATCCGAAATTTCTCCATCATTGCCCATATTGACCACGGCAAATCGTCTTTGGCCGATCAGCTCATCAAACGCTGTGAGGGCTTGAGCGAGCGCGAAATGGAAAGCCGTGTGCTGGACTCCATGGACATTGAAAAAGAGCGCGGCATCACCATCAAGGCCCAAACTGCCGCCCTGCAATACAAGGCGCAAGACGGCAAAACCTACAACCTCAACCTCATTGACACCCCTGGGCATGTGGACTTCAGCTACGAAGTCTCGCGCAGCCTCTCCGCCTGTGAGGGCGCGCTGCTGGTGGTCGATGCCAGCCAAGGCGTGGAAGCGCAAACCGTGGCCAACTGCTACACCGCCATTGAACTGGGCGTGGAAGTGCTGCCCGTGCTCAATAAAATGGACTTGCCGCAAGCCGACCCCGATACCGCCAAAAGCGAAATCGAAGATGTGATTGGCATTGACGCGAGTGAGGCCGTGCCCTGCTCAGCCAAAACAGGCTTGGGCATTGATGAAATTTTAGAAATGGTGGTGGCCAAAGTGCCGCCACCCAAGGGCGATGCCAGCGGCCCGCTGCGGGCCATGATCATTGACAGTTGGTTTGACACCTATGTCGGCGTCGTCATGCTGGTGCGCATGGTCGATGGGCAGCTCAAAAAAGGCGAGCGCATCCAGCTCATGGCCACAGGCGCGGCTTACGAGGCCAACCACATCGGCGTCTTCACCCCCGCCGACCAGCCCCGCGATGTGCTGCACGCTGGTGAAGTGGGCTACATCATTTGCGGCATCAAAGAGCTGAGTGCCGCCAAAGTCGGCGACACCGTCACGCTGGAGAAAAAGCTGCCCAATAACGCAGGCCCCGCCAGCGAAGCATTGCCAGGCTTCAAACAAATTCAGCCCCAGGTTTTTGCCGGCCTCTACCCTTCAGAATCAAGCGAATACGAGCAACTGCGCGACGCGCTGGAAAAGCTCAAACTCAACGATGCCGCGCTGGAGTATGAGCCAGAAGTGAGCCAAGCGCTGGGCTTTGGCTTTCGCTGCGGCTTTTTGGGCCTGTTGCACATGGAAATTGTGCAAGAGCGCCTGGAGCGCGAATTCAACCAAGACCTCATCACCACCGCCCCCAGCGTGGTCTATGAGGTCGAGACAGGCGGCAAAGATGCGGCCACCATTTTGGTGGAAAACCCCTCCAAAATGCCCGACCCCGCCAAGATTCAAGAAATCCGTGAGCCCATTGTCGAAGTCACGATTTTCATGCCACAAGAGTATGTCGGCCCCGTCATGACCTTGTGCAACCAAAAGCGCGGCTTGCAACTCGATATGTCTTACAAAGGCCGCCAAGTGGTGCTGAGCTACGACATGCCCTTGGGTGAAATCGTGCTGGACTTTTTTGACAAGCTCAAATCCGTCAGCCGTGGCTACGCCAGCATGGACTACCAATTCAAAGAAAACCGCGCCTCTGATGTCGTCAAAGTCGATATCTTGCTCAACGGCGAGCGCGTCGATGCCCTGTCCATCGTGGTGCACCGCAGCCAGGCCCAATACCGTGGCCGCGCCGTGGTCGCCAAAATGCGTGAAATCATTGACCGCCAGATGTTTGATGTGGCCATTCAAGCGGCCATTGGTGGCAACATCATCGCCCGTGAAACCATCAAAGCCCTGCGCAAAAATGTGCTGGCCAAGTGCTACGGCGGCGACATCACCCGCAAACGCAAACTGCTGGAAAAACAGAAAGCCGGCAAAAAACGCATGAAGCAAATCGGCAGCGTGGAAGTGCCGCAAGAAGCCTTTCTGGCCATTTTGCAAGTGGATGATTGATGCGCCGCAGCGCCTGCCTTGCCTGAACACCCCTTATGAACGCCTTAGAAAAAATTCTGCCCGCCATCACCGCCTTGGTTTTGGCCGCCTTTGTGCTGTATTGCGCTGCTTGGTATTTTGGCTATGCCGAAAGCAACTTCGCCCTGATTTTGTTCATCGCCTCCAGCGTCACGGGGGTGTATTGGCTGCTAGAGCGCCTGCTGTTTTTGCCTGCCCGCCGCCGCCAAGCCGAGCAAGCGCAAGACCCCGCAGTGCGCCAAGGCCAGTTGCGCCAACCTTGGTGGCTGGATTGGACGGCGGGGCTTTTCCCCGTCATCATCACCGTGTTTTTGCTGCGCTCTTTCTTTTTTGAGCCCTTCAAAATTCCGTCTGGCTCCATGCTGCCCACGCTAGAGATTGGCGACTTTATTTTGGTGAACAAATACACCTACGGCGTGCGCCTGCCGGTAGCGAACAAAAAAATCATCCCCATCAACGATCCGCAGCGCGGCGATGTCATGGTGTTTCGCTACCCGCCCTACCCCAACCACGATTACATCAAGCGCGTGATTGGCCTGCCCGGTGACAAGGTGGACTACAGCAACAAACGCCTCTTTATCAATGGCAAAGAGCTGCCCGTAGCGGCCCAGCCTGACTACTTACAGACCCATGAAGTGCTGTTTGGGCCATCGGGCGTGGGCTATAGCCAGCAATTCACAGAAACCATTTTCAGCAGCAGCGGCAGTGTGGCGCACAACATCCTCAATGATGCGGGCCGCCCCGCAGGGCTACTGCCCATGCCAGAGTTTTCCGCATACCGTGAATATTGCGAATATTCCGTGCAAGGCGTAAGCTGCCGCGTCCCTCAGGGGCATTATTTTGTCATGGGTGATAATCGCGACAACTCGCAAGACTCTCGCTATTGGGGCTTTGTGCCCGACGAGAACATTGTGGGCAAAGCCTTTCTCATCTGGATGAACTTCAACAACATGAACCGAATCGGCAGCTTCCAATAAAGGAGAGAAACAATGCGACAACAAGAACGCGGCATGACCATGATTGGTCTCATTTTCGTGGCCATTTTGGTGGTCTTTTTCGGCATCGTCACCGTCAAAGTCGTACCCACCGTGATCGAATACCAAAGCATCAACAAGGCCGCCCAAAAAGCTGGCCATGAGGCCAACTCCATCAATGATGTGCGCACCATCTACGCCAAAGCCATGGAAATTGACCAAATCATCAGCTCAGTCAAGCCTGAGGATTTGGACATCACCCCCAATGGCTTGGGCCGCTTCAATGTGCGCTTTGCCTACAACAAAGAAATCCCACTGGTGGCCAATGCCTACCTCCTCATCAAGTATGAGGGTGGCAGCAAGTCCGCCAGCAAAACCAGCCATGCGGCTGACAAGTTTTAATCTGGCCTGAATGCCCTCTGCTTTTGTCCCCCAAACCGCCCACGAGCGCCAAGCCCTGACGCACCGCAGCTTTGCGGCGCAAAACAATGAGCGCTTGGAGTTTTTGGGCGATGCGGTGCTGGAGCTGTGCATCAGCGATTGGCTCTACCACAAGCATCCCAAGCTGCAAGAGGGCGAGCTCTCCCGTATGCGGGCCATGCTGGTACGAGAGGCCACTTTGCACCGCTTGGCCGAGGGCCTGCAACTGGGCGCGCAATTGCGCTTGGGCGAGGGCGAAAAGCGCAGCGGCGGTGCCAGCCGCCCATCCATCTTGGCCGATGCGCTGGAAGCCCTGATTGGGGCGCGCTACCTAGACCAAGGCTTTGCCGCCGCCCGCGATTGGGTCTTTGCTCTGTATGACGGCCTTGATTTGGCCCAAGCCGACCCCAAAAGCAGCCAAGATGCGAAAACCCGCCTGCAAGAATTCACGCAGCGCAAAAAATGGGGCCTGCCCCAATACACCTTGCTGGGCACACAGGGCGCGGCCCACAATCCGCGCTTTGAAGTGGAGTGCCGCCTGGCCGCCAAAGACCTCAGCACCCGCGCCACAGCGGCCTCAAAACGCGCGGCAGAGCAAGCCGCCGCCGAACTTTTATGGAAGGCCCTGCAATGAGCCAAGACCCCAATTCACAATCGCTCATCAACCAATTTTTTTCAGGCGAAAAAGCCCCCGTGCAAAGCCCTGAAGTGAGCGCCGATGCTGGCCCCACTCGTTGCGGCAGCATCGCCATTGTGGGCCGCCCGAATGTGGGCAAATCCACTTTGCTCAATGCCTTGGTGGGGCAAAAGGTCAGCATCACCAGCCGCAAGGCGCAAACCACGCGCCACCGCATCACTGGCATCCGCCAGCAGGGTGCGAACCAGTTTGTGTTTGTCGATACGCCGGGCTTTCAGACCCGCCACAGCAATGCCCTGAACAAGAATTTGAACAAGGCGGTGACTGGCGCTTTGGGCGATGTGGACTTGATTTGCATGGTGGTCGAGGCGGGCTATTTCAATTTGGCCGATGCCAAGGTGCTGGCCCTGCTGCCGCCCAACAAGCCCGTGCTGCTGCTGGCCAATAAGCTCGATCAATTCAAGCAACGCGCCGAGATGTTCCGTTGGCTGCAAGAGATGCAAGAGCGCTTTCCCTTTGCAGAAATCGTGCCCCTGACGGCCAAACGCCCCGATGATGTGCAGCGTTTGCTGGGCATTTTGGCGCCCTATTTGCCCGAGCAAGAGTGGCTCTACCAAGACGGCCAAATCAGCGACAAAAGCGAGCGCTTTTTGGTCACTGAAATCGTGCGCGAAAAGCTCTTTCGCTTGAGTGGCGATGAGTTGCCCTACAGCTCGACCGTGCTGATTGAAAAATTTGAAGAAGAGCCGCTGAAACACCCCACCGCCACGCAAGACCGCCTCATCAAAATTGCCGCCGCCATCATTGTTGAGCGCCAAGGCCATAAGGCAATTGTGATTGGCGAGGGCGGCGACAAGCTCAAGCGCATTGGCTCAGAGGCGCGCCAAGATTTGGAACGCCTGCTGGGGGCCAAAATATTTTTGGAGCTGTGGGTGAAGGTGCAATCAGGCTGGGCCGATAACGCCGCCAAGCTGCGCACTTATGGCTATGACTAAAAGGAAAGACCCGATGCCAACAAAGATGCGATTTCTGCCCGCCTTGGCCGCCATCAGCAGCCTGCTGCTGGGCGCTTGCCACAGCATGGGCACAATCGATGCCGCACACAACAGCCAAAACAGCCTCGACTGGGCTGGCAGCTATGCTGGCCTTGGCGCTTGCGCCACTTGTTTTGAGCTCATCACCCTGGAAGCCAATGGTCAATACCAGTGGCAAAGCCAACAAGAGGGTCAAGCCGCCAGCCAGCGTCAGGGCCTGTTCACTTGGGATGCCCAAGGCCAGCACATTGTCATCAGCAGCGAGCCGACAGCGCAGTTTTTTGTCGGCGAGAACCACCTGCGCCCACAAGCCAAAGCCATGCAAAAAAGCCATTGGCGCAAGGTTGAGGTGCTGCAAGACCCACTGGGCAGCATGTTGATTGATGCCGCCAGCATGGACCGCAGCGACCCCGCCGCCCTGCGCCTGAGCGCGGTGGAAAACTGGGCCGCACCCCGCCATGTGGCGGCGCGCTCTTTGGCCGCTGACTATGTGCTCAATTGCTTTGAGGGCAGCTACCGTATGCCCAAGGCGGATTACCACCAAGGGCTGTGGGGCGTGGGCCCACGCATCCACACCGCACCTGCTGCGGCCGATGTGCGCTTGAGTTTGGCCCCTGAGGACAGCCGTATGCGCTTGCTCTTTGCCCGCTATTGCCCCGCCATTTCTCCGCCAGCGGCCCCCGCTGCTGAGGCCAGCCACGACTGAAAACCGTGCAGGCCATCGCAGTTTTGCTGGCCCTGCCCGCGCACAGCAAATTCAATCAGGGCGCATTGACTTACAGCCACCCGCAGGCCCTGCCTGCAGGCACTTTGGTGCGTGTGCCTTTGGGCCGCAAAGAAGTGCTGGGTGTGGTTTGGGGCGCGGCGCAGAGCGCGCTTGACGCCGAGTTTGCGCTCAAGCCCATCAGCACCGTCTTTACGGCCCTTGCGCCGCTGAACCCCACTTGGCTGCGCCTGATTGCCTTTGCCGCCCAGTATTACCAACGCAGCTTGGGCGAAATGGCCTTGGCCGCCCTGCCACCGCAGCTCAAAGACTGGAGTGAGGAGCAACTCGCCCGCAAGCTCAAGCGCTTGAACAAAGCCGAGGCCCAAGCCAGCCCCGAAGCCAGCCCCGCACTGGCCTGCAACCCCAGCCAAAACGCCGCTTTGCAGGCCATTGCCAACATGGGCCAAAGCAGCGCCCCCGCCCGCCCGCTGCTGCTGTTTGGGCGCACGGGCAGCGGCAAAACCGAGGTCTATTTGCAGGCCACGGCCCATGCTTTGGCGCAGGCGGCCACGGCGCAGGTGCTGGTGCTGGTGCCTGAAATCAACCTCACGCCCCAGCTTGAGGCGCAGTTTCAGCGCCGCTTTGCTGCACTGGGGCCGCAAGCCGTGGTGCGTATGCACAGCGGCTTGACTGAGGCGCAGCGCTCCAGCGCCTGGCTGTTGGCCCACAGCGGGCAGGCCCGCATTGTGCTGGGCACGCGTTTGGCCGTGTTTGCCAGCCTGCCCGATTTGCGCCTGATTGTGGTGGATGAGGAGCATGATGCCAGCTACAAAGCGCAAGACGGCGCGCGGCATTCGGCCCGCGATTTGGCCGTTTACCGCGCCAAGCTCGAAAGCGAGCGCCTACAAACCCAGCAATGCCCTGTGGTGCTCGGCTCGGCCACGCCCAGCCTTGAGAGCTGGCAGGCGGCGCAAGAAGGCCGCTACCAATTGCTGGAACTGCCCGAGCGCATTGGCGGCGGCCAGCTCACGCCCGTGCGCTTGGTCGATATGCGTTTGCAGCCCAAAGGCCACAGCATCAGCACCGTGCTGCTGGCCGCCCTGCAAGAGCGCATTGGGCGGGGCGAGCAAAGTCTGCTGCTGCTCAACCGCCGTGGCTATGCGCCTGTGCTGGCCTGCGGCAGTTGCGGCTGGAAGAGCGCCTGCCCGCATTGCAGCGCCTACCAGGTCTTTCACAAAAGCGACCGCAGCCTGCGCTGCCACCACTGCGGCGATGCCCGCGCCGTGCCCGCCGCCTGCCCCGAATGCGGCGATTTGGACATCGCCCCGCTGGGCCGTGGCACAGAAAAGCTGGAAGAAGACTTGGCCAGCCTGCTGGCCGAAAGCCGCCGCCCCGATGGTCAGCCCGCCCGTGTGCTGCGTATGGATGCCGATAGCGTGAAGAAAGCCGGCGGCCTAGAGCAGCAATTGGCGCAAATGCACAGCGGTGAGGTGGATGTGCTGGTGGGCACGCAAATGGTGGCCAAGGGCCATGACTTCAGGCGCATCACTTTGGTAGCGGCCATCAACCCCGATGGCGGCTTATTTGCGGGTGACTACCGCGCGCCTGAGCGCATGGCCGCCCTGCTCATGCAGGCGGCAGGGCGGGCTGGGCGCGATGCCGCCATGAGCGAGCGCACGCAAATGCTGGTGCAAACCCACAACCCCGAACACCCGCTTTATACATGGCTGATGCGCCACGACTGGGCCGGCTTTGCCCACAGCCAACTGCAAGAGCGCGAGATGGCCGCCATGCCGCCCTTCAGCCACCAAGCCCTGCTGCGGGCCGAGGCCCGCACGCAAGACGCGGCGCAGGGCTTTTTGCAAGCGGCCCTGCAATTGGCCGAAGAGCTGAGCCAGACACAGCCTGAATACGCCGCCATTGCCCTGTATGCGCCCGTGCCCATGGCCATGCAGCGCGTGGCCAATGTGGAGCGCGCCCAGCTTTTGCTAGAAGCCGAGAGCCGCTTGCTGTTGCAGAAGTTTTTAAGCGCTTGGCGGGCACAGTTTGGCCGCATCAAAGCGCCGGGCCTGCTGCGCTGGGCGCTGGATGTGGACCCCGCTGCGGTCTAAACGCAGGCGGCGGCCCATCTTCTTATTGCGCCATCAGGCCATGCCTTTGCGGATATCGGCAATGCTGGGCACATCAATGGGTGCATGGCGTGTGGATGTGACCACAGGCGCATCCAAACGCAGCACGATACAAGAGATGTTGTCACCACCGCCTTGGGCGCGTTGGCGGGCTTTGCTGATGAGGAACTCTGCCGCCTCACGCGGGGCCAAGGCGCTCAGGGCCGCGCCCAGTTCTTGGTCGGTGAAGTAATGCCACAAGCCGTCTGAACAAACCAATAAGGCATCGCCCACTTTCAAATTGCGAGAGCTGAACACAGAAATCACCGGCGCTTCCTCAGCGCCCAAGCAACTGAGCAAAATATTCGATTGCGGATGGTCGCGCGCCTGCATTTCATTGAGCTCGCCACGGTCCACCAAAGCCTGCACATAGGAGTTATCGCGCGTGCGCTTGACCAGCGTGCCTGCATGAAAATGGTAGAGGCGCGAATCGCCCGAATGCGCCCAGTGGCAACTGCCATCGGGCTCCAAAATAAAGCAGACATAGGTGCTGTGCGGTTCCATCTCAGCCGCCACCGCCGTCAGGCGAATGACGGTATGCGCT
This sequence comes from uncultured Burkholderiaceae bacterium, assembly GCA_964544605.1. Lineage (GTDB taxonomy): Bacteria > Pseudomonadota > Gammaproteobacteria > Burkholderiales > Burkholderiaceae_C > JAMIFN01. Next base: position 38,445 of record CAZJBX010000020.1, read on the forward strand.
TCCTCACCAATCTGCTTGAGGATGGAAGGCGCATCGTCGTCGCCCGGCACATAGCGGTCAAAAATTTGTTTGGCCGTCAGCACCACTTGGTCGGCGGCCATGCGGCCCCCTGAGCGCCCGCCCATGCCATCGGCGACCACGCCCAAGACGCAGCCCTTCACCCGTGGATGGGGGATCAACAGCACTTGGTCTTGTTGGTACTCACGATCACCTTTATGAATGCCAGTGGCTGCATTCAAGCGAAAAGCAAAATTGGACATAGTTCTCCCTGGTTCAAAGCCGCTGGCGGGCATTATCTCAGCCTTTGCCAACAGCCCTACCCCCTCAGCAGGCACAAAACGCCAATTGCAAGGCAGTTTTCAAGCAAAATGCCGCCTATGCAACAGCCCGACCCCGCCTCCGACCCCTCTTTGAGCCAAGCCGTCGCCCATGCTTTTTCTGCGCAAGGCGCTTTGGCACAGGGCCAAAGCCACTACGAAAGCCGCCAAGCGCAACTGGAAATGGCGCAAAGCGTGGCCGAGGCGATTGAAACCCGCCAAGCCTTGGTGGTGGAAGCGGGCACGGGCACAGGCAAAACCTTTGCCTATTTGGTGCCGATTTTGCTCAGCGGCCAACGCGCCATCATCTCAACGGCCAGCAAAGCCCTGCAAGACCAACTCTTTCACCGTGATTTGCCCGCCATCCTCAAAGCCTTGGCCCTGCCCAGCCAAACCGCCTTGCTCAAAGGCCGCAGCAACTACCTCTGCCTGTGGCGCATGCAGCAGGCCCGCAGTCAAGGCCACGGCCTCAGCGCCAGCCAACTGAGCCAATTGGCGCAAATTGAGCGCTGGGCCAAGCGCACCAGCAAGGGCGATTTTGCCGAACTGGGCGGCCTGAGCGAAGCCGCCAGCGTGCTGCCTTGGGTCAGCTCCACGCGCGAAAATTGCTTGGGCCAAGACTGCCCGCTGTATAACGACTGCCATGTGATGCAAGCGCGCAGCGCCGCGCTGGAGGCCGATGTCGTCGTCATCAACCACCATTTGTTTTTTGCCGACTTGGCCATCAAACAAGAGGGCTTTGGCCAACTGCTGCCGCACAACGAAGTGGTGGTGCTCGATGAGGCGCATCAGCTCAATGAAATTGGCGTGCAGTTTTTGGGCCAACGCTTGGCCAGCAGCCAATTGCTCGATTTCTGCCGCGATTGCTTGGCCGGCGGCTTGAGCAAAGCCCAAGGCCAAATCGACTGGCAAGACCTGATTGGCACACTGGAATTTGCCACCCGTGAGCAGCGCCTGACCATCAGCGAGCACTGGCGCAAAGAGCAAGGCGCCAGCCGCATCCGCTGGCTGCAAGTGGCCCCCGAAGGCATAGAAGCCGAGCCGTGGTGCAGCGGCTTGGAAGACATTGAGGCCGCCCTGCAAGCGCTGGAGGCGGGGCTGGATACCGTGGCCGACATCGACCCCGAGCTGCGCCGCCTACACGAGCGCGCCCAAGAGCTGCTGGTGCAATTGCAGTTTTTTCAGCAAGCGCCCAAAGGCGAAGGCGTGCGCTGGCTGGAAGTGGCGCAGCACTGGCTCATGGTGCATGCGCCGCTGGACATCGCCCTGGCCATGCGCCAGCAAATGCAGCCGCCACCGCCCACCCCGCTGGAAGCCGCCAGCACCGAGCCAGATGCCGATACGGATGCCGAGACCCTACCCATGCTGCCAGACTTGGACGCTTTGGGCGATTTCGACGAAAGCGATAGCGAAGCTGGCGATGCCGCCGAAGCCGCCGCCAGCCCTTGGTTGCCACGCACTTGGGTCTTTACCTCGGCCACCTTGGGCGATGCCAACAACCTCAACTGGTTCACCATGCCCTGCGGCCTCAGCGACGCACCACAACTGCGCCTGCCCAGCCCCTTCAACTACCCCGAGCAGGCAGCGCTTTACATCCCCGAAAACCTGCCCCACCCACAAGAGGGCGAGGCCCACAGCTTGGCCGTGGCGAAATGGGCCGCTGCCTCAGCCCGCATCTTGGGCGGCAAAACCTTGGTGCTCACCACCACCCACCGCGCCTTGCAATGCATAGCCAAAGACCTGAAAGAGCGCCTGGCGCTCGACCCCATTGAAATTTTGGTGCAAGGCGATGCGGGCAAAAATGAACTGATTGCCGCCCTCAGGCAAGGCAAGCGCAGCGAACAACACACAGGCAGCGTGCTGGTGGCCACCAGCTCATTGTGGGAAGGCATCGACATCCCCGGCGATGCCCTGCAACTCGTCATCATCGACAAACTGCCCTTTCCGCCGCCCGACGACCCCGTCGTCATGGCCCGCAGCGAGCGCCTCAAAGCCGCTGGCCTAGAGCCCTTTCCGCATCAAACCCTGCCTGAAGCGGCGGTCATGCTGAAACAAGGCGCAGGCCGATTGATTCGCAGCCAAAGCGACCGTGGCCTGCTGCTCATTTGTGACCCAAGGCTGGCCAGCTCGCGCTACGGCCCAGGCTTGGTGCGGGCCTTGCCGCCCATGCGCCGCTTGCAATCGCCGGCGGAATACCGCGCCGCCATTGAAGCCTTGGCGGCGGCTGCGCCAGCGCCATAAATCAAACCCAATTGCGCTGGGCTGAGAACACCAAATTGGGGTAAGTGGCCTTGCCACGGCTGCCGTTGTAACGGCCCAAGGCCATGAATTCATCGCCGCGTTCGCGGTCGAGGTAGTGGCGCAAAATCACGCAGCCAAAGCGCAGATTGGTTTGCATGTGAAAGAGGTGGCTGGGGTCGCCATCGCCAATCACCCGCGCCCAAAAGGGCATGATTTGCATGAAGCCGCGCGCGCCTACGGGCGAGATGGCGTATTTGCGGAAATTGCTCTCCACCGTAATCACGCCCAGCACCAAAGACACATCCAAGCGCGCACGCTTGGCCTCGTACCACACGGTTTGCAGCAGCTCTTTGCGCTCCAGCTCGCTCAAGACGCTGCGGCGCTGCGCCAAGCGATCGCTCATGGTGCGCAGCCACTGCATATAGTCTTGCGCTTCGGCCTCGCTGCCCAAAATCGGCACGGGCGGCACGGAGCTGGTGCGCACCGAGGCCGATAGGGCCGAGCGCACAGAATCGGCCAAAGGCTCTTCAAGCTGCCCTGCCCAAGCCCACTGCGGCACAGCCGCCGCACCCAAACCCAGCGCAGCCGCCTGCGCCCCACGGCGCAAAAACTGGCGGCGTTGCGCTGCCTTCGTATCAAGCTGAAAGCCATGCAAATGCGTCACGGCACATCCTCCTTCTACAGTCGCCACATCGAACTCAAGATTGCGGCGCACGCAAGGCCAACAACTGCCCTGCCTGCGTCAAAGCCAGCAACTGCCCTTCCAACACCAGCAGGGTTTTGATGCCTGAGCCGCCGAAGTTTTGGTAGCCCAGCAGCTTGCCATCACTGGCTTGCAAGAAATACACATGGCCGCTGCTTTGATCGCCCACGGCCACCCAATTGTTCCAAGCCACAGGGGCGGTCAATTTGTGCAGTAAAAACTGCTCGTTCACCCACAGATTTTTGCCGTCCTCGCGGGCGTAGGCACGAATGCGGCCATCGCTCTCAGCGCCGTACACGGCTTTGGCATCGCCGCCCAAACCCACTTGGCCTGCGCTTTTCTTCGTCCACTGCAATTGCTCTAGGCCCGCATCCAAGCAGGCCAAGCCCGCTTGGTAGGCGCGCACGCACACGGTGCTGCCATCGCGCCAAGCGGGGGCCAGCACATCGGCCAGGCGCTCCACATCATTCGTGCTGCGCGTGGTGGCCACAGTTTTGTCCCACAGCACACGGCCTGTATCGGGGTTGATGCCTTGCAAATGCGAGCCAATGCCCGCCAGCAAGATGCGGCCAAAGGGCATGAGCACGCCTGCTTCACGCAGCACCAAAGCCTCCATCACATGGGCGCTGCGTTGCTGCTGCCACAGTTTGTGGCCCGTGGCGGCATCAAAGGCGACCACCGTGCGATCCGCCAACAGCACAAAGACCCGTTCACCCGCCACCACAGGGGCGGTGTAGCTTTGTGCGCTCAGGCGCTCTTGCCACAGCAATTTGCCCTCGGCAAACACTTGCAAATGGTTGTTTTGGCTGACGGCGGCCAAATGCTTGCCGTCGCTGCCCGCAGGGCTGAGTGCGCCGCCACGCAATTGCGCAGCCAAACGCGCTTGGCCTTGGGCATCCACGGCGCTGAGCTGGCCGGACGCACTGCTGGCCACCAACAAACCCGCTTGCAGGCTGGCATTGGTGCTGGGCCCTTGTGCGCCCACCATTTGACGCCAGCTCACTTGCACTTGGGCCTGCCCAGGGTTGGCGGGCAGGGGCGCGGCTTGCGCCGCCTTGGGCGTGCTCTTGCAGCCAGCCAAAGCCGCTGCGGCCAAAACGCAGGCGGTCAAACCCCAGCTCAGGCGCTGGAGGCGGGGCAAAGAAAAGGTTGAGGTCACAGTCATGGGCTCTCCTTAGTGGGCCAAAAGCCGTGCGCTTAAGGCGCAGGAGCCGCTGGGGCCGCAGGTGTTGCTACTGGTGCCGCTTCAGCCGCCGCAGGCGCAGCTTCTGCCGCCGCAGGGCTGCCACTGGCCGATACGCTGTTGTGTTTGACCTGCACAAAACCACGGTAAGGGTCTTGCGCATCCATAGCGGCCAAGGCTTTGTCGTATTCAGCGCGGGCTTGCTCGCCCTTGCCTTGCAGGGCATACAAATCGCCACGGCGGTCGGCGGCCAAGGCCGCATATTCAGGCGCAAGGCCGCTGTTCAATTGCTGCAAGGCCGCGTCATAAGCGCCCTCTTGCGCCAGTACGCTGGCCAAACGCAAACGCGCCAAGCTGCTGTAGCTGGCGTGCTTGCCTTTTTCAATCGCCCAAGTCAGGGCTTGCTTGGCTTGCTCAGGCTCGTCGCTGGCCAAGGCCGCACCCGCCAGCAAAGCGCCTTGCTCGGCAAAGGCCGTGCCTGCGTACTTGCCTTGCAAATCAGCCCAAATGCTTTGCACACGGGCCACATCGGGCTGGGTTGCCGCGTCCAGCAAAGCGGCGTACACGCCTGCGGCCTGATCGGCCTTGCTCTGCTGCATGCGTTGGTAATACTGCCAAGCCAAAAAGGACAGGGCCAGCACGATGATGATGGTGCTGATGAGGTTGCCATAGCGCTGCCAGAAAAATTTAATCTGGTCGAGCTGCTCTTGGGTTTCTAGGTCGAGGTTTTGTGTAGCCATAGCGGGCTATTGTAAAAGGCAAACTGACTCGCACGGCCCGCCTACTTCGTTACAATGTCGCCTTGCTTTTGCGGGTGTAGTTCAATGGTAGAACGGCAGCTTCCCAAGCTGCATACGAGGGTTCGATTCCCTTCACCCGCTCCAGCCCGCTTATTGCCTCTTTAGGCCGCTGGCAAATCATCATGGAAGTCGGCCACGCCCTGCTTCCAATAGGCCGATAAGCGCATTTGCTTGCCCGATACGCCCAGCTCCAGCAAAGCCTGCCGCGCCGCCGCCATCAAATCGCGCTCGCCGCCGCCCCATACCCATACCGAGCCGCTGGGCCAGTCCAGCGCCGCCAGGCTCTCTAGCAAAGAGGGTGTGAATTGCACATCAATCTCGGCAGGGCTGTGCCAGTCGCGCGCATCGCGGGCATCGGCCAATTGCACCCGCACCAAGGCTTTTGTGCCTGCGGGCAGCTCACGCAAGCGGCGCTCAATGGCGGGCATGGCGCTCTCATCGCCCAGCAGCACATGGGTATCGACTTCACCTTGAAACACCATCGAGCCGCGCGGCCCTGCCAAGCCCACCCAAGCGCCAATCGGGGCCGTGCGCGCCCAAGTCGCCGCTGGCCCTGTGCCGTGCAGGGCAAAGTCGAGTTGCAGGGTCTGCTGCGCCGCGTCGTAATGCAGCGGCGTGTAATCGCGCAGCACCGGCATGGGGCCGTCGATTTGCGGGCGGCCATCCACCATGCGCGGCAGGCTGGGCTTGTCTTGCCCCGCTGGCGGCAGCACCAGTTTCACATGGTCATCAAAGCCCGCACTGTAAAAACCCGCCAAATCAGGCCCGCCCAAAGTCAGGCGCACAAAGCCGGGGCTGATGTGCTCCCGCGCCAGCAATTGCACATGGCGGGCGGCAAAGGGGTGGCGCTGGCGCTCCAGCGTGAAAGAAAGCGGTGTATCGTTGCGCATGGCTTGGCCTCGTTTCAATTAGTTGTTAAAGTCAACAGAATACGGCCATTGCTTGATAAAGTCAACAACTATTGCATCCCATGTCTGCACCTGCTTCCACCTCTGCTGAAATTTTCGACACCTTGCACGCTTTGTTGCAGGTCTTTCGCAACCACATGCTGCGTGATTTGGCCGACATCCACCCACAGTTGAGCTTTGGCGAGCTGCGCCTGCTGCAACTCATGGGGCGGGCCAGCCACACGCACACGCAGTTGGTCGAGCGCAGTTTGATGGACAAAGCCCAGCTCACACGCATGTTGGCGCAAATGGAGGACAAGGGCTGGCTGCTGCGCCAAGTCAGCACGCAAGACCGCCGCCAGCGCGAGCTGCGCCTGAGCGCCGAGGGTTTGGCCCTCTACCAAGCCCTGCAAAGCCAACGCGCCGCCCGCGCCCAAGCCCTGCTGCAAGACTGCCCGCCCGCCTTGCAAACGCAATTGCTGGCCCTGCTGCAAGAGGCCAGCGCCAGCGCCCGCAAGCACAGCCAGGCTTGCTAAAATCTGCGCCCATTTGCCCCAAGCTGCGCCTTGCCCTGCCGCCTTGGGGCCAGCTTGTTTTTTTGTTTGAAAGCCCGCCATGCCCCTGCCCGATTTGATTGCCGCCCTGCCCCATATCCAAGCCCTGCGCGGCAAAGTCCTGCTCATCAAATACGGCGGCAACGCCATGACCGACCCCGTGCTGCAACAGGCTTTTGCCCAAGACATCGCCCTGCTGCGCGAGCTGGGCTTGCTGCCCGTGGTGGTACACGGCGGCGGCCCGCAAATTGATGCGGCGCTGAAGTTGGTCGGCAAAGAAGGCGAATTCAAGCAAGGGATGCGCGTGACAGACGCGGCCACCATGCAAGTGGTGCAATGGGTGCTGCTGGGCCAAGTGCAGCCTGAACTGGTGGGCCTGCTGCAAGCCGCTGGTGCCAGCGCCGTGGGCATTGCGGGGCGCGATGGCGGCCTCATCACCGCCAAAAAACTGCAAGTGGCCGATGAAAACCAAGCCGGGCAAATGCTCGATATTGGCTTTGTCGGCGAGGTCGATGCCATCGACACCCAAGTGATTTGGGACTTGCTCGACGCCGGCCATGTGCCCGTTGTCAGCCCCGTTTGCCCCGATGCCCAAGGCCAAGCCCACAATGTGAACGCCGATATGGTGGCGGGCAAACTCGCCGCCGCTTTGGGCGCTGAAAAGCTGCTGCTGCTCACCAATATCGCAGGCGTGCTCGACAAAGAGAAAAAGCTGATTGCCGAACTCACCCCCGCCAAAATCGACGCGCTGGCCGCCGATGGCACGATTTCAGGCGGCATGTTGCCCAAGCTGCAAGGCGCGCTGGACGCCGCCAGTTGCGGCGTGAAAGTGGTGCACATTCTGGATGGCCGCGAGCCCCACAGCATGTTGCAACTGCTATTTAGCGATGCCGTTTGCGGCACCGCCATCTTCCAAGCCTAAGCGCCTCTTTCAGCCCGCTTTTCAGCCTGCGGCTAGGCGCTCTTTGGCCAACTGCGTGCCAGCGGCCAAAGCCTGCAATTTGCGCCAAGCCACATCACGGGCCATCGGAGCCATGCCGCAGTTGGTACACGGAAACAGGCGGTTTTGGGGCACAAAGCGCAGCGCCTTGCCAATGGTGTCGGCCACTTCCTCTGGCGTTTCCACCACATCGCTGGCCACATCAATCACGCCCACCAGCACATCTTTGCCGGCCAGCAATTGCATCAACTCGGGCGGCACATGCGAGTGGATGCACTCCAAGCTCACTTGGTCAATGCTGCTGCGTGCCAGCGCAGGGAAGATGGCCTCATACTGCCGCCACTCTTGGCCCAAGCTGCTTTTCCAATCCGTATTGGCCTTGATGCCATAGCCGTAGCAAATGTGGACCGCCGTGGTGCAAGTGAGGCCCTGCGCGGCCCGTTCAAGCGCCTGCACGCCCCAATCGGCGGCGTCTTTCATATACACATTGAAGGCGGGCTCATCGAACTGAATGATGTCCACGCCATCGGCTTGCAGCGCCAGCGCCTCTTGGTTGAGCAGCTCGGCAAAGGCAAAAGCCATCTTCACCCTATCGCCATAAAAACCATCGGCCACGGTATCCACAATCGTCATCGGCCCAGGCAGGGTGAATTTCAGCTTTTTCTTGGTGTGGGCACGCGCCAGTTGCGCTTCAAAAGCATGTACGCGGCCCTTCAAACGCAGGGCCGACACCACTTGCGGCACCATGGCCTCATAGCGCTCATTGCGTATGCCCATCTTCACCTTGTTATCAAAGTCAATGCCCTCGACCTGCTCCAAAAAGCCGTGCACAAAATGCTGGCGCGATTGCTCGCCATCGCAAACGATGTCCAGCCCCGCATCCTCTTGCGCCTTGATCCACAGCAGCGTGGCATCAGCCTTGGCTTGCAGCAGCGCATCGCCCTCGGCCTGCCACTGCGGCCACAACTTATTGGTTTCCGCCAACCAAGCGGGCTTGGGCAAACTGCCCGCAATTGAAGTCTCAAACATTGCTTCTGTCCTTTAAAAAAACCGTGCTCAGTAAGCGCAGCGGGCCGCCCATTGCGCCAACTCTTGGGCGTAAGGCTGCATGAAGTTCACTTCGGCAAATTTGCCCTGCTTGACCGCCAACTGGCTGCGCTCCTCGCGGTCGTAATCCACCTTGGTCAAGGAATAGTCCTCGTGCTGCAAACTGGGTTGGTAAATCGGCCCAGCCACAGAGTTGGCGTTGTAGATTTCAGGGCGGTAAATCTTCTGGAAAGATTCCATGGTGCTGATGCTGCTGATCAGCTCCAAGCTGCTGTAATCGGCCAGCAAATCGCCGTAAAAGTAGAAGGCAAAGGGGGCCAGGCTATTGGGCGGCATAAAAAAGCGCACTTGCATCCCCATTTTGGCGAAGTATTGGTCCGTCAAAGACGGTGCACTCTGCTCGTACTCAATGCCCAAAACAGGGTGCTGATTGCCCGTGCGCCGATAGGTTTTGCTGGCCGCCACGCTGATGCAAATCACCGGCAGCTTGGCAAAGTGGCTGGTGTAAGTGCTGGAATTCACAAACTCTTTGAAGAGCTTGCCGTGCAAATCACCAAAATCGGCTGGCACTGCAAACTCAGCGCGGTCGCGGTTGTACTCAGGCAGCACCACGCTGAAATCGTAATCGCGCACAAAAGAGGAGAAGTTATTGCCCACCATGCCGGCCGTGCGCTGCTGCGTTTTTTTATCAACAATGGTGGTTTGCAAAACCTCAATCAGCGGAAAGCGCGCCTCTTTGCCGCCATCGACCAAACACATATCGACGGACACAATGTCCAGCTCCAGCCCGTAGCGATCCGCTGTGGGGTTGTCCCAATGCGCCAAGCTGTTGAAGCGCGCATCCATCATGCGCAGGGCATTGCGCAAATTCTGCTGGCGGCTCTCACCGCGTGCCAAATTCGCAAAATTGGTGGTGATGCGGGTGCTGTCTGCGGGGCTGTAATGCTCGTCAAAGCGGATGCTTTTGAGCGCAAAGCGCAAATCTTGTGTCATGGTGTGCTGACCTCTCATTGTTCCAACTGAAAACCAAATGCCGTATGCAGCCGCCGCAGCGGGGCCTTGGCTGGCCTTGCGCCGCGCGGCGCAACTTCTGCATCAATGGGGGCGAATGGTAGAGGTCTTCACCCATGAAGTAAAATGGTATTTATTCACCCGTTTGTGAACAAAATTCATTCGGCAGTTTCGGTGGCTCCAGCCAGACAGGGCATCACCAGAACAAATAGGCGTAAAGCACGATGATGGCGATGCAGGCCAAATTCAGCCAAAAACCCGCCTTCACCATGCTTTTTTGCGGCACCAAACCCGTGCCAAACACAATCGCATTGGGCGGCGTGGCCACGGGCAGCATAAAGGCGCAAGAGGCGGAAATGGCAATCACGCTGGCCACCGCCACAGGGTCAAGCCCCATGCCCTGCGCCAAGGCCACAAACACCGGAATCAGCAAGGCGGCAGTGGCCGTATTGCTGGCAAATTCGGTTAAAAACACCACAAAAGTCACCAACACCAGCAAAGTGATGAGGGGGCCAGCCTGACTCAAATACGCGCCCAAGCCTTGCCCCAAAAACAAACTTGTGCCCGACGCCTTGAGCACGGCGCTCAAACACAGGCCGCCGCCAAACAAAATCAACACGCCCCATTCGGTGTTTTGCTCAATATCGTGCCATTGCACCACGCCAAACACGGCCAAGGCCAGCATGGCCACCACGGCCACCAAGCTATCAAAAGCCGCAAAGCCACCGAGCCAGCCGTTCAAAGGCGTGCTGAAAATCCAAGCCAGCACGGTGAGCAAAAAGATGCCCAGCATGATGCGCTTTTTGTGGTCCCAATAGATTTTCTCTGGCGGCAGCACAATGCGCTGGCGCAAATTCGGGCGGGTGATGGCATAGAGGATGTAAATCGCTGCGGGCAACAGCAGCAAGGTAATGGGCAAGGCTTTGCGCAGCCAGTCCATAAAGCTCATGCCCACCTCAGCGGCGGCAATCGCATTGGGCGGGCTGCCCACCAAGGTCGCAATGCCGCCAATATTGGCGCTGCAAGCCAAACCCAGCAGGGCAAACACCCAAGTGCCTGGGTTCTTTTTGTCCTCCATTTGGTTGAGCAAACTCAGGGTCAAAGGCAGCATCATCGCCGCCGTGGCGGTATTGCTCACCCACATCGACAGGCCCGCCGTCACCGCAAATAGCAGCAGCAAAGCACGGCCCAAACCGCCACCCGACAAACGCAGCACTGCGCCCGCCAAGGCGCGGTCTAAGCCCTGCGCCTTCAAAGCCGAGGCCAGCGCAAAACCACCTAAAAACAAAAAGATGATGGGGTCGGCAAAACTGCTCAAAGCCTCAGCCGTGGGCAGCAGGCCCAAGGCCACCGCCAGCACCGGCACCAGCAAGGCCGTGATGGTGATGTGCAAAGCCTCCGTCAGCCACAGCACGGCCACCAAAAACAGCAGGCTCAAGCCCTTGTTAATCTCCGCATCAAAGGGCAGCAATTGCAACAGCAAAGCAAACACAATGGCACTGAACACAACAACAAACGAACGGGCCATGCCGCACCTCACAAAACAAAAAACCCTGCGTGGCTCACGCAAAAACCCCGCATGATAGCCCCAGCCTGCTTTTACAATGCGCCTTTTACTGCAACCCAAACCGCCCAACGCCCATGCCGCACTACCCCAACAAACGCCCCAACTGGACCATCCTCACCCCCGTTTTTGGCGGCCTGCTGTGGCTGCTCACCTTGTTCATTGGCTCCCCCGTGTGGTTGATGGCGCTGGCCGCACTGGTCTTGATGGCCAGCGTATTGGCCGCCGTTTACCACGCCGAAACCGTGGCGCACAAAGTCGGCGAGCCCTACGGCACGATTATTTTGGCCTTGGCCGTCACGGTGATTGAAGCCTCCCTCATCGTCAGCATGATGATGGGCGGCGGCCCCACCGCCGCCACCCTGGCACGCGATGCCATTTACGCCGCCGTCATGGTCATCGTCACGGGTGTGATGGGCGCATCGCTCTTGGTCGGCGCTTTCTACCACCGCGAGCAAGCCTTCCGCATTGAGGGCATGGGCGTGGGGCTGTCTGGCCTGATGGTGCTCTCGGCCATGACCTTGGCCCTGCCCACCTTGACCACCACCACCGCCGCAGGCACTTACAGCGCCTCGCAATTGATCTTTGTCGCCATCGTCTCTTTGGTCATTTGGTCGGCCTTTGTCTTCATTCAAACCATGCGGCACAAAGACTACTTCATTCACACGGCAGAGGTCGATGCCGACGGCCACCACCCCGCCCCACCCAGCAAGGCACAAGCCACGGCCGCCTTTGGCCTGCTGATGCTGTGCTTGGTGCTGGTCGTGGCCTTGGCCAAATTGCTCTCACCCAGCATTGAATCGGTACTGACTGCCGCCAATGCACCACCCGCCGTGCTGGGTGTGGTGATTGCCATTTTGGTTTTGCAGCCTGAAACCGTCGCCGCCGTGCGCGCCGCCCGCGCCAACCGCCTGCAAACCAGCATGAATCTGGCCATCGGCTCGGCCCTGGCCTCCATCGGCCTGACCATCCCCGTGGTCATTGCCTTGGCCCTGATGCTGGATTTGCCCCTGACCCTGGGCCTCACGCCCAAAGGCTTGGTACTCTTGTTGCTCACCTTTGGCATCAGCCTGCACACCGTCACCTCGGGCCGCACCAACATCATGCAAGGCATCGTGCATTTGGTGGTGTTCGTCGCCTTCTTGTTCTTCAGTTGGGTGCCTTAAACCGCAGCCACATCTCTCACAGGTCTTTCTATGGCAACGCTTTTCCCTCTGGGCTGGGCCCACTACCTCATTGGCGGGCTCTTTATCGGCGCTGGCGTGCTGCTGCTCTACATCAGCACCGGCAAAGTCGGCGGCATGAGCTCCGTCTTCACCAGCACTTGGTCTTATCTGCTGCGCCGCCACCCCTTCTTTCAACAAGCGCAACATGTGCAATCGCGCGCTTGGCGCTTGGTTTACGCCCTCGGCTTGGTGCTCGGCGCTTGGCTTTGGTGGCAATTTGTATATGAAGGCAGTGCGCCGCTGGCCACCGCCGTACCCAACTGGCTGCTGTTCGTGGGCGGCTTGATTGCCGGCTTTGGCGCGCGCTTGGGCGGCGGCTGCACCTCAGGCCACGGCATTTGCGGCATGGGCTCGCTGCAACTGCCCTCCCTCTTTGCCGTGCTCACCTTTATGGCCACAGGCTTTCTCACCGCCAATTTAATCACCCGTTTTTTGGTCTAAGCCCATGAAAGTTTCACACGCTATCTTCACCCTCATCGCTGGCGCACTGTTCGGCTTCGGCTTGGCCTACGCCACCATGATTCAACCTGAAGTCGTGCTCAGCTTTCTGCAATTTCAAGACTGGGGCCTGATGCTCGTCATGGGCGGTGGCATGGGCGTGGCCCTCATCACCTATGTGCTGCTGCCCAAACTGCTGCCCCGCCCCCTGCTGGCCGAATCCTATGAAGTCCGCCCCCGCCCCTGGACCCGCCAAGCCTTCATCGGCTCGGCCCTCTTTGGCATCGGCTGGGGCTTGACTGGCGTCTGCCCCGGCCCCGCCATTGCGGGCTTGGGCGCAGGCAACCTCAGCCTGCTCTGGGCCGTGGCGGGCATGGCCTTGGGCGCTTTGCTGCAAGGCTTGCTGGCGAAGAAATAAACGCCACATTAGGGCACGGCAGGCCGTGCCCGACTAAGCCCCACCACCCCGCCCTAACGGGCCCCCCTCCAAGGGAGGGGAATAAAACCCCTTCATTTGAGGCTGCCCAATTCCCCTCCTTCGGAGGGGTGGCAGGCGCAGCCTGACGGGGTGGTGTGGAAGCAGAGAGAAACCACCCCGC
>CAZJBX010000021.1:0-49474 GCA_964544605.1 uncultured Burkholderiaceae bacterium
AGCAGGGCGATGGCCTCAATGCTGTGCTGCGCTTGCGGGCTTTGCTCGCTGCCGCTGAGGCTGGCGTGCACGGCGGTGAGTTGGCGTTGCACGCGGGCGTAGGTGGCGCTGTTGCTGTCGAAGTAGTGCGGCAGGCGTTTTTGCAATTGCTTGAGGCTTTGCTGCGCCGATTGCAGGCGGCCTGAGAGCACGGCGGTGCGGGCGCTGACGGCGTAGAGGCGAATTTGCTCGCGCAGCAGGGCGGCTTGGCTTTGGGTGATGGCGGCGGTGTTGGCGCCATCCATGCGCTCCACGGCGACCAAGCCTTTGAGCCCGCCCCAGGCGCTGTGCCATTGCTGCTGCCATGCGGCTTGGGCCGGGCTGGGCGCGGCGGTTTTGGCTTGGGTTGGCGGGGTGGCGGTGGTTTTTTCGGCGCTTTGCTCCACCCACAGGGGCAGTTGGTCAAGCTCGGCAATGAGTTGGTCGAGGCCATCTACAGCGGCGGCAATATCGGGGTAGTTGGCGCTTTTGAGCTTGGCCAGGTCTTTGTCAATGGCGTTTTGGGCGGGTTTGAGCAGCACGGCGCCATCGCCCGCTTGCTCAAGGCGGTTTTGCGCTTGCAGCAGGGCATCAATCAGGGGTTGCACATTGCGCGTGAGCTGGGCCTGCTGCTCGGCCAAGCGCAGGCTGGATTCGAGGTCGGTGAGCAAATTGGCGTTTTGCGTGCGGGTGGCTTGTTGCAAGATGCCTTCGACTTGTTTGTTCAGCGCCGCCATGTCTTGCAGTTTGGCGTCGAGCAGGGCGATTTTGGCTTGGTTGCTGTCCACGCGCTCGCTCATGCCTTGGCTGAGGTTTTTCGCTTCAGAGGCAGTGTTTTGCGCTTGCACGCTGCGCTCGGCCAAGTTGTGCTGCATATTGGACAAACGCCCCCATAGCAGCAAATTACCCAAGAGCGAGAGCAGGGTAAAGGCGACAAGGCCGAGCCAGAGCCATGCATTGCGGTTGGCCAAGGCTTGCTGGGCGGCAGTGGGTGGGGCAGCAGGCAGGGCCGTAGGCGCAGGGGCGGAGGCCGTGGGGTCGGCTGCGGCAGTCGGGGTGTGCGGGGCTTCTGGGCTCATAGGCTGGCATTGTAGGGCCGAGCACCTGCGCCAAGAAAGATAAGCGGCAGAGGCGGTGTGGGCTTGGGGGTTTGCCTTTAAACTGCGGCCTATGAGTGATTTTTCAGCCAGTTTCGAGATTCATGTGCACGGCGATGTGCCGCTGCGCCCCGATGTCACCGCCGAGCAGGTGCAAGAGGCTTTGCGCCCGCTGTGGGCTTATACGGGGGCCAGCTCTTTGCAGGCTGCGGCGGGCAGCCGCTTTGCCGAGGAGCCGGGCATTCAGTTTGTGCAGCGCGAGCATTTGCTCAGCATGTGCTGGACGGTGTCGGGCAATGAGGACTTCCGCTACGCTCTGGACGAGCTGTGCGTGGGCCTGAATGAGCTGGCGGCGGCGGGCGCTTTGATTGAGGTGAGCTTTTTCGACAACGAGTTTGACGAAGAGGACGAGAGTGAGGAAGCCGAGGCCCGCGATGATTTTGTGCAGCTTTTTGTTGGCCCCACGCCAGCGGACATCATGCAGGTGCAGCGCCATATTTTGGTGGAGCAGGTGACGGCGGTGATGGAGCAGTATTTTGAGCCGACGGAGCTGGACGGCGTGGTGGAAGAAATTGACCGCTTGTTCCACCAACGCTTTAGCAATTTGGTGCATTCCCTGCAATTGAGCCAAGCGCCCAGCAGCCGAGGTGGCATGGGCCGCAGTGGGGGGCATAAGCCGCCGCGCCGCCCGCATTGAGTCGGCTGTTTCGTGTTTCGGGCCAATAAGCGCCCAAAGAAAAACCGCCTGCTGCCCAGTGCAGAGGCGGTTTTTTTGTCGGGTGCGTACCCTGAGGTTTAGGGCTTTTGCACGGGGATGTGGCTGCGCAGCTCTTTTTGCTTGTTGTGCTCATCAACGAAGACGAGCTGGGGCTTGTGTGCGGCAATTTCGCTTTTGTCCATGCTGACAAAGGCGGCGATGATGAGGATGTCGCCCACACAGGCGTGGCGGGCGGCTGAGCCATTGACGGAGATGATGCCTGAGCCGCGCTCGGCTTTGATGGCGTAGGTGGAAAAGCGCGCACCATTGCTGACATTCCAGATGTCGATGGCTTCAAATTCATGAATGCCAGATGCGTCGAGCAAATCCTCATCAATCGCGCAACTGCCTTCGTAGTGCAGCTCGCAGTGGGTGGCTGTCGCACGGTGGATTTTGCCGCTGAGGAGGGTGTGTTGCGCCATTGTTTAAACCTTTACCTAATGGTTACAAGAAAGCTTGTTTTTTCAGCCCAAGCCCAGCCTACACTTTAGGCCAAGTCTTGAAACTGTGCTGGCCTGCCCCCAAATGGGCGAGCAAGGCCAAGCGGTATGAAAAGAGGAAACCCTCTATTCTCGCACAGTCCCTCTGGGCTGGGTCTTACCTTGAGATGGATGTGGGCTGGCTGGGCCAGCGGCTGCGGCAGCCCGCTGTTTGAATTGGAGAGTCATTGCTGATGAAACAAGAACTGAAACCGTCTTTGCGCGCGTCCACACCAGAAGGTCGCGCTTGGCCGTGGGCCACCAGTTTGGCCGTGATTGCTTGCGCTGCGGGCATTGGCGCTTTTGCTGCTTTGCAGCAGGGCAATGGCCGTGCTGCGCCGCTGGATGTGAGCCCGCCCAGCGCCGTGGCCGCAGTGCAGGCCGAGGCTGCATCGCCCCCAGCTTTTGCGCCACGGGGCCTGCCTGATTTCACTGATTTGGTGCAGCACACAGGGCCAGCCGTGGTGTCGATTGAGACTTCTGTGAAGGCCCGCAGCCGTGGCGCGGCCCAAGGTATGCCCTTTGGCGGTGGCGATCCGATGATGGAGGAGTTCTTCCGTCGCTTTTTTGGTGAGGGCTTTGGCATCCCCATGCCCCGCGCCCCAGAGGGCGGCAGCCGCAATGAAGACAGTGGCCGCATGTTGCCAAGTGGCAGCGGTTCCGGCTTTATCACTTCAGCTGATGGCATTGTGGTGACGAATGCGCATGTGGTGCAGGGCGCTGATGAGGTGACGGTCAAGCTCACCGATCGGCGCGAGTTCAAGGCCAAGGTCTTGGGCCAAGATGAGCGCACCGACATTGCTGTGCTGAAAATTGAGGCCAAGGGTCTGCCCTTTATTCGCACGGGCGATGTGAACAGCCTGCGCGTGGGCGAGTGGGTGATTGCCATTGGCGCGCCTTTTGGCCTAGAGAACACTGTGACGGCGGGCATTGTCAGCGCCAAGCAGCGCGATACAGGCCAGTTTGTGCGCTTCATTCAAACCGATGTGGCCATCAACCCTGGCAACTCGGGCGGCCCGCTCATCAATATGCGCGGCGAGGTGGTGGGTGTGAACAGCCAAATCCTCAGCGGCTCAGGCGGTTATATGGGCGTGTCCCTGTCTATCCCCATTGACGAGGCCATGAAGGTGGCCGAGCAACTGCGCAGCACAGGTACGGTGCAGCGCGGCTTTTTGGGCGTGAATGTGGGCGATGTGGATGAGGCCGCAGCCGAGGCTTTGAAGCTGAAAAAAGGCGAAGGTGCAGCGATTACCCGCGTCATGCCAGGCTCACCTGCCGAGCAAGGCGGCCTGAAGGCGGGCGATATTGTGTTGCAGTTCAACGGCCACAAAATTGAAGGCAGCCGCGATTTACAGCGCCGCGCCAGCAGCAGCAAGCCGGGCGATAAAAACAGCGTTGAGGTTTTGCGCAGCGGCGAGCGCCGCAAGCTGAGCATCGTGACGGGTAGCGAGCAAAGCCTGCAAGCAGCGGCTTCAGCGGCATCAGGCCAAGGCGCTGATGCAGCGGCGGGCAGTTTGGATATTGCGCCTTTGGGCCTAAAGCTTAGCCCCGCCGATAGCGCCACTTTGCAAGCCTTGGGCTTGCGCAGCGGCCTGCGGGTGGATGCCGTGAGCGGCAGCGCCCAGCAAGCGGGCCTGCAAGCCGGCGATATTTTGCTGGAGCTGGGCAATGTGGAGCTGCAAAACTTGGCGCAAGCCCAAGCCGTGGCGGCCAAGCTGCCGAGCAAGGGCGTGGTCGGTGTGCTCTACCGCCGTGGCGAGTGGGTCACACGCACAGGATTGCGCTTGCGCTAAAAATGTGGGGCAGTCTGGGGTTTTCTCTGGGCTGCCGTCCTGCTGTGGCTTGGGGTGTGTTATCGTAGTACCTCATTTTGGAGCTTGCGCCGCAGGCTCTAGCCACAGGTAAACCAACACGGAAAGAATATCGTGAATAACAACAAAGGCCAACTTTTACAAGATCCCTTTTTGAACCAACTGCGCCGCGAGCAAGTGCCCGTTTCGGTCTATCTCGTTAACGGCATCAAGCTGCAAGGCCAGATTGAGTCTTTCGACCAATATGTGGTGCTGCTGCGCAATACCGTCACGCAGATGGTTTACAAACATGCCATCTCCACCATCGTGCCTGGCCGCCCCGTGCAGTTTCAGGCCAACCACGCTGAAGACGCGGCATCTTAATTGAGCGCCGACGCTGATTGGGGCCAAGCTGGCCCGCCCAAAGTCATCCTGGTCGGGGTGGATTTGGGCTTGCCGCACTTTGATGCCGAGCTCGGTGAGCTGGCTCTATTGGCACAAACCGCAGGCTATACGCCTGTGGCCACTTTGGTGTGCAAACGCCGCGCGCCTGACGCGCGGCTTTTTATTGGCAGCGGCAAGGCCGATGAGCTCAAAGAGCTGGCCTTGATGCACGGCGCCACCGAGGTGCTGTTTGACCAAAGCCTATCGCCCGCGCAGCAGCGCAACCTAGAGCGCCATTGCGAGTTGGCGGTGAATGACCGCACGCTTTTGATTCTGGAAATCTTCGCCCAACGCGCCCGCAGCCATGAGGGCAAATTGCAGGTGGAGCTGGCGCGTTTGCAGTATTTGCAAACCCGTTTGGTGCGCCGCTGGAGCCATTTGGAGCGCCAAGCTGGCGGCATTGGTATGCGCGGCGGCCCCGGTGAGAAGCAAATTGAGCTGGACAAGCGCATGATTGGCGATGCCATCAAACGCACCAAGGCCCAGCTCGCCAGCGTCATGAAGCAGCGCCAAACCCAGCGCCGCAGCCGCCAGCGTTCGGGCAATTTTCAGGTGTCTTTGGTCGGCTACACCAACGCGGGCAAGTCCACCCTGTTCAATGCCTTGGTAAAGGCCAAAGCCTATGCCGCAGACCAGTTGTTTGCGACTTTGGATACGACCACCCGCGCCCTGTTTTTGCAGGATTTGGGGGCCAGCATCAATCTGTCGGATACCGTGGGCTTCATCCGCGATTTGCCGCATGGTTTAGTGAATGCCTTTGCCGCCACTTTGCAAGAGGCGGCGGAGGCCGATTTGCTGCTGCATGTGGTGGACGCTGCCCACCCCGAGGCGCACGAGCAAATTGCCAATGTACTGGAAGTGCTCAGTGAGATTGGCGCGCAAGACATCCCGCAGATTGTGGTCTTCAACAAATACGATGCCCTGAGCGCCGAGCAACGGCCCACCGACTTGGTCGGTGAGTATGAACTGCACTGGCCCGATGGCCGCAGCAGCCTCTGCCCCAGGGTGTTTGTGTCTGCTGCGCAAGGTTTGCACTTGGATGCGCTGCGCCAATGCGTGGTGGCGCAAATCGCGGCCCAAGCCGAGGCAGGGCAAGGGGCTGTGGATGCCGACGATGTGCGCTTTCGCTGAACAGGGGCTTTTGCCCCAATGACGCGGCCATAAGCTGGGGGCTGGGTTAGACTTTGCCCCTTTGTGTTTTACTGTTTTTTTCTGCCCGACTGATATGAGTTCTTCATTCACACTTGCGCTCAGGCACGCTTTGGCTCGCCGCTTGCGCCCCATGCAAAACAGCGGCAATAACAACAATCAGCAACCGCCTGATTTGGATGAGCTGTGGCGTGAATTCAATCAAAAGCTGAGCAAAATGTTTGGCGGCAGCCAGCCGCCCCGCTCCAGCCAGCAGCAATCGGCTCCGCCCGCTGGCGGTGGCAGCGGTTTGCCCATCGTCACTTTGATTTTGGGCGGTGGCTTGGTGGTGTGGTTGCTCAGTGGCACTTTTATGGTGCAAGAGGGGCAGCAGGCCGTGGTCACGCGCTTGGGCAAGCTGCACCACACCATTGGCCCTGGTATTGGCTGGCGTTTGCCTTGGCCACTTGAGAAGGCCGAGATTGTGGATGTGACGCAGTTGCGCTCGATTGAAATTGGCACCCATGTGCAAATGGGCAATACGGGCCTGCTTGATTCTTCCATGCTGACCCGCGATGAAAACATTGTGGATGTGCGCCTGACGGTGCAATACAACCTCAAAAGCGCCCCCGCCTTTTTGTTCAATAACGCGGGTGCAGAATCTGCCGTGGTGAAGGCGGCTGAATCGGCCGTGCGTGAGGTCGTTGGCCGCGTTGAAATGGACACCGTGCTCAACAAAGACCGTGAGGCGATTCAGCGCGATGTCATGGCCTCGATTCAAACCCAGCTTGACCGCTACCGCTCAGGCGTGTTGATTCGCAATGTGAACATTCAGAATGTGCAGCCGCCTGCGGCCGTGCAATCGGCCTTTGACGATGCCTTGAAGGCGGGCCAAGACCGGGATCGCCTGAAAAACCAAGGCCAAGCCTATGCCAACCGCGTGGTGGCCGAGGCCAAGGGTCAGGCCGCCCGCATGACGGAGGAGGCCGAGGGCTATAAGGCGCGTATTTTGGGTCAAGCCCAAGGTGATGTGCGCCGTTTTGATGCGATTGTGGCCGAGTATCAAAAAGCACCACAAGTCACGCGCGAGCGCATGTATGTGGATGCCATGCAAGAGATTTACAGCAAGAGCAACAAGGTGCTGGTGGATGGCAAGGGCAACAATATTGTGAATTTGCCGCTGGACAAAATGTTCCCCGAAGGCGGCAAAGACAAGCCTGAGAGCGCGGCAGCGAATGCCGCCAGCCAGCAGGCTGCCGCCGTGCAAACCCTAGAGGCCGAGCGCAGTGCGGAAGTCGCCGCCGATAGCCGCAGTCGCGGTGCTGATAGCCGCAGCCGCACGCCGCGTTAAACCGATCCAGGAGTAAATATGAATCGCCTTGGTTTTGTTATTGCGTCGGTTTTGGTGGCGCTCTATGTGCTCAGCTCCACCCTGTTTGTGGTGGACCAACGCCAAGTTGGGGTGCTGTATTCTTTTGGGCAAATTAAAGAGGTGAAAACCGAGCCTGGTTTGTATGGCAAGCTGCCCAAGCCCTTTGAAAATGTGGTGTATCTGGACAAGCGCATCCTCACGCTGGACGGCAATGAGCGCGGCTCGATTCAAACCGCCGAGAAGAAAAACTTGGTGGTCGATTGGATGGTGAAATGGCGCATTGTGGATGCGCGCCAGTTCATTCGTAACAGCGGCACCAGCACGGCCAATGTGGAGCAGCGCCTGAGCTCCATCGTGCAAGATGCTTTGAACACCGAAATCACCAAACGCAATGTGCGCGCCGTGCTTTCTGACGAGCGCGATGCCGTGATGCGTGGCGTGCAGCGCCGCCTTGAAAAAGATGCTGAAGCCTTTGGTATTCAGATTGTGGACATGCGCATCAAGCGCGTGGACTTCCCGCCCAGCGTGGTCGAATCGGTATATCAGCGTATGCAGTCTGAGCGCCAGCAGGTGGCCAGTGAGCTGCGTGCCACGGGTAACGCTGAGGGTGAGCAACTGCGTGCCAATGCCGAGCGCCAGCGCGATGAGATTTTGGCGACTTCCTTCAGTGCGGCGGAAAAAATCAAGGGTGAGGCCGATGCCCAAGCCAACGGCCTGTACGCCCAATCCTTTGGCAAAGACCCCCACTTCGCCAATTTCTACCGCAGCTTAGAAGCCTATAAAAAGAGCTTCGGCACGGGCTCTGATGTGATTGTGACGGACGGCCAAAATGAGTTCTTCCGCAATTTGCGTCAAGGGGGCCGCCCTTAAATTCAGGCGGGCTGCGCCTTCGCCGCTAGGCTGAAGCTGGCGCGGCCTTTGCTTTGCTGCCCCAATATGCTTTGATGCCTTTGCGCCATGCCAGATAGCCCCGATTCGCCCACCCTTTTATACCGCTTTCGCCCCAAGCCCAAAAAAGCAGAAGAGGCCGAAGTGCAGCCGCCCAAAGCTTGGCCGGCGTGGGTGTTTTTGCTGCTTTCAGGCCCGGCTTGGTTGGTGTGGCTGCTGGCAATGTGGAGTTACACGCCTTGGGATGCGGCCTTTTCCACCACTGGCGACGGCGCACCCGTGCGCAATTGGCTGGGTGTGTGGGGCGCATTTTTAAGCGATGCCAGTTATTTCTTGCTGGGTTTTAGCGTCTGGTTTTTGCTGCTGGCCGTGGGGCGTTTGTGGTATTTGCGCCTGCGTTTTATTTTGCGTTTGCGCAAAAACAAAAACATGGCGATGAAGCCGCAAGGGTTTTGGTCTTTCTGGAGCTTTTGGCTGGGCTTGGTGCTGTTATTGGCCTCCAGCACGGCCTTGGAGTGGCTGCATTTTTACCGCTTTGACGACATGCTGCCCAGCCACGCAGGTGGCGCTGTGGGCATGTTATTGGGCAGCCTGAGCGTGCGCTTGAGTGGCGATGCGCAATTGGCCACGGTGTTGTGGCTGCCCGCCTTTGTGTTGGGCTTGGCTTGGGCTTGGCGCTTTTCTTGGCTGCAAGTGGCTTGGGGCTTGGGCGCGGCTTTGCTGTATTGGTTTGAGTCTTTTGTGGCGAAAAAGAGCGAGCGCGAAGACCTTGCCTTTGGCCAAGAGCAAGTGAAGGCCCGCAAGCAAGAATTGCAGCAAGAGGTGGTGCAGAGTGCTGAGCCGATACCTGCGCCCCATGCCACGCCTGTGGCTGGCCCTGCGCTCACGCCCGCCACAGATGAGGGTCGCCGCGAACCCACTTTGGATTTGCCCGCAAATACGGTGGCCCAGCCTTTGTTTGAAGCCCATGCCGAGCCCGATGCGGCCTTGCCTTGGCCCGATGAGGCCACGCCGCCAGCCCTGCCAGAGCCCGCCCCCTTGCCGCCGAGCCAGCCAGCGCCAAGCAAGCCTGTGGTGCATATTGCGCCGCCAGTGCCCGCACCTGAGCCTTCGAAGCGGGTGCAGCAAGAGATGCAGCCAGTGCTCTTTACCGAGCTGCAAGGGCAGTTGCCGCCCGTGCATTTGCTGGACCCTGCGCCCGCCTTCCAAGAATCTGTGGCGATGGACACCCTGGAGATGACCAGCCGCCTGATTGAGCGCAAATTGCAAGACTTTGGCGTGAAGGTGCAGGTGGTGGAGGCCGCCCCTGGCCCCGTGGTGACGCGCTATGAGATTGAACCCGCCACAGGGGTGAAGGGCTCGCAAATTGTGAATTTGGCCAAAGATTTGGCGCGCTCTCTGTCTTTGATTTCCATCCGCGTGATTGAAACCATACCGGGCAAAAACTATATGGCGCTGGAGCTGCCCAATACCAAGCGGCAGACGATTCGTCTGTCTGAAGTGATTGGCTCAAAGATTTACGAGGAATCGAAATCGAAATTGACCTTGGCCTTGGGCAAAGACATTGTGGGCCAGCCCACGGTGGCGGATTTGGCCAAAATGCCGCATTTGCTGGTGGCGGGCACCACAGGTTCGGGTAAATCTGTGGGCATCAACGCCATGATTTTGAGCCTGCTGTACAAGGCCGAGCCGCATGAGGTGCGGCTGATGCTGATTGACCCCAAAATGCTGGAAATGAGCGTGTATGAGGGCATCCCGCATTTGCTTTGCCCCGTTGTCACCGATATGCGCCAAGCGGCCCACGGCCTGAACTGGTGTGTGGGCGAGATGGAAAAGCGCTACCGCTTGATGAGCAAAATGGGCGTGCGCAATTTGGCCAGTTACAACGCCAAAATCGCCGAGGCGCAGGAGCGCGAGGAGCTGATTCCCAACCCCTTTAGCCTCACACCTGAGAGCCCTGAGCCGTTGGAGAGCCTGCCGCATATCGTCATCGTGATTGATGAGCTGGCCGATTTGATGATGGTGGTGGGCAAGAAGGTGGAAGAGCTGATTGCCCGCTTGGCGCAAAAGGCGCGGGCCGCCGGCATCCATTTGATTTTGGCGACGCAACGCCCCAGCGTGGATGTGATTACGGGTTTGATTAAGGCCAATATCCCGACCCGCATTGCCTTCCAGGTGAGCAGCAAGATTGACTCGCGCACGATTTTGGACCAAATGGGCGCTGAGTCGCTGCTGGGCTTGGGCGATATGCTGTATTTGCCCAGCGGCACGGGTCTGCCTGTGCGGGTGCATGGCGCTTTTGTCAGCGATGATGAGGTGCACCGTGTGGTCGAGCAGCTCAAGAGCATGGGCGAGCCGCACTATATTGAGGGCATTCTTGAAGGCAGCACGCTTGATGATGAAGGCGGCGAATTTGACGCAGAAGGCGGCAGCGGCGAGAACGACCCCGCCTACGACCAAGCCGTGGCGATTGTGCTGAAACAAGGCAAGGCCACCACCAGTTTGTTGCAGCGGCATTTGAAAATTGGCTATGGCCGTGCGGCCCGCATTCTGGAAGAAATGGAAACAGCGGGCTTGGTCAGCCCCATGGACCACCGCAACCAGCGCCAGCTTTTGGTGCCACGGGCAGGCGAGGAATAGGCCAGCTTGAAAGGCAGTGAGCTAATTGTGGGATTGGGTGGGCTTGGCTGGGATTTTGTGGCATTGGAAGTGAAACGGCGTTTCATTTTGGGGCTTGTGGATAAAGTTATTCACAGGCTCTGTTTTTTGGTCGCTTGTTTAGTCGAGTTCGAGCCAGGTGTAGACGATGTCGATCATGGCTTGTTCGTCTTCTTGGGTGAGTTGGCCTTGCTCTGGGTCTTCAAACATGATTCCGCGGCGGGGCATTTTGTGCGTGCCGTGCTCATGGTAGATGGCGTAGTCGGAGCCGAAGCCGACGAGGACGGTGTCGGCGCTGGTGATTTGGTGGTTGAGGCTGGCCAGCATGTTGCCATAGCGGTCGAGGATGCGGCCATTCCCTGCTTTGCCTGCTTTTTTGGCGGCGGGGCTGTCGGGCCAAGGGTAGCTGCTTTCATAGCTGTCTGACCATGGGTGCCAAGCCGAGCCGCTGGGGTCGCTTTGGGTTTCAAAACGGGCGCTGATGCGGCTTTCTAGCTCTTGGCCTATGCCTTTCAGTGGCTCGGTGAAGTCGGCCAGCTTGCTCAGCAGCTCGCGCAGGGCTGGGGTGATGTCGTCTCGGCCTTGGTGGATGGTCAGCATGGGTCGGGTTGCCTTTCAGATGGCACGATGCCCGCATCGAGCAGCGCTTGCATTAAATCTTGGGGAAGCCCTTGCATTGCGGGTTCTCCTTTTTCTCTATAAAATCTGCTCGTGAGCGGTTGTTTCCAATGGGAATGGTTAGGGGTCTTTTCAGGCAACTATGATCCGGTTCGAATCCGGCGCCGCTCACTTCTTTAGCCGCTCGTATCGTGCCTCTAGTGGGTTGTCTTTATCAACCACCCCACCAGTCCTCACAAAATTGGCCACGATATTGACCCTTTCTCCCCCTAAGCGGCCTTTCTCAGCGTAGTTCATGCGCACCACCACCTTGCCAGCGCGTTCGGGCAGCTCTATTACATACATCAAAGCATTGTCTTTTTTGTCAAGGTAGATGGCTGCGCTTTTAAGTAAGCGAGGCAAGTTCTCCCACACAAATGATGGCAGCGCCGCGCCCCTCTCGTTTTTCACATTCCGCAAGGCGTGCAAGAGCTCTCGGTCACGAATTAGGATGGCTGCACTGGCCAGCGTAATGCCGCGTTCGCCTAGGGCATGTTGGGTGGTTTGGTCAATCACCCCTAGTAGATGTGTACTGCCAGCCGCACGCCCAGAGCGCACTGCTTGTTGTGCCGTTTCACGCCATTGGGTCTCCAGCATCGGCTCCAGAACTCCACTGGCCTCTGCCCAAAATGCTGCGCCTAGGCTCGCTTCGGTCGCGACAATTTTATCCCGCACCAGCCCCGCCAGCGCCTGTTGCCTTGCTACGCCTGCGTTGTAGGCAAAGCCAGGGTCTATGCCTACAGGCAGCTTGGTGATTTCACCCGTGCGGGGGTTGGTGTAGCGGCGCAGCACTTCGTCAGGCGCTTCTTTTTTCATGGGCATCCTGTCAACAGGAGGGATGACCGCTTTCTTTTTGCCTGGGTTATCAGGGTCTGGGATGTAGCTGTAGGGGGCACGGTGTTCGATATAGCCCCTGTCGTATTCGCGCTGGCTTACGCCGACGACCCGGCAGCGGCAGCGAAAGCCGTTGGGCGGCCAGTGGGTTTGCCAGAAGGGGTGATCGACGGGCAGCACCAAATTGTCCCAGTGGCGGTGGGCCTCACGCACACGCTCATCGCGCTTGGTGATGTAGCGGGCGTAGGGGTGGGTGCGCTTGGCGGCCTGTAGGCGTTGCCATTGCCCCGCTGCGGCAGCTTGCCCTATGTTGATGTCGTAGATGAGTTGCAGGCGGCTGGGATTGAAGGTGGTGAAGACCTGCTCGCCCGTGTCGGTGTCGGTGATGGCATTCTTGCCCCACCAGCCTGTTTGTTGCAGCAGTTCTTTGGCGTTTGTGTGCCAGTCTCGTCGGCTTAAGTCGCCCTGCGCGCTTTTTACCAAGCCATCGTACAAGCTTTGCAAGATGTCCAACCGCGTGAGGCGGCTGATGGTGAAGGCTTGGGCGTGTTCCTCATGCCAAAAGTCTTGCCAGTTGGTGGTGGTGGCCATGATACCTTTGCCCTGCAGGTAGGCCACGGCCTCGGCGGGGGTGACGCGGCGCAGGCGGGCGAATTCGGCGGCATCCCTCATGCTTGGCCCCACCAGCCTGCTTTGCGTTGGCTCGCACCGCGCATGAAAAAACCGCAGCTTGGGCTGCGGTTTTGCGTTGCACAAACAGGCGTTTACAGGCTGTTGATTTGTGCCAAGCGGCGCAGCACTTCCTCACGGCCAATGAGGTGCAGCAGGGCATCGACTGAAGGCGTTTGCGCCTGCCCTACGGTGAGCACGCGCACGGGCATGGCCAGTTGCGGCATTTTCAACCCCGCCTCTTGCAAGCTGGCTTTGATGGCGGCGGCAATGGCGGCCACTTCCCATTCGCCCTCTTGCAGCTTTTGCATCAGGTTTTGCACGGCAGGCTGCACGCTGGGCAGTTGCTCGGCGGCCAAATGCTTTTGTGCGTCGGCGCTGGCGGCGACTTCGGCCCAATCGGGCGCTTTAAAGGCGAGGGCCATCCAATCGGCCAAATCGACCAAGGTCTCGCAGCGGTCTTTGAACAGGGCGCAGGCGGCTTGCGCTTGCTCGGCGCTGAGGGCGGGCAGGCTGCGCGCGCTGAGATGCGGCTGCACGGCTTGGGCCAAGTCGGCATCGCTCATGGCTTTTAAATGCTGGGCATTGACCCAGCGCAGCTTGGCTTCGTCAAACTGGGCGGCGCTGCGGCCCAAATGGTCGAGGTCAAACCATTGCAGAAATTGTTCGCGGCTGAAAATTTCATCATCGCCGTGGCTCCAGCCCAAACGCGCCAAGTAGTTGACCATGGCATCGGGCAAAAAGCCTTCGGCGGCGTATTGCATGACGGATTTGGTTTTGGGGTCGCGTTTACTCATTTTTTCGCCCTCGGCATTGAGCACGGTGGGCAAATGGGCGTAAATGGGCACGGCATGGCCCAGGGCCTCAAAAATATGGATTTGGCGCGGCGTGTTGTTGATGTGGTCATCGCCACGGATGACATGGCTGATGCCCATATCGATGTCGTCCACCACCACACAGAAGTTGTAAGTGGGCGTGCCATCGGGGCGGGCCATAACGAGGTCGTCCAGCTCGCTGTTGCTCACTTCAATGCGGCCTTTGACCTTGTCTTCCCAGCTCACGCTGCCGTCTTTTGGGGTTTTAAAACGCAGCACGGGCTGCACGCCATCAGGCACGGGGGGCAGGGTTTTGCCCGCCTCAGGCCGCCAGCGGCCATCGTAGCGGGGTTTGATTTTGGCGGCCTCTTGCTCGGCGCGCAGCGCGTCCAGCTCTTCCTTGCTCATATAGCAGGGGTAAACATGGCCAGAGGCTTGCAATTGCGCCAGCACTTCTTTGTAACGGGCCATGCGCTGCATTTGGTAAAAAGGGCCTTCATCGGGCTGTAGGCCCAGCCATTGCATGGCTTGCAAAATGACATCGACGGAGGCTTGGTTGGAGCGCTCCAGGTCGGTGTCTTCAATGCGCAAAATAAAGTCGCCTTGCTTGGCTTTGGCAAAGGCCCAAGGGTAGAGGGCCGAGCGGATATTGCCCAAATGGATGAAGCCCGTGGGGGAGGGGGCGAAACGGGTGCGGATGCGGGGACTTGGGCTCATGGTAGCTGGCAATGGTATTCACATAAAACGAGAAAGGGCGGCGCTGGCAACGGCGGCGATGCGTTCAAGGAACTCTGTGCCCATATGGGCGGCAAAGCGCTCAGGATCGGGCGAGGCCAAGACCAAAAGACCAAAGGCCTGCGTTTGTCCTTCGTGGCGCAAAGGCAGCAGGGCCATGGAGCTGGCCAGCTCAGGTTGGGCCAGCCATTGGGCCGGTTCATAGCTGGCATCGGCACCACAGAAACATTGGGTCAGGGAATGGGCCAGCTCGCGGCTGTCTTCGCTCACGGGCGTTTGGTAGTGGCTCAGCTCCAGTTGCTCGGGCACATCCCACAGGCGCAGGGCGACTTGGGGCACAAAAAATTGTTGCTCTAGGCCCGCGACGATGCTGTCGGCCAAGCTTTGCGCATCACGAGCGCTGAGCATGCCCAAGGTCCAGCGTTGCAGCTTTTCCAGCGTGAGGGTGTTTTCATTGCCATGGCGAATCATCTCCATGGTGCGCAGTTCCAAGATTTTGATTTTCTCGCGCAGCATTTCGGCTTGGCGCTCTTGCAGGCTGACGGTGCGATTGCCGTAGGGGCTGCGCAGGCGGATGTCAGCCAAAGCGCTGGCGTGGCGCTCAAAAAACTGGGGTTCATTTTTCAGGTAATCAAGGATGTCTTCTTCGCGCATAAATTGAAATCGGCTAGAGGCTGAGAGAAAAGGGCAGTGCGACAAAGCGCAAGAGGCTTATTATGCCGCTGCGCCAAGGGGGAACAGAGAGGAAGTTATAGGGCAGAAAAAAACCTGCACGGCCAAGGCGGTGCAGGTTTTGCTGAAGAGCCTAAGCGCGATGCTGTTTAGCGGGCGCTACCCAAAGACTTTTCAGAAACGATTTTTGGTGTGATGAAGACCAAAAGTTCTTTCTTGTCTGTGGTTTTGGTGCGGCTCTTGAACAAATTGCCCACGCCAGGGATGTCGCCCAGAACAGGCACTTTGTTCTCGGAGTTCAGCTCTTCCATGACGAAGATGCCGCCAATCACAATCGTGCCGCCATTTTCAATCAGCACTTGTGTTTGCACATGTTTGCT
Organism: uncultured Burkholderiaceae bacterium; assembly: GCA_964544605.1. Classification (GTDB taxonomy): domain Bacteria; phylum Pseudomonadota; class Gammaproteobacteria; order Burkholderiales; family Burkholderiaceae_C; genus JAMIFN01. The sequence goes on from CAZJBX010000021.1 coordinate 15,394, forward strand.
GTCGATGGCCAAACCGCCTGTGGTCTCTCGTCCTGGAGAGTCTTTGGTCACATCCAAATCAAGAATGATGCTGCCTTCGGGCGTGATTTGTGGTGTCACTTCCAGTTTCAAAGAAGCCTTTTTGAAGGATACAGAAGTCGCGCCGCTAGAGGAAGCCTCTTGGTAAGGGATTTCAGTGCCTTGCTCAATGATGGCTTTGGTTTGATCGGCTGTGATGACGCGGGGGCTGGAGACAATCTTGCCTCGGCCATCGGCCTCAAGAGCAGAGATTTCAAGCGCCAAGAAGCGGCCAGAAGCGGCATTGAATAGGGCCACACCCATAGACGGCGCTTGCACGCCACCGATGGACTGTGCAGGCAGACCGACATAGGGGCTCATGTCAGAGGTGTAACCTGAGCCGATGGAGCCATAGTTCGAGCCAATGGCCATGCCTTTGTTGCCACCGAGGCTGAAACCGTTGGGCGCACCTGCACCAAACTTCACACCGAGAGATTTGCCAAAGGTGTCGCTGGCCTCAACGATGCGTGCCTCAATGAGAACTTGGCGCATGGGCACATCCAGCTTGCTGATCATCTCTTGAATGGCCTCAAGGCGAGAGGGAATGTCGGAGATGAAGAGCTGGTTGGTGCGGGGCTCGGCAATGACGCTACCGCGATCGGAGATCATTTTGCCGCTGTTGCTGTTGTTGCTTGAACCACCACTGGTTGCGGAGTTGGTCAGTTGGTTCTGCACATCAACTGCTTTGGTGTAGTTGAGCTGGAAAGCTTGGGTGCGCAGGGGTTCTAAGCCTTCAATGGCTTTGGCTGCTTCAAGCTCGGCTTTTTCTTTGGCTGCAAGCTCTTCTTTGGGGGCAATCCAGAGCACATTGCCAGATTTTTTCACGCCCAAGCCTTTGGCTTGCAAAATGATGTCCAGGGCTTGGTCCCAGGGCACATCTTTCAGGCGCAGAGTGAGTGAGCCATTGACCGAATCAGATGTGATGATGTTGAAGTTGGTGAAATCAGCAATGACTTGCAGCAAAGAGCGCACTTCAATATTTTGGAAGTTCAAAGAAAGTTTTTCACCCGTATAGCCCACGCCTTGGCTGAGTTTGTTGGGGTCTTCTTTTTGTGGGCGCACTTCCAGCACGAATTGGTTATCACCTTGGTAGGCGCTGTGAGTCCAAGCACCACGGGCTTCAACCATGATTTTGACTTTATCGCCAGATTGGTAGGTGGTGATGGTTTGGATGGGGGTGCCGAAGTCGCCCACATCCAATTTGCGACGCAGGCCCTCAGGCAAGGCTGTTTTTGGCAGTTCGAGTGCCAAGGCTGTGCCTTGTTGCTTGATATCTACGCCAATTTGGTTGCTGGGCAGGTCGATGATGAGGCGGCCTGCACCGTCGTAGCCACGGCGGAAGTCCATGTCGCGGATGGCCTGAACAGAGCTGTTTCGGCTTTCTGCAAAGCGACTGGGGCTGGCGGGCACAGGCGCACTTTGGGCTACGGCGTTGCTGCTAGGAGCGACTTGCGCAGCAACGGGTACGCTGGCGGCCTGGCCGAGTGATACCAGCAAGGAGTTGCCAGCCAAGCTGGGCTGGTAAGAGGACGCTTTTTTCAAGTTCAGCACCACACGGGTGCGTTCACCGACTTCAACGACCTGAGCTGAACGCAAGTTGCCGCTATTGAGTTCAACCAGGTTTTTGCCCAAGGAGTTGGCTGTGCTGGGGAAGTCCAAAGCGATGCGAGCGGGTGTTTGGATGGCAAAACCTTCGGGCGTTTTGCTCAAGGGGTGCTTGAAATCGATTTTGACGATTTCTTTGCCATTTTCTGTCACGCTGCTGATGGCTTGGATGCTATTGCTTTGTGCAAATGCCGTGCCGACCAGTGCCAAAGCTCCCAGTGCTGCGAAGCGAATTTTAGAAATTTTATTCATTTTGTTCACCTTAATGATCTCTCTTTATTTAAGCTGGGCACAAGCCGTTATTGAACACCAGAGCTGCTGGAAGGGCCCTCTTGGATGTCCATGTTGGTTTCTTTCTCAATCCATTCGCCAGAGGCATCTTGCACAATTTCGCGCAGTGTCATGCCTGTGTCGCTGATGGCCAAAATGCGGCCATAGTTTTGTCCCAAATAGTTGCCGACCTTGACTTGATAGAGCAGGCCATTGACCAGAACAAGACCCACTGGCACGGCGCGCTGGTTGAGGTAACCCACCATGGCGATGCTGTCGAGGGGGTAGTCTTCCAACTGCTCTTTGCGACGGGCGCGTTCGGGGGCGAGGAGGGCCACACTGTCGCTGTCTTCTTCGGCCAGTCGGCGCAGAGCTTCCAGCAATTTCTGGTTGTTAAAGGGGTCAGTCACATCCATAGCGTTGTAAGACTTGGGCGCAAAAGTCTTGGGCTCGGGAATGGGCTTGACATTGGGTTTGATGTTCGCTTGTGTTTCTTGGATCCAGTCGCCGATACTTTGGGTGGTGATGTTTTCACAACCGGCAAAGATCGTGCTCGCAAGAGTGAGCAGCACAAGGCTAGAGTGTTTCAACATAGGGCTGTCCTTCTCTCTTTATTTTTTGTTGGCGGCTGTGTTCTCTTGCGCTTCTTCGGGGTCGAGGTAGCGGAAGGTTTTGGCCGTTGTAGACAGCGACAAGGCACCCGCTTTGTCGGGCGTGATATGAATGTTGTTCAAGGTCACGATACGAGAGAGTTCAGCAATGTCAGCAGCAAAGAGGCCAATATCATGGTACTTGCCAGTGACTTTGACATCAATGGGCAACTCGGCGTAGTGCTGATTGAGCACAACTGAGCCTGGTTTGAACAGCTCAAACTGCAGGCCACGGCCCAACCCCGCTTGGTTGATATCTGAGAGCAGCGCATCCATTTCGGCTTTGCTGGGCAGTTGCTTTTCAAGCTGAATGACATGGCGCTGAACTTGCTTGCGCTGCTCCTCTAGGGTGTCAAGGTTGACCGCCTGTGCGTATTTGTCTTTGTAGATTTCTTTCAGCTCAGATTCTTTGTTGCGGGCATTTTCTAGGTTCTCACTCACAGAGTTGAGTAAGAAAAACCAGCCAGCCAATGCGACAGCAATGGCAACGACAATAAATAAGAGAAGCTGTGGTGCCAGTGGCCAAGAGGCTGGCTGTGAGCTGTCTAGACCCTTAAACTGATTGCCAATGTCACCGAAGCGGATGTTGGAGGCATCTGCAGGTGTTTTTTTATTGGCATCAGATGATATTTTTTTACCGAACATTGGATGCTTTCGTAAAAATCAAACATATGTCAGATGAAAGCCTTAGCTTACATCTGAGGCTGCTCGCTGTGGTGCTCTGTGGTGGTGCCGTCTTCGGCCTCACCGCCGCTATTGTCTTCAGTTGGCGGTGGCACATCAGATGGCTTAACCAGACCCAGCTGCATGGAGAAGGCAAAGACGCGACGCGACTCCTTGCTACTGATGTTCTCGCTCTTGGCTTGAATTTGAATCAGGTCAGGTTTTTTGAACCACTCACTGCGGCTGCCCATATTGGTCAGAAGCTGGGAGATGCGCTCTTGTGATTGGGCGACGCCATCGATACGAACATCGACGCCATCCTGTTTGATGTTGGTGACATAAACGCCATCAGGCATTTGCTTGACCAGTTCTTCGAGCAAGTGAACGGGTAGGTTGCGGTCGGCTTGCAGGTCTTCAACGGCCTGCTGGCGAACTTGTAGGGCAGCAATTTCATCGCGCAGGGTAGCGATACTTTGAATTTTGCCGTCGAGCTCATCAATGCGGCTTTGCAACTCATTGTTGCGGGACTCTTGCAGGCTGACACGGGCTTGGAAGGTGAGCCAAACCAAAGTGACCAGAAGAGCACCAGCCAATACGGCCAGAATGAGGGAGGCTTTGAAGCGCTGTTCGCGGCGCTTGCGGGCTTCTTCTCGGTGGGGGAGTAAGTTGATCAGAATCACTGTGTGAACCTCCGCATGGCCAAGCCACAAGCACCCAGATACGAAAGGGTGCCGCCTTTGCGCAGCTGTTTGTCTTTGATGTTGGGGGAAATGCGCATGCCTTCAAAGGGATCCAGCAATTTGCACACAGTGGAAGCCTCTGCGGAAACAGCTTCCACCAAACCTTCAGGGGCTGCGCCGCCGCCGCCCAAGAAGATGTAGTCTACGCTGTTGTAGGGGGTGCTGGTGTAGAAAAATTGCACGGCGCGCAGAATTTCTTGGGCTGTGCTTTGGATGAATTGCGGCAATACCACGCTATGGAAGTCTTCAGGCAGGTCACCGCTGCGCTTTTTCTGCTCTGCCTCTTCAACCGAGAAGCCATACTGGCGCACGATAAGTTGCGTGAGTTGGGCACCACCGAACATTTGGTCGCGCTCGTACAAGACATGGCCGTTTTGTACGACTTGCATGGATGATGAGAGAGCGCCGATTTCAATCAAGGCGACAACGAGGTCTTTGCCGTTATTGGGCAGGCGCTTGATCTGCTCAAGGGCGACAGCACGGGCGGCGTAGGATTCGATGTCAAGCACCACCGGCTTGAGGCCAGCGGCCTCGGCTAAGCTACGGATCTCCTCGACTTTTTCTTTGCGTGAGGCAGCAATCAAGACATCTTCGTCATCAGCAGAGTTGGCGTTGGGGCCAATGACGCAGAAATCCAAGCTGACCTCATCCAGAGAGAAGGGGATGTATTGGTTGGCTTCGGTCTCAACCTGAACTTCCATTTCCAGCTCACTCAGGCCAGCTGGGAGGACGATGCGCTTGGTGATGACAGCAGAGGCAGGTAGGGCCAAAGCCACATTTTTGGTTTTGGTGCCTGAGCGACGAATGGCACGCTCAATGGCATCGACCACATCATCAAATTTTTGGATGACGCCATCAACGATGCAGCCTGGCTCTAGGGTTTCTAGGGCGCAGTGCTCAACGGTATAGCCAGAGCTTGCGGACCAGCTCAACTCAACGAGCTTGACGCTCGAGGAGGTGACGTCCAAACCAAACAGAGGCGCTGGCTTGCGACTGAAAAGGGAGGCAAAGGGGTTCAAGAAATGCTCCTTGAGCGATAAATATGATTTGTGATATCCGAGGGAATGCTAGCAGTAAGACTCTTGCCTTGCAAAGAGAAAGCAAAGCGGCGCTGGAAGCGCTTGTTGCCTAAACACCACGGTGTTGTTGTGACAGCCAAGGCGCATCAAAGCACAGAGCTGCCATACTTTAAGCCATTCTTGTGCTGGTTTTTAAGATTCGGCCTTAGTAATTTCCCCGTAATGCGCTTGTTTCGTGTTTTTTTCGTCATCTTTCTGGGCTGAGGTGGCGTTCACCGCCAGGACCGATCAGGCTTTTCGCTTGGGCTTGGCGGTAGCATCTTGAGTCAATTTTTGAGTCGCTTAAATAGGGTGCGCGGTGTGGCGGGTTTGTGGCACTGCATTCCTATAATGCACGCTCCCAAAAGGATTTCTATATGTCTCAAGAGCACTCTGCTCCTTCTTCTGGAACTTGGTTTATGGCTGTGTTGCGTTTTCTCGGGCGCGTTGTGTTGTGGCTTTTCGGTGGTTTGCTCGCATTGGGCGTGGCCGCTGCGATTGGCGTGGCCATTGCTTTGGTTGCGCTTTATCCGAACCTGCCCGATGTCTCGTCTTTGGCCTCGGACTACCGCCCCAAGCAGCCTTTGCGGATTTTTTCAGCCGATGGGCTCTTGATTTCAGAGTATGGCGATGAGCGCCGCCAGTTGGTGCCTGTGTCAGAAATGCCACAAAACTTGCAAAACGCAGTTTTGGCGATTGAGGACACCCGCTTTTTTGAACACGGCGGCATTGACTACATTGGTGTGGCGCGTGCGGCCTTGGCCAACTTTGGCGGCTCACGCCGTCAGGGTGCGTCCACCATCACCATGCAGGTGGCGCGCAATGTCTATTTGACGCAAGAGAAGACCTTTACGCGCAAAATTTATGAGGCCCTGCTGACGCTGAAGCTGGAGAACAGCCTGAGCAAAGAGAAGATTCTGGAAATTTATATGAACCAGATCTTTTTGGGCCATCGTGCCTATGGTTTTGCCGCTGCTGCGGAAGTCTATTTTCACAAGCCTTTGGCCGATTTGACTCTGGCTGAGTCGGCAATGCTGGCTGGCTTGCCGCAGTCGCCTTCTAACCACAACCCCATCAGCAATTTCAAGCGCGCCAAGCTGCGCCAAGAGCAGGTGATTGACCGTATGCGTGAGGTGGGCTTTATCACGCCTGCGCAAGCGCAAGCAGCCAAGGCAGAGGAGATCAAGGTCAAACGCCGTGCGCAAACTTACCCAGCAGGTATGCAGTATGTGGCGGAAACCACACGCCAGTTGATCTGTGCGCAGTATGGCGATGAATGCTATTCACGCGGCCTGAATGTGTACACCACAGTGGACAGCAAAGAGCAGGCTGTGGCTTACCAAGCTTTGCGCAAGGCCCTGATTGAATTCGATAGCCGACGCTCTTGGCGTGGCCCGGAAAAATTTCTTGATTTGCCAGCGGATCCTGAGGCTGCCGAACGCTTTGTGGATGCGGCGTTTGAAGACTTGCGTAACCACGACGACTATTTGCCTGCCGTGGCCCTGCAAGTGAAGGGCCAGCGCGTCACAGCCGTGCTCGACAGTGGTGAGATTTTAGATTTGGGCCCGAATGCGCTCAAGCGCGGTGAAGTTGGCCTGCGCCGCGATGCCGCGCCGCAATTGCGCATCACCCGTGGTGCGGTGCTGCGTGTGGCACAAAATAAAAGTGGCGAGTGGCAGTTGGTGCAAACGCCTGAAATTGAAGGCGCATTTTTTGCCCTGCACCCCAAAACTGGGGCCATCCGCACCATGGTTGGCGGTTTTGATTTCAATAAAAGTAACTTCAACCATGTCACGCAAGCCATGCGTCAGCCAGGCTCCACCTTCAAGCCCTTCATTTACTCTGCGGCGCTTGAATATGGCTTTACGCCCAGCACCGTGGTCAGCGATGGGCCTTTGGTCTTGAGCTCGGGTGAAACAGGGGGCCGCCCTTGGACGCCGAAAAACTACGGCGGCGGCTACGGCGGGCCGACAACCATCCGCAACGCGGTGGCGCGCTCGCGCAACCTTGTGCCCATTCGCGTGTTGCGCACCATTGGCGTGTACGAGGGCCAGCAATGGACCACCCGCTTTGGTTTTGAAAGCGAGAAAAACCCACCCTATTTGACTTTGGCCTTGGGCGCTGGCGCCGCCACCCCCATGCAAATGGGCGTGGCCTATGCCGTGTTTGCCAATGGCGGCCACCGTTTGAACCCTTGGCTCATCAGCGACATCACCGACACCCGTGGCAAAGTGCTGGTGCGCACCCAGCCGCCTGCGCTGAATGAAAGCAACCGTGTGATTGATGCACGCAATGCCTTCATCATGACGAAAATGCTGCAAGATGTGACCAGCAAAGGCACGGCGGCGGCCGCCGCCAAACAGCTCAACCGCACCGACATCTACGGCAAAACAGGCACCACCAACGATGCCTACGATGTGTGGTTTGCAGGCTGGCACCCCAGCAGCGTGGCCGTGGTCTGGATGGGCTACGACACACCGCGCAGCTTGGGCAATGGTGCCACAGGCGGTGGCTTGGCCTTGCCCGTGTGGATTCGCTATATGCAAACCCGCCTCGCCAAAGAGGAAGTGCAAGATCTGGCTGTGCCTGAAGGCGTGAGCCAAATGGGCGGCGAATGGTATTACATGGAATACCCCCGTGGTGCAGGCGTGCGCAGCGTGGATGTGCGCGTTCAAGCGCCTGCACCCAAGGCGGCACCTGCACCTGTGATTGAGGAATACAGCCCCAGCGTGCCAGCGGCGCTACTCGGCGAATAAAGCGCAGCACGCCAAAGAAAGCCGCTTTGCCATGGGTGGCGGCATGAATGCCGTCACTCGAACGGGCCAAGTGCTTACGCCCAAGGAGCGAGAGGAAATTAAGGGGCAGGCTGAGGCCGCTGCCAATGATGCGGCGACTGGTGCGCCTTTGCAGTTGGGTTACGACAGCCGAGCCGCCGAGCCGCTGGTGCAGTTTCGAGATGGCAGCGTGGCACGGCAATCCGAAGTGGATGCCATGCTTGATGAGCTGGAGGGCCAAGAACGAGCCGACTTTATTGCCCGCATCTTGGGCCTTGCGCCCCAGCCCGCTGATGGCGAGCCGAGCACTTCGCTGGGCGCAGCGCCGCAAAATGCACAAGCGCAACAGCAAGCACCCCAGCCGCCCATTGATGCGCCTGATTACGGCACTGAGCTGGGAGCAGGACGGGGCTTCCAGCCAGGCGGCATCCCGTATGCACCAGAGTTTGACACGGGCAACTTGCGCTTGGCTGACCCTGATAGCCCATTTGAGCAGCCGCCCCCTGCAACTGCACTTGACCGTGCCCGCCTTGCGCAAGAAGGCGCATACCCCGTAGAGGCTACGCCTGCGCCCGTGCTGGATACCCGCACGCTTTCGCAAAAGCTGGGCCTAGACCCGAGCGCAGGCCCGTTGTCAGCAGGTGCTGCTTTGGCGGTGGATAGCGGGGCAGCAGCGCCATTGATCCAACAACCTGCCTTAGTTGATATGCGGCAGGCCAGTAGCAGCATTGCAGGAGATGGCGAAAGCGTGCGCCAAGCCAATGCGCCGAAGGGTGGACGAGTATTACAGAACCGCAATCGCTCAAGCGTGGCGAGTGTGCGCCAGATGAATAGCATTGCATCGAAGCCTGACTACTTGCTGGCCGGGCAAAGCAATACGATGGACTCTGGAGCGCCAGTCGTCTTTGGCGATATGCCTGGTGGCGCAGTGGCTGGCCGCGCCCTTGCAATAACTGACAGCGGTGGCCGCCGCTATTCTGGGCAGTATGCCGTGGTGGAGGCTGCGGATGTTTTGACCTCAAATGCGGCAGATGGAACGCCAAACCCATCCTATGCGGAGGGAGTTGGCGGAAAGTTGCGTGCAGTCGCGGGCAATGGTCGAGCCGCTGGCTTGACTGAGGGTTATCGCCGGGGCACTGCGCAGCAATACCGCCAAGAGTTGGCTGATGACGCTGGCAATCTTGGCATCGACCCCGCAGCGATTCAGGGCATGAAGCACCCCATGCTTGTGCGAATCATGCCCGAAAGCGAGGTGACGAACGATATTGGCGACCGCTCAAATACGCAGTCGGGCCTAGAGATGGGCGTGGCCGAGCAAGCCAACACCGACCTGAGTCGTGGTCTTTTGTCTGCCGTGCAGTTTGATGTTGACGGCAATATCAGTGGCGACACCATCCGAAATTTCATTCAAGCCCTGCCTGTTACAGAACAAGGCGGGATGTGGGACAGCAAGCGCAACCCCACCAAGCAGGCGATTGGTCGTGTGCGAGCCGCAGCATTCCAGCAAGCTTATGGCAATGACCTGCTGACAGAGAAGGCATTTGAGGCCGCCGATGATGAGAGCCTGAACCTGCTGGCCGCCCTTGGCGCAGTATCAGGCCCGCTATCTGAACTGGCAGGGACTGAGTTTGATATTCGTGGAGATGTTGCCCAGGCTGCTGAAGCCTTGATTAACGCACGCATCCGAGGGAAGTCGGCGGCTGAGTTTGTGCAGAGCCGTGAGATATTTGATGAAAATCCACGGGCCTATGTGGTGATGGATTTCTTTGCTGGGAACATCCGTGACCGCCGCACTCTTGTGGGTGGCTTAACGAACTGGGTAAACTTGGCAAAATCAGAGCAGGCCAAGGTAGAGCAAAACGCCCTACTCGCAGAGCAAGGCGATGACCTCTTTGGCGAAGTGCCACAACAGTCCGTGATGAGCATGGACGAACTATTTGAGGAGCTGAAAAATGCAACACGACAAGCCCAACAAGCCCGCCAAGGAACACCGACCCGCCGAGCTGCTGGCGCTGCACAAGATTCTGAACCGCAAGCCGCTAGGGGAGCCAGAGAAGCAGGCGATGCGAGAGATGGCCGAGCGCAGCAAGAAAAAGAGCTGATTGAGTTTGCACGCCACGCTCCGACTGAGGAGCTGGCAAATGTTCCCGCGCGTTTGCGGGAGGGCGCAGCACAGAAACTGCTGATTCGACAGGCGCTGGACGAGGGGCTACAGCCAACGCAAATTATGGCGGCCCTAGAGGATGTTGGCGGCACACCAAGCCAACGCCTCAAGGCAATGATGCAGGGTGAAGTGTCAGCGCCAGCCGAAGACTTTGCGCTGGGCCAACAAACTGCCCAAGAGCTGCGGGAGCGCCAAGAGGCACAAGAGGCCCGTGACAAGGCAGAACAGCGAGCCCAAGAGCGGGCCGACAAGGCCGCAGCAGAGGAGGAGCTGAAGAAGGAGGTGGCACGGCGCAGCGAGGCTGCTGCCGATACCTTTGAGCTGGGGCAATCCGCAGAGGACAATCTGAGCGGGCAGGTGGATATTTTTGCCAGCACACCCGAGGCGGCCAAGCAGGGCCAAGAAAAGCCAAAGTCTGTCATCGAGAAGATGAAGGAGGGGAAGGCGAAGAAGCAAACATCAGCCGATAAAGCGTCCCCATTTGGCGAGGTGTTTGCTGGCTACACCAATAACCCAGAAGGTGCGATTACCAAACTGATGCAGGAAAAGCGTGGTGAAGTGGCCGATGCCTTTATTCACCCCGAGCTGGGGCCGATTGCCTTTGTATATGGCAATGAGGCAATGGGACTGCGACACATCGAGGCCAAGCGTGGTATGACATGGGTGAACCGTATCCCATATATTTTGCGTCACGGAGAGTTTGTAGAGGACGCTGACGGCCTACCAAGAGCGTATCTTGTAAGCCGAGATGAGGGTGAAACGCGCGTTACCGTCATCCGCCTAGATTGGAATGGCCAAGCCAAGACTTGGCTAGTAACGACATATCCAGACCATGACGGGAAATTTGGAGGGGGCGACAAGACTTCGCGCACTGCCGCTGACGAATCTGGATTGGTGCAAGGAAACCCCTCTCAATCCACCCCTAGTGCCATTGTCCCAGATTCAGCGCAGGCTGGCAATAAAGAGGGGGCTGTAGCACAGCCCCCAGCAAATTACCACGACAAAGCATGGCTGGGCGCATCAAACGAGACCCGTGAGAAGTGGGCCGTCGCCGCTGGCTTTGTGGGCCGAGGCGGGCAGTTGAATGTGCAGGGCAAGGCGCTTGTGGGTAGCAGTTATTGGAAAGGCTTCAATCCTGAGATTCAGGACAAGCTGGCCAAGGTGATGCCGCAGGCGAAAGCGCCCAAGGAAGAAGCGCCTGTGGTGGCGGGACAGGACGAGCGCGCAGAAAACACTTTTATTGAATCGCCCAATGGCGGTTTGGATTACGGCGAGATTACGCCAGAGATGGCCAAGGCCATGCGTAGGCAGGCGGGCAAGATTCGTTTGCAGCAGGGTGTGCAAAATGCAGACGGCACAGGCTGGGGCTTGGCCCACATTGAGGCCAATCACGGGGAGCAGATTCGTGGGGCTGGGTTTGATTCTGTGCAGGCGTTTGTTCAGCACATTGCTGGCAACTTCAATGAAGTGTTGCAGGCCACGAAAGGGCGGCAGCTTCTGGTGACGGTCTCTGCTGGGCGAAAGGATGTGATGTTTGTCCAGCTTGAGCCCGCCGAGACTGGGGACTTTTATCGCATCAATACGGCGTTTGCCGCAAGCCGAGACTATTTGGAAAAGCAAGAGCGCAAAGGCGCAAAGGTTCTCTGGAGCGGGAGCGAACCCCGCACAACTTCCACCAGACAAAAGTCCCAGTATGCTGACAACTCTGATGTGCAGTCTGGTCAGAGCGCCCCCATCGCTGAGGCAGAGAACGACAGCACAAGTGTAGCCCAAGAATCAAAACCCAATCAAGAAAAAACAACGGCCATCGAGGACTTTGGCGAGAAGCTGGAGGGCGCACGCAAGGATTTGCCGCCATCGTTGAGGGATGAGGTTTCAGGGCAAGACATTGCCAGCCAGCCGCTTTCCAAGATTTGGCCAGCCAATGCGCATGAGGCCATCGAGGACGATGAGCAGGCGGCATTTGCTTTTGCGGCCCGTGCTGCGCTGCCTGCCAAGCCCCGCCAAGTCTTCAAGCTGACGCGCTGGGTGAATCTCGTGAAGGAGGCACGCAGTTTGTTGGGCCAGCTTGCGGCGGGCGATTTGAGCCTGGCTGAGCTGGAGAGAGAGGCGGCAAAGGGTTTTGACCTAAAGCCCAAAATGCTGCTGGCCAAAGCCCGCCTGCTGGCGCAGTTGCCACGGGAGAGCTGGGAGCGGGTGGGCCAAGTGGAGGAGCTTCCTGATGCCCGCCGCCCTGCGACGAATGAGGAGCTGGCCGCCCAAGGCGTGACCAAGACAGAGGATGGGCAGTGGGTACAAAATAACAGGGTTCTGTCATATCCGGAAGTGCGTTCAGCCCGCTTTGTGGTCGAACCGCTGGTGAGGGTGGACATTGACGGCAAGACGCATTGGCTTAGCGGTGTTGGCAAGATTGGCCCTGATGAGGTGCAGCGGGTGCAGGCGCTGCTGGGCACGGCTGCGCCAGAGAAGGTGGGGTCATTGAGGGGCATATTGGGGGCGATTGATTTTGAGCTGCGCTATGGGCGCAATCGCACCGTTCTGACCATCAACCGCAAGGGCGATCCTGAGCGCCGTTCGCTCAAGACTTTTGAGGGTGCAGACAAAGCGGCGGTCGAACAAGCCCGTGCTTGGCTCAATGGCAATGTGCCTGAGCTGGCTGCCGCATGGGAAGCGGTGAAGGCCCGTGACAATGTGGGCAAGAGCGATGTGCGCGGCAAGGAGAACCGCAAGCGCACTGGCAAGGATTGGCGCAGCGGCAAGGACGCTACGCCTGAGATGTTTGATGCGGCATTCCAGTTCCGAGGCGTGCAGTTTGGCAATTGGGTGGGGCAGACTGGTGCGAAGAACCGCCAAGAGATGCTTAACGATGCCTATGATGCGCTGCATGATTTGGCCGACATGTTGGGCCTGCCCACGCAAGCGATGAGCGTGGGCGGTGAGCTGGGTTTGGCCTTTGGCGCACGGGGTTCTGGCAAGTTCAGCGCCCACTTTGAGCCGGGTCAAGTTGTCATCAACCTGACCAAGACCAGAGGCGCAGGCACTTTGGCGCATGAGTGGTTCCATGCGCTGGACAATTACTTCCGCAGGCAGCGTGGCGATGCGTCAGAGGGGCGTGAGAATCGCTACATCACTTATAAGCCCGAGGCCGCTTGGGTTCCTGCCCAGAGCACACGCCGTGCCACAGCGCCCATGACGAGCGCCCAGTTGAGCAAGTGGCTGCAAAGCCGCTTTGATGGCTATGAGGCTGGCAAGCCGCTGGAAGAAAACGCCAAGGCCGCAGGCTTTGTGCGTGACCCCAAGCACAAAGAGGGTGTGCGCCCGCAGGTGGAGGCGGCGTTTGCCGAGCTGGTGCAGGCGCTCAATGATTCGCCCATGGCCAAGCGAGCGTCTGCGCTGGATAAGGCCGCAGATGGCTACTGGGGCCGCATCATCGAGCGGGGCGCACGCAGTTTTGAGAACCATGTGATTCATAAAATGGCCGAGCATGGCCTGCAAAATGATTACTTGGCCAATGTGACTGACCCCAAAGCATGGGAGATGCTGGGCAAGAACCCTGAGCGCTACCCCTATTTGACGGCGCAGGAGCAAGCGCCAATCAGCGCAGCGTTTGACAAGCTGTTCGACACGATTGAGACGCGGCAGGAGGATGGCAAGACGGTGCTTTTTAACCGCAAGCAGGCGACACTGCAAGAGCGCAAGAAGTCACTCACGGGCTTCCGTGGCAGTGCCAGCCCCGTCAGCAATGCCGACATTGACGCTTTGGTCGAGCGGTTCAACAGGAGCGTGGAACCATTCGTGGGGCATGGTAATAGTCAGGCAGCGGTAGCCCGTCCTGCCGCCGCAGTCGCTATCGTCGCCCGCACTTGGGCTGATATGCCTGCTGCGGTGCGTGAACATGCTGCGAAGTCTGGCTATGACAATACGAATAAGGCCGATAGGATTCTTGGTGCTCAGTGGCATGGGAATATGTATTTGGTGCAGGAGAACATTTCTTCTGTGCAAGAGGCGGAGGAAACACTGTTGCATGAGCGCGTGCATCAGGTGTTGCACAACAATGCCAATGATAAAGGTGCTGTGGAGCTGCGCAAGGCGCTCAACCAACTGTATTTGCGTGTGGGCGGCGGCGAGGGCTTGATGCGTATGGCACAACAAGCGGGTGTGGATTTAAAGGACATCCGCAAGCAGGCGGCACACGAGGAGAGCAATAAGCGCAATGCATTGGTGATGGAGGAGTTTTTAGCAACGCTGGACGGCGACCGTGCTTATGAGAACTTTTCTGACAAGGTGAAGCGGGCGCTGCAAGAGTTTGTGGGCGCTTTGCGCAATTGGCTGCGCAATAACGGCTTCACTGCGCTGGCCAATCGCCTTGGGGCCAATTTGGATGCGGCCACACTGTCTGATGTGCGTGCCATGCTCAAGGGGATGCGCCAGCAAGAGCTGGGCACGGGCCATGATGCGGTGCGGTTTTTGCGGGTTTGGCACGGCACGCCGCATCGAGGCATCGAGCAGGAGGGCTTTAAGCTCAACAAGATTGGCACGGGCGAGGGAATGCAGGCTTACGGGCATGGCATTTACTTTGCTGAGGCCAAGAATGTGGCTGAGAGCTACCGCAAAAGGCTGACCGAGTTGCAGAGGACGGCCACGACCGAAGAGCGGCAAACCATGCGGGGCTTGGAGCGTGACATCTTGAACGCCGAGGCAACCATCAGCAAGGTTCAGCCAGGCATAGATGCAGGCGGCATTTGGGAAAACCACAATGCCAATGGCGTTTTGATGGGCATCAGCCAAACGGACAAAGAGGGCTACACATTCCGCCCCTATTCACGCCAGAAGATGGCCAGCCTTAAAAAGCAATTGGCCCAAGCGCAGGCCAAGCTAGAGGCCAGCGAGCAAGCCTACCGAAGTGCCGAGCGCCTTTTGGCCTTGCGGGGCGGCCAGCTCTACGGCGTGGACATTCCAGAGGGCCATGAGCTGCTTGATTGGGACAAGCCGTTGAGTGAGCAGCCGCAGAAGGTGCGGGAGGCATTGGAGAAGTCTGAAACGATGAGCAATGCCCTCACTGAATTGCTGATTGCCGACTATGCCAAGGTGCGTGAGATAGAGTTGGATGAGGCGCGACATTTGTTGAGCGAACCTAAAGCGATGCGCGGCATGAAAGCATGGGGTGGTGATTTCGAGGGCCATAAAATTTATAGGGCTTTGGCCAAATACACTGGCAGCCCGCAAGCAGCATCAGGAGCCTTGCGAGATGCAGGCATCCCTGGCCTGCGCTACCTTGATGGCGGCAGCCGCACAGCGGGCGAAGGCACGCACAACTTTGTGATTTGGGATGAATCACGCCTGACCCCAGAGGCGGCGCAGATTGAGCCGATGTATAGCCGCAAGCAGGCCGCAGGCCAATCTACCGCCGCCCAAATCCGCAGCGCCATCGAGGGCGCATACGGCAAGCTTCTGGGCAAACTGGAAGCCAAAGGCCGTGTGACCCTGACGCAGACCTTGGAAGAAGCCGTAGATGCTGCGGCTAAGGCACGGGCTGCGATGACGGGGCAAAGTGTGGCCGCTGCCAAGCGTGGCCTGATGGCGAGTGTGAGTGCGAGCATGTCGGCCACGGATTCGGTGGCGGTCAATATCCGCCGTGGGCGTGAAGCCTTGGCCAAGGCCATCAATGAGCAGACAACAGTTCATCGTGCCATGTTCCGCAATGGGCTGGGCTGGGTGGATTTTGTTTGGGGGGATGTGGGCACAATCAAACCATCAGGCAAGGCGGCTGGCGCTATGGGCTTGGCACATATTGCCGAAGCACGCGCCCGCAAGGATGGTATGAACGGTATGCAAGTGCGGCGGCTGATGAACGATATTGTGGCGGCTATTGCCGATGGGCATGAGTTCGACCGCAAAACAGTTGGGAACTCAACTAGGGTAGGTATTGAGAGCGGCAACACAGTCGTGTGGATGGCCCAGCGCAAAGGCTCTAACGCTTGGGTTGTGACTGGATATGAAAAATCCCCCAGTGGTGCAGGGGCGGGGAGAGCCACACCTGCACCTACAAACAGCCTAGCTTCGCGCACCCGCACGGCTGAGGAGGGGGATAACGGCATTGTCGGAGAGAACGGCACGGATGTCAAATTCAGCGCCAATGGCGAGATTGAGGGCTTTTTTGACCGCAAGACGGGCAAGTCCTTTTTGATTGCCGATGGCCTGAGCGCCAAAGATGCAGCGGCCACGCTGATGCACGAGGTGGGTATTCATATGGCCGCTGATGGCGCAATGGGGCCTGTGTTTGCCCGGGCGCAAGAGCTGCTGGATAAAGAATCTGGCGCATTCTTTGACCGTGTGCGTGACCGTATGCTGGCCGCAGGCGAAACGAGTGCCGAGGAAGCAGCGGCGTATATCGTGACGGAGTATGAGAAGGCCCGCACGAATGCGCCCAAGTCTGTGCAGCAGTTTGTACAAGACCTGTATGCGGCTGTGCGGGCATGGCTGTATAGGAATGGCTGGACTGGCGTGGTGAAGGCCGAGAGCCTGAGCGCCGCCGATATTGCGGCCATTGCACGGGCGAATGCCCGCAGTTTGAGCCAAGCGCCTGCGCTGGAGAGCGCAGCGGCCAAGGCTGCACAAGCCCAAGCATTGGATGAGCGCATTGGTAAGCTGGAGGCGTTTTTGAAGTGTGTGAGCGGGTAAACCCAGAGTAGGGTTTGGATTTTTCGCTGTAAATCTTGACACTGGTGCTTAAGCGGGTTGCCGTGATGTGTGGCAGACGGATGTTGGCCATAAAGACACCAAGATGGTCGGATGACCGAAAGGTTTGCAGATGAAGGATATGACACCAGAACAATTGCTGGAGGCTGCGGAAAATGCAGTTGAAAGTGGCGAGCTTGAAAAGATGCTTGACGGCGAAGAGCTCAATCCTGCTGAAGATGGTGGCGAAGAAAATAAGCCAACTGATGAAGCAGGCGGCGAGCAGGCGCAAGCCAATGCCGAGCCAGAGCACCCAGAGGGCGCGCCCATTGCCAGCAAGTCGGGTGCTTACACCATTCCGTATGAGGAGCTGGCCAAGGCCCGAGAGCGGGCCAAGGCTGCATTGAGTTGGATGCACTGGCCCAGAAGCTGGCGGCACAAGGCGAGGCTGACCCGCATATTGCTGCCGCCCGCCAGATGTTGGCTGAACTCAAGCGCCAGCGGGCTGCGCTGGATGCGCCCAGTATGAGCCGCAGCCGCCAGACCCAAGCGGCCTATGAAGCGCGGATTGATGCGCTGTTTGGCGGGGAGAAGGCAGGCCGTGTGGGAGTGAAGGTTCTCGACCGCTCTGATGTTTTGGGGCTGCTTGGGTTCGGCAATCTGCCTTTGGTGCTGCGAGAAGGAAAGGTCATCAAGGGAAAGACGAACCACCCGGCAATGACAGCGGAGCACTGGAAGAAAGTGCCGCAGTGGATCGAGAGCCCAGCGGCAGTATTTGATAGCGACACAGTGACAGGTGCGCTGGTGTTCATTGCGCCAGAGCTTGTCAACGGCTCTATGGTGCTGGTGACGGTGGAGCCAGATTCAACCGTCAGTGCCTCGTTGGTGGCGCATGAGGTGACGAATGCCTATGACAAGGACGGCGGATTGCCGCCTATACGCCGTTGGATCCAAGAGGGCTTGGGGCACTATGTTGACAAAAAAGTATTCCCAGATGTTGCATTGCGTGCCGGACTCCAATTGTCCAGGAAAGCGTTTGCAAACAAACCGGGAATGCGAAAAATTCTAACAGAAAAGAATCTGACGGGCTGGCGCAGGGCGAACAACCCCGAAGGTTCAAATCCCGCCACTTCTTCCACCCTAGGTAATGCGAAAAGCACCCTAGGTAATGCGAAAAGCACCCTAGCTAGGGCGAAAAGCACCCTAGCTGGGGTGACACAGAACGGCAGCAACGAGTATGCCGTTTGGAGCGCCATCAGCGGGATGTTTGAGGGCATGGCCGATGTGCAAGAGCGCCTTGAGCGGGGCACGGTGGTGGTAGAACAGGCTGAGCAGTTGCCAGAGCATTTGCGCCAGGCGGCGCAGGATGCCAGTGCCCAAGCGCTGTATGACCCGCAGACGAAGATGGTTTACATGGTTGCGGACCGCATTGAGCAGGGGCAAGAGCGGGCGGTGTGGCTGCATGAGGTGTTCCACAAGCGAGGCGAGGAGCTGCTGGGCGATGGGCTGGAGCGATTCCACCAAGCTGCGCAGCGGTGGGCGAGCCGCCCTGCTGATTCGATTGAGCGCCAGATTTACGATGCGGCCCATGCACGGGCTGTGGCCGATGGCAACTATGAGGCGGAATTTTTGGCTTACGCCATTGAGGAGGCCGTGGGCCGTGGCATCACGCCGAATATGAAGGGCAGTATGGCCAGTGCGGGGTATTGGCTGGCCAAGGTGCGGCAGGTGCTGGCTGATGCGGTGGCCAAGCTGACTGGGGCGAAAGCTGCGCCCGATACTTTGACGGCTGAGGATTTGGTGGCAGCGGCCTATGGGGCGGCTGGGTTGGAGGTGGTTGCGAATGCGGATATTCGTGCGGCTGAGGCTGCGGCAGTTGATGCAACACAAGGCCACCTTGAGAAAGAGCGCGTTGAGCGGAATAACAGCAATTGGTATCAGGAGTTCGAGGACGAGTATGACAACTACGGCACGGTGAACGAGCAAGAGATTTCTGAGGAAGGTTTAGAGCGAGATGAAGATGGCGAGCTAACTGGCGATGCGTCGGATGAGCTATTCAACCGCAAGCGACAAGCCATTTGGGATGCCATTGATTCACGCAATGCCACTATCAACACCCTGGAGGATATTGATGCCCACGGCACGGAGTGGCAGGCGTATTTCGCGGCTCAGTCGTGGCTGAAGGCAATGGGTGTGCCGTATGAAGAAGTGCGTTCTGGTGGTTCACTGTATCTGACAATCGAAAGTCCCCATCGAGAGGCTTACGAAGATGCTGTGTTTGAGGATGCAGATACAGGCTTAGATGAAGGCGCAATGAATACGCTCAAGCTGCGGTTCGCAGATCACGCCAAGCAGAGCTATAAGCACTCTACGACCGATTGGAATTGGGTGGAGGGTGGCGTAGGTGTGACATTGCGGGAGATGCTGAATGCGGCGAAGGTGTTTAGCGAGGGGGAAGTGGATGTTGGTGAGTATAGGCATTATTCAACGCCTGATGGCCAGCGAGCGATGAAACCTATCCGCCTGACGCTGCGTGGCTGGCAAGGCAGCGCATCAGATTTGAGCCGCTTGGCGCGAGATGTTTATACGAAAGAGCTGCAAGGCACATCCGTCTATAACGACAGCATTGGCGGTGAAGTGGCTTTTACCGCAGAAGGCAAGGGGGAGGCGTTTGGCTCTCGCGGGAAACTACGCACAAATGTCAGAGCCGAATTGGTTCACGCTTTGCGGGAGATTGTGGGCAGTGCAATGCAAGTTGCCATCAATTCCCCCGATAAGGGTAGAGAGCGAGATTCCACCGCATTCAGGACATTGCTTGCCCCACTATTGGTGGATGGGAAAATGCACGCTGTGCGCGTGACTGTGCGAGATGCAAAGCTCGTGCCAAGCAACGATACGCCGCATAAGTTCTATGATGTGGCGGCCATTGAGATAAAGCGAAGCCCCTCCGTACATGGATTCAATTCTGGTGCAGAATATCGTCCCGCTTCTTCTGGGGCTTCGAGTGTGACTATAGCAGAGTTGAAGCAGGCGCTGGCTTTGGACACAGCGCAAGCCCCACAAAGCAAGCCCCTCAACAGCCAAAGCGCCACGACAGGCCATGCACAGCCCCTAGACGAGCCTGTGCTGACCCCCAGCGGCTGGCGCAGTATTGGCGAGCTTCAAGTTGGCGATGAGGTGTATGCCCATGACGGCACGGTGACTTATATCACTGGGGTCTATCCGCAAGGGGAGCAGGAGGTGTTTCGAGTGGAGCTTGAAGACGGGCGCTTTACCCGGGCAACGGCTGACCACCTTTGGCAGCTTGCGGTAGATGAAGGCGGCGCGGTGACGATTGCGACCACAAGTGGCCTGGCTGTTGGGGATGCGCTGCCTGTGGTGTAGGCGGCCCTGCTTAGGGTTTTGGGTTTGGTGAGCGGGTGAGCATGATGGGGCATGACTGCATTGACCACTGCCCCAACTGCCCCGTTCACTTTGAAGTCGGCCCGTATTAGCGCTATCGTGCCTGATGGCCGAGAGCCGTGCGTGTGTATTGCGGTGGCGCATCCGTCTAGGCTGTATATCACCCGCAGTGCGATTGTGACGCACAACACGACAGTGACGCAGCAAACGCCTGAGCAGCGCCAGTTTGACGAAACCGCCCAAGCCTACGGCGGGCAAGCGGCCTACGAGCAGGCCAAGGCAGCGGGCCAAACCAAGCTCAACTACCGCCAGTGGGTGCAGGTGCGAACGCCTGCGTTCATTCGGTGGTTCGGCGACCATGTGATTGCAGCGGCCAAACCAAAGCGGCAAGCAAGCACTTTTGCCGATGCCAGAGAGCAGGCCAAGGCGTTTCAAGGTAAGCCATTGGACAATGTGGCCAGTGGTATTACCGCTACTGTCTCGCGCAACAATTTGGACAAGATGTTGAGCGGGAAAGCGGTTGGGAAATCAGAAGATGCGGCGCTGCACGCCTTGGCTGTGGCGAATCTGGATAGCTTGTTTGAGAGCGCCATTCATGGCTGGAGCAAGCAAGACCGAGACGGCGACCAGAACATTAAGGCAATTCACCGATTCTTTGCGCCCTTGCTTGTAGATGGCAAGGCCAAACTGGTGAAGATGACCGTGAAGGAAACAGTAGATGCCAATCATGCGAATGGCCTATACACCGTAGAGGCGGTCAGTTTTTCAGAAGATAGCCCTGCGGCTCAATGGGCTGACGCAGCCATCAATGCCGATGGCATTGACCCGACTTCAGTCCGCTCCGCAGGGCTGGTGCAAAGTCTAGCACAGCGTGTGCAGGGTTACAACCCTGATGAGGTTTCCAAGGTGATTGACCCCGACACGGGCGAGCCGCTGGTGATGTATCACGGCACGGATAAGGAGTTTAGCGAATTTAAGCCGCAGACTGGCTTGAGAGGCTCGGTTCTGACTGGCAACATCAGGAAAGTAAGCCCAGAAGTTTACTACTTCACACCTGATGCGGAATACGCAAAGAGCTATGGCGAGGCCAAAAACTCGGTGAGTAATCACCTGATGCCTGTGTTTCTTCGTGCTAAATGGCTTGCCCACTTGGATAGCTTTGTAGACATCGAGAACTACACGGCGGACACAGAAAGCGTGTTTGAAAACGAGGAGAAACAATTTTGGCAGTATCTTGAAGATGATGATTTCAGGAGTAGATTTATTGAAGACTGGGACGATGGCAGCGGCAATGCAGCCGCTGTCTTTGAATCAAGAGAAGGTGTGGAGTACGCTGTTTTCAGCCCCAACCAAATCAAATCCGCCACGGGCAACACGGGGGCGTTCAGCCCTGAGAGTGCCGATATTCGATTTAGCCGTAGCGCAAAGGTGAATGCACCGCCTGCCGATGGGGCAGGTTGGCAGAGCCCATCAGCAACAAAGTTTGATGACATGCTTTACAGCTTTGTGGACAAGAACATTGACCTCAAGCGCATCATGGATTCAATCCGTTCGACTGGGAAAGCCATCAAAGAGGATATGGATGCCTATTTGAAGGAGACTTTGTTCCATGGCCGAGTGGCGACACGGACGAAGCAGTTTATTGATTTTGAGGTGAAGGCTTTTACCGATTACTTGAGCAAGAATGGCATGAAGATTCCCGAGGTGGAGGAGTTCATGCACGCCCGCCATGCGCCAGAGGCGAATGCGATTTTGGCGCAACGCAATCCAAACCAAGAGATGATTGACGCAGGGCTTGAGGCGGCCCAAAAAGAGATTGAGCGCATCGAGGGCAGCACTGCACCCTGCCCCACGCAAAGATTTAACCCCGCTTTGGGGCACCTGCACCTGTGATTGAGGAATACAGCCCCAGCGTGCCAGCGGCGCTACTCGGCGAATAAAGCGCAGCACGCCAAAGAAAGCCGCCTTGTGATGGGCGGTTTTTTTCTGCCTGCGCTTTTAGAGGCGCTTGAAGTTTTATGGCAAGGGCATAAAAAAAGCCCTCGGGGCGAACCCAAGGGCTTTTGTGTTTTGGCGGAGGCGGTGAGATTCGAACTCACGGACCCTTTCGGGCCGCCGGTTTTCAAGACCGGTGCAATCGACCACTCTGCCACACCTCCTGTGTTTTGCTTTTGGGCTGATGGCCTTTGGCAAAGCAGGCATTGTAAACAAAAAAAGCCGCTTTTGCCTTAGCGCGGCGGCTTTTCTTGGTGCTGTGCCTTATTGGGCGCTGGCGCTGGGCTCTAGGCCCAAGATGCCGCTGATGCCGTAGAGCGCGCTGAGTTCCAGCAAGCGGGCGGGCGCTTGGGCAATGTGCAGGTTTTTGCCTTGCTTTTGCAACTGGCGCTGGCATTCGAGCAAGACGGCCAGGGCGCTGGAGTCAAAGTGTTCCAGGTTCGCAGCGTTGAGCGCAAGGCGGTTGCCCTCCGCTTGGTGCAAGGCGGGGAGCAGTTGTGCCAATGCGGCAGGCGCATTGGCTTGGGTGATGCGTGGGGGCAGGGCAATCATGGCGGGCTTTGTTTATTTGCCAGCGTTGAGCTTGTTGCGTGCTTCGAGCTTGCTGATAAGGCCGTCAATGCCCTCGGCGTTGATGACGCTGCCGAAGTCGGCGCGGTAGGTTTCTACCAGCCAGATGCCAGCCACATTCACATCGTAAACGCGCCAGATAGGGCCTGCTTTTTCAAGGCGGTAGTCGAGCGCGACAGGTTGGCCGCCACCTGCTCTGAGTTCAGACTTGACCACGACTTCTTTGTCCTCAGGCGCGGCGCGCAGGCGTTTGACATCGATGCTGTGGTTTTGCACTTCCTTCATCGCGCCCGAATAGGTGCGCACCAGCAGGGTTTTGAATTCGGCTTCGAGTTTGGCCTGCTGCTGTGGTGTGGCGCTGCGCCAGCTACGCCCGACGGCTGAGGCCGTCATGCGGCGGAAGTTGACATGGGGCATGATTTTTTGGTTCACCAAGGCCATGATTTTGTTGGTGTCGCCCGCTTGGATGGCGGGGTCGGCCTTGATTTGCGCCAGCACATCGTTGGAGATGGCGCGAATCAGGCCATCAGGCGTGCTGGCAATGGCTGCTTGGCTGATGGCGGCTGTGGCTTGGGCCGCAGCGGGGGCGGCGCTTTGCGCTAAGGCGGCGCCTGCAAACAGGGGCAGAAGCAAAAAAGCAAGGGTGTTTTTTTTCATTTTGGGTGTCCTTTCAAGGGTGGGGCGGTTTGGGCCGCCTGCGCCGAATCAATGGGGGCCTAGGGTCAGGGTGGCACGCATCTTAAAACGAAACAGAAAGCGCGGTGGTTGACGCAGGTTTTTGGCGGGGGGCGGTGCTTGCGTTTGCCCGTTGCGATAGAAAACCCTTGTCATTGCGGGCTTGACCCGCAATCTCAAGCGCAACGAAAAACCCAGATTGCGGCTCGGGGGCCGCAATGACGAAGTAAAGGGAGCAGCGCTTGCCTTTAGAATGCGGTCTTTGCGCCACTGGGCGCTTTTTTTATTCGATACATAGACTTCAAGGGGCTGATATGAGCAGCGCAAGCATTCAAATTGGTGTGGTCATGGGTTCGTCTTCTGACTGGGAGACGATGCAACAGGCCGTGCAGATTTTGCAAGACTTTGGCGTGGCGCATGAGGCCAAGGTGGTGTCAGCCCACCGTATGCCCGATGAGATGTTCCGCTACGCTGAGGCCGCCGAGGAGCGTGGCTTGGTGGCGATTATTGCGGGCGCAGGTGGGGCGGCACATTTGCCGGGCATGTTGGCGGCCAAAACCACGGTGCCCGTGCTGGGCGTGCCTGTGGCCAGCCGCCATTTGCAAGGGGTGGACTCCTTGCACAGCATTGTGCAAATGCCCAAGGGCGTGCCAGTGGCCACTTTTGCCATTGGCCCGGCTGGGGCGGCGAATGCGGCCTTGTTTGCGGTGGCCATGCTGGCCCAAAATGACGCTGCGTTGCGGGCCAAATTGCAGGCTTTCAGGGCCGAGCAAAGCCGCGTGGCCGCCAGCAGCGTGCTGCCGCCCGCCTGAGGCGCAGCGCCGTTTTAAACTGAGTTCAGCCCAGCGCCTTTGCTGGGTTTTCTCTTGGTCTTTATGCGTATTGATTTCCCGCCCGAATTGCCCGTGAGCGCGCGCCGCGCCGAGATAGAAGCGGCGCTGGCCAAGCATCAAGTCATTATTGTGTGTGGCGAAACCGGCTCGGGCAAAACCACCCAGTTGCCCAAAATCGCCTTGAAGATGGGGCGTGCGGCCCAGCCCAAGCGCGAGGGCGCGAGGCGCAAGTTGATTGGCCACAGCCAGCCGCGCCGCTTGGCGGCCAGCAGTGTCGCCAGCCGAATTGCGGAAGAATTGAACAGCCCGCTGGGTGAGGTGGTGGGCTATAAGGTGCGTTTTAACGACCGCTTGGGGCCGAACACGGCCATCAAGCTGATGACGGACGGCATTTTGCTGGCGGAAACCCAGTCCGATCCCCTGCTCAAAGCCTATGACACCCTCATCATTGACGAGGCCCACGAGCGCAGCTTGAACATTGACTTTTTGCTGGGCTACCTCAAGCAAATTCTGCCGCGCCGCCCTGATTTAAAAGTGATTGTGACCTCGGCCACGATTGACGCAGACCGCTTTGCCGAGCACTTCAAAGATGCCAAAAGCGGCCGCCCCGCACCTGTGCTGATGGTCTCGGGCCGCATGTATCCTGTGGAGCAACGCTACCGCCCGTTTGAAGAAAGCCGCGATTACGGTTTGAATGAGGCCATTGCCGATGCCACCGATGAGCTTTGGGCGGGCGGCAAAGGCGGCGATATTTTGGTTTTTCTGCCCGGCGAGCGCGAAATCCGTGATGCTGCCGAGCACCTGCAAGGCCATTTGGCCCGCAGCCCTGTGCTGCGCAGCGCCCAAGTGCTGCCCTTGTTTGCGCGGCAATCGCAGGCCGAGCAAGAGCGCATCTTCAGGCCGCAGGGCGAGCGCCGCATTGTGCTGTCCACCAATGTGGCGGAAACCTCGCTCACTGTGCCAGGCATCCGCTATGTGATTGATGCGGGCACGGCCCGTGTGAAGCGCTACAGCTACCGCCAAAAGGTCGAGCAACTGCTGGTCGAGCCCATCAGCCAAGCGGCGGCCAACCAACGCGCGGGGCGCTGTGGCCGTGTCGCCGATGGCATTTGCATCCGCCTCTACGCTGAGGACGACTTCACGGCCCGCCCTGCGTTTACCGACCCCGAAATCCTGCGTTCCTCTTTGGCCGCCGTCATCTTGCGCATGAAGTCTTTGGGCTTGGGCGCGGTGGAGGACTTCCCCTTTTTGCAAGCGCCCTCGGGCCGCGCCATTGCCGATGGCTGGGATTTGCTCGCCGAGCTGGGCGCAATTGATGCCGATAAAGAGCTGAGCGCCGCAGGGCGGGCCTTGGCCAAGCTGCCTTTAGACCCCCGCATTGGGCGCATGATTTTGGAGGCCAAAGAGCGCCAAGCCCTGCAAGAGGTGATGGTGATTGCGGCGGCCCTGTCTGTGCCCGATGTGCGCGACCGCCCCCGCGATGCCGAGGCGCAGGCCGACCAAGCGCAGGCGCAGTTCAAAGACGATAAAAGCGAGTTTGTGAGCTGGCTCAAACTCTGGCGTTGGCTGGAGGCCAGCCGTGGCGGCCAGCCCGCCCAAGAGGGTGCGCCCGCCACGCACAAGCTGAGCCACCGCCAGTGGGAGAACCTGCTGCGCAAACACTTTATTAGCATCCGCCGTGTGCGTGAGTGGCGTGATGTGTACAGCCAACTTCGCACCGTGGTGCAAGAGCAGCGCTGGCGCATGAACGAGCAGCCCGCCACCTATGAGCAATTGCACCAAAGTCTGCTGGCGGGCTTGCTGGGCAATGTGGGCTATAAGCTGGAAACTGAAGATGCTTATTTGGGCGCGCGCGGCATCAAATTCCGCCCCCACCCCGGCCACCGTTTGAAGAAAAAACCCGCCCGCTGGATTTTGGCCGCCGAGCTGGTGGAAACCACACGGCTGTATGCCCGCACCGTGGCAGAAATCCAACCGCAATGGCTTGAAAGCGTGGGCCAGCATCTGTTGAAAACACAATTGCTGGATCCGCGCTGGGAGCAAAAGCAAGCCAGCGTGGTCGCCAGCGAACGCGCCACGCTCTATGGCTTGGTGGTGTATTCGGGCCGCCGTGTGCAATACGAGCGCCATGCGCCTGAGGAGGCACGCGCCATCATGATTCGCGACGGCCTGCTGCCCGCCGCCTTCGCCCCCGATTGGCTGGCCCGCCTGCACTTTTTGCCGCACAACCGCAAAACCTTGGCCGAAGTGGAGCTGCTGGAGCACAAATCACGCCGCCAAGATGTGTTGGTGGATGAAGACCTCATTATCGACTTCTACGAGCGCCACATCCCGCCCGATATCAGCAACCCCACGGCCCTGCTCAAGTGGTATCAAAAAGCGCGGCATGAAGTGCCGAATTTGCTGCGCCTGAGCCGCGATGAACTCATGCGCCACGAGGCCGCAGGCATCACCACCGAGGCTTTTCCCAAGCTCATCCGCCTGGGCGGGGTCGATTGCTCGGCGCATTACCTGCACCAGCCCGGCCATGTGCGCGATGGGCTCTCGGCCGATGTGCCGCTGTTTGCCCTCAACCAAGTCAACCAAGAACGCTGCGACTGGCTGGTGCCGGGCATGTTGAAAGACAAACTGCTGGCCCTGCTCAAAAGCCTGCCGCAAAAACCCCGCGCCCGCTTGGTGCCCCTGCCACACACGGCGCAGACCTTTGCCGATGCCCTGAGCACGCCCGAGCGCTTTGCCCAAGGCGATTTGTTTGAAGCCCTGCGCGGCTTGGTGCGTGAGAAAACGGGGCTGGAAATCCGCCCCACCGACTTCAAACCCGATGTGCTGCAAGCCCACCAGCTCTTGCACCTGCGCGTGCTGGGCGACGATGGCCGCCAGCTCGGTGCTGGCCGCAGCCTGGCCCAGCTCAAGGCCGAACTGGGCGGGCAAGCGCGGGGGGCGTTTCAGGCTTTGG
The DNA here is from genome assembly GCA_964544605.1 of uncultured Burkholderiaceae bacterium. GTDB lineage: Bacteria > Pseudomonadota > Gammaproteobacteria > Burkholderiales > Burkholderiaceae_C > JAMIFN01. Next base: position 42,484 of record CAZJBX010000021.1, read on the forward strand.
CGGCCTTGCGCCAGCCCAGTGCGCCAGCCGTTTCGCCAAGCCCCGCCGCCAGCCCAAGGCCAGCCGATGCCACCAATACCGATGCCGCCAATAGCGCTGAAGTTGCAACTGCGCCGCCAGCCGAAGCCAGCACGGCGGCCTGGGATGGCGAAAGCCGCTACACCGATTGGGCCTTTGGTGCGCTGCCTGAGCTGCTGGAAATCCGCCGTGGCAAAGGCCGCCAGCAGCAAACCCTGATTGGTTTTCCCGCCCTCATGGATGGCGGCGATGCCGTCACCATTGCAGTTTTTGACGAGCCCGAGCTGGCGGCTGAGAAACACCAGCACGGCCTGCGCCGCTTGGTTGCGCTGCAATGCAAAGACGCGCTCAAATACCTTGAGAAAAACATCCCTGATTTGCAAAAAATGGCCATGGCCTATATGCCCTTGGGCACGCTGGAAGAGCTGCGTGAGCAAATCATCGCCAGTGCCCTCGACCGTGCCTTTTTGCAAGCGCCCCTGCCCACCGATGCCGCCAGCTTTGCCGCCCGTGTGCAAGAAGGCCGTGGCCGTTTGACGCTGATTGCCAATGAAATCGCCCGTTTGGTGGGGCAAATCTTGCTCGAATACGCCAGCGCCACACGCAAAATCAAAGACGCCAAAGCCCACGCCGAGGCCCAAAAGGACCTGCAAACGCAACTGGAGCGCCTGCTGCCGAAAAACTTTGTGCAGGCCACACCTTGGGCGCGTTTGCAGCATTTGCCGCGCTACCTCAAAGCCATGGTCATTCGCCTCGACAAAATCCGCAGCGACCCCAGCCGCGATGCCCAGCGCATGGCCGAGCTACAGCCCCATGTGCAGCGCTACTGGCGCACTGTGGCCGAGCGCCGTGGCCAGCCCGATGCGCGGCTCGACGATGTGCGCTGGATGTTGGAAGAACTGCGTGTGTCCTTTTTCGCGCAAGAGCTGCGCACGCCGCAGCCCGTGTCCATCAAGCGCCTAGAAAAAGCTTGGCAGCAGTTGCTGCATTAAGCCGCCAAAGCCGCCGCCAGCTTGCCGTGCACGCCGCCAAAGCCGCCATTGCTCATGCACACAATCACATCGCCCGCTTGGGTTTGTGCTTGGATGGCGGCAATCAAGCTGTCCACATCGCCCCAAGTCTGGGCCTTATCGCCCAGCGCCGTCAGCGCCTCGGCGGCATCCCAATCGAGGCCACCGCTGTGGCAAAAACTCATATCGGCAGGCTCCAAGCTCCAGGGCAATTGCGCCTTCATCGTACCCAGCTTCATGGTGTTGCTGCGCGGCTCAAACACCGCCACAATGCGGGCTTTTGCGCCCAAGCGCGCCCGCAAGCCCTCCAGCGTCAGGCGAATGGCCGTAGGGTGGTGGGCAAAATCATCGTAAATCTGCACGGGTGCGCCGCCGCTGGGCAAATTCACTTCGGCAAACAGCTCCAGGCGGCGCTTCACATTTTGAAAGCGGCCCAGGGCCTCGCAACTTTGCGCCGCGCTCACGCCCACATGCTCGGCAGCGGCAATCGCAGCCAAGGCATTGTGCTGGTTGAACACGCCGCTCAAACCCCATTGCACACGGGGCGGCGGGGTGCTGGCCGCTGCGCCGCGCTCAATGACGGCAAAATCATGCGCTGGGCCATCGGCACGCCAATCGGCATCGGCTGGGCCAAAGCTGCGCAGCTCGCTCCAGCAGCCTTGCCCCAGCACGCGTTGCACATTCTCTTCAAAGCCATTGCTCACCACACGGCCCGTGCTGGGCACGCAGCGCAGCAGGTGGTTGAACTGGCGTTCAATGGCGGCCAAATCATCAAAAATATCGGCGTGGTCGAATTCCAAATTGTTCAGCACCGCCGTGCGTGGGCGGTAATGCACAAACTTGCTGCGCTTGTCAAAAAAGGCCGTGTCGTATTCATCGGCCTCCAATACAAAATAGGGGCGTTCATGGCCGGCCACGGCCTCACCCAAGCGGGCTGAGACACCAAAATTCAGCGGCACGCCGCCAATCAAAAAGCCAGGTTTCAGCCCCGCCTGCTCCAAAATCCAGGCCAGCATGGTGCTGGTGGTGGTTTTGCCATGCGTGCCCGCCACCGCCAGCACATGGCGGCCTTGCAGCACATGCTCGGCCAGCCACTGCGGGCCGCTGGTATAGGGCAAGCCTTGGTCAAGAATGGCCTCCATCAGCGGGAATTTGGGCGAGCCATCGGCCAAGCGGGCGCGGCTGACCACATTGCCCACCACAAACACATCGGGTTTCAGTGCCAACTGCTCGCTGCCATAGCCCTCAATCAAATCAATGCCCAGCGCCCGCAGTTGGTTGCTCATGGGCGGGTACACACCCGCATCACAGCCAGTCACCTTATGCCCCGCCTCCCGTGCCAAGGCCGCCACGCCGCCCATAAAAGTGCCGCAAATACCAAGAATATGAATGTGCATAAACGCCGCTTTAGAAAAGTGAAACGCCACCGCGAAGGTGGCATTCAGGGGTCAAGGGCTTGGCGCTCAGTAGGCCAAGAACAAAATCCAGATATTGATGGCCACAGCCACCGTCCACACCAAGCTGCGCAGGGTGGCCAAATTGCCCGCATACAGCAGCACATAAATCACGCGAACGACCAGCCAAGCGATGCACAGCAGGCCCAGCTTGTGCAAATCAGCGCCCAAAAACAGGGCCAGCAGCACGGCGGTGTAGAAAAAGGGCAGGGCCTCAAAGGTGTTGAGCTGGGCTGCATTGGCGCGTTGGGCATAGCCTGTTTGCTGGGCCAGCCAAGCGCGGGGGTTGCCGTTGTCATAGCCGCCTTCATGCGGTTTTTTCTTGAAGCCCTGCCACTTGGCAATGCTGGCGGGCAGCATGGGCAAGAGCGAGGCAATGAGCAAACACCAGATGACGGTGGCAGAAATGGATGGGTTCATGGCGAAAGTCTCCTATGGATTGTGTTGTGGTTTGCAAGTGTAAGCCAAGCCCAAGCGCAGGCAAGGCCGCAGCAGGCCCTGTTTTATAATCAAGGCCATTGATTCAGCCCCCATGCGCCGCCCGCCATTTGGGGCTTTCTTTATTTCTAAATATTGCAGAGCAAATACCATGGACGCAGAACAAATCAACACCATCAGCCACGCCCTTGAAGACCTCTCCGAGCGTGTGCAGGCCCTCAGGGGGTATCTTTGACTGGGAGAGCAAAGCCCGCGACCTCGAAGATGTGAACGCCGCCCTAGAAGACCCAGCGGTGTGGAATGACCCCAAACGCGCCCAAGAGCTGGGCCGCCAGAAAAAATCGCTGGAAAGCGTGGTGCTGGTGCTGGAAACCTTGGGGCAAGAACTGGTGGACAACAGCGAGTTGTTTGAAATGAGCCACGCCGAAGGCGACGAGGCAGGCATGTTGGCCATTGGTGAAGAAATCGACGGCATTGAGGCGCAGGTGAAAGAGCTGGAATTCCGCCGCATGTTCAATCAGCCCGCCGACCCCAATAGCGCCTACCTTGACATCCAAGCCGGCGCTGGCGGCACAGAAGCCTGCGACTGGGCCAGTATTTTGCTGCGTCAATATGTGCGCTACGCCGAGCGCAAGGGCTTTAAAGTTTCTGTCGATGACGAAACCCCTGGCGATGTGGCCGGCATCCGTTCCGTCAGCTTGAAAATTGAAGGCGACTACGCTTACGGCCTCCTGCGCACAGAAACAGGCGTGCACCGCTTGGTGCGCAAATCGCCTTTTGATTCTTCGGGTGGCCGCCACACTTCTTTTGCCTCCGTCTTTGTTTACCCTGAAATCGACGACAGCATCGAGGTGGACATCAACCCTGCCGATGTGCGCACCGACACCTACCGCGCCAGCGGCGCAGGCGGGCAGCATGTGAACAAAACCGACTCAGCCGTGCGCCTCACCCACATCCCCACCAACATCGTGGTGCAATGCCAAGACAGCCGCAGCCAGCACAGCAACCGCGATATTGCTTGGCAGCGCCTGCGCGCGCGCCTGTATGACTACGAAATGCGCAAACGCATGGAAGACCAGCAAAAACTGGAAGACAGCAAGAGCGATGTGGGCTGGGGCCACCAAATTCGCAGTTATGTGCTCGACAACAGCCGCATCAAAGACCTGCGCACAGGGGTGGAAATCTCCAACACGCAGAAAGTGCTGGACGGCGACCTCGATGCCTTCATTGAGGCCAGCCTCAAGCAAGGCGTCTAAAGCGAAAAACCACAAGGCAGGCAAAAGCGCCTGCCTTTGTGTATATTGCGCCATGGCTGGCCACTCTAGGGTCAGCTTTTATTTAAGCGAAAGAGCACATAGAACATGAAGCAGGTAAAAGCCTTGACTTGGGTGAGCGCAGGCGTGCTCGCAGGCGTATTGGCGACGGTATCGCTGCAATCCATTGCACGCGGCAGCCGAGCCGAACTACCGCTGGCCGAAATGCAGCGTTTTGCCCGCGTGTTTGAGTCCATCAAGCAAAATTATGTGGAGCCTGTGGATGAGAAAAAACTGATTGAGGAGGCCATCAAAGGCATGGTTTCCAGCCTTGACCCGCATTCGAGCTTTTTTGACACCAAAGAAATCAAAGAATTCAATGAAAGCGTCAGCGGCAGCTTTGTCGGCTTGGGCATTGAAATCACGCAAGAAGACGGCTATGTGAAAGTGGTGGCCCCGATTGAGGACACCCCCGCCTCACGCGCTGGGCTGAAGTCGGGCGACCTCATCAGCAAAATCGACGACACCAATGTGCGCACGCTCACGCTCAACGAGGCCGTCAAGCGGATGCGCGGCGAGCCCAACACCCAAGTGCGCCTGCAAATTGAGCGCAAGGCCGAGAGCCGCAGCTTCAGCGTCACCATCACCCGCGATGTCATCAAAGTGCTCTCCGTCAAGGGCAAAATGGTGGAGCCCGACTACGCTTGGGTGCGCATCACCAGCTTCCAAGAGCGCACGGTGGAAGACTTCGCCAAAAAAATGACCGAGCTGCACAAGCAAAACCCCAAAATGAAGGGCTTGGTGCTGGACTTGCGCAACGACCCTGGCGGCTATTTGCACTCGGCAGGGGCCATCCTCTCGGCCTTTTTTGATCATCCCGTCACGGTGGTTTCGACCAAAGGCCAAGTCGCTGGCGCGAATGAAGTCATGACCACGGGCCCACAAAGCTACCCCCGTGAGGACCGCCAGCACATTGAGGCCATGAGCAAGGCCACCAAAAATCTGTTGCACAAACTGCCTGTGGTGGTGCTGGTGAATGAAGGCTCGGCCTCGGCCAGCGAGATTGTCTCTGGGGCCATGCAAGACCACGGCCGCGCCAAAGTCATGGGCAACCAAACCTTTGGCAAGGGCTCGGTGCAGCAAGCCGTGTGCTTGGACGATGGCGTGCGCGCCATGAGCCACTGCCGCGACGCGGGCCTCAAACTCACCATCTCGCGCTACTACACCCCCTCGGGCCGCTCCATTCAGGCCCGTGGCATCGTGCCCGATTACTTCGTCGATGAATCGGAGGGGGGCGATCCCTTTGCCGTGCTGCGCTACGGCAGTGAAGCCGATTACCTGCGCCACATCAGCAACGGCCAAGAGGCGGAAATCGACATCCTCGCCCTTGATAAAGAGCGCGAAGCCGCGCGCAAACGCATGGAGGCCGAAGTCTGTAAACCTGAAGACGAGCGCTACAAATCGCCCGAACTTGGCAGCGACAAAGACTTCCAGCTCAAGCAAGCCCTCAATCTGCTCAAAGGCCAGCCCGTGGTGCGCAGCACCAGCTTGTTTGAGCGCAAAGAGGCGAAGAAAAAAGACGACAAGGCCGAGGACTAAGTCGCCGCCATGAGCCACACCTACAGCCCTGATCCTGCCCGCAGCAGCGGCGCAGGTGCTTTGGTTTTGTTCTCTGGCGGGCAAGACTCCACCACCTGTTTGGCCTGGGCCTTGGCCCGCTACGAGCGCGTGGAAACCGTGGCCTTTGACTACGGCCAGCGCCACGCTGTTGAGCTGGCCTGCCGCCTCAAAGTCTTGCAAGAAATCCGCCAAAATTTTCCGCACTGGGCTGAAAAGCTCGGCTCAGACCACCTGCTGGCCATTCCTGTATTGGGGGAAATCAGCGACACCGCCCTCACCAGCGAGCGCGAAATCGTCATGGCCGAATCGGGCCTACCCACCAGCTTTGTGCCCGGGCGCAATCTGCTCTTTCTCAACCTTGCTGCGGCGCTGGCCTACCGCCGTGGCCTGCGGCACTTGGTCACAGGCGTATCTGAGGCCGACTACTCAGGCTACCCCGACTGCCGCGACAACACCATGCAGGCCATGCAGCAGGCGCTGAATTTGGGCATGGATGCCGACTTCCAAATCGACACCCCCCTCATGCGCCTGGACAAAGCCCAAACTTGGGCCTTGGCGCAAGAACTGGGCGGTGCAACCTTGCTTGAATTGATTTTGGAACACAGCCACAGTTGCTACCTTGGCCAACGCACACAACGCCACAACTGGGGCTACGGCTGCGGCCACTGCCCCGCCTGCGAGCTGCGCGCCCAAGGCTGGCACAGCTGGGAAGCAGGCCAACAGCGGCCCTAGCAAAGCAAAGAAAGCACACAATATGTTGAAACACATCGTCATGTGGCGGCTCAAGGAAGAAGCCCTTGGCCAAAGCCGTGAGGCCAACGCCCACGCCATGCAAAGCCAACTGCTGGCCCTGCGCGGCCTCGTACCTGGCCTGCTCGAACTCGAAGTCGGACTGGAGCTGGACAACCCCCACCCGCAACAAGCCCATGTGCTGCTCTACAGCGTCTTTGATAACCGTGACAGCCTCGCCGCCTACGCCCAACACCCCGAACACCTGAAAGTGGTGGACTTCATCAAAACCGTGGTGGACGAGCGCCGCTGTATCGATTACTAAAAGGCCGCTTTGCAGTTCCCCTACGCTGTTGCGTCTAAAGAGGTTTGTCATTGCGGGCTTGACCCGCAATCTCTGTTGCTGATTGCGCTGCCCAAAGGTTGAGATGGCGGCTCGGGGGCCGCCATGACGCAGCAAGAGAAGGGC
>CAZJBX010000021.1:49574-51377 GCA_964544605.1 uncultured Burkholderiaceae bacterium
GGCCGCCATGACGCAGCAAGAGAAGGGCCGCCATGACGCAGCAAGAGAAGGGCCGCCATGACGCAGTAAGAGAAGGGCCGCTGTGCCCCTACGCTGTTGCGTCTAAAGAGGTTTGTCATTGCGGGCTTGATCCGTAATCTCTGTTGCTGATTGCGCTGCCCAAAGGTTGAGATGGCGGCTCGGGGGCCGCCATGACGCAGCAAGAGAAGGGCAGCTATGTCGTTGTAAGAGAAGGGCTGCGCCGTGCCCCTACGCTGTTGCGTCTAAAGAGGTTTGTCATTGCGGGCTTGACCCGTAATCTCTGTTGCTGATTGCGCTGCCCAAAGGTTGAGATGGCGGCTCGGAGGCCGCCATGACGCAGCAAGAGAAGGGCCGCCATGACGCAGCAAGAGAAGGGCCGCTGTGCCGCCGCTTGCAGGCACAAGGCCAGGCCCCTGTGCCCTCAGTGATACACCAGCTCCACCTGCGCACCTTCGACTTCAAGCATCCAGGCGCTGAGGGCTTCATCGCTGGGCCAAAAGCGGTGTTGCGGCGCGAGTTGGATTTGGCCTTGGCTGGCTGCGCCGTGGATGGCAAAGCGCAGCGGCAGGCCCAGTGGGCTGTCGTAGCCGTTTTCATCAACCGTGGTTTGCGGCGGGAATTCGCGCAGCAGGCGGGCCATGTCGGGGCTGCGTTTGGGCTGGCCGCTGAGGTGGATGAGCAGGTGTTTGCCAAATTGCGCCCGCGCTTGGGCGAGGTTGAAGTATTGCTTGGCGTTGAAGCGCAGTTCGTCTGAGAATTTGTCGAAGCGGCATGTGCCTTGCACGATGAGCAGTTCGTCGATTTGAATGTTGTCGTGGGCGGCTTCGTCGCTTTCGCCACGGCCCAAGGTGACTTCAAGGGCGGCGGATTTGTCGTCGAGCACGATGACCAGCAGTTTGCCGCGCGCGGTGTTGATGTAGCGTTTGTCGCGCACGATGCCGGCAATGCGAAGGCTGTCGCGGCTGTCGGCCAAGTCGGCGATGCGGGTGTTGACGAAGCGGCGCACTTCGAGTTCCAGGGGGTCAAAGAGGTGGGCCGAGAGGTGAAAGCCGATGGCGGCTTTTTCTTGCGCCAGGGTTTCTTTGATGTCCCAGGGGCTGGCGTGCACCAGTTCGGGCTCGTAGCTGGCGGCTTCGCCTTCGCTGTCAAAGTCAAACAGGCCGCCTTGGTTGGCGTTGGCTTCTTCGGCGGCGGCGTAGCTCATGCCAATATCGACGGAGGCGAGCAGGGTGGCGCGGTTGCGTTGCAGGCTGTCAAAAGCGCCCGCTTTAATCAGGGCTTCAATGGTGCGTTTGTTGACGCGGCTGCGGTCCACACGGCGCATGAAGTCAAAAAAACTGCTGTAGGGGCCGCCCGCTTCGCGCTCGCGCACGATGGCGTCAATGGCTTGTTCGCCCGTGCCTTTGATGGCGCCCAGGCCGTAGCGCACGATGTGGTCGCTGACGGGCTCAAAGGCGTAGTGGCCCCGGTTGATGTCGGGGTATTCAAATTCAATACCGAAGTGGCGGGTGGCGTCATCGACCAGTACTTGCAGTTTGTCGGTGTTGCCCATTTCCACCGTCATGTTGCCGCAGTAGAACTCGGCGGGGTAGTGGGTTTTGAGCCAGGCGGTGTGGTAGGCCAAGAGGGAGTAGGCGGCGGCGTGGGATTTGTTGAAGCCGTAGTTGGCGAATTTTTCCAGCAGGTCAAAGACTTCGCCGGCCTTCTTTTCGTCCACCCCTTGAGATTTGGCGCCTTCAATGAACTTGGGGCGCTCTTTCGCCATTTCCTCGGCGATCTTCT
>CAZJBX010000022.1:0-25050 GCA_964544605.1 uncultured Burkholderiaceae bacterium
CCCACCATTTTGGCCACCTTCACCGTGATTGCGGCGCTGCTGCCCATGGCCTTTGTCTCTGGCCTCATGGGGCCGTATATGAGCCCCATTCCCATCAACGCCTCTATGGGCATGGTGCTCTCGCTCATCATTGCTTTTGTCATTACGCCTTGGATGGGCCTGCACCTGCTGCGCCACCACGGCAGTGGTGAAAACGCTGAAGTCGCAGGCGCTGAGGTGGAAGCCTCGCCCAAGCTCAAGCGCTTTTTCGATCGCATCATGCGCCCCTTTTTGGACGAGAAAACAGGCCGCCGCAGCCGCCACCTGCTGTATTTGGGCGTGCTGGTGCTGATTGCCCTGTCCGTCTCTTTGGCGGGCGTGAAGCTGGTGGTGCTGAAAATGCTGCCCTTTGACAACAAATCCGAATTCCAAGTGGTGCTGGACATGCCCGAAGGCACGCCACTGGAAGAAACCGCCGCTGTGCTGCATGAAATGGCCGCGCATTTGGCCCAAGTGCCCGAAGTCACACACTACCAAGCCTATGCGGGCACGGCCGCGCCCATCAACTTCAACGGCTTGGTGCGCCAATACGATTTGCGTGCCGACAGCCAGCAAGGTGATTTGCAAATCAATTTGGTCGATAAGAGCCAACGCAAACGCCAAAGCCACCAAATTGCCGCCAGCGTGATTGCCGATTTGCAGGCCATTGCCGTGCAGCGCGGCGCGCGTGTAAAGGTGGTGGAAGTGCCGCCGGGCCCGCCTGTGATGTCGCCTTTGGTGGCTGAAATCTACGGCCCCGACGAGGCTGGCCGCCGCCAAGTGGCGCAGGCCGTGCGTGAGGTGTTTGAGGCCACACCTGACATCCACGCCGTGGACGACAGCCTCACGGCCTCCGCGCCGCAAGAGCGCCTCATCATTGACCGCAACAAAGCCGCGCTGCTGGGCGTGGCGCCACAGCAAATTGCCGCCACTTTGCGCATGGCCTTGAGCGGGCTGGATGTCTCCTCCCTCATGAGCAGCGACGCGCGCGTCAACATCCCCGTGCGCTTGGCCCTACCGCCGCACAGCCGCAGCGATTTGCAAACCGCGCTGCGTCTGACTGTGCCCGCGCAAGATGGCCGCGCCATCCCGCTGTCTGAGCTGGTGCAGGTGCAAGCGGAAAAACGCGATGCCGTTTACCACCACAAAGACCTCATGCCCGTGAGCTATGTCTATGGCGATATGGCAGGCCAGCTCGACAGCCCGCTCTACGGCATGTTTGCCATGCGCAGCGCCATCAGCGACATTGCCCTGCCCCAAGGCGGCGAGCTGGGCGAATACTTCATCTCGCAGCCCGACGACCCCTACCGCCAATACGCCATGAAGTGGGACGGCGAGTGGCAAATCACTTACGAAACCTTCCGCGACATGGGCTTGGCCTATGCCGTGGGCATGATTTTGATTTACCTCTTGGTCGTGGCCGAGTTTGGCTCCTACAGCGTGCCATTGGTCATCATGGCGCCGATTCCGCTCACCATCATTGGCGTCATGCCCGGCCACGCCCTGCTGGGGGCGCACTTCACCGCCACCTCCATGATTGGCATGATTGCGCTGGCGGGCATCATCGTGCGCAACTCCATCTTGCTGGTGGACTTCATCAAGCTCAAAGTGGGTGAGGGCATACCCTTGGCCGATGCCGTAGTCGCTGCTGCTGTGGCCCGTACCAAGCCCATTGTGCTCACTGGCGTGGCGGCCATGTTGGGGGCTTTCTTCATCCTAGACGACCCCATTTTTAACGGCCTCGCCATCTCCCTCATCTTTGGCATTTTGGTCAGCACCATGCTCACCTTGGTGCTCATTCCCCTGCTCTACTACGCTTTGCAAAAGCGCCAAGGGCAGGCGTAAACTTGGGCCTTTTTCAAGACTGGATTACTCATGCGTTTGCTGCTTCACTCCCTTTTGATGGCCTTGAGCTTGCAACTGGCCGCCTGCAACACCATTGCTGGTGTGGGCAAAGACCTTGAATCGGGCGGGCAAAAAATACAAAAAGCCGCCAAGTAAAGCGGCCCCAGGCGCTCTAAGCCCAGCGAAGATGCGTTAAAATTGGGCGCTTTCGCACGGCCAGCCCTTACCCAAGGCATTTGGCCCTGCTGCAAAGCTGCGCACCCCCATCAGGGTCGCAGCTTTTTTCATATCTGCACCTCAGCACCTACACAACAAACGCACACACATCACGGACGATCACCATGGCAAAAAGAACCGACCTCAAAAGCATCCTCATCATTGGCGCTGGCCCCATCATCATTGGCCAAGCTTGCGAATTCGACTACTCAGGCGTGCAAGCCTGTAAAGCCCTGCGAGAGGAAGGCTATAAGGTCATTTTGATCAACTCCAACCCCGCCACCATCATGACCGACCCCGACACGGCGGATGTGACCTATATCGAGCCCATCACTTGGCCCACGGTGGAAAAAATCATTGCCAAAGAGCGCCCCGATGCCATCTTGCCCACCATGGGCGGGCAAACGGCGCTCAACTGCGCCCTCGACCTCTGGCGCAATGGCGTATTGAACAAATACAAAGGCGCGGCCACCAATAAGCCGATTGAAATCATTGGCGTGCGCCCCGAGTCCATCGACATGGCCGAAGACCGCCAAAAGTTCAAAGACGCCATGACCCGCATCGGCCTTGAATCGGCCCGCTCAGGCACGGCCCACAGCATGGACGAAGCCTGGGAAGTGCAAAAGCGCGTGGGCTTTCCCACCATCATCCGCCCCAGCTTCACCTTGGGCGGCACAGGCGGCGGCATTGCCTACAACGCCGAAGAATTTGAAACCATTTGCAAGCGCGGCCTTGAGGCTTCCCCCACCAACGAGCTGCTGATTGAAGAATCACTTTTGGGCTGGAAAGAGATTGAGATGGAAGTCGTGCGCGACCAAGCCGACAACTGCATCATCATCTGCTCCATTGAAAACCTCGACCCCATGGGCGTGCACACGGGCGACTCCATCACCGTGGCCCCAGCGCAGACCCTGAGCGCGCCCGAATACGCCGTCATGAAAGAGGCCAGCATGGCCATCCTGCGCGAGATTGGCGTCAACAGCGGCGGCTCCAATGTGCAGCTGGCCATCAACCCTGCCGATGGCCGCCAAGTCATCATCGAGATGAACCCCCGCGTCTCGCGCTCCTCGGCGCTGGCCTCTAAAGCCACGGGCTTCCCCATCGCGCGCGTGTCCGCCAAGCTGGCCGTGGGCTACACCTTGGCCGAGCTGAGCAATGAAATTTTGGGCGGCCAAACGCCTGCGGCTTTTGAGCCTTCGATTGACTATGTCGTCACCAAAATCCCGCGTTTTGCCTTTGAAAAATTCCCTGGCGCAGACAGCCGCCTGACCACACAAATGAAGTCTGTGGGCGAAGTCATGGCCATGGGCCGCAGCTTCCAAGAGTCCTTCCAAAAAGCCCTGCGCGGCCTTGAGGTCGGCGTGGACGGCATGAACGAAAAAACCCAAGACCGCGAGCTGCTGCAAAAGGCGCTGGGCGAGCCCGGCCCTGAGCGCATTTGGTTTGTCGGCGATGCCTTTGCCGCAGGCTGGACTTTGGACGAGGTGCATGACCTGACGAAAATCGACCCGTGGTTTTTGGCGCAAATTGAAAACATTGTGCGCATTGAGCTGGAGCTTGATGAGGTCGCCAAGGCCGAAGGCGACAAAGCCCTGCACAGCCTGAGCGCGGCGCAACTGCGTGCCCTCAAGCAAAAAGGCTTTTCTGACCGCCGCCTAGCCAAACTGCTGCACACCGACGAGCACGCCGTGCGCGGCCAACGCCATGCCTTAGGCGTGCGCCCCGTGTACAAGCGCGTGGACACTTGCGCCGCAGAATTTGCCGCTGAAAAAGCCTATCTTTACTCCTCTTACGACGAGGAATGCGAAGCGCGCCCCAGCGACAAGAAAAAAATCATGGTGCTCGGCGGCGGCCCCAACCGCATTGGCCAAGGCATTGAGTTCGACTACTGCTGCGTGCACGCCGCACTCGCCATGCGCGAAGATGGTTACGAAACCATCATGGTCAACTGCAACCCCGAAACGGTTTCCACCGACTACGACACCTCAGACCGCCTCTATTTCGAGCCTCTGACGCTGGAAGATGTGCTGGAAATCGTGGCCCTAGAAAAACCCGAAGGCGTCATCGTGCAATACGGCGGCCAAACCCCGCTCAAGCTGGCGCTCGGCCTTGAGGCCGCAGGCGTGCCCATCATCGGCACCAGCCCCGACATGATTGACGCTGCCGAAGACCGCGAGCGCTTCCAGCAATTGCTCAACAAGCTCGGCCTGCGCCAGCCGCCCAATGCCACCGCCCGCACCGAGGAAGAAGCCAAAGAAAAAGCGCAAACCCTGGGCTACCCCTTGGTCGTTCGCCCCAGCTATGTGCTGGGTGGCCGCGCCATGGAAATCGTGCACGAGCAAAGCGATTTGGAGCGCTATATGCGCGAGGCGGTGCAAGTCTCCAACGACTCGCCCGTGCTGCTCGACCGCTTCCTCAACCAAGCCACCGAATGCGATGTGGATTGCGTGCGCGATGCCGAAGGCAATGTGTACATTGGCGGCGTGATGGAGCACATCGAGCAAGCGGGCGTGCACTCGGGCGACTCCGCCTGCTCACTGCCTGCCTACTCCCTCAGCGCCGACACCGTGGCCGAAATCAAGCGCCAAACCGCCGCCATGGCCGAAGCCCTGAATGTGGTGGGCCTGATGAATGTGCAGTTCGCCATCCCCGAAGTTGATGGCCAAGATGTGATTTATGTGCTGGAAGTCAACCCCCGCGCCAGCCGCACCGTGCCCTTTGTCAGCAAAGCCACAGGCGTGCAATTGGCCAAAGTGGCCGCGCGTTGCATGGCCGGCCAAAGCCTGACCAGCCAAGGCGTGGGCCAAGAGCTCACCCTGCCCTATTACTGCGTCAAAGAGGCCGTTTTCCCCTTCATCAAATTCCCTGGCGTGGATCCCATCCTCGGCCCAGAGATGAAGTCCACGGGTGAGGTCATGGGCGTGGCCCAAACCTTTGGCGAAGCCTTTGTCAAAGCGCAATTGGGCGCAGGTGAAGTGCTGCCCAAACCCGAGGACGGCAAAATCTTCCTCACCGTGAAAAACGACGACAAACCCGGCGCCATTGAGCTGGCCCGCACCCTGCACGACATGGGCTTTGCCATCGTCGCCACCAAGGGCACGGCCGCAGCCATCAACGCCGCCGGCATCCCTTGCGAGCGCATCAACAAAGTGGCCGAAGGCCGCCCCCACATTGTCGATGCCATCAAAAACGGTGAAATTTGCTTGGTCATCAACACCGTGGAAGAGCGCCGCAACGCCATTGTGGACAGCCGTGAAATCCGCACCAGCGCCCTGCGCTCAGGCGTGCTCACCTTCACCACTTTGTTTGGCGCTGAGGCCGCCGTTGAAGGCATGCGTGCTGGGCAAGACCTGAGCGTGATTTCCGTGCAAGAGATGCAAGCGCAATTGCAAACGGCCCAAGCCTGAGCGCCCCCAACACTTGAGCCTGGGCTGGCCCATGTCAGCCTTGGCTTAAGCCAAGGCGTTCTCAAGTGCGTCAATCATTCACATTTTCGCTAGGCCCCCAAGCCGCAATCATGATAAGGTTTCGCTTATGAAAGGCTGCTCCACTTCCCCCACTCTGCGCCAGCGCGCCCCGCTTTGGGCCGCGCTATTGGCTTTGTGCGCTTTGAGCTTTGGCGCTCAGGCACAGGTTTACCGCTGCCCCAATAACGAGTACACCAACGACCCCCACAAGGCCCGTGCACAAGGCTGTAAAACGCTGGAGGGCGGCAATATCACCGTCATCCACGGTGATCGCTCGCAAGCCAATAGCCAAGCTGCACCCCGCCCCAGCAACCCCGCAGCGGGCAACAATGCCTATAACAACCCACCTCGGGCCAAGGCTGCGCCGCCACCTGCGGCCACCAGCAACGCCGCATCCAACAGCCGCAACGCCGAGGCCAAACGCATTTTGCAAGCCGAACTGGCCAAGGCCGAGCAAAAGCTCAGCGCCTTGCAAGCCGAATACAAAGGCGGCCAACCGGATCGCTTGGGCAATGAGCGCAACTACCAAAAGTATTTGGACCGCGTGGCCGAAATGAAGTCTGAGATTGACCGCACGCAAAACGATGTTTCTGGCCTCAAACGCGAAATCAGCCGCCTGCCTTAAACCCCAGCACATGGCCCCCAAGAAAAAACCGCCCTCTTTTTAAAGGGCGGTTTTTTAATGACAAAGCAGAAACGGCTCGGATTCACAAAGCGGCCATGACCTCATGCGCGGCGGCGATTGTGGCTTCCAAATCGGCCTCAGTATGGGCGGCGCTGACAAAGCCCGCCTCATACAAAGCGGGCGCAAAATACACGCCCTTGCCCAACATGCCGTGGTAGAAGCGGTTGAACAAATCACCATCGGTGCGCATGACTTGGCTGTAGTTTTGCGGCAACTCGGGCAAAAAGAAAAAGCCGAACATACCGCCTTGGCTGTCGCTACAAAAAGGCAGACCCGCCGCCTTGGCCGCCGCCGTCAAGCCTTGCAACAAACGCTGGGTTTTGGCCGCCAAAGCATCGTAAAAACCAGGCTGCTGCACCAGCTCCAGCGTGGCCAAACCGCAGGCCGTGGCAATGGGGTTGCCGCTGAGTGTGCCCGCCTGATACACACCACCCAAGGGGGCCAAATGCGCCATGATGTCGCGGCTGGCACCAAAGGCGGCCAGCGGCATACCGCCGCCAATCACCTTGCCAAACACCGAAATATCGGGCGTGATGCCGAGCACGGACTGGGCTCCGCCCAAAGCGACGCGGAAACCCGTCATCACCTCATCGCAAATGAGCAAAGCGCCGTGTGCCGTACACAGGCTGCGGCAAGCGCCAATGAACTCGGCACTGGGGCGCACAAAGTTCATATTGCCCGCAATCGGCTCAATGATGAGGCCAGCGATATCTGCGCCGTATTCAGCAAAAGCCGCTTGCAAAGCCGCCACATTGTTGTATTCCAGCACCAGCGTATCTTGCGCCACGGCCTCCGTCACACCCGCACTGGTGGGGTGGCCAAAGGTGGCCAAGCCCGAACCCGCCTTCACCAGCAGGCTATCTGAATGGCCGTGGTAGCAGCCCTCAAACTTCAGCAGCAGTTTGCGGCCTGTATAGCCGCGTGCCAAGCGGATGGCGCTCATGGTGGCCTCTGTGCCTGAGCTGACCAGACGCAGCATCTCAATCGAAGGCACCAGCGCAATGATGCGCTCGGCCAGCTCAACCTCGCGCTCGGTGGGCGCGCCGAAAGAAAAGCCCTCTTGCAAAGCCGCCTGCACCTTGGCCAGCACCTCGGGGTGGCCGTGGCCCAAAATCATCGGCCCCCAAGAGCCGATGTAATCGATATAGCGCTGGCCTTCGACATCCCAAAAGTAAGCGCCTTGGGCGCGTTGCACAAAGCGGGGCACGCCACCCACGGCGCGAAAGGCCCGCACGGGCGAGTTCACCCCGCCAGGGATGCTGCGCGCTGCGCGCTGAAAAAGGCTCTCGTTGCTTAGTTGTTCCATAGAATGCAGGGTATATTTATGGGCACACTGTGCGCTAGGGCCACGAGCTGGCCTGAGCGCGACGGGGCCAAGGCCCCACACCCGATCACAAAACAACCATTTTATGAGGAGTCTCCCCATGAGCAGTACCGATGCACCAAAGACCTTGATTTGCCTGATTTGTGGCTGGATTTACGATGAATCACAAGGCGATAGCGACTCTGGCATTCCCGCTGGTACCAAATGGGAAGATGTACCCCTGAACTGGGTCTGCCCTGAATGCGGCGCCCGCAAAGAAGATTTTGAAATGGTTGAAATCTAAGGCCGCGCACTGGCGCAGCCCAACACTCTCTTGCCCCATGCAGTCAAACAGGGCAAACACACGAGCCACCCCCACCCCACAAGGAGCACGGCGTGACAGCAGCATCCGGATTCAAAGTCTTGGTCATTGACGACAGCAACACCATCAGACGCAGCGCGGAAATCTTCCTCAAACAAGGCGGCCACGAGGTTTTATTGGCCGAAGACGGCTTTGATGCCCTCTCCAAAGTCAATGACTTCCAGCCCCATCTGATTTTTTGCGACATTCTGATGCCGCGCTTGGATGGCTACCAAACCTGCGCCATCATCAAACGCAACCAGCGCTTTTCTGGCACGCCCGTCATCATGCTGTCATCCAAAGACGGCGTGTTTGACAAGGCCCGTGGCCGCATGGTCGGCTCAGACGAATACCTCACCAAACCCTTTACCAAAGATCAGTTGCTCCAAGCCGTTCAGCAGTTTGGCAAACAAGGAGAATCAATATGAGCATACAAACCGTTCTTGTCGTGGATGACTCAAAAACCGAACAAATGCACATCAGCGAAATTTTGAAGAAAAACGGCATTCAGGTGCAAACCGCCAGCAATGCCGAAGAGTGTATGCAGCGCTTGAGTGAGGTCAAGCCCGATTTGATTTTGATGGATGTGGTCATGCCCGGGCAAAATGGCTTTCAGCTCACCCGGGCCATCACGCGCAACCCTGCGTATGCCGATTTGCCCATCATCATGTGCACCAGCAAAAACCAAGAGACCGATCGTGTTTGGGCCATGCGCCAAGGCGCGCGCGACTATGTCACCAAGCCTGTACAAGAGGCTTTGCTGATGGAAAAAATCCGCGCTGTCACCCCTTGATCCCCCCTGACACGAAGCGAAGCTAAGGACAAGCAGCATGGCTAAAAAAGAAGCCCTCAGGGGCTTGCAAGAACGACTGGCACAACGCCTGCAAGAAGCCAAGAGTGTGGGCAGCAGCGCGTCTTGGCTGGCTGTTGAAACCCTCAAAGGCCGCTATTTGTTGCCTCTAGAGCTGGCTGGCGAGATTTTTGCCCCCAGCAGCCCCATGCCCGTGCCCCATGCCGCGCCTTGGTTTTTGGGCGTGGTGAATTTACGCGGGCAAATTTGCGGCCTGATTGACCTCGGCGCTTTTTTGGGCGAGCCCAGCATGGCACTGCAACTGCAAACCGAAGGCAGCAAGCACCAAGCCCGGCTCATCACCCTCAACCCAGGCTTGGCCGTGAACAGCGCCCTGTTGGTGCGCCATTTGGTGGGCCTGCGCAGCACGCAAGACTTCATCAACATGCACCCCGCCGCTGAGGGCAGTCCTGCCTTCTACACCCAAGCCTATGAAGATGCCCAAGGCCAACTCTGGCAAGAGCTGAATTTGCAAGCCTTGGCCGAAGCCGAAGATTTTTTACACATTGCCCGCTGAGCTTGCGGCACATCCGCAATTAGAAGGTTGTTTTATGTCATTACTCGATACCCTGCGCAAAGCTTTCTCACGCGCCCCTGCCCACACCGAATACTCTGAACATGCGGGCATTTCAGGTTTTGATGGCGTCAGTGGCTATGAAAGCCGTTACACCCACGCTTCCCAGCCGCCGCTAGAGCAAGAGAGCTTGGATGAGGACATCAACACCATCTACCTGCCCTTTTTGGGCCAGCGCCCCGTGCCCGTGGTGCGCAATGCCGCCTACACCTTGATTGCCCTGAGTGCGGTGGCTTTTATCACCCTGTCAGCTTGGGCCATCAGCCGCTCTAATAATGTGTCGGCGCAAGTCGGGGCCACAGGTGATGCCCTGATGCAATCGCAGCGCTTGGCCAAGTCTGTGTCTTTGGCCATGCTGGGCGACAAACAAGGCATTGCCGATGTGAAAGACAGCCATGAGAGCCTGAGCCGCAAAGTGCTGGCCCTCAAACAAGGCGATGCCGAAGTGCCCGCCTTATCTCGCGCCTTCCAGCCCGACATCCAAAAAATCAGCACCATGTCGGACTCGGCCAGTGAAAGCGCCCGAACCATTTTGCAGCACGCCGATGTGCTCTCCAAAGTCGGCCTCTCTTTGCGCACAGTGAACCGCCAATCCTCCGATTTGCTGGAAAAAACCGAAACCATCTCCGCCCTCAAACTGGCACGCAATGCCAGCAAAGAGGAAATCGCTGTGGCCGCCAACCTCTCAGTGCTGACGCAACGCATCGGTAAATCTGCCAACGAATTTTTGACCTCTGAGGGCGTCAGCCCTGAAGGTGTGTTCTTGCTCGGCAAAGACCTCAACACCTTTAAAGAAGACGCCATTGGCCTGCGCGATGGCGACTCCGCCTTGCGTCTGCCTGGCACGCCCGATACCGAAACCCGCGAGCATTTGGATGCCCTGTTGCGCCAATTTAGCGAAATGGAGCAAGAAGCCAGCGCGATTTTGGACAACTTGCCCGGCTTAGTCGCCTCACGCGAGGCCCACACCAATATCTTGGGTGAGAGCGAGAGCCTGCGCCTGAACCTGCAAGCCCTGCAAGACCGCATCGCCCACACCACTGGCTTGGGCCCCATCACCTTATTCTTGCTGTTGCCTGTGCTGCTGGGTGCTTTGGCCGTGTGGCTGCTGGTGCGTATGCAGGTGCGAGATGGCCTGATTCGCCGCCAAATGGCCGAGCAGCAGCGCCTTGAAGCGCAGAACCAAGAATTTGAGGCCAAGCGCATCAACGATGCCAACCAAGCGGCGATTTTGCGCCTGATGAACGAGTTGCAATCCGTGGCCGAAGGGGATTTGACCCAAGAAGCGACGGTGACGGAAGACATCACTGGCGCGATTGCCGACTCGGTGAACTACACCGTAGAAGAGCTGCGCTCCTTGGTGGGTAATGTGCAAAACACCGCTGGCCGCGTGGTGGAAACCACTTCCAGCGTGGAGAGCACCTCCACCGAATTGCTGGCCACTTCCAGCGAGCAGTTGCGTGAAATCCGCGAGACTGGCCAAGCCGTGTTGAATATGGCCGAGCGCATCAACCAAGTCTCCACCCGCGCCCAAGAGTCTGCGGGCGTAGCCCGTCAATCGCTGCAAGCGGCAGAAGAAGGCTTGCACGCGGTGCAAAACACCATTGGCGGCATGAACGCCATCCGCGAGCAAATCCAAGACACCTCCAAGCGCATCAAACGCTTGGGCGAATCTTCTCAAGAGATTGGTGAAATCACCGAGCTGATTTCTGACATTACCGAGCAGACCAATGTACTCGCCCTGAACGCCGCCATTCAAGCCGCCTCTGCGGGTGAAGCAGGCCGAGGCTTCTCCGTCGTGGCCGAGGAAGTGCAGCGCCTGGCCGAGCGCTCCGCCGACGCGACCAAGCAGATTGCGGCACTGGTGAAAACCATTCAAACCGACACCCAAGACGCTGTGGCCGCGATGGAGCGCTCGACCAAAGGCGTGGTTGATGGGGCCGCCCTGTCAGACAATGCCGGCACGGCCCTGTCTGAGATTGACCGCATTTCACGCCAATTGGCACAGTTGATTGAGGCCATCTCGCAAGCGGCCTCAGACGAAGCCACCTCAGCCAACAATGTGGCGGCCAACATCCAGCACATCTTTGCCGTGACCGAGCAAACCGGTGCGGGCACCCGCGCCACCTCAGACCAAGTGCGCGAGCTCAACCGCATGGCTGAAGAACTGCGTGCATCAGTGGCCCGATTCAAGATTGCCTAAAGCAGCTTATTGGCCCACCGAGCTTGGGGCCACCCCAAGGGGTTTGAACTTTCACCCCCTCCGCCCCAAGCTCTTTCCTGACCCACTTCATCGGACGCTTTAACACCATGGCAGTCAGTCGCACCTCCTCCCCCGCCCCCATGATGAATGACCTCGGCCCCTTGGCTTGGGTGCTTGGCGAAGTGGCCTCCTCGCTTGAAGCCTCCAGCAAGGCCCTCAAGCGCTTTGCCCGCGATGTCGGCATGGCACGGGGCAAAGACCTCACCAATATCGACTCCAGCCATCTGCGCTTGGCGAAGCAGCAATTGCGCCAAGTCATCGGCGCACTGGAAATGGTGGACATGGACAAGCCCGCCAAACTGCTGCACGCCATGGAAGGCACGGTTGAGCGCTTTTTGCTCACCCCCGAGTTGTGCACCGAGGCCGCCGCACAAACTTTAGAAACAGCGGGTTTTGCCTTGATTGCCTACCTTGAAGGCATTTTGGCGGGCCGCAAACTCTCGGCCCTGTCCCTCTTTCCGCAATACACAGAAGTGCAAAGCTTGGCCGACAAGCCGCGTTTTCACCCAGCCGATTTGTGGGAAGTGAAGTGGGCCCAGCGCGAAATTGCCGCCCCCACTGGCGTGCCCGCCCTGAATTTGAGCGCCGAGCTGCGCGCGCAAATGGACAGCAGCTTGCTGCAAGTCATGCGCCACAGCAACACCGATGCGGCGCAAATCCTCAGCGAAATCAGCGCTGGCTTGGGGCTCAACCCCAATAACACGCCACAGCAAAACACCTTCTGGCGCTTGGCGGCAGGCTTGTTCGATGCCTTGGCCCAGCCTGCGCTGATTGTGGACGCCTACCTCAAGCGCGCCCTCACTGGCATCTTGCTGCAAGCGGGCGCACAGCTCAAAGACCCGCAATCGGCCCATGTGCGCTTGGCGCATGAGCTGCTGTTCTTCAACGCCCAAAGCATGAGCAGCCGCCAAGATTTGCCGCCGCTGACGCAGGCCGTGATCGACGCCTATGAGCTGGATGCCGCCAGCCACGCCTTTGATTACAAAAAACGCATCTTCGGCCACTACGACCCCGCCATGCTGGTGCAGGCGCGCAAACGCATTGCCGCCGTGAAGGAGACTTGGTCTCTCATCACCGCCGGCGAATCGAACAAATACCATTTGGTGCAAGAGCAACTGCACGCCATTTCTGAATCCATCGGCAAGCTCTTTCCCTCAGGCGCTGACTTGGGCGCGGCCCTGAATGCCGTGGCCGATCGCACTGTGCGCTTGGCGCGCCCGCCTGAAACCAATACCGCCATGGAAGTGGCCACCAGCTTGCTCTATGTGGATGCCGTGCTGGAAGACGCCGACCTGAGCAACCCCGAGCTCGAAGCCCGCACCCAGCGCTTGGCCGAGCGCATTGCCAACACCCAGCAAGGCGGCTCCGCGCCGCCGCTGGACCCGTGGATGGAAGAACTCTACCGCCATGTGAGTGACCGCCAAAACATGGGCAGCGTGGTGGGCGAATTGAAAATCTCCTTGGGCGAGCTCGAAGCCCTGATGGACAAATTCTTCCGCAACACCGAGGATTTGACTCCCCTGCAAGATGTGCCACAAAAACTGGCCCAAATGCGCGGCGTGCTCTCCATCTTGGGCCTTGATGACGCCATCAAAGCCGTGCAATGGATGCGCGAGCATGTGGAGCCTTTGGCCATGGGCCAAGTCAGCGTGGATGAAGCGCGTCAGGCTGGCCTGTTTGAAAAACTTGGCCTCAACTTGGGCGCACTGGGTTTTTTGATCGACATGCTCAGCTACCAGCCCGTGCTGGCGAAAAAGCTCTTCATCTTCGACCAACGCGACAAAGAGCTGCGCCCCCTCATGGGCCGTGCTCAAAAACCCAGCCAACCCGCAGTCGCCACGCCTGCCGCAGCGCCAAGCACGGTGGCCGCGCCCCCCATCACTGAGGCTGGCCCCACACTCACACCTGTGGCCGAACGCGCCGCCGAACTCGACCCCGAGTGGGTGGCCGAGTTCCAAGCCAGCACCCAAGATCTGGACTTCAGCCAGCCCGATTTCGACCTCACCGAAATGCCCGAAGAATGGGCACAAGGGGAGCCAGAGACGCAGCCCACTGAAGCCGCAGCCGCCCACCCTGCACCCAGCAGCCCTGCCGCCGCCACGCTTGAAGCCGCTGCACCTGTCGCCGCCGCAGAGACTGCCGAACTCGACAGCGAGCTGCTGGACATCTTCCTTGAAGAAGCACAAGAGGTCGTGACCCAAGGCCACAGCGCCATTGCCACCCTGCGTGAGAACAGCGCCGATATGGCCGAACTCACCACCCTGCGCCGCAGCTTCCACACCCTCAAGGGCAGCTCTCGTATGGTTGGCCTCAACGAATTTGGCCAAGCCGCTTGGGCCATGGAGCAGGTCTTCAACACCTGGCTCGCCGATGCCAAACCTGCCACGCCTGCTTTGCTCAATTTCGGCGAAGACACGCTCACCCACTTCAAACACTGGGCACTGAACTTGGGTGAAACAGGGCAAAACGGCCCCTACCACGCCTCGGCCTTTGCCGAAGCCAGCAGCGCCTTCACGCAAACAGGCACAGCGCCCGCACTGGCCTTTGACACCCTCACCCTGCCCGATGCAGACGACGACAGCGGCAGTGCAGATGCGCAGCCGAGCATTGATGCCGCCTTAAGCCAGGGCTTTGCCCTTGACCTCACTCAAGCACCACAGGCACAAAGCATCAACACCCTCAGCCTGCCAGCCCATGCCGTGGCCGATATTGAGCTGAGCAACGAGCCTGAGGCCGAGCTGCCCGCACTCGATTCCGACTCCATGCAATTGCTGGCTGAATCGCGTTTTGCCGAATACCCCGAAGACAATGACGGCACGGATAGCCAGCCTGGGGCAGAGGATCAAGACAGCGAATTCCCCGATTTGGATGCCCAAGCCCCTGTGCCTGAGGAGCCCGATCCTGGCCCAGACAGCGTCTTTGGCCCCGAAGCCTATGACTTGATCATGGCCCAAGAGCAAGAGCAACACCCCACTGAGGAAGTCGGCGAACAAGCGCAAAGCGAGACAGAAGCCACCAGCGAAGCCGCCGCAGAAGAAACCGCCGTTGAAGAAACCCAGGCCCCTGCGGTCGAGGAAGCGGCAGTGGTGCTTGAGGAGGCAGCAGAAGAAACTGCCGCCCCCGAAGAAAGCCCAGCCGACGAAACCATTGCCCTGCAAGACGACTACAAAGCCATTGGCGATTTGCGCATCAGCACCGCCCTTTTCCATGTCTTCTTGAACGAGGCCGATGACTGGTCACGCCGCTTGGTCAATGAACTCACTGACTGGTCGCTTGGCCCTGCCGATGCCCCACTACCCGAAGATGCACTGGCCTTGGCCCACTCTTTGGCCGGCAGCTCAGGCACAGTCGGCCACACCGAGCTCTCCCAACTGGCACGCCTGTTGGAGCACTGCTTGGCGCGTGACCTCAGCGATGAGCAAAGCGAACGCAGCCGCGCCATGGCCAGTTGCTATGTCAGCAGCGCCGAAGAAATCCGCCATCTGCTGCACCAATTTGCCGCAGGCATCCTCACTGCGCCCAAGGCTGAAATCATCGCCCGCCTCAACGCCAGCCTGAATGACGACCGCAACGACGACGGCACGCCTTCGGCCCGCATGGGCGTTGAAGACCTGCTGCTGGCCGCCAACGACAACAGCCCCAGCCGCTTTGAAGTCTTTGAAGACGAAGACAGCGCCGCCGATGCCGCTGGCTTTGCGCCACTGGCCTTGGCCGCCGAGCCTTCCAGCGCCCCCGCTGCGGCCCCCAGCACAACAACGGCTGAAGGCGACGACCACATCGACGAAAACCTCTTCCCCATTTTTGAGGAAGAAGCGCAAGAGCTGCTGCCCGAGTTGGGCACGCATTTGCGCCAATGGCAGGCCCAGCCTGAAGATGCCGCCGCCCGCGCTGGCGTGCTGCGCGTGCTGCACACCCTCAAAGGCAGTGCCCGCTTGGCTGGCGCCATGCAACTGGGCCATATGGCCCACGACATGGAAACCCAGATTGAGATGCTGGGCGCAGATGGCCTGCAAAGCGCCGACATCGCCCCCCTGCTGCACCGCAACGATGCCATCAACGAGCGCTTTGAAGCCCTTGTCGCCGACATGAATGCCGCGCAAGAGCTGGCCTTGGCCGCCAGTGCCAGCCCTGCCGAAGCCAGCAGCACAGCCGAAAGCCCAGCAGAAGCCCCTGCCCCGACCACCCCTGTTGCTGCTACTGCTGCACCCGAGGCTGCGGACGCTGGCGCAAAAGCCGATGCCACCGACAGCGCCGCCGCCGCACCCGTCAGCCATTTGCCCCCACGCACACCCTATGTGGTGCGCACACTGGAAGCCTCATCACAGCCTGTGCGCGTGCGCTCCCATGTGCTCGAACAAATGCTCAACCTCACTGGCGAGGTCTCCATGAGCCGCGCCAAGCTGGAAAACGAAATGGGCCTGCATCTGCGCACCGTGCTCAGCGATTTGGACAGCAACCTGGCCCGCCTGCGCGAGCAATTGCGCGACATTGAAGTGCAGTCTGAGAGCCAAATGCAATCGCGCCTGGAACTCTCTAAAACCAGCGCCCAAACCTTTGATCCGCTGGAGTTCGACCGCTTCACCCGCGTGCAAGAGCTGACCCGCATGATGGCCGAGTCCGTCAACGATGTGGCCACCGTGCAGCGCAACATCCAAGGCGTGATGAACGCCACCGAAGGCGCTTTGGCCGCCCAAGCGCGCCAAACCCGCGAGCTGCAACGCCACCTGCTGCGCACCCGCATGGTCGAATTCGACGCCATTTCCGAGCGTCTGCACCGCGTCGTGCGCCAAGCCGCCAAAGACACGGGCAAAGATGTGCAGCTTGATATTGCTGGCGCGGCCATGGAAATCGACCGCAGCGTGCTCGAACGCATCACCCCCGCCTTTGAACACCTGCTGCGCAACTGCGTCTCCCACGGCATTGAAAGCGCCGCCGAACGCAGCGCCCAAGGCAAAACAGGCGCAGGCCGCATCCACATTCAAGTGCGGCAAGAAGGCAACGATGTCGCCATCGCCATTGAAGACGATGGCCGTGGCCTGAACACCGCGCAAATCCTGGCCAAAGCGCGTGAAAAAGGCTGGGTCGCCGCCAATGAGGAACCCAGCCCACAAGAAATCTTCCGCTTCATCTACGAGCCCAGCTTCAGCACCGCCAGCGTCGTCACCGCCGTCTCAGGCCGTGGCGTGGGCATGGATGTGGTGCGCGCCGAAGTGCAAGCCTTGGGTGGCCGCATTGAAACCGAATCCACCGCTGGCCAAGGCAGCCGCTTCACCTTGGTGCTGCCGCTGACCACCGCCGTCACGCAAGTGGTCATGGTGCGCTCAGGCAGCATCAACTTTGGCCTGCCCGCCAACTTGGTGGAAATCGTGCGCCGCCTCAATGCGCAAGAGCTGGCCCAAGCCTATGCCGATGGCTACATCATGCACCGCGACGAACGCCTGCCCTTGCAGTGGTCGGGCGCTTTGCTGCAAGCCTCGCCCAACAGCCTTGAAGAGCCAGGCCGCAGCACGCCCATCATCATCGTGCGCTCGGCCGCACAGCGCATCGCCGTGCATGTCGATGAAGTCCTCGGCAACCAAGAGGTGGTGGTGAAAAACCTCGGCCCGCAGCTCTCTGGCCTGCCTGGTTTGGCCGGCATGTCGGTACTGCCCTCAGGCGCAGTGGCCCTCATCTACAACCCTGTGGCCCTCTACAGCATCTACCGTGAGCGCAGCGCCGCTTATGTGGCACAGGCCCAAGCCGCGCAAGCAGCCGAGGCCGAGAAGCAAGCCAAACTCAACGAGCTGATTCCGCTGGTCATGGTGGTGGACGACTCCATCACCGTGCGCCGCGTCACACAGCGCATGTTGCAGCGCGAGGGCTACCGCGTGCTGCTGGCCAACGATGGCCTCATGGCCCTAGAGAAACTCGCCGAAGACCAAGAACTGCCCAGCATCATCCTGTCTGACATCGAGATGCCGCGCATGGACGGCTTCGACCTGCTGCGCAATCTGCGCGCCGATGAACGCCTGAAAGACACCCCTGTGGTCATGATTACCTCGCGCATTGCCGACAAGCACCGCGAGCACGCCATGAGCTTGGGCGCCGACTACTACTTGGGCAAACCTTATTCTGAGGAAGAGCTGCTGGGCATCATCGCGCAGCACACCCAAGTGGCCGAAGCGCAACCGCTGGCTTAAAACGCTGGCGGCCCTGCCCCACGCTTCTGCACCCAAACCCAGCTCAGGCTGGGTTTGTTCTGCCCTCTAAAGCGCCATAATCTGCTCACATGAAGACATACCTTGTTGGCGGCGCGGTGCGCGACGCCCTTTTAGGCCAAGGCCAAAGCAGCGACCGCGACTGGGTCGTCGTCGGCAGCACGCCCGAGGCCATGCTCGCCGCTGGCTTTCTCCCCGTCGGGCAAGACTTCCCCGTCTTCCTGCACCCTGACAGCAAAGAGGAATACGCACTGGCGCGCACCGAGCGCAAAACCGCTGCGGGCTACCACGGCTTCGCCTTCCACGCCGCGCCTGATGTCAGCCTAGAAGAAGACCTCGCTCGGCGCGACCTCAGCATCAACGCCATGGCCCTGCCCGCCGAATTTGTGGCCCAAGCGGGCTGGCAAAACCACCCCGATTTGCGCCAGCAACTCATTGACCCCTACGGCGGCCTGGCTGACCTGCAAGCGCAGCGCCTGCGCCATGTCTCACCCGCCTTTGCCGAAGACCCCGTGCGCATCTTGCGCCTGGCCCGCTTTGCCGCCCGCTTTAGCGGCTTTGAAACCAATCCCGCCACGCTCGAACTCATGCGCCGCATGGTGCAAGCTGGTGAAGTCGATGCCCTAGTGCCCGAACGCGTCTGGCAAGAAATCGCCCGTGGCCTCATGGCCGCCCAACCCAGCCGCATGTTTGAAACCCTGCGCACCTGCGGCGCACTGGCCGTGCTCATGCCCGAGCTCGACCGCCTCTGGGGTGTGCCGCAAAGGGCCGACTACCACCCTGAAATCGACACCGGCATCCACACCATGATGGTGCTGGACACCAGCGCCCGCCTACAAACGCCCCTGCCCGTGCGCTTTGCCGCCCTCACCCACGACTTGGGCAAAGGCACCACCCCCGCCGACATCCTGCCGCGCCACCTCGGCCATGAACAGCGCAGCGTGCAATTGCTGCGCCCCCTGTGCCAGCGCTGGCGCGTGCCCAATGACTGCAAAGAACTGGCGCTGGTGGTGGCGCAAGAGCACGGCAACATCCACCGCAGCCTGGAGCTGAACCCAGCCGCCACCCTGCGCCTGCTTGAGCGCTGCGATGCCCTGCGCCGCCCCGAACGCTTTGCCCAAGTGCTGCTGGCCTGCGAATGCGATGCCCGTGGCCGCTTGGGCTTTGCCGATGCGCCCTACCCGCAAAGGCCGCGCCTCTTGCAAGCCCAGCAAGCCGCCCTCAGCGTGCCCGCTGGCCAAGTCATTGCCGCCGCCAAAGCGCAACTCAGCCCGCAAGCCCAAGCCAAACTCAAACCCGCTTGGGCGGGCCAGCAAGTGCAACTGGCACGCGAAGCCGCGATTGCGGCGGCCCTAAAGCAAAGATAATTTTGAACTGCCCCCATAAGTTGCACAGTTAAAAACTAGCGGCCCGAGGTCTGAGTTCGGTATTGCACTGGGCTCTGGCCTTTTGGTTTGAGCCGAAAATGGTGCTGGGTGACCACTTGGTCAGAAACAGGGTGAACGCTTTGTTTCTGCGGATGAGTGGCAAGGGCCAAGGCAGGAAAAAGAGGACAATGCCTGCCTTTGCAAGCTGTTGTCATCGTGCAGCCAATCTGAGCCAGAAGCCAAGACTTGTGCCCGAGCTTGCGATGAAAAAGAAGTTGCGCTGGATCGCAACGAGACACACCACACTTTTTATCTTCTGGTCCCCCTGATGAACTTAAAACACCGTTTTCAAGAGGTGCGCGGCACCCTGCTCGACTTGCGCCTTGTTTTTGGCGGCAGTGCGATCTTTTTGGCGCTGGCTGCTGTCAGCGCCAATGGCTTGGCCGCAGATGCACCTGCTGGTGTGCCCCTGCTCTCGGGCGCATCGTCAGCCACACCCAATCTGATGATTGCGGTGGATAACTCGGTTGTTTCATCGAATCCGTTTTCGTTGGATTACGACATTCGTAGCAATACAAAAATAAATATTAATGATGCAATATCTCAGAAGAATGTTGAGGAATATTATTGCCCCTCTCCTCTTAAGGGGGCAAAAGGTAGTGCTTGTGGGCAGGATGGTGGACTGGATGGTGCAGCTTGCTACTACACAAAGAATGCGCTAAGTAGGTGGTATAAAAAATATGTTTGCTTTGCTCCAAATAGCAATGGAGACTACATTTATACTGTATTAAATTATGCGAATTCTACTAGAGTTACTGGTCGACTCTATAACAGCAATAGTCCTTGGCACGCCATGCGCTCGGCTGATGTAAATCCTGTTTACTACAACCCCAAAATTACTTATCCTGCAAGAAAAGGAAAAAATAGACAGCCATTAACAACAGGCATTAAATCAATAGATAATCAGTCTAGTACGAGGTATTCATATTGCTATGATTTGACAAATTCATATAGCAGATCATCATTCCATAGCACCAATACTACGCCTGATGGCCTTACATGTGCTGCTTGGAATGTGATAGGAAGTAGTGACAACGATAAACAAACTCTTTTGTCCTGGAATGGGGAGAGTGGGGGTGTGGTCATTAGTACAGGCTCTGATTCAAATTATCTTAATGTGCCTAAGCATAACATAAAAAACGATAACTCAGGTGAATTTACCTATGTTTACTGCAAGGATCCTTTGTATGGATCGGTTAGAAATGTGATCGACCGTAGCTACAATACAGTCCAAGGCTGTTTGGTCAAGAATATGACAAAGGTGGACGGCGGTGTTGAAAAGCCGGATGTGGTGACGGTCAAGCGTGGAGGCGCTGCCATCCCTTTAAAGGACGGCCATAGCCGTACAGATTGTGGCGGAACACTGGCCAGCCCTGCAACGACTTGCTCGGCTGATGCTGAGATGAATAATATCGTGAATTGGTATTTGTATTACAGTACCAATGCCTCAGCCATGGCCACTTCTATTGGCAATGTGCTGGCTAACCCAGACTATGATGGGAAGATGAGGGTCGGCTATATTTCAGCTATTAAGAAGCAAAAGGGGAGTGAAGTTACGATAAATCCAACAAATGGGCTTATTGGTGGCGTGCCCCAGTTTTATACCATTGGCTCTGGTTTGACTTCTGGCCAGTATGAAGATGAGATGCGAGGCGTTCGAGAGTCCAATCAATCGAATAATTCTAAAATTTATGATTGGCTTTGGGGGAATGTGGAGTACCCCATGGGGACTTATAGTGGCATTCGAAATACAGTGGATATCATCGCGCGCTACTATGCGGCTGAATCTAGGCATGGACGGGCGGCGACATCTTACGACACGGGCATGGTCGAAAACCCTTGGGCGACTGATCCATCCAAGCCCGTTGATTCGAGCAATGAAGAAATGTCTTGCCGTCGATCTTATGCCATGTTCGTGGCCAGTGCAGTGAATTATAATTCTGGCGATGAAACGGGGTATGTGCAAATCAATGACAATAGCATTGGTAACTGGATTGCGACGCGTACGGAGTCACCTATGGAGGCAGGGGCAGAGAAGTCTACCCGCATGTGGGACTTCCGTGACAGTGCAGGACATACAAGCCCTTTGAACCTCAGCCATTTTAATGGCTATAAGAAAGATGGCTATCCAGCTACCACGGCAGGCCGCCAGCTTTATACGCCATTTGGCAATAAAAATGCCAGTAACATCATGGATCTTACTGATACTGATATACTGAAGGCACATAAGCTTCGAGAACGATACTCTGATTTGACGGCCAAATACCATTGGCATGTGGATTTACGGCCTAATTTACCGAATTTGGTTCGCCCTCGCACAGGCCAGCCTGTGACTTGGCAAAATATGACAAGTTACACCATTGGTTACCACCTCAAGCCTTCTGGTGCGATTCCAAATTCAGACAATCCAAGCAAAGATTTGACTTTCAGCAAGATTGATAAGTACAAGGCCAAGTGGCTTTATCCTGATAGCCCAACACAAACTGCTGACCAAGCTGCGACTGCGGTGGGCATGGTTTGGCCCGATGTGGATCGTATGAAAAGCGTCCGTGGCAAGATCGATGATTTTATTTTGGCGGGGTATGCTGGTGGTGGCTTTGGTGCTTCTATCACAAAGCCCAGTGAGATGGAGCGGGTGTTCGATAGCATCATTCAGGAGATGCTGGATTACAACGGCAATGATGCAGGGGTGGCGGTTAGTGGCCTATCTTCGGCGACAGACACATTGGCAAATAATGTCCGCTATACCCTAGAATATAGTGTGGTTGATAACTCAGGTATGTTGAAGGCAACGAAGTTGGATGAATACGGGCGAGATGTAGAAGACCACTGGAGTAGTGGCGATAAGGATATTTTTGCTGATTACAACAAGGGTAGAAAATTTTTCATCCGCTCAAATGCTGGTGCTACGACTGAAATGAAATTTAACGAAGCGCTTTCATCCTTTGGCGATGTGGGCACGATCATTCGGGGCACTGATGACGGAACGCTGACGAATGATGGTAAGAGTTTTGTTGCCTATTTGCTGGGGCAGAATGATGCGCAAACAAAGAGTGGTGGTGCTTGGCGTCAACGAATGACAAAAATGGCATCATCTGTGAATTCTGCGCCAATTTATATTCGCGCCCGAGAGAACACTGGTTATGGCAATGCCAATGCAGGCGTGGTTGGTAAAGCCAGTTATGGGGATTATTTTAAATCCAAATTCCATCGCCCCGCAACAATTTATGCGGCAACGAATGCCGGTGTTGTGCATGTCTTTAATGCAGGGGATGATGAGGACAAGCCTTACACGGGCAAAGAGCCAGGCCAAGAGGTGGCGGCCTATCTGCTGCGGGGCACGGCCGATAAACTGGTGAAGTATGCGGATACTGCATTCAAGTTCCAGTATATGGCAGATGGCCCTTTGGTGGAGCATGACATTTGGACAGGATCGACTTGGAAGAATATGGTGTTTGGCTCTTTGGGCCGTGGGGGCAAGGGGATGTTTGCCTTTGCCGCGCCGATTCATGCGACTGCGCCCACGCCGACAAAGAATGACTTTGTGTGGGAGAACACAGCAGCAGATGGTGCTGATTTTGAGAACTTCGGATTTATTACAAACCGCGCTGAGGCGGGGGTGAATGATGCAGATATACCTTTGTTGGTGACGACTGCCGGCCATTATGCAGGTGCAGGCAAGCAGGGTTTGTATGTCCTTAACCCTTTGAATGGCCAGAAGCTGAAATTTATTCCAACAGATGGCGCTGGTATTGGCTTAGGTGGTGTGACTTTGATTCGTAACAGCAAAAAGCAGGTAACAGGTGCTTATGCTGGGGATGCTGCGGGTAATTTGTGGCGTTTCTATCTGGGGGGCTCATCTTCTGACTGGATTGCTCGGAATATTTACACGGCCCCAGCAGGGAACCCCATTTATGCAGCCCCAGCTTGGCAAACACACCCTGGCAACAGTGATGATTTGTGTGCCGAGAATGCGAATGAAGGTGACTACAAAGGGGCTTGTGGTGCGATTGTGGTGCTGGGCACGGGTATTTTGCTCGACGATGACCACCAAGCCGATACGGGTATGCAGCGCCTGATTGGGGTGTGGGACAAGACTCCCATTGATTGGAAGCCAGGGGATACTGAGCCTGCGGTGGTGCCTAGCGGCTTGAGTGCTTTGCAAGTACAGACGATTGATATAGATAGCGGCACTGAGGGGGCTGCTGAGTCGATGCACAAGACCTTCTACAAAGTGAGCCAGAATGAGCTGAACTGGAAGACGCAGCGGGGTTGGTATTTGGATTTGAATAAACTGCCACATACCACAGGCGAGCGCGTGATTGGTGATTTGTATAACCTGGGTACGAGTGTGTTTGTGAGTTCGGTTGTGATTGAGCCGAAACGGGACACTGCTGATGCCTGCTACCCACCTGAGGGCAGCCCGCCGAATGTGATGTATGGCGTGGATGCTTTGACAGGCGGCTTGAAGTATTCCTTTGATCAGAATGGTGATGGCAAGGCGGATCAGTTTTCCGTGGTTTATATCCCTATGGGGGGGTATGCACGCAATACTTCATTGACTGACATTTTGCAGCCACCACCAACAACTGTGGATATGCTGGATTATGTGTTAGAGAATGCAGGCGGTAACCCACGAGAGGGCCACCCTGAGCGCAAACCTGGCAAGGCACCAACGGGAAGTGATAAGGGGGTGATTACAGGTACGACTGGGTCGATAGCGGTGTTTGACGGCACTGTGTTGTCTGGCTGGCGGCGCAATTGGCGGCAGATTGAACAGTTGCCTGAGTCGCTGAGGTAAGGGGCTTTCGCCCCGAGGGACGCCACTTCTTTGCGGGAGTGGCGTTTTTTTATGTTGCAGTGGGGGCAGTGGGGGCGGGGGCTGTGCTTGGCTGGCTGATAATGCGGGCTTTGTTTTTGTGATTTTTGAGTGTGAGGGGGTGGGTGATGCATCCTGAAGATAAGTTGGCCCAGTTGGGTTTGGTGTTGCCGCCTGTGGCGGTGCCTGCGGCGTCGTATGTGCCGTTTGTACAGACTGGGAATTTGCTGTTTTTGAGTGGGCATATCCCGAAGCGCGATGGGGTGGTGGTGCAGGGTCAGTTGGGCCGTGATATGGGTACGGCTGAGGCGCAGGCAGTGGCCCGCGAGGTGGCGCTGGATTTGATGGGGACGATGAAGGCGGCGCTGGGCGATTTGGGCCGTGTGCTGCGGGTGGTGAAGGTGATGGGCCTGGTGAATTGCACGGGCGATTACACGGAGCAGCATGTGGTGCTGAATGGGTGTTCAGAGTTTTTTGCTGAGGTGTTTGGCGAGGCGGGCGTGCATGCGCGCAGTGCTTTTGGGGTGGCGCAGTTGCCTTTGGGCGCTTGCGTTGAGATTGAGCTGGTGGCCGAGGTGCGGCCTGCTTGAGTGGTGGGCTGATGAGGGCTGATGGTGGCCCGTTTGAGAGGCGGTGATTTATGTTGGTGGTGACGCAGTGCCCTGAGTGCCAGACGAAGTTTAAGGTGGCGCCTGACCAGATTCGTGTGAGTGAGGGTTGGGCCCGTTGTGGCCGCTGCCAGACGGTGTTTGATATTTTGCAGAACCGTGTGACTGTGCCTGTGAAGCCTGCGGCTGCGCCTATACCGACACCTGCACCTGAACCCACGCCTGTTGCGCCGCCTGTTGCGCCGCCTGTTGCACCGCCTGTTTCGCCGCCTGTTGCGCCGCCTGTTGCGCCGCCTGTTGCGCCGCCTGTTGCGCCGCCTGTTGCACCGCCTGTTGCACCGCCTGTTGCGCCGCCTGTTGCACCGCCTGTTGCACCGCCTGTTGCACCGCCTGTTGCACCGCCTGTTGCACCGCCTG
>CAZJBX010000022.1:25150-48169 GCA_964544605.1 uncultured Burkholderiaceae bacterium
CCGCCTGTTGCACCGCCTGTTGCACCGCCTGTTGCACCGCCTGTTGCACCGCCTGTTGCGCCGCCTGTTGCAGAGCCTGTGGCTGAGCCTGCGCCACGGCCTGATGCTTTTGGGCCAAGGGATTTCCCGCCTGAGTTGGATAGCGAGTTCAGTGCTTCGGCTTTTTATCCGCAAGATGCCGCGCCCGAGCACTACAACATGTCGCCGAGTTTTTTCAATTTGACGAACCGTGGGGCGCAGGCTGAGCTGGAGCGCCAGCGGGCGCAGGCTGAAGGGGATATGGGCGGGCCTGAGAGCGAGTTTTGGGATACGAGCCCGAGTGTGTTGGCCGATGATGACGATAGCCTAGACCGCTGGCTGACGCGCAAGAAGACGACGGTGGCAGATGAGGCGGGGGATTTTGCAGCGGCGGAGGTGGCCGATACGGTGATTCAGGCTGAGGCTGAGGATGGGCCAGAGGCGGATGCTGCGCCGGTTTTGCCCAGTTTTGTGCGCGAGGCTGAGCGGGCGGCCCGTTGGCAGCGGCCTTGGGTGCGGGCGGTGTTGGGGCTGGCGGCGGTGGGGCTGTTGTTGGCGCTGGCTTTGCAGTATGTGTGGTTCAAGCGCGATTATTTGGCGGCGCAGCGGCCTGCTTTGCGGCCCGCTTTGGCGCAGATGTGCGCTGTGCTGGGCTGCGAGTTAGCGCCGTGGCAGGCGGTGCAGGCGCTACGGGTGGAGGCGGCGGGTTTTCATAAGCTGACGGAGCAACGCTACCGCCTGACGGTGCATTTGAGTAATCGCGAGACGGCCCCTGTGGCGACGCCGCATGTGCTGCTGATGCTGCGCAATGTGGATGGGCAGGATGTGATTAAGCGGCATTTTGCGCCTGCGGATTTGGGCTTGCCCAGCAGCACGCTGGCACCTGAGCAGGAGTACCGTGGCGCGGCTTTGCTGGAGTTGCAGGGTGGCGCTGAGTGGGCCAAGGCGGTGCAAGATTACGAGGTGGAGCTGCTTTACCCCCAAGAAGGGGCTTGAGGCTTTGGCCGCACTGGTGTTTTAGCCTATTGGTGTTAGCCCCATTGCACGCAGCGCATGCCGACAGGGGCTTGGGCGTATTGCCCCGTGAGGCGCTGCTGCACGGCCCGCCCCGCGCCAGCGCCTGCGGCGTAGAGCAGGGGGGCGTAGTGTTCAAAGCTGGGGTGGGCGTCGAGCAGGCGCTGTTGCTCGGCTTCGCTGGCAAATTCATACAAGGGGTGGTGCTGGCCGCTGCTGATGGCCTCGGCCACTTGGGCATCAAAGGCGTAGGCGTTGTGCCAAACGCGGTGCTCGCGCGGCAGGCGCATGAGGGCGAAGTTGTGTACGGTGTTGCCTGAGCCAATGATGAGAATGCCGCGTTGGCTGAGGTCAGCCAGGAGCTGGCCCGCAGCATAGTGCTGGGCGAGGCTGGCTTGCTGAGGCATGCTGAGTTGCACCACGGGCACATTGGCCTGCGGAAAGAGGTGCATGAGCACGGTCCAGCAGCCGTGGTCGAGGCCCCATTCGCCGCCGTCGCCCTGGAGCTGGAGCTGGGGCAGCAGTTGTTGCAGTTCGGGCAGGAGTTCAGGCGCGCCGGGGGCGGGGTATTGCTGGGCGTAGAGCTGGGGCGGGAAGCCGCCGAAGTCGTGGATGGTTTGGGGCTGCGGGCTTTCGGTCAAGCGCCAGGCATTGCTTTGCCAGTGGGCGCTGATGAGGAGGATGGCGCGGGGCTGGACGAAGCGCTGGCGCAGTTGTTGGCCCCAGGCTTGCCAGTCGAGCTTGAAGGGGTTGTCATCAATGGCGTGCATGGGGTTGCCGTGGCCGATAAAGAGCACGGGTTGGGTGGTTTCAAGCATGGGGCTGTGGGCTGAATAAAGGATGCCCTGATAATAGCCGCCTGCGATTGGATGCAGTTTTTACGGTGAGGCAAGACCATGTTTACAGGAATCATTACGGCAGTAGGGCAGATTGAGGCGGTGGAGGCTTTGGGCCAAGGCGCAGGCTTTGGCGTGCGGGTGCAGATTGGCACGCCAGCGGGCTATTTGGCCGATGTGGGTTTGGGCGACAGCATTGCGATACAGGGCGCTTGCATGACGGTGACGCAGTTGCTGCCGGGCGGCTTGGCGTTTACGGTGGATGTGTCGGCCGAATCGCTGGACAAGACCCGTGGCTATGCGGCGGGCGAGCGGGTGAATTTGGAAAAAGCCCTGCGTGCGAATGACCGACTGGGCGGCCATATTGTGAGCGGCCATGTGGATGCCGTGGGCGAGGTGGTGGGCTTGGAGACGGTGGGCGAGAGCGTGCTGTTTGCCGTGCGTGTGCCGCCAGCTTTGGCGAAATACTTTGCTTACAAAGGCTCGATTACGGTGAATGGCGCGAGCCTGACGGTGAATACGGTGACAGACCACGCCGAGGGCTGTGATGTGGCGATTAATCTGATTCCGCACACGATGGAGAACACCGCTTTGGGTGCGCTGAAAGTGGGCAGCCCCGTGAATATTGAGGTGGATTTGGTGGCCCGCTATTGCGAGCGCATGTTGCAAGATGTGAGTTTGCCCAAGGCTTGAGGCTGCGGTGTATTGGGCTGTGCCTTTAGCTGGGCAGCAGGCCCCCAAAGCCAGCCAAGGTGCTGAAAAGAGAGGACAAGAGTGGCCAGTTTGCAGTTGCATTTTCAGCACCCGCGCACGGGGGCGCTAGAGGCGTTTGATTTGACGCAGGCCCATGCCGTGGTGCAAACCCACAGCATGGCCGAGGTGGCGCAGAAGTGGCAGGAGTTGCAAGA
Organism: uncultured Burkholderiaceae bacterium; assembly: GCA_964544605.1. Lineage (GTDB taxonomy): Bacteria > Pseudomonadota > Gammaproteobacteria > Burkholderiales > Burkholderiaceae_C > JAMIFN01. Next base: position 27,927 of record CAZJBX010000022.1, read on the forward strand.
CTGGCAGGCCAAGGGCTATTGGGCGGCGGGTTTTATGGCCTATGAGGCGGGTGCGGCCCTGAATGCCGAGTTGCCTGCTGCGGCGCAGCAGGCCGAGGAGCCGCTGCTGTGGTTTGCGGTGTTTGATGCGGCGCAGGCTGAGGCGGCGGCTGCGCGGGCGGCTGAAAAAGCTGCGGCGGCCCTGCCGATGGAGCAGGGCGATTTTGCGCTGGGGCCGTGGCAGGCCGCACAAAGCGAGGCAGAACATGCGGCGGCGATGGCGCAGATTCATGCGGCGATTGCGGCGGGCGAGACTTACCAAGTGAACCACACCCTGCCCTTTGAGGCGGCTTTTAGCGGCGATCCAGCGGCCCTGTATGCGGCCCTGCGCCGTGCCCAGCAAGCGCCGTTTATGGCCCTGTTCAATTACGAGGGCGGCGGCCCAGAGGCAGGCCATGTGCTCAGTGCCTCGCCTGAGCTTTTCTTCCACTGGGACGGGGCGGCGGCGGGTGGCGGCGTGCTGGTGGAGCCGATGAAGGGCACACGGCCCCGTGGCCTGTGGCCTGAGGCGGACGCGCAACTGGCGGCGGATTTGCAGGCTTCGGCCAAAGACCGTGCTGAGAATGTGATGATTGTGGATTTGCTGCGCAATGATTTGGGCCAGATTGCTGAGGTGGGCAGCGTGCAGGTGCAAGAGCTGCTGGGGTTGCGGGCCTACCCCAGCGTGTGGCAAATGGTGTCGCGCATCAGCGCCCAAACACAGGCGGAGGTGGGCCTGCCTGAGCTGCTGCGGGCGCTGTTTCCTTGTGGTTCGATTACGGGTGCGCCCAAGCGCCAGACGATGCAGTGGATTGCGCGCCTTGAGCCGCAGCCGCGCGGCGTGTATTGCGGCACGGTGGCCCTGCTGCGGCCCGATGGCAGTGTGACGGCGTCGGTGGCGATTCGCACGATGCACTTGCGCCAAGGGCGGGCGCGTTACCACGCTGGGGCGGGCATCACTTGGGACAGCGTGGCGGCGCAAGAGTGGCAAGAGACTTTGGACAAGACACGGGTGGTGCAAATGGATTTTTTGCAGCAGCAAAAGCAGGATTTTGGCTTGATTGAAACCCTGCTGTGGACGGGGCGGGACTTTTGGCTGTTGCCTGAGCATGAGGCACGACTGGCGGCATCGGCGGCTTATTTTGGCTGGGGCTTTGATGCGGCGGCTTGGCGTGCGGCTTTGCAGGCAGAAGTGGTGCGGGCTGGGGCAGGCGGGTCTGCTCCTTCAGCTTTACGGGTGCGCAGTGTGTTGCACCCCAGTGGTGCGCTGGAGGTGAGCAGCACGCCGCTGGCGGCCTGCCCTGCGCTGGATTTGCAGCCGCCCGCCTTTGACGCGGCAGCGGCGCAAGGCTTTGCGCTGGCCCCGAATGCCTTGCACAGTGGCAGCGTGTGGCTCTACCACAAGACGACGCAGCGGCAGGTGTATGAGGCGGCGCGGGCGGCGCATTTGCCCGCTGGCGGGCTGGATGTGCTGCTGTGCAATGAGCGCGGCGAGTTGTGCGAGTTCAGCATTGGCAATGTGGTGCTGCGGCTGGGTGGGGCTTATGTGAGCCCGCCTGTGCGCAGCGGCCTGCTGCCCGGCACATTGCGGGCGGCGCTGCTGGCGGCAGGGCAAATACAAGAGCGTGTGTTGCACGCGGCTGATTTGGCCCGCGCCGAGGAGGTGTGGCTGATCAACAGCGTGCGCGGCTGGGTGGCGATGCGGCAGGGCTGAGCGAGGGCCTCTTGGCCTTTGGGCATCGGGAAAAATTCACACTGGCGGCGCTTATCAGGTTCAGCGGCGCTGATTTCAGCGTTTTTGCCACTGGCTGGTGAAAGGGTCTGTGGCTAGGCTGCGGCTGTGACTCAATGGAGGGCCAGCCGATGCAAGTGCAAGACAAAACAGTTGTAAAAGCAGGACGACAGCGGGGTTTCAGCCTGAGCGAGCTGTTGGTGGCAGTGGGTATATTGGCGGTGCTGATTGCCCTGGCAGCGCCATCTATGGCCAGCTTTGTGGCGGAGTGGCGGGTACATGCTGCGGCCAATACTTTGCAGCGCGATATCCGCTTGGGCAAGGCCGAAGCCATCAAGCGCTCGCGCACGGTGGTGCTGTGCCAGATGGACGAGGGCGAGACGCTGGCCAAATGCGGCTCGGGCAAAGATTGGCGCCACGGCTGGTTGCTGTTTGTGGACGACAACGGCAACAAAGCATTTGATGCTGAGGGCGATGATGCCTTGCTGCTGCAGCAAGGCCCATTGCCTGGCTTGCGTGCTTATGAATACAACCGCGTTTCAAGCAAGTTTGTGTTTGGGTCTGAGGGCTTGATGGTGAGCGCCGTGAATGGCACATTTACCGTGAAGTCCAGCTTGGGCGGTGCTGCGCCGAAGTATCAGACTTGCTTGGTGATGAGCAAAACAGGGCGTTTGCGCAAAAATACCGACTGTAGTAGTGCCTAGCTGGAGAGCAAGCTATGGGAGATGCGATTAAAAGGCTGCGCTGGAATCGCGCGTGCCGTTGATGTGGCCGTGCAAGGTCGCCGCTTGGGGTCTTGCATGTGTTCGTGAAGAAAACCCAAACCACGCCACACAAGGCCATTGAAACCGCCCTAAAACGATTGGAGGCTATGACATGAAAACCCTGCAAGAGCTCAAAGCAGAACTGCTGGCCAAGCCTGAAACCCGCGCTGAATATGATGCGCAAGCGCCTGAATTTGCCGCCGCTCGCGAATTGATAGCCGCCCGTGCCCGCGCAGGCGTGAGCCAAAGCGAATTGGCGCAGCGCATGGGAACCACGCAAAGCGCCATCGCTCGCTTAGAAAGCGGCAAAAGCACGCCCAGCCTACGCACGGTGCAGCGTTATGCCGCCGCGCTGGGCTTGCGGGCGGTGCTCAGGCTAGAAGCTGCTGAATCGCTTTAGGCTGGCATTGGGGGCGAGCTAATCAAAACCGAAGCGCTCCAGCCAAGCCCCCACGCAACGCCGCATCATTAGCCTACGCAAGGCCAACAGCAGAGAGGTGAAACGCTATGCCGAAACTGAAACCCAACACCATCATGCCCACGGCGCAAGAAGATGCCGCCATTACCGCCGCTGCGATGGCAGACCCCGATGCCCAGCCCCTGAGCGATGCGCAATGGGAGCAAGCCAAGCCCTCCATCAAACGGGGCCGCCCATTGGGTAGCGCCCAACGGCTGATTTGGTGGCTACGAATGAGGCGCGGGAGGGGCCAGCCATGAAGCTTGGCATTTATCTAAGTAGATTGATATTTAATCAAGCTACTTATATAATTTCCTCATGAAATCCCTGCGATTCATGGGCAGCAGCCAACAAGACCTAGCCCGCTTTCCTGAGCGGGCCAAGCGCCAAGCGGGTTTTGAGTTGTGGCAGGTGCAGTTGGGCTTGATGCCCAGCGACTTTAAGCCGATGCCCACCGTAGGCGCTGGGGCGTATGAGGTGCGTATCAAGATAGGCACGCAATGGCGGGTGATTTATGTGGCCAATCGTGGCGATGCAGTCTATGTGCTGCACGCTTTTCAAAAGACCACGCAGAAAACCAGTCAGCGAGATATTGACCTAGCGGCAAACCGCTATCAGCAGATAGGAGCGAAACCATGAATGACACACAAGTCCACCACAGCAGCGGCAATGTGTTTCTAGACCTTGGCTATTCCGAGGGGGAGGCGGCCGTGCTGGCCTTGCGCGCCGATTTAATGGGGCGGCTGCGCTTGCTGGTGCAAGAAGAAGGGTGGACACAGGCGCAGGCAGCGCAGCGTTTTGGCATTGCACAATCGCGGGTGTCTGATTTGGTGCGCGGTAAGTGGGATAAATTCAGCCTAGATATGCTGATTACGCTGGCCGCCCGAGCTGGCAAACGGGTAGAGCTGGCACTACACGCCTAAGCGCTGTGGGCGGTGCTGCTGGTATAGGGGGGATGTTTGCAAAATGAAAAGGCATCAAGCCTGAAACCACACGCCCCCGCACGCAGAGATTTTTTACCTGCAAAAAAAAGCTTGCCTATGGAGGCCGTTGGCTTTTTTCTGGTGCTAGATGGGCGAAAGTGGGAAAAAAGTTCTTACATCCGCCCTTACATCGTGTTATCCACAAAAAAGGCCACTTCCGAAAAAGTGGCCTAAGTTGTTGGTTTTGTTTGGAGGCGCGGCCCAGAGTCGAACTGGGCTAACCGGATTTGCAATCCGGGGCATAACCGCTTTGCTACCGCGCCGTTATGCGAGTGGGGCTGTTTTGGCCCTGATATGAAAAAGGCAAGAAAGCATTTTTGCTTCTTGCCTTTGATGTTTGGAGCGGGAAACGAGGCTCGAACTCGCGACCTCAACCTTGGCAAGGTTGCGCTCTACCAACTGAGCTATTCCCGCGTGGTGTTGTGTGGCTAGGAGCTTGTGGCTCTGTGCTGCTCAACAAAAATGAATTGTATAGCAATTTTTCAGCTTTTTCAAATCGACCGAAATTTTTTGCTATTTTTTTGCCGTTTTCTTGCTGGTGGCGCTGGCCTTGGGGCTTTTGCTGGCGGCAGTGGCGGCTTTTTTCGTGGCTTTCTTGCTGGCGGGTGCTGGGGCTTGGCCTTGGGCGGCTTCAGCGGGGCAGCGTTCAAGGGCGATTTTCAGCACTTCATCGATCCATTCAACGGCTTGAATGTCGAGGCTGTCGCGCACATTGTCGGGCAAGTCGGCCAGGTCTTTCAGGTTGTCTTTGGGGATGATGACGGTGCGGATGCCGCCGCGCAGTGCGGCCAGCAGTTTTTCTTTGAGGCCGCCAATGGCGGTGACTTGGCCACGCAGAGTGATTTCGCCCGTCATGGCAACATCACGGCGCACAGGGATGCTGGTGAGGGCCGAGACCATAGCGCAGGTCATGGCAATGCCGGCGCTGGGGCCGTCTTTGGGCGTGGCGCCGTCGGGCACATGGATGTGCAGGTCTTGTTTTTCAAAGACATCGGCGGCGATGGCCCATTGTGGGCTGCGGGCGCGCACGACGGTGCGGGCGGCTTCGACCGATTCCTTCATGACTTCACCGAGTGAGCCAGTGCGGGTGATTTGCCCTTTGCCGGGCATGGCGACGGCTTCAATGGTGAGCAGGTCGCCGCCGATTTCCATCCAAGCCAGGCCGTTGACTTGGCCCACTTGGTTGCTCTCTTGCGCCATGCCGTAGCTGAATTTGCGCACGCCAAGGTAGTCGGCCAGATTGCCTGCGTTCACTTGAATGGGGGCTTTGGCTTTTTTGAGCTGGATGTTTTTGACGACTTTGCGGCAGATGCGGGAGATTTCGCGCTCTAGGCTGCGCACGCCCGCCTCACGGGTGTAGTAGCGCACGATGTCGCGCACAGCGTCTTCGCCCAGTTGCAGTTCTTTGGTTTTGACGCCGTTGTTGTCCATTTGCTTGGGCAAGAGGTAGCGCAGGGCGATGGCGGTTTTTTCGTCTTCGGTATAGCCCGACAGACGGATGATTTCCATGCGATCGAGCAGGGGGCCGGGCAGGTTGAGGGAGTTGGCGGTGGCGATAAAGAGCACGCGGCTGAGGTCGTAATCGACTTCAACATAGTGGTCGGCAAAGGTGTGGTTTTGCTCCGGGTCGAGGACTTCAAGCAGGGCGCTGGCGGGGTCGCCACGGAAGTCTTGGCCCATTTTGTCGATTTCATCGAGCAAGAACAGCGGGTTATTGACCTTGGTTTTGCTGATGTTTTGCAGGATTTTGCCGGGCAGGGCGCCGATATAGGTGCGGCGGTGGCCACGGATTTCGGCTTCGTCGCGCACACCGCCCAAGGCCATGCGCACAAATTCGCGGCCTGTGGCACGGGCGATGGATTGGCCCAGCGAGGTTTTGCCCACGCCCGGTGGCCCCACAAGGCAGAGGATGGGGGCTTTGACTTGATCGACGCGTTGCTGCACGGCGAGGTATTCCAGGATGCGTTCTTTGACTTTTTCAAGGCCGAAGTGGTCGGCATCGAGGATTTGCTCGGCGTAGGCGAGGTCTTTTTTAATTTTGCTGCTTTTGCTCCAAGGCAGTTCGACCAAGACTTCAAGGTAGTTGCGCACCACGCTGGCCTCAGAGGACATGGGCGACATCATTTTGAGTTTGCGCAGCTCGGCTTGGGCTTTTTCCAGCGCGGCTTTGGGCATTTTGGCGGCTTTGATTTTGCCTTCCAGTTCGTCAAAAACGGCGCTGTCGTCGTTGTCGCCCAGCTCTTTTTGGATGGCTTTGACTTGCTCGTGTAGGTAGAAATCGCGTTGGTTCTTTTCGATGGCCTTTTTCACGCGGCCACGGATTTTTTTGTCCACTTGCAAGATGCTGACTTCATGCTGCAAGCGGGCCAGTACATATTCGAGCCGATCTTCTACGGCAAAGAGGGCGAGCACGGTTTGCTTTTCATCCACTTTGATGGGCGAGTGCGCGGCCAAGGTGTCGGCCAAGCGGCCCGCGTCTTCAATGCCGTTGATGGAAGGCAGGATTTCGCTGGGGAGTTTGCGGTGCAGTTTGACGAATTGCTCAAATTGCGCGAGTACGGCACGGCGCAGGGCTTCGACCTCGGCGATGCTGTGGCTGTAGCGGTCGGGCTCAGGCGTGGCTTGGGCGCGGAAGTAGCCGTGCTCGGCATCGCTGATGGCGCTGAGGCTGACGCGCTCGCGGCCTTCAATCAGCAGTTTCACGCTGCCATCAGGCAGTTTCAGCATTTGCAGGATGTGCGCGACGCAGCCAATGGTGTTGAGGTCATCGGCTTTGGGGTCTTCTTGATTCGCCTCTTTTTGCGTCACCAAAATGATGTCGCGCTGCGCGGCCATAGCCGCTTCAAGGGCTTGAATGCTTTTTTTGCGGCCCACAAATAGGGGGATGACGATGTGGGGGAAGACCACCACATCACGCAGGGGCAGCAGGGGCAGGGTGTTGGAGGCCGCGCTGGTTTTTGTTTTTTTGCTGGCGGTTTTGTTGGCGGTTTTGCTGGCGCTGGCAGTCTTGCCCGCCGCTTTTTTGGCGGCAGTGGGGGCGCGTTTGCTGGGGGCCTTGCGGCTGGGCTTTTGGTCGTCTGTGCTCATGTTTTGAAGGGCGCTGGGGCCTTGGGGAATCTATTTCTACTGTGCTGTAGGTAGTGTATGCGGTGGCGATTTCAAGGGGCAGGGGCATTTCTTTTGCGGCGGCCCTTGGGCGCAGGCGCAGGCATAATTCACAGCCATGAGTTTATTGCCCCATCAAATTGAGCTTTTGGCCCCCGCGCGGGATGCCGATATTGGCATTCAGGCCCTAGAGCACGGCGCCGATGCCGTGTATATCGGCGGGCCGTCTTTTGGCGCGCGCAGCTCGGCAGAGAACAGCGTGGCCGAGATTGCCCGCTTGGTGGCCCATGCGCACCGCTACCACGCCCGCATTTTTGTCACGCTGAACACGATTTTGCGCGATGACGAGCTGGCACCAGCGCAGCGCCTGATTGGGCAGTTGTATGAGGCGGGGGTGGATGCCCTCATCATTCAAGACATGGGCCTGCTGGAGCTGGATTTGCCGCCGATTCAGTTGCACGCCAGCACGCAAACCGACATCCGCACGCCTGAGAAGGCGGTGTTTTTGCAAGATGCCGGTTTGAACCAATTGGTGCTGGCGCGGGAGCTGGATTTGGGCCAGATTGCCGCCATCCGCAGCAGCCTGCGTGATGAAACCACGCTGGAGTATTTCGTCCACGGCGCTTTGTGCGTGGCCTATAGCGGGCAGTGCTTTATCAGCCATGCGCACACGGGGCGCAGTGCCAATCGCGGCGATTGCTCGCAGGCTTGCCGCCTGCCGTATCAGGTCAAAGATGCCGAAGGCCGCATCATCGCCCATGACAAGCATGTGTTGAGCATGAAGGACAACAACCAAAGTGCGCATTTGCGTGCTTTGCTGGATGCGGGCGTGCGCAGCCTGAAGATTGAGGGCCGCTACAAAGACATGGCCTATGTGAAGAACATCACGGCGCATTACCGCCTGTTGGTGGATGAGATTTTGGCCGAGCGTCCCGATTTGGCCCCAGCCTCCAGTGGCCGCGTGGCTTTGGGCTTTGCGCCTGATCCGAATCAAAATTTCAACCGCGAGTTCACCGATTACTTCACCCAAGGCCGCCAGCAAGATATAGGCGCATTCGATACACCGAAAAACCCGGGCCAGCATGTGGGCTGGGTGACGCAATTGGGCGAGGCGCATTTTGTCGTGCAGGCCGACCCTGAGTTGCTGCTCAACAATGGCGACGGCCTGTGCTACTACGATTTGCAAAAAGAGCTGGTGGGTATGCAGGCCAACCGCTGCGAGCCGCTGGGCGATGGCCTGTGGCGCATTGAGCCGAATGAGTCTGTGGCCAGCTACCCCGATTTGCGCAAGGGCTTGGGCCTGAGCCGCAACCGCGATATGGCTTGGCTGCGCCGACTGGAGAAGAAATCGAGCGAGCGCAAAATCGATGTATGGCTGACGCTGGAAGATGGGCCTGCGGGCAGCTTGCGTTTGCGTCTGAGCGATGCCGATGGTTTTGAGGCCGAGGCCAGTTTGGGCGGGCCGTTTGAGCCTGTGCGCGATACCGCCCAAGGTGAAGAAAAACTGCGCCAAGGCTTGCTGCGCTTGGGCGAAACCCTGTTTGCGCCCCAGCATTTGCGCTTGGATGTGGCGCAACTGCCTTTTGTGCCAGCTTCGCAGCTCAATGCCTTGCGCCGAGATGCCGTGGCCGCACTAGAGGCCGTGCGCTTGGCCGCTTGGCAACGCCCAGTGCGTGCCGCCGCCGTAGAGCCGCCCACGCCCTACCCTGAGGACAGCCTGAGCTATTTGGCCAATGTCTTCAACCACAAAGCGCGGGACTTTTACGCCAAGCATGGCGTGAAGGTGATTGACGCGGCCTATGAGAGCCACGAGGAAGAGGGCGAAGTCAGCCTGATGATTACCAAGCACTGCGTGCGCTATTCCCTCAGCCTTTGCCCCAAGCAGGCCAAAGGCGTGACGGGGGTGCAGGGCACGCTGCGGGCCGAGCCTTTGCAATTGATTAACGGCAAAGAGAAACTGACCTTGAAATTTGACTGCAAACCCTGCGAAATGCATGTGGTGGGCAAAATCAAACGCAGCATTTTGCAGGCGCAGCCTGAGCAGCCGCTGCGGTTTTACAAGGCCAAGGCCAAGTAAGAGGGCGCAGGGCTTATCATGCCCCCCCATTGAAGGACGAAAGAAAACAAATTATGGCGAGTAAAAAACCCACAGGTGGCGAGAAAAGCGAAACCCTGCATTGCTCTTTTTGCGGGCGGCCTGAGAACGAGGTGAAAAAACTGGTGTCTGGTAGCGGCGAGGTGATGATTTGCGATGAGTGCGTGAGCACCTGTGCCCAAGTCATGGCCGAAGACGAGGCCCAGCAAAACCAAGAGCTGTCGAGCTTGAAGCTGCCCACGCCGCAGCAAATCAAGGCCAATTTGGACCAATATGTGATTGGGCAAGAGCAGGCCAAAAAAGTGCTGGCCGTGGCGGTTTATAACCACTACAAACGCCTGTTTCACAAAGACAGCAAGCACGCTGACGATGCCGAGCTGAGCAAAAGCAATATCTTGCTCATTGGCCCCACTGGGTCAGGCAAAACCCTGCTGGCGCAAACTTTGGCGCGCACCTTGAATGTGCCCTTCGTCATGGCCGATGCGACGACGCTGACCGAGGCTGGCTATGTGGGCGAGGATGTGGAGAACATCATCTCCAAGCTCTTGCAGGCTTGCGAATACGATGTGGCAAAAGCCCAGCGCGGCATCATCTACATCGATGAAATCGACAAAATCTCGCGCAAATCAGACAACCCTTCCATCACCCGCGATGTTTCGGGCGAGGGCGTGCAACAAGCCCTGCTGAAAATGATTGAAGGCACGGTGGCCAGCATTCCGCCCCAAGGTGGGCGCAAGCACCCGAACCAAGACTTTTTGCAGGTGGACACCACCAACATCCTCTTTATTTGCGGCGGCGCGTTTGCGGGCCTCGATAAAGTGATTGAGCAGCGCACCGAAGGCGGCGGCATTGGCTTTGGCGCGACTGTGCGGGCCAAGGGTGAGCGCAGTGTGAGTGAGCTGTTCTTAGAGATTGAGTCGGAGGATTTGATCAAATACGGCCTGATTCCTGAGCTGATTGGGCGCTTGCCCGTGGTGGCGGCCTTGGCCGAGCTGGATGAGGCGGCGCTGGTGCAAATCCTCACCGAGCCGAAAAACGCCCTCGTTAAGCAATACAGCCAGTTGCTGGGCCTGGAAAATGTGGAGCTGGAAATCCGCCCCGCTGCCCTCACGGCCATTGCCGAGAAGGCCATTGCCCGCAAAACCGGCGCACGCGGCCTGCGCAGCATCATTGAAAACACCCTGTTGGAAGTGATGTACCGCGTGCCCAGCGACCCCAATATCGCCAAAGTGGTGGTGGATGCCAGCACCGTGACCGAAGGCGCGGAGCCCTTGCTGGTGTACCGTGAAACGGCGAAAAAGGCTTGAGGGCCTGTGGCCGTTTGCAGAACCGCCTCATATGAGGCGGTTTTTTTGTCGGCGCTTTTCTTGAGCGCATGGGCTGGCAGGCGCTAAAGATTCATTTAGAATGAAGCAATACCCATTGGGCTTTGTTTGATTGAAGGAGTGCCGCCATGTCTGAGGCCATTGCTCTGTGTACAGAGGAAGAAATCACCGCTTTGGTGCATCAGTTTTACGCCAAGGTGCGGCAAGACCCTGATTTGGGGCCGATTTTTAACGGCCACATTGATGACTGGCCCGAGCATTTGGACAAGCTGGTGGATTTTTGGTCGGGTGTGCTGCTGCGCACAGGGCGTTTCAGCGGTGCGCCCATGCCCAAACATGCGGCTTTGCCAAATTTGCGCGCCGAGTTGTTCCACCAGTGGCTGCATTTGTGGCGTGAAACGGCGGCTGAGCAGGGCAATGAACGCATGGCTGGCATCGCGGTGTCAGCCGCCGAGCGCATTGCCCAAAGCCTGTGGATGGGCTACCAAATTTACGGCGAAGGGGTGCAGCACCCCGTGGCTTTGTAAGCGCCACACAAGGAGGCGAGCATGAGCGATTTGTTGCAAATACAAGAGCCGACAGGGGCCAAGCCTGCGGCGCGACCAGAGTGGGCTGCATTTTTAGAAATGGGCTTTCGCCCGTTGTATATCGGCGGTGCGTTTTGGGCGGCGCTGTCGGTGCTGCTGTGGGTACATACGCCGACTTGGTTGTTGGGTCACTTGGGCGGGGCTTTTTGGCATGCGCATGAGATGCTGTGGGGTTTTATTGCCACCATTGCCGTGGCGTTTTTGCTGACGGCGGTGGGCAATTGGACGGGGCGCAATCCGATCAAGGGCGGGCCTTTGGCGGCTTTGAGCGCGCTGTGGCTGGCCGCGCGCCTGTTGTATTTGTGGCCAGGCAAGGCGGCTTTTGTGGCAGCCGCTTTGTGTGAAACGGCCTTCTTCTTGTGGGCAGTGTTGGCGATTGGGCGTTCCATTTACGGCACGAAGAACCGCCGCAATTACGGCGTGCCCTTGGCCCTGCTGGGTTTGGGCGCAGCGAATGCGGCCTTTTTGTGGGCATGGTGGCAGGGCAGTGATTATGCGGCCCTGATGCGTGTATTTGATTGGGGCCTGTTTGTGATGGCCATGATTGCCCTGCTGGTGGCACGGCGGGTGTTGCCATTTTTTGCCATGCGGGCGGTGGCGGGCCTGCAAGTGCCGATGCTGGTGCGCTCAGGCCATGTGCAGATGTGGGCCACGGGCTTGGCCCTGCTGGCTTTGCTGCTGGGCTGGGTGCAAGTGGCGGCGGCGCTGCTGGCTTTGACGGCGCTGGTGGCTTTGGGCCAATGGCTGCTGTGGCGGCCTTGGGCCAGCCGCAGCATTCCGCTGCTGTGGGTCTTGTATGTGGGTTATGCGGTGATGGCCTTGGGCCTGCTGCTGGCGGCTTGGCAACTGTGGCCGCATGGCAATGAGGCGCTGCAATTGCGTGCCGCCTGGCCCGTGCATGTGATTGGTGTGGGCGGTTTTGCGGTGCTGATTATTGGCATGCTCACGCGCACGGCTTTGGGCCATTTGGGGCGTCCGCTCAAGGCCGATGGCCTGATGGTCGTATGCTATGGGCTGGTGCTGCTGGCGGCGCTGGCGCGGCTGCTGGCCTTGTATTTGCTTGGCGAGGTGGCTTTGCCGGTGTATGAGGCCGTGCTCTATGTCTCCACTTGCGCCTGGGCGCTGGCGTTTGCGCTGTATTTGTGGCGCTTTGTGCCTTGGTTGATTCGCCCGCGCTTGAATCCGCCGCCGCCCGTGATGGTGAAAAAATAAGGAAGGCTTTGCCCCATGCGTTTGACCACAATGACCGATTACGCCCTGCGCCTGCTGATGTATGTGGGCCAGCGGCCTGAGCGCCTGTGCACGATTGCCGAGGTGGCTGCGGCCTATGGCATTTCAGAGGCGCATTTGATGAAGGTGACGCACCAGTTGGGCCTGCACGGTTGGCTCAGCACGGTGCGTGGCAAGGGCGGCGGTATGCGCTTGGCCCTGCCGCCCCAAGACATTGGCTTGGGTGCAGTGGTACGCAGCGTGGAGCCCGATTTCTTTTTGGCCGAATGCTTTGGCCCAGACAGCAAATGCAGCCTGACAGGACAATGCGGCCTAACGGGAATACTGAACGAGGCACTGCGGGGCTTTTTTGCCCACTTGGATGCCTATAGCTTGGCCGATTTGCTGCCCACGGCCCGGCTGGAAACGCCAGTGCAATGGCTGACGCAAGACAGCAAGAAGGAGCTGAGTTAATGGCGCATTACCAATGGACGCAATTGCTGCACCTGCTGATGGGCATTGCCTTTGCCGGCACGGTGTTTTTTGAAGTCATGATTTTGGGCGCTTTGGCCGCCGATACCGATAAGGACAAGCTGCGCCATGTGGAAACGGCGATAGGCAACCGCGCGGTGCAGGTCATGCCCTTTGTGATTGTGCTGCTGTTTGCCACGGGCTTGGCTATGGCCTGGGTGCATCGGGGGGCTTTGTTGCAGCCAGCGGGCAGCCACTTTGCTTGGCTGCTGTGGGTGAAGATGGCTTTGGCCTTTTCTGTATTGGGCCATTTTTTTACGGCCATGTGGTGGCGGCGCAAAGGGGCGCTTAATGGCCGCCGCTCGCGGCTGATTCACTACTCTGTATTCGCCCATGTGCTGGCGATTGTGGTGTTGGCCAAAGGGATGTTTTTCTTTTAGGCGGGTTTTGAGGTGGTGGTTAAATCTTTACTGCTTCCCACGCGCTGCGTGGAAGCCTAGCCCGCAACAGCCCACCACCCCGCCCTACGGGCACCCCTCCGTGGGAGGGGAATATGACACCGCTTCTTTAGCTGAGTGCCTTGCTACAGCCATGAACCCAAATTCCCCTCACCCCGCTGGTGGGCAGGGCACGCCCTGCGTATGGAGTGCGGCGCTCTGCGCCGCTTTAGGCCAAGAGCCGAAATGAGTTCGGGAAGCCCAAAGCGCCGTAAAACGGCGCACTCCAAAACTTGCGTCACTGCGGGCTTGACCCGCAGTCTCTAGCGCTACGAAAACCCAGATTGCGGCTCGGAGACCGCAATGACGCTGTAAGGAAGAGCCGCCGCTATAAAAGTCGCGTCACCCAAATTCCCCTCTATGGAGGGGCGACAGGTACAGCCTGACGGGGTGGTTCAACCCACCGGGGCCTGTGGCCTTCGCCATGACGGAATTTGGAAGACCGCATTTGTAGGGGCGTTGCATGCAACGCCCCTACGACCGCCAGCACAGCACACAGTAGGGGCACGGCGTGCCGTGCCCGCAACAGCCCACCACCCCGCCCTACGGGCACCCCTCCGTGGGAGGGGAATATGGCGCTGCTTCTTTAGCTGAGTGCCTTGCTACAACCATAAACCCAAATTCCCCTCACCCCGCTGGTGGACAGGGCACGCCCTGCGTATGGCGTGCGGCGCTCTGCGCCGCTTTAGGCCAAGGGCCGAAATGAGTTCGGGAAGCCCAAAGCGCCGTAAAACGGCGCACTCCAAAACTTGCGTCACTGCGGGCTTGACCCGCAGTCTCTAGCGCTACGAAAACCCAGATTGCGGCTCGGAGACCGCAATGACGCTGTAAGGAAGGGCCGCCGCTATAAAAGTCGCGTCACCCAAATTCCCCTCCCACGGAGGGGCGACAGGCGCAGCCTGACGGGGTGGTCACAAAACTTGCGTCACTGCGGGCTTGACCCGCAGTCTCTAGCGCTACGAAAACCCAGATTGCGGCTCGGAGACCGCAATGACGCTGTAAGGAAGGGCCGCCGCTATAAAAGTCGCGTCACCCAAATTCCCCTCCCATGGAGGGGCGACAGGCGCAGCCTGACGGGGTGGTCAAATCAAGCGCCCATAAAAAAGCGCCACCCCTTTGCAGAGGTGGCGTTGTAAAAGCAGCTCAGTCCTTACTTAGTCCAAGCTGCCCTGAGGGGCCGATCAGTTGATCAAAGTAGATGGCAGGTTGATCAAACGACGCCAGTTGCGTTTCCAGCCGCTCATGGTCACCAGTGGCTCATCTGGGAAAATCTCAACGCAGCCATCAGCGCCACACACCACGCCGCCTGGATTGCTCTTATCTGGCGTGCCCGCATTCACATCAGGCTTACCTTCACCAATATCACCGCCTGTTTCTAACAACAGTTGCATCAAGTAACTGGGTGCATCGCCGTTGCGTTCGACCCTTTGCGTGTAAGCCAAGCCCGTGTTGAAACCACCACCTGGACGATAGCTCACCGAGAAGTCAGCAGTTTTCGCCTGACCTTCGTTCACGCTTTGGTCTTTAGAGAAAGACTTGCGATGGCCACCTGTGAGGGCATCAATGCCATACAGCACATTGGCACTGCCTGAATTGGCATTACAGGTTTCCTCATTGATGTTACTGGCCAACACCGTGCTGCTCGCGAAAACAGATGTGCCCACATTGATGAGGTCGGCCAAAACACGCTCGCCTTTCACATGCGCGCCCAATTGGCCCAAGGCCATATACCAGCCGCGCTGTGTGGGCTGGCCTGTGGCTTGGCTGCGTGTCCAGTTCACCGTCACAGGGCTAGATGTTGTGCCCTCGTTGATTTTGTAGAACAAATCCTCAGACACTTCAGGCGCAGGCTTTTGGCCTTGCGTTTGCGTGCTCAGGTCAATGGTGCGTTGTTGCAGCACAGCATTCCAACTGGCGGGAGCCAATGTAGTGGGCGCTGCATCCGTCGGCTTCCAGTCCATTGGCGTCATATCCCAGATACCCACCAAGTAGTTTTGCTGGGTATTGGCTTGATGTGCGTCTTCCAACAGCATACCTGTGCCGAACACTACGATATTGCCGCAAGAGCCTTTGCTTTCCTCGGTGAAATTATCACGGCAAGTGTCATCGGGGTTGCCGGGGTGGGTTTGCCAAGCTGGTGCGGCATAAATAGGCGCCACTGTGGGGCTGGTGAAGATTTTGAAGGCTTGCCATTTGCTCACATCAGAGCCGCCCAAGTAAAAGCGCCACAAATTGCCACGCTCATCGCCCGCATAAGCACCCACAATTTGTTGCTTCTCGTTGCGAATCAAGCGCACGCCGCCCAAACCAATTGGGCCAGTGGCGCTACGGCCCAGCGCGGCTGTTGGAATGTGCTTGAGCACGGCACCAGTCAAGGGGTTGAGCACAGCCAAGCCCACTTTGTTGGTGTTCAAAGTCGAACTGCCATTGGAGTTTTCAATGCCCACATAATGGCCTGTCGTCGTCACCAACATGGCCACATCTGCATTATTCACACCAGCTTTCATTTCATTGGTGATATAGCCCCATTCATTCGTCGCATTGTCATCGCGCTCCCACAAGAACTGGTTCATCGTAGGTTTGGCTGTAGTGCCGCCAGCGGCATTTGCGGCCAAAGGCGCTTCAAAGGCGAAGATGCCTTTGCCACCACGACCCAAAGAGCCGAATACGATGTTGCGCCAAGAACCAGCACCAGCCTTGTCATAAATATCGTGCTCAACCAAGGGGCCATCAGCCATATATTGGAATTTATTGGCAGGATTGGCAAACAGCGGCTGTTTTGTGGCCGTACTGCGCAACAAATAAGCGGCAATTTCTTGGCCATTGGTATGCCCCGCAAAGGCTGTTGCGGCTGCATTGCCTGCTTTGCCCGCATTGAAAACATGCACCACACCCGCATTGGTCGCACTATAAATAGTCGCGGGTCGGTTGTATTTGCGCATAAAGTAGTCAATGTATTTGTTCTGGCGATCCGATGCACCAGAGCCTGGCCCCACATCGGCCTTGGCGTTCGCATAAGCCATATTCAAACGGCCTTGCACAAACACAGGTGCAGAGTTCACCGATGCACCCATAAAAGGCGATGTGCGCTGACGCCACAAACCACCCACCGAAGTGGCCTCTGTGTTATCACCCAACAAGTAACGAGGGAAGTTGACCTTGCTGTGATCAATACGGGCATCATTGCCGAAGAAGGCCGAGCCGCCCACTGTATTGGATGTGGTGCTGCCTGTCATACTATTGCGAGCACCCGCACTGCTCATGTAGAAGAACTCACGGTGGGTATTGTTCACATGCGCAGCAACCGCCGTAGGTGAGGTGCGGGCAGGGATATCACGGAAGATACCCACATCATTCGTGCTCCATTCTTGGTCTTTCGCACCACCAGATCCATCCACCACGACCGCCTTCAGAGTGCCCGCATTGCCACTCAGGTCGTAATCCACCGTGTAGCTCACACGCCCGTCCATCGAGAAGGTTTCATTCGCAGGTGCACCGCTGATGGAAATACCCGAATCATTGCCTTTGTAGCTGATGATTTCAGAAATAATTTGGTCAAAGGTGCGCTCCATATCAGCAGGGTTCATCACCGCAAAGCCTGCACCGCCACCTGTGTAACCCGCTTGAATGAAGTCATCGATATGGCCACGGGGGTTGGCCAAAAAGCCAGCCGAACCAGCCGCAATAGCAGAACTGGCGGATGGACGCACCCATTTGGGGCGCTTGTTCATGGTGCCGTTGAGCAACCACTCGCGCTTGTGTTCTTCAATTTGCTTGAAGGTCAGGCCACGGTTGTTGCTGTGGGCCAACTCACCAGAGGGACGAATCATATAACCCAAGGTGTAAGTCGTCAGGTTTTGCCAAGCGGCAGGCTGGCCATCACGCACAGGAATTTCATTGGCTACATTGGGCAAAAAGTCGGTATGCCAATACAAGCGCGCTGTTTTTTTAGACATGCGCAAATAGCCATCGCTACCAGTACCCCAGTCTGGCGTGGTGTAGGGCGTGTAGAGGCTGCGCAAGCGTTTATCATTTTTATAACGCGTCCCCTCATGGTCATAGCCTGTAAAGGGAAAGCTTGCGTTGTATTTGCCACTATCTAGGTTGTTGTAGCCTGTATTGTTTTTAATGTTGTAGCTCTTGTTATCCCAAGCCGTGCCATCTGCACCACCAGCCGTCATCAAATAATCCATATTTGAAATAAACACCATGAAAGAACGGCGGCAACTCAAAGCTGGATTAGAGGAAGAAATAGGCTTACTCGGATCGTTGGCCCAAGGGTTTTCAACACCAGAACTGGTGTCAGCGAAATAATCCTCAATTGCACCAATATTCCTATTGAATACACGCAATGGCAATGCTGCTGAGGAGTAAGGCGAGGCCAGTGTTTTGTAGAGCCAGCTATAAACAGCATCATTATTGGCCGAAACGCCTGTATCCCGTACACCACGCATATCAACTGGACGATTTTTTTTCGGGCTGTGTGAATTGAATTCAACGGCAGCCACTACGCCACTGGAGGATTCCACATTACCAGCGACATTGCGCTTTAGCACTGTGTTGTAATAACCCAATCGCATTTTGCCTTTGTAATCGGGATTGGCCAAAACTCGGCCAATCGCACTGGCAGTCGATGCACCATTGTTGTGATACCACTTGTACCAGCGGATCACATTCTGCATCTCCTCAGCAGCCGTACACTTGTTGCTGGTGGCTTGTGCACAGTCTGAGCGCTGGTGGTCGGCTGGCAAGTCAACAATGGCAGTCAAATTATTGGGCTTGAGCTCTACCATATCGTACTCCCAGGTGGTGGTGCCTGGTTTGAACATGTCTTTTGCCTTACAGCCTTTCACTGTATTCCACGGCTCACCTGAGATGTTTTGGAAATCATAATACACATCATCACAACGCTTCATGTAGGTAAAAGCTGGAAAGCTATTTGAAGCAGGAGCCCCTGTATGAGAAAGGAGCTTGGGAACTAGGTAGTTCCGACCATTGCGATCATGGATCAATGGACTATACATCTCCCCACCACCAATGCCCAATCCCGCGTCCCAGGCCACATCCACAACACAACTGTTGTCCATGCTGGACATGCCTGGTGTTTGGCGATAGGAATAAATATGGCGCAGTCCCGCCTTGCCTGAACTGGCATTGTTTACGGTCGGATCGACAGCATAGCCTGAGACACAATAGCGAAATCTTGTTGTTTCTTGGTTAGAGACCCAAGTGATGCCAGGGTAGTCCACGCTTTCATTAACCACATTGCCATTTTTATCAAGCCTATCCTTATATTCAATCTTTGGATTGTAAAAAACAGGATTCACCACGGCACTGCGCATCGCATGCCACGGGCTGTTCTTATTCATATTGTTATTATTCTCATTTACCTGAGCATCATCCATTTTCTGAGCAGTGGCATCCGTTCGCCAAATCCAAGTGCCAAGTTTTTTATAGTTACAATATTTATAATGACTTGGATCATTACCGTAACCCCAGCCCACATCAGGCCCAGCCCAATCACCATGATGCGTTGCAGCTGATCCTTGACGCCCTTTATGCCCTAAAGATTCTGGGCACCATAGCCTCATTTTCGGAACAGGAAAAGTGATCTTTGCGTCATCTGTAATGTTGTAGTCAAAAGTAAAAGGGTTAGCCATGGACTCGGTGTTGTCCACCATCAGCATGACATTGGGCTTGGCGCCTGATGCGCCAGAAAACAAGGGGTCATTAGATGGCTTGTCTGCCGCCCAAGTCCAAGTGCTGGCCCCAAAAGCCAGCACCGCAGCCGCCATGCCAAAGGCATAGCGTGAAGTGGTTTGCGCTCTCTGACGCAACTCTGTTGCAATGCTTGTGCTCATCTCTTTCACCCTTCAACTTGTCTATCTCTTGCGTTTTTGCAGGGCCACGGCCTGTGGATGCTGCCCACAGGCACAGCTTGACCCAAGTAGTCGATTGCGCCACTATGCCCAAGGCGGCCTTTGGCTTCTTTTTTTGCCCGATAAGCGTTCGAGCAAAAGCGATATGCGGTAGTGGCCTAGGGTAAGCCCTAGGGCTGGTTTTGGGTCTTGCGAGGCCCAGCGCAATGAAGGGAATCGATCCGCCATGACCACCCCGCCCTACGGGCAGCCCTCCGTGGGAGGGGATATGGCGCTACTTCTTTGGCTGAGTGCCTTGCTACAGCCATGAACCCAAATTCCCCTCTATGGAGGGGCGACAGGCGCAGCCTGACGGGGTGATTCAACCCACCGGGGCCTGTGGCCTTCGCCATGACGGAATTTGGAAGACCGCATTTGTAGGGGCGTTGCATGCAACGCCCCTACGACCGCCAGCACAGCACACAGTAGGGGCACGGCGTGCCGTGCCCTAGCCCAACCCACCACCCCGCCCTACGGGCACCCCTCCGTGGGAGGGGAATAGGCGCTACTTCTTTAGCTGAGTGCCTTGCTACAGCCATGAACCCAAATTCCTCTCACCCCGCTGGTGGGCAGGGCACGCCCTGCCTATGGAGTGCGGCGCTCTGCGCCGCTTTAGGCCCAGCACGCAGCAGCCCACCACCCCGCCCTACGGGCACCCCTCCGTGGGAGGGGAATAGGCGCTACTTCTTTAGCTGAGTGCCTTGCTACAGCCATAAACCCCAAATTCCCCTCTATGGAGGGGCGACAGGCGCAGCCTGACGGGGTGGTTCAACCCACCGGGGCCTGTGGCCTTCGCCATGACGGAATTTGGCAGGCCGCATTTGTAGGGGCACGGCGTGCCGTGCCCTAACCCAGCCCACCACCCCGCCCTACGGGCACCCCTCCGTGGGAGGGGAATAGGCGCCGCTTCTTTGGCTGAGTGCCTTGCTACAGCCACGAACCCAAATTCCCCTCACCCCGCTGGTGGGCAGGGCACGCCCTGCCTATGGCGTGCGGCGCTCTGCGCCGCTTTAGGCCCAGCACGCAACAGCCCACCACCCCGCCCTACGGGCACCCCTCCGTGGGAGGGGAATAGGCGCTAC
>CAZJBX010000023.1:0-47670 GCA_964544605.1 uncultured Burkholderiaceae bacterium
CGCATGCCCAAAGTCAGGCCGCGCTGAGCCAACACTTCTTTGATTTCGTTCAAAGACTTGCGGCCCAAGTTTGGCGTTTTCAGCAGCTCGTTTTCGGTGCGCTGAATGAGGTCGCCAATGTAGTAGATGTTTTCGCCTTTGAGGCAGTTGGCTGAGCGCACGGTCAAGTCCAGCTCGTCCACAGGCTTGAGCAGCATGGGGTCAAACTGGCTGGCCGCAGCACCGCCAGCCGATTCAAATGCGGCCAGCTCGGCTGCATCGATTTGGGCAAACACGGCCAATTGCTCCACCAAAATGCGTGAAGCAGAGCGAACCGCCTCCTCAGCAGTGATGGCGCCATTGGTTTCGATTTCCATCACCAGCTTATCCAAGTCGGTGCGCTGCTCGACACGGGCGCTCTCTACGCTATAGCTCACGCGTTTGATGGGCGTGAAGGACGCATCAAGAACCAAGCGACCCATGCCTTTATTGCCTTCGTCGGCAAATTTGCGCATGGTGCCAGGCACATAGCCACGGCCTTTTTCAACTTTGATCTGCATGTCCAACTTGGCGCCGGCAGACAAAGTAGCAATCACATGGTCAGGGTTGATGATTTCCACATCATGGGGCAACTGGATGTCTTTGGCCGTGACCACGCCAGCGCTCTCTTTGTGCAGCATCAAAGTCACTTCGTCGCGACCATTGAGCTTGAACACCACGCCTTTGAGGTTGAGCAGCACATCCACCACATCCTCTTGGACGCCGTCGATGCTGGAGTATTCGTGCAGGACGCCAGCAATGCTCACCTCAGTGGGGGCATAGCCCAGCATAGATGACAGCAGCACACGGCGCAGGGCGTTGCCCAGAGTGTGGCCGTAACCGCGCTCAAATGGCTCAAGCACCACGCGGGCACGGTTTTCATCGACTTGCTCGACTTGAATATTATTGGGTTTCAAAATTGCGGTTTGCATGTAGCTTTTCTTTCTTTATCAATACCCCCCGCTCGTTACACGGGTAAGGCTGACTTAAACAGGAACGAAAGTGGCCGCTTACTTTGGCGCAAGCGGCAGAGCACCACAAGATTAGCGAGAATACAATTCCACAATCAAGGATTCGTTGATGTCCTGTGCGAACTCATCGCGATCAGGTGTCTTTTTGAAGACGCCTTCTGCTTTGCTGGCATCCACTTCAACCCAAGCTGGGAAGCCAATTTGGCCAGCCAAGTCCATGGCTTCAAGCACGCGGGCTTGGTTTTTGGACTTCTCGCGCACGGAAATCACATCGCCAGGTTTGACCAAGTAAGAAGGGATGTTCACGGGCTGGCCGTTCACCAAAATGGCTTTGTGGGAAACCAATTGGCGTGCTTCTGCACGCGTAGAGCCAAAGCCCATGCGCCAGACCACATTGTCCAGACGGCTTTCGAGCAGAGTGAGCAGGTTCACACCGGTGTTGCCACGGCGGCGCTCAGCTTCAGCAAAGTAGCGGCGGAATTGGCGTTCGAGCACACCGTATTGGCGTTTCACTTTTTGCTTTTCACGCAGTTGCAGACCGTAGTCAGAGGTGCGTGAGCCAGAGATGCGGCCGTGCTGGCCAGGTTTTGTTTCAAATTTGACCTTGTCTGCAATAGAGCGACGGGCGCTCTTGAGGAAGAGGTCTGCGCCTTCACGGCGGGTCAGTTTGCCCTTGGGGCCAATGTATCTTGCCACTTTATTTTCCTTTGAAATGAACTAAAACAAGGTGGGCCTTGTTCGAGCAGCACAGCGCTGCGGTGGGCTTACGAAAAATGCCCCGCAAGCCCGCCCCAATGCTTGGGGCTCGTGCGAGGCGCTGAAAGCGGCAGATTATACCGCTTAAAGATCAAATGCGGCGACGCTTTTGTGGGCGGCAGCCGTTGTGGGGTACGGGTGTCACATCAGCGATAGAAGTGATGCGGATACCCAAAGCACCGAGGGCGCGCACAGAAGACTCGCGGCCAGGGCCTGGACCTTTGATTTCGACATCCAGGTTCTTGATGCCCTGCTCCATGGCGGCGCGGCCAGCCACTTCTGAGGCCACCTGAGCCGCAAATGGCGTGGACTTACGAGAGCCTTTAAAGCCTTGACCACCTGAAGAGGCCCAAGCCAAAGAGTTGCCTTGGCGATCGGTGATGGTGATGATGGTGTTGTTGAAAGACGCGTGGATGTGCGCGATACCATCAGCAATGTTTTTACGGACTTTTTTACGAACGCGTGAAGCGTTGTTAGGAGACTTAGCCATTGTTTACTCGCTTTATCTAAGAACTTGCTGCGATTATTTCTTCACTGCCACTTGGCCTTTTTTCGGACCTTTGCGGGTGCGGGCGTTGGTGCGCGTGCGCTGACCGCGCATGGGCAGACCACGGCGATGGCGGAAGCCACGATAGCAACCGATGTCCATCAAGCGCTTGATGTTCATGGTGTTTTCGCGACGCAGATCACCTTCCAGCGTGAATTGGGCGATGGCATCAGTGATTTTCTTGATGTCGTCGTCGCTCAAGTCTTTAATTTTCTTAGCGTAATCCACACCACTCTCTTCGCAAATTTTGCGCGCACGAGAGCGGCCAATGCCGTAAATGGCGGTCAAGCCAATTTCAGTATGTTGGTGTGCTGGAATGTTTACACCTGCAATACGAGCCATATCTTCTTCCTTAAATCAAAATCGCTAGCTGCACCAAGCTGAATCAGCCTTGGCGTTGCTTATGACGAGGGTCAGTGCAAATGACGCGAACCACGCCTTTGCGACGAATCACTTTGCAGTTTCTGCACATTTTTTTAACGGATGCTGCAACTTTCATTTTTCTACTCCATGAGTGTTAAATTTCTGACCTTATTTCGAGCGGAAGACAATTCTCGCACGACTGAGGTCATAGGGGGTCATTTCTACCGTGACTTTATCGCCGGGCAGGATGCGAATGTAGTGCATACGCATCTTGCCTGAGATGTGGCCATGTACCACATGGCCGTTCTCTAGCTTGACTCGGAAGGTGGCATTGGGGAGGTTTTCAATCACCTCGCCTTGCATTTGAATTACATCGTCCTTGGCCATAGCAACTTACTTAAATTTGGCCTTCTTCAGGAGGGACTCATACTGCTGGCCCATCATGTAGTTCTGCACTTGGGCCATGAAGTCCATCGCCACCACCACAATAATCAGCAAAGAGGTACCACCAAAATAGAAGGGCACTTTGTAAAAGACCATCAAAAACTCAGGAATCAAGCAAATGAGGGTCAAGTAGAGTGCGCCCACCATGGTCAAGCGCATCAAGATGCTATCGAGATAGCGTGAGGTGTAATCCCCAGGGCGGATGCCAGGCACAAAGGCACCACTTTTCTTCAGGTTGTCTGCCGTTTCACGGCTGTTGAAAACCATGCCCGTGTAGAAAAAGCAGAAGAAGATGATGGCCGCAGCGTAGAGCACCATGTGCACAGGCTGGCCTGGCACCAAGGTTTCAGACACATCTTTGAGCCAAGTGGTTTTGTCATTGCTACCACCGAACCAACCCACCAGCGTGGCTGGCAGCAAGATGATGGAGGAGGCAAAGATGGGTGGAATCACGCCAGCCATGTTCAACTTCAGAGGCAGGTGTGAGGCGGGTGCGCTATACACTTTGTTGCCCACTTGACGGCGGGCGTAGTTGATGGGGATGCGGCGCTGGCCACTCTCAACAAAGACCACAAACCAAGTCACACCCAGAACCAAAGCCAAAATCAAGAGGCCACCGAACCAGCTCATGGTGCCACTGCTGATGCCGCCCAAAAGTCCGCCCACTGCACCGGGCAAGCCCGCCACAATACCTGCAAAGATCAAAATGGAAATACCATTGCCCAAACCGCGTTCGGTAATTTGCTCACCCAGCCACATCAGGAACATCGTGCCAGCAGTGAGAGTAACCACGGCAGAAATGGTAAAACCAATGCCAGGGTTCATCACCAAGCCAGGCTGGCTTTGCAGCAAGCTGGCAATCCCCATAGACTGGAAAAAGGCCAGCCCCAAAGTGCCGTAGCGGGTGTATTGGGTGATTTTGCGCCGCCCCTGCTCGCCTTCTTTTTTCAGTCCCTCAAGTGGTTTATACACATAGCTGGCGATCTGAATGATGATGGACGCAGAGATATAAGGCATGATGCCCAGGGCAAAAACCGTGAAGCGCTCCAAGGCCCCGCCAGAGAACATATTGAACAAGCCCAATATGCCGCCACTTTGCGAGTCAAAGAGTTTTTCCAGCTCAACGGGGTCGATACCAGGCACTGGAATATGTGTTCCGATGCGGTAAACCACCAAAGCCATGAGCAGAAAACTCAGGCGCTTCCAAAGGTCGCCGTAGTTCTGTGCTTTAGCTGTATTTGCTGCTGTTGCCATACGATTTTCTTGCCCTGATCAAGCCTGTATTGGCTTAAGCCGCATCTGCGAAGCTGCCGCCAGCGGCCTCAACCGCAGCTTTGGCGCCAGCAGTTGCACCAATGCCCACCAGCTTGACAGCCGTTTGCAATTCGCCAGATTTGATGATTTTCACCACTTTGGCAAACTCGGGCACCAAGCCTGCTTCTTTCAGAGTCAGCATATCCACTTGGGCTTGGCCCAGCTTTTGCAGCTCAGACAGCGTCACTTCAGCGTTGAAACGCAATTTGGCAGATTTAAAACCGCGCTTGGGCAAGCGGCGTTGCAAAGGCATTTGACCGCCTTCAAAACCGACTTTGTGGTAACCACCAGAGCGAGATTTTTGACCTTTGTGGCCGCGACCTGCTGTTTTACCAAAACCAGAGCCGATACCACGACCAACGCGGCGGCCTTCAGTTTTAGCACCAGCGCCAGGGCCGATGGTGTTCAGTTGTGTCGTATTCGTCATGATTACAGCACCTTCACGAGATAGTCCACTTTGTTGATCATGCCGCGCACTTCGGGCGTATCGACCAGCTCAGAGACAGAGTTCAAACGACGCAGGCCAAGACCACGAACGGTTTCGCGGTGGCTTTTGTTGGTGCCGATCACGCTGCGCACCAATTGCACTTTGATTTTCTTTTCAGTGTTAGCCATGAGCGCCACCTTAAGCAAAAATGTCCTCTACTGATTTGCCGCGCTTGGCCGCAATTTCAGCAGGGGTAGTGAGGTTATAGAGCGCATTCAAAGTGGCACGAACCATGTTGTAGGGGTTGCTCGAACCGTGGCTTTTGGCCACGATGTCGGTCACACCGACCACTTCAAATACAGCACGCATTGGGCCGCCAGCGATAATGCCTGTCCCTTTGGGAGCGGGCATCAGCACCACCCGTGCAGCACCATGACGGCCTTCGATTTGGTGGTGGACTGTGCCATCACGCAAAGAAGCTTTGCGCAGATTGCGACGCGCTTCTTGCATGCCTTTTTGCACGGCCACAGGCACTTCTTTGGCTTTGCCTTTGCCCATGCCGACCACGCCATCGCCATCACCGACAACCGTGAGCGCAGCAAAGCTGAGCACGCGGCCGCCCTTGACCACTTTGGTCACGCGGTTGACAGCGATCATTTTCTCGCGCAGACCATCGTCACGCGCGTCGTCTTGTTGTTTAGCTTGAAATTTTGTTGCCATGTCAATTCCTTCTTGGCTTAGAACTGCAAGCCAGCTTCACGGGCCGCCTCTGCCAGAGCCTTCACGCGGCCGTGGTAGGCAAAACCTGAGCGATCGAAAGCGACTTTCTCCACGCCAGCGGCTTTGGCTTTTTCAGCCACGCGCTTGCCAATCAAAGTCGCAGCAGCGACATTGCCGCCTTTGCCTGAACCGATTTCTTTGATGACATCGGCCTCAGCAGTGGAGGCGCTGACCAGCACTTTGCTGCCGTCGGCAGAGATGACGCTGGCATAAATGTGCAGGTTGGAACGATTGACCTGCAAACGCGCAATACCTTGCTGAGCGATACGGATGCGGGTTTGGCGCGCACGGCGCAAGCGCTGTTGTTTTTTCGTAAGCATCGTCCAAACTCCTTATTTCTTCTTCGTTTCTTTGATGATGACGACTTCATCGTGGTAACGAACGCCTTTGCCTTTGTAGGGCTCAGGAGGACGAACAGCACGGATTTCAGCAGCAATCTGACCCAAAGCCTGACGGTCTGCACCCGTCAAAACCACCTCGGTGGGTGTGGGCGTGGCCACTTTGATGCCAGCGGGCATGACGAAGTCAACGGGGTGAGAGAAGCCCAAATTCATATTGAGCTTGTCGCCAGAGGCTTGCGCACGGAAACCAACGCCGTTGAGCACCAGTTTTTTCTCGAAGCCTTTGCTCACACCAACGACCATATTGTTCACCAATTGGCGCATGGTGCCAGCCAGCGCATTGGCTTGCTTGCTGTTGTTCACAGCGGCAAAGCTCAAAGTGCCGTTATCGTTGGTCAAAGTCACATCGGGGTGAAGATTGAGGGACAAAGTGCCGCCAGAACCTTTCACGGTCACGGCGCTGCCGTTTTGTGAAAATTCAACGCCAGCAGGCACAGCCACTGTTGATTTAGCTACACGGGACATGTTCTACTCCTTCCCGAATTAAGCGACATAGCAGAGCACTTCACCACCGACACCGGTAGCACGCGCTTTGCGATCTGTCATGACGCCTTTGGGGGTGGTCACGATAGCGACACCCAGACCATTCATGACTTGAGGAATATCGTCGCGGCCTTTGTATACACGCAGACCAGGGCGACTGACGCGCTCGATGCGCTCAATCACGGGACGGCCAGCGTAGTACTTGAGGCTGATTTCCAGATTGGATTTGCCGCCCTCAGTCTTCACTTGGAAGCCGTCGATATAGCCTTCGTCTTGCAAGACTTGGGCAATCGCCGCTTTCAATTTAGACGCAGGAACGGAGACAGTTGCCTTAGAAACCATTTGCGCGTTACGGATGCGCGTCAGCAGGTCAGCAATAGGATCACTCATGCTCATATGCTTTTCTCCTTACCAGCTGGCCTTGATAACGCCAGGAATACGACCGCTGAAGGCCATTTCACGAATTTTGATACGACCCAGGCCGAACTGCTGGAAAGTGCCGCGAGGACGACCTGTCACTTCGCAGCGCTCACGCAAGCGAGTGGGGTTGGCGTTGCGGGGCAATTTTTGCAGCGCGTAGCGGGCGTTCATGCGCTCGTCTTCAGACAGGCTGCCATTTTTGGCGATGGCCTGAAGTTCTGCGTATTTTTTGCCGTATTTGGCAACGAGCTTTTCGCGTTTGAGTTCGCGTTGAATCAATGATGCTTTAGCCATTTTGCACCGCCTTAGTTACGGAAGGGGAAGCGGAAAGCCGCCAAAAGCGCTTTGGCTTCTTCGTCGGTTTTCGCTGTGGTTGTGATGCTGATGTTCAAGCCACGCAGCGCATCCACTTTGTCATACTCAATCTCGGGGAAGATGATTTGCTCTTTCACGCCGATGTTGTAGTTGCCACGGCCATCAAATGCACGGCCAGAGATGCCACGGAAGTCACGCACGCGGGGCAGGGCAATGTTCACAAAGCGATCGAGGAACTCATACATTTGCACGCCACGCAGGGTGACCATGCAGCCGATGGGTTGCTCTTCACGGATTTTGAAGCCAGCAATCGCACGCTTGGCTTTGGTGACCACAGGTTTTTGGCCTGCAATTTTGGTCAAGTCAGCGACAGCGTTGTCCAGCACTTTTTTGTCGGCCACGGCCTCACCCACACCCATGTTCAAGGTGATTTTGGTGATGCGGGGCACTTCCATTGGGGATTTGTAGCCGAATTGCTTGGTCAGCTCAGCAGCCACTTGTTCACGGTATTGTTGTTGCAAACGAGCCATGTTTTACTCCTCAAGCAACTTTGACTTCAGCGCCGCTGGACTTGTAAACGCGCACGCGTTTGCCGTCATCGAGCTGCTTGATGCCAACGCGATCGGCTTTGCCAGTGCTGGCATTGAAAATCGCAAGATTAGATTGGTGGATGGGCATTTCTTTGCTGATGATGCCACCCTCTTGACCCGCCATAGGGTTGGGGCGCACATGTTTTTTCACCATGTTGATACCTTCAACCACGAGATGCTCAGCACCGCTGCGCAGGGCCACGCGACCGCGCTTGCCTTTGTCTCGGCCAGCAATAACGATCACTTCATCGCCTTTGATGAGTTTGTTCATTTCGGCAACTCCTTACAGCACTTCAGGCGCGAGTGACACGATTTTCATGAAACGGTCACCACGCAATTCGCGCGTTACTGGGCCAAAGATACGCGTGCCGATGGGCTCAAGTTTGTTATTGAGCAACACAGCAGCATTGCCATCGAACTTAACCAAAGAGCCGTCTTGACGACGGATGCCTTTGGCAGTGCGCACGACAACAGCGCTATAAACTTCGCCTTTTTTGACACGAGCGCGAGGGGCGGCCTCTTTCACGCTCACTTTGATGATGTCGCCCACAGATGCGTAGCGGCGCTTAGAGCCACCCAACACCTTGATACACAGGAGCGATTTGGCGCCCGAGTTGTCGGCAACCTCTAGTCGAGATTCGGTTTGGATCATTTTCTTCTTTCCAACTTGTCTGGCCAAGGCTCTGCAAATGAAGGCGTTTGCGCCCAAATTTGGCAAAAGAGCCGCCAAATAGTCTTGGCCCCGTAAAACGCCGCCGAAGCGATGCTTTTTTGGGATAAGGATTAGCCCCGCAACTACCCATTAGCCGCAGGGAAGCTTGCAACTATAACACAGCTCAGCCAGTGGACGCAAGTTTTTTTGCAAAAACGCCACAGACTCAGGCTTTAGCGGCCTGCACCCAGGCTTGCATTTGCGTGAGCCACTGCCGTGTTTTTGCCGCCACACCCATATGCGCCGATAAAGCGGGGGCCAGTTGGTTTTGCAGCGCCTTGCGCTGCGCGGCAGGCCAAGCGCTCAGGCACAAGAGCAAAGCAGGCATGGGCGCTGCTTGCGCCAGAGCCTGATGCAGTTGCAACCACGCCACAGCGGGCAAGCCTTGCGCAGCCTCAGCCTCAGGCAGCGGGTGCAGGCCGCTGTCGTGCCACAGTTGCAGAGGCGTTGGCGCTGCCAGCGTTTGCAAGGCTTGGCCTTGGGCACTCCAGTCCAAGCTGGGCAAATGCCCCAAGTGGCGCAGCAGCAGCAGCTCAAAGCTGCGCAAAATCACGGCGGTGTCGATGGCTTCGGGCAAATGGCTGCCTCCGCCCACGCTTTGTTTGCCCTGCATGGCCAGCAAGGCCACGCATTGGGCGTAATCGGCAAATAGCGCAGGCTGGGCGTCTTGCCGTGGCAGCAGTTTCAGCAGCAGCTCATTCACATAAAAGCCCGATAGCAGGGCCTCGCCTTTGGGCAGGGTGTAGGCACTGACCCAGCGCGCGCTTTGCAGTTGGCCAATGTCTTGCTCGGCTTGCAGGCGGTAGGCCAGCTCCAGGCGTTGCAGGGGCAGCAGCACGGGGCGGAAGTTGGAGGTGGGCTTTTTTGCGCCTTTGGCCACCAGCGCCAGCCGCCCGCTTTTTTGGCTGAAGACTTCCAGTATGAGGCTGGACTCACTCCAGTCGTACTGGTGCAGCACAAAGGCGGCATCGCCACTGACTTTGTGCCAGGGCTGGCGCGGGGCGGGCTTCATGCGGCGCGGCGCTTAGCTCAGGTGCTTGGCCAGCACGGTGGCGAGTTTGAACATATTCAGCTCAGGCGCGCCATCAAACAAGGGGCTGAGTTTGGCATCGGCGCGGATGATGCGCTTGTCGTGCTCGGCTTGCAGGTTTTGCGCCTTGATGTAGTCCCACAGCAGTTTGGTGGCCTCGCCACGGCCATAGCTGCCATCGCCAATCACGGCGGCCAACACGGGGCTGGGTTTGAGGCTGCCCGCACGGGGGGCTTTTTTCACCGCAGCGGTTTTGCTGGCTTTTTTCGCCACTTTTTTGCTGGCGGTTTTGCTCGCAGTCTTGCCAGCGACTTTGCTGGCCGTTTTGCCTGCCGCTCGGCGGGGGCTGGTTTTGCCATCGGCGCGGGGCGCAA
The DNA here is from genome assembly GCA_964544605.1 of uncultured Burkholderiaceae bacterium. GTDB lineage: Bacteria > Pseudomonadota > Gammaproteobacteria > Burkholderiales > Burkholderiaceae_C > JAMIFN01. The sequence continues at coordinate 9,946 of CAZJBX010000023.1, forward strand.
AGGCGAACACCACCTTGCCCTCGTCGGCGCTCCAGGCGAGTTTGGCTTTGAAGGCGCGGCGCGTGCGGTTCGAGACGAATTTGTCCAGCTCATCCGTCTCGCCTGCGGCCAGCAGTTTTTCCATCTGCTCACGCTCAATCACTTGCTGCAAAATGATTTTGCCGCTTTTGAATTTGCAGCTCGGCGCGGGCTGGGCCGCCGTGGGCACGGCCTTCTCGCACACATAGTTGCTTTCGGTTTCAAACACTGCACCGCCACAGGCGGGGCAAGCGCCCAAGCTGCTTTGGCCGCTGAAGTCTTGCAGCTCGCCGCTGTCGTCTTTGCCTTTGTCGCCAAAATCGAATTCAAGTTTGTAATTGCCCAGCTCGGCGTCATGCACCACTTGCAGCTCGGCCACAAAGGGCCAGCCCGCCTTAGAGCGAAAGCCCTCCAGCGGCCCAATGCGGCGCTGCGCCAGCAGCGCATCGGCCTCATCAGGCGCAAGCGTGCGCCCGCCTGGGGTTTTGGGCATAGAAAAGCCGCAAGCGCCGCCCCCATCTTTGCCCACGCAGGCAAAGCGGCGGTAGTTCTCTTGCACCGTGCCACCGCACTGGGGGCAGGGGTGTTGCAAAGTGGCGTAGTCGCCGGGAATGCTGTCGCGGTCGTACTCCTTGGCCTTCATCACCATGCGCTCGGTCATGTCGGCAATCTCACGCATGAAGTCGGCACGGCTGAGCTGGCCGCGCTCCATTTGCGCCAGCTTGTATTCCCAGTTGCCCGTCAGTTGGGGGCGGGTGAGCACATCCACCTGCAAACCGCGCAGCAGGGTCATCAGTTGGAAGGCTTTGGCCGTAGGAATCAGCTCGCGGCCTTCGCGCAGCAGGTATTTCTCCGTCAGCAAGCCTTCAATCGTGGCCGCGCGCGTGGCGGGCGTGCCCAAGCCTTTTTCTTGCATGGCCGAGCGCAGCTCCTCATCGTCAATCAGCTTGCCCGCACCTTCCATTGCGCCCAGCAAAGTCGCCTCGCTATAGCGCGCGGGTGGCTTGGTTTGCAGGGTTTTGCTCTCGATCTGCGCCACCTCGGGGCGTTCGCCCGCTTGCAGGGCGGGCAAGGTTTTGTTTTTGCTATCGGCGGCGGCATCGGCTTTATCGCCTTTTTCCACCTTGTCCACCATCTCGCTGGCGGCTTCTTTGCCGTAAATGGCCAACCAGCCTGGCTCGGTCAGCACCTTGCCATCGCTCCTGAAGTGGTGCTGCTGCGCCACCACACTGATGCGCGTCGTCACCATGTATTGCGCCGCAGGGTAGAACACGGCCATAAAGCGGCGCGTGACCAAATCGTAAATCTTTTGCTCGGCCTCAGACAAACCCCGTGGCGGCTGCGGCGTAGGAATAATGGCAAAGTGGTCGCTGACCTTGCTGTTGTCAAAAATGCGGCGGTTCGGGCGCACCATATTGCGCTCCAGCGCTGTGCGGGCGTGGGGGGCCAAATGCGTTTGGTTGCTGTTGGCCAGCGCCGCAAAAGTCTCGGCCACCGTACCCAAATAGTCTTCGGGCAAGTAGCGCGAATCGGTTCGGGGGTAAGTCAGCGCCTTGTGCCGCTCATACAGGGCTTGGGCCAAGCTCAGCGTGGTTTTGGCGCTGTAGCCAAATTTGCTGTTGGCCTCGCGCTGCAAACTGGTCAAATCAAACAGCAGCGGCGAAGATTGCGTCGTCGGCTTGCTCTCCTCCGTCACCACCGCCTGCTGGCCACGGCAGGCGGCCACTATGCTTTGCGCCTGCGCCTCGTCCCACAGGCGGTCGGCTTTTTGCTCGGCATCCTCAGGGTTTTTCTTCCACTCTGGGGCAAACCATTTGCCCGCGTAATGCCCCGCTTGGGCCGCAAAGTCGGCGTGGACTTCAAAATAAGTACGGGCCTTGTGCTTGCGGATTTGCTCCTCGCGCTCCACCACAATCGCCAAGGTCGGCGTTTGCACCCGCCCGACTGTGGTGAGGAAAAAGCCCCCATCGCGGCTGTTGAAGGCCGTCATCGCCCGCGTGCCGTTGATGCCCACCAGCCAATCGGCCTCAGAGCGGCTGCGCGCCGCATCGGCCAAGCCCTGCATGGCCGCATCGCTGCGCAGTTGCGCAAAGCCATCACGAATGGCCTGCGGCGTCATGCTTTGCAGCCACAGGCGCTGCACCGGCTTGCTGCCTTTATCGCCCAAGGCGTATTGCATGATGAGGCGAAAAATCAACTCCCCTTCGCGCCCCGCATCGCAAGCATTCACCACACTGCCCACATCTTTGCGCTTGGCCAAACGCACCACGGCGTTCAAGCGCGATTTGGTTTTCTCTACGGGCTTCAAATCAAAATGCGGCGGAATCACGGGCAAATGCGCAAAGCTCCACTTGCCGCGCTTGACTTCATAAGCCTCAGGCGCTTGGATTTCCACCAAATGCCCGACAGCGCTGGTTACCACCATCTGCTCGTTCTCAAAATGATCATCGTGCTTGGTAAACGCCCCCAACTGCGGTGTCATGGCCCGCACAATGTCTTGTGCCACTGAAGGCTTTTCCGCAATCACCAAAGTTTTCATAAGTCTTCTTTACGCTTTGTTTTGTTTCAAATTGGCCCCGCTACAATGGGCCTCTCGCGCGCACGCACGCGCGCCTACACATACGATAACGATAACAAAAAAAGGAGCGCCCCGAGATGAGTCGCCGCCGCAAAATTGCCCCACCCATTGACGACGACCGCAACCGCTGGAGCACCGAGCGCCTGCTGCGCCATCAGGCCACAGGCAAAAGCATCCCCCGCAAAGAGAAGCTGGAGGTGCGGCACTCCCCCATTCATGGCCGTGGCGTGTTTGCTCGTGTGCCGCTGCAAGCGGGCGAAGTGGTGATTGAATACCTGGGCGCCATCATCGACTGGCCCGAGGCCATGCGCCGCCACCCGCACGACCCCGAGCAGCCCAACCACACCTTCTACTTCACCCTTGATTACGAGCTCGTCATTGACGGCAACGACGCAGGCAACCGCGCGCGCTGGATCAACCACAGTTGCGAGCCCAATTGCGAGAGCGAAATCCGGGGCCAGCGCGTCTTCATCCTCGCCCTGCGCGATATTGAAGCGGGTGAAGAACTGAACTTTGACTACGGCCTTGTGCTCGACGAAGAACTGAGCGAAGAAGTGCAGCGCGACTACCTCTGCCTCTGCGGTGCGCCCACCTGCCGTGGCACCATGCTCGACCTCAACCCCGATGCAGGCGAGGGCGACGATGGGGGCGATGAAGCCGCATGAAGGCCCCTGCCAGCGCCCCCGTCCTCATTGCCGGCGGCGGCATTGCGGGCTTGGCCTCGGCCTTGGCCTTGGCGCAAAAAGGCATACCCAGCCAAGTTTTTGAACAAGCACCTGCCTTCAGCGAGCTGGGCGCAGGCGTGCAGCTCGGCCCCAATGCCGTCGCCGTACTGGCCGCCTTGGGCTTAAAAGAGGCGGCGCTGGCCCTCGCCTGCCGCCCGCAAAGCCTGCACATCCGCCGCATCAGCAGCGGCCGCAGCCTCAGCACTTGGCGCATCGGCAGCGCCGTGGCGCAACGCTACGGCCAGCCCTATATCAGCATCCACCGTGGGCATCTGCACGGCCTGCTGCTGCAAGCGGCCCGCGCCCAGCCGCACATTGATCTGTGCAGCGGCCAAAGCGTGCAAAGCTGGGCCGAAGATGCGCAAAATGGCCTGCGCATCCAGCTAGAAGCGGGTGGCAGCGCCACAGGCCGCGCCCTACTCGCCTGCGACGGCGTTTGGAGCCGCCTGCGGCCCAGCATCGCTGGCAGCAGCAGCCCCGCCCAATACAGCGGCCACAGCGCCTACCGCGCCCTGCTGCCGCGCAGCCTTTGGCCTGCTGGCCAGAGCAGCCGCTTGGGGCAAGAGCTCGGCCTCTGGCTGGGGCGCAAAGCACACATCGTGCACTACCCTATCGCCAGCGGCGATTTGCTCAACATCGTCGTCTTGATTGAAAAACCCGCCGATGCCACGCAAGGCTGGGAACAAGCCATTGCCGCCCACAGCGTGCAAGCCGAGCTGAATTTGGCCAGCCAAGGCCACGCCTGCCCTGAGCTGCAAAACCTCATTCATGCAGCGCAAAATTGGTTCAGTTGGCCCCTGCACGGCCTGCCCAGCCCGCCCCCCACCTGGGTGCGCGGCGCGGCCGCCCTAGTGGGCGATGCAGCCCACCCCATGCTGCCCTATTTGGCCCAAGGCGCGGCCATGGCGCTTGAAGATGCCTGGGTCTTGGCGCAAAACATGGCGCGGCACAGCAGCGCCCAACACGCCCTACAGCACTACCAAAGCCAGCGCCAAGCACGCTGCCAGCGCGTTGTCAGCACGGCCGCCCGCAATGCCAAAATCTTTCACCTCAGCGGCCCAGCGGCTTGGGCCAGAGACGCCTATTTGCAGGCCAAAAACGGCCAAGCCCTCGGCATGGCTTGGCTCTATGGCTGGCAGCCTTAAACACCCGCCGCCCTGCACACCAACTTAGCGCACCAGCAGCTCAACGCGGCGATTGCGCGGCTGCACCGCATCGCCCTCGGTGCCAGGCAAAGGATCACGGGAGCCACGGCCCACGGCACGCACACGGTGCTCCTCAAACCCCTCAGCAATCAACTGCTTGCGCAAAGCCTGCGCCCGCGCCAAAGACAGGCGGTCATTCAAAGCCGCATCGCCCAGGTTATCGGTATGGCCCACCACCACAATTTCGCCGCCTTCTACGGCATGAGCTTGCTGCAAGACCTCGGGCAGCATGGCCAAAGACTCGGGCGTTAAATCAGTGCTACCCAGCTCAAACAGCAGGCTGTATTTCAATTGGGCCGCTGGCATCAACTCAAACAAACGCGGCGTGGCCCCATTCGTTTTATCAGGGTCGGCCTTCACCACCTGTGCCGGGCCAATGCGCCTGAGCTTGGCTTGCTGGTAAGGCGCATCCAACACCGTTTCGCCGCGCTCCGTTTGCAACAGCACCGCACTGGCACGGCCATCGGCCTCAGGCAGCAGCGTCACACGCAAAGCGGGCGCGCAGGCCGTTAAAAACCCAGCCGTGGCCAAGCCAGCCATCGCCGCCCAACGGTGCGGCGTAAAGCCCTGCTTAGTCGTCTGCATGAGCTGCCTCCAGAATAAAGTCTGTGCCGCGCACACCAATCACCGCCGTCGGCGCTTGAATCTTCACACTGTCTGCATTCTTCTTGCTCATCAAGCCACTGATAAAGCGCAGCTTGCCGCCAATAAAGTCCAGCAGCATATGGCCCTGTTGCGTGGTGCTGTCGTACTCATAGGCTTTGAGCTCAAAGGCGCTGCGCTCATCCAGCACCACCCTGCTGCCATCACTCAAAGTCATGGCCGCGCCACTGCTTTTGCGGCTCTGCACCCGCTCACCCGCTTGCAGCGCCATACCAGGCCGCGCTTGGCGCTGGCCTTGCTTCCCAGTAATCGTGACTTGGCCTTCTACTTTTTTCAAAATGGCGGCAGGCTCAGGCAAACCCAATTGCGCCTGTGCAGCCAAAGTCTGCCAAGCCAAAGCCTCGGCCTCCTCGGGGCTCAAGCTGGGCTCTGGCGCTGCGGCCACTTCCGTCTGCGGCACTGGCTCAGCAGCCACAGCCCCCACGCCCAAGGCCAAAAGCAAGGACAGCCCCACTTCAGCGGGGATACGACGATTCAAACGCATGGGGCACTCCAATCAAAAAATTTGCCATCAGGCCACCGCAAATTCTATGCGGCTTATGGCTCAAGCGCTTGTGCAAGGCCCAATGCCCGCACAGCGCAGCGCGCAAGGCATGAATGCCTGGCACATAAAAAAAGCGCCTCAGCTTGCACTGAGACGCTTTTGCGTAAGCTATTTCAAGCTGGCGCTGAGGCCAGCCCAAAATTAGAATACGTGGCGAACACCAACGCCGAAGCGGTTGGTTTTCAGCTTGGTAGTAGAGCCGATGTTGTCTTGAGTTTGGTTCAAGCCCAAGTAAGTTGTGGTGCGCTTGCTCAGAGCGTAGCGGCCTTCCAGACCCAGTGAACGGGCATTGCCGTCAGCTTTGCCGTTGCCAGACTCTTTGCGGTTAGCAAATTGAGCAACCAGAGTGAAGGCGTCGAAGGGAACGCTGGCACCGATGTTGTAAGTGCGGTCTTTAACGCTAGCACCACCGATTTGCTCTTGGATGAAGCCCAGGTTGGCTTTCACTACGCCGAAGTCGTAAGAAGCACCAACAGCATTGGTTTTGTTAGCGCTAACGCTACCGTTGGCTTTGTCATTTTGGTGAGCAAAACCGACAGCCAAGGGGCCGTTGTCGTAACCCAGGTTCAAAGAAACGCCTCGGCCAGCTGAAGTAGTGGCTGTTTTGTTTTCGTTCAGACCAACTTGGATCGCGCCGCTGAAGCCTTCAAAGTTGGGGCTGTCGTAGCGGATGCTGTCAGTGTAAGCGATAGCGTAGTTAGCGCCAGTAGCGTCACCGTCCAAAGCAGCGCCAACAGCGCTGAAAGCTGAGTTAGCTTGGTTGTCGATCAGGCCTTCGATGGCGTTGTGCAAAGGCGTGCGTTGCTGACCCAGAGATACAGCACCGAAAGAACCGCCCAGACCTACAACCGCTTTGCGGTTGCCAGCCAGAGTGCCTTTGTCGAGGTTGATACCGCGCTCAACAACAGCGAAAGCAGACAGGTCAGCGCCCAGGTCTTCTTTGATGCTGATGCCGACACGGCTCTCGCTCAGGCCACCAGAGTTAACAACGGTGTCGCGAACTTGTGCAGCGCCTTTTTCGCCACCGAAGTAAGCGTCAGCAACGCCGTACAGAGTTACAGAAGACTGCGCGAAAGCAGCAGTGGCAGCCATGGCGGCTACAGCAACGAGAGTTTTTTTCATTTCAGATTTCTCCAAGGTTAAACATCGGGCACCGCTGGTGCACAGCAGTTGCCTTTTGGCTTAAGGCACCAGTTTTCCCGGGCCAACCTCCGTTTGCATGGAAGTTAGGCTGTATTTCACCAGACTTTTCACCCCCCCGCAAAAGTTCAATGCCTTAATGTGCGGGAAAACCATCATTTTGTTGTTTGCGTGCAACTACTAAGATGTTGGGTTTGTGCAGGCAAAAAAAAGCCCTCCGTGAAGAGGGCTTTTGTTTTTCAAGCGCAAGGCTTAGAACACATGGCGCACGCCAAAGCCCAATGTGCTGTTGGTGTAGTGGTCCAGTTTGGTGCGGTTGCCGCCTGCGTAAGCCGTGGTGCGCTTGCTCAGGGCATAGCGCACTTCGCCGCCTACGCTGGTGGTTTCACCGAAAGTGTCGCCTTTAGAGCGCGCAACCTGGCCTGTGAGCGTGAAGGCATCCATAGGCACCACAGCGCCAACGAAGTATTCATTCTGCTTTTCCCAGCCAGCCACTTTGTATTCAGCACGGTTGTAGCCTGCATGGGCGCGGGCAAAGCCAAAGTCATAAGAGCCAGCCACCAAGGTGTTGCGCAGTTTGACGCGTGAGCCAGCAGGCACCACGGTCACGCCATTGGCTTGCTCTTGGTCCTCTTGGTGGGCCAGACCCACGGCCAAGGGGCCATTGGCGTATTTCAAGCCAACAGAAGTGCTCAAGGCGGCCTTTTGGCCAGCGCCTTTGTCTTCACCCAAGCCCAAAGTGACTGAGCCGCTGAGGCCAGCAAAGTCAGGGCTGTCGTAGCGGATGCTGTTGCTAAAGCGCTGCTGGAAGCCCACAAATGCACCCGTGCGGCCAGCCAAGCCAGAGTCATTCACGGCTTGGATGTCAGCGGTCGTGCAAGCTGCTGCGCTTTGGAAGCAGCGCAACTCGCTCAAGCGAGTGGCCAGAGGCTGGCTGGAGCCATTGATGGCGGAAAAGCCGCTGTCAGATTGGGCATCGAAGTCATCGATGATGCTGTCGTAAGAGGTGCTTTGACGGCCCAAGCTGAGGCTGCCCAGCTCAGAGCTGAGGCCCACCACAGCGCGGCGGTTGCCAGCAGAAGTGCCTTTGTCCAAGTTGAGGCCCTGCTCGTAACCCGCAAAGGCGCTCATGCCATTGCCCAAGTCCTCTTGCACACGAATACCAACGCGGCTGGTGCTGAGACCACCAGAGTTGACCACGGCTTGGCGATCGCGACGGGCTACCATTTGGGTGCCTGCTGCGTTGGGGCCCACCAATTGGTAAACAGATTCAGAACCCACATAGGCATCGGCCACACCGTAGAGGGTGACGCTGTTGTTGCCCTCAGCGGCAGCGCCAAAAGCGAGAAGGCCAGCAGAGATGGCGATCAAAGTTTTTTTCATTTCTAGCTCCAAAAAGTATGAACGGACGAACTGAGCGGATGAGCCGCAAAAACGCTGCCATTTTCATTGATTTACGGCAATGGGCAAAGCTTTTTGGCAGTTTTGCTTGCGTATGATTGCAAAATACAACTATTTGCCGCCCAACCTAGGGTTTTCACGGAGACGGATATGGCCACACCTTCCTCAACACCCCAGCCTTTGGGTGCCCTTTTGGGCGCGGCTGATTTGGCCTTGCGCACGGTGTTTGCCCCCGCCCAAAGCCAACGCCCGCCTGAAGCGAAAAACCTGCCCCTGCCTGAGCTGAGCGAGAGCGAGCGCCGCAGCGTGGCGGCGATGATGCGAGTGAACCACACGGGCGAGATTTGCGCCCAGGCACTTTACAGCGGCCAGGCTTTGGCGACGCAAGACGCGGGTTTGCGCGAACATTTGGCCGCAGCAGGGCAGGAAGAAGTGGATCATTTGGCATGGACAGAAAAGCGCTTGCACAGCCTGCAATCGCGCCCGTCTTGGCTGAACCCACTGTGGTATGCGGGCGCTTTTGCCATTGGTTACGGCGCAGCCAAGTTGGGCGATGATTGGAGCTTGGGCTTTGTGGCCGAGACGGAAAAGCAAGTGGAAGAACATTTGCAAGGCCATATTGAGCGCCTGCCTGAGCAAGATGCGCATTCGCGGGCGATTTTGGCGCAGATGCAGCGCGAGGAAGCCGAGCATCGCGAGGATGCCGTGCGCCTTGGCGCGCGCGATTTGCCGCCCCCCATCAAGCTGGGGATGCGCATGGCAGCCAAGGTGATGACGACTTTGGCGGCGCGAATTTAAGGCCCAAAATCGCCTGTTACAACAGCTTGCCGAGCAGGGCAATACGGATTTGCCGCAGCGTGTACCGCAGGGCCAACAATCGGCCTGCGGCCTTTGGCTTCCGTGAATTTTTCACTGTGCATTTTGTGCCCGTCTCCTTAATCTGAGGCTTCCGCTCAGTAGCCCAGTCTTGTTGGCCGTTTTGATAAGACTGAGTGGTTGTCAGACAGCGGTTTCTTTAGATGTTGTTTTAACTTTTAAGGAGACGATCATGTCTATCTTCAAACAAGTTTTTGCTGTTTTCTTTGCCCTCACCCTGAGCCTGATGAGCAGCTTGGCCTTGGCCGCGCTCGAAGTCAATAAGGCCAGCGCCGCCGAGTTGGACGGCATCAAGGGCATCGGCCCTGCCACTTCGGCGCGCATCTTAGAAGCCAGAGAGGATGGCGCATTCAAAAACTGGGCCGATTTGATGGCCCGCGTCAAAGGCATTGGCCCCAAATCAGCACACAAGCTGGCCGCCAACGGCCTGACCGTGAACGGCACGGGCGCTGAGGGCCTGCCCGCCGTGGCGGATGCGGGCAAAACCAAGGCCAAGCCCAAAGCCGCCGCCAAGGGCAAGGCCACTGCTGAGGCTGTTGCACCCTAAACCGAGCGCGGCCACCGCACCAGAACACCCCGACGGCTTTGCGGCCCTCGGGGTTTTCTTTGGCCTGCCGCTTACAGCTTGGGCGCCAAGCCCAGGGGCCAGGGCGAAGGATTGGGCAGGCGGCGTACGATGTCGCCCAAGGCGGCAGAGATGGTTTCTTCCACCACGGGGTGGTAGTAGGGCAGTTGCAGGGCACTCACGGCTGTTTCGCCGCGCTGAATGAGCACAGACAAGTGGTGCGCCAAGTGCTCGCCGGCTGGCGTGATGAGGGCTGCGCCCAAGAGCACACCGCTTTGGGCATCGGCATAAATGCGCAGCAGGCCGCCGCGCGGGCCAAGGATGTGGGAACGGGCATTGCTGGCCGAGCGCGCCTCGCCAACGATGATTTGGCTGGGGTCGAGTTCGTCCCAGCGTTTGCCCACGGTGGCGATATCGGGGCTGGTAAAGGCAATGCCCAGCGGGGTTTTGGCTTCAAACGCCTGCGCCGCCTCTTGGCGGGCGATGCGGGCGGCGTTAAAGCCCGCCGCCGCGCCTTGCAAGCCTGCCTCGTGCTGCAAAGGGCGCAAGGTGCTGATGTCGCCGGCCAAAAAGATGGGCTGGCCTTCAATCTGCATGGTGTCGGGGTTGTAAGTGGGCAGGCCGCGCTCGTTCAGGGCCACGCCGATGTCGGCCAAGCCCAGGTCGCCAAAATTGGGGCTGCGGCCCAAGGCGGCCAAAACCACATCCACTTCCGCCTCGCGCTCGCCTGAGCGCAGCAGCACGCCCTTGGCCGTGCGGCTGACGCTGGCAGGCTGGCCCAGCCACAGCGGAAATTCGCTGCCCAAGCTCTCTAGCGCAGCCTGCGCCACCTCGGGGTCGGCAATGCCGCCTATGCGCTCGGCCATGTCTGCGCCCACCACTTGCACACCCAAGCGACTCAGGGCCAAACCCATTTCCAGGCCAATCACGCCCAAGCCCAAAATGCCCACACGGGCCGGAATCTGCGTTTGCTCGAACAGGGTGTCCGTTGTCCACACGCGGTCTTCAATGTCTTTGAGGAAGCCCGGCAGCACAGGACGCGAGCCCGTGGCAATGACAATGGCCTTGGCGTGCACCTCCAGCTTGCCCTCTGCGGTGTCCACCTCTAGGCTGCTGGGGCTTAAAAAGCGCGCGCGGCCCATGATGAGATTCTCAGCCGCGCCTTTTTCAATGCCCTTGGCAGTTTTGCCAGCAAAGTAATCGCGGTATTCGCGCACATGGGCCCACACTTGGCCCAGGTCAATTTTCAGTTGCTCGGTGCCTGTGATGCCCAGCTCATCGGCCATGAATTGGCGGCCATCCCAAGCGGCGGCGGCGTGCAGGGCCACTTTTGAAGGCATACAGCCCACACGGGCGCAAGTGGTGCCCAGCGGGCCGTGGTCAATCATGCGCCAGTTCAGCTTGGCGCGGCGCGCCTCACGCATGGCGAAAGTGCCTGCCGTGCCTGCGCCAATGATGGCCACATCAATATCCATTCGTGCTGTCATGCCTTCTCCTTTTTCTTGCCGTAAAAATAAACACAAAACCCATCATGGATTAAAGCCAAAATTTGTGCCGAGCCAGCAGCCAGTTCTATGATGCAGCGCAAGACTATGCCGCCACCGCATTTGCCAAAACACCACAAAGCAGGCCCACCATGAATGACGATACCCCACTCGATGCCTTGGCGCTGGCGCAATGCAGCGATGCCCTGATTTGCGCCGATCGCCAAGGGCGCATCAGCCGCTGGAATGCCGCTGCCGAGCGCTTGTTTGGTTTCAGCCAGGCCGAGGCGCTGGGGCAAAGCCTCGACCTCATCATTCCTGAGCGCCTGCGGGCCGCGCACTGGGCGGGTTTTGAGGCGGCCATGCAATCGGGCCAGCTCAAACTGGCGGGCCGCCCCACCCGCACCCGCAGCCTGTGCAAAAGTGAGGCCAAGCTCTATGTGCAAATGTCTTTTGCCCTGCTGCAAGATGCCCAAGGTCAGTGCATCGGCTCGGTCGCCATGGCCCGCGCTTGCGATTAAACGCCCACAGCCCGTGCCAGCTTCATTTGCGTTAAATCAAGGTTTCTGCACTTTGCCCTTTACAATTGCGGGTTCATTTGGCTTTGCGTGAATTTGGCCCAAAGCCGCAAGCCCCAGCCCATCCCCTCACGGCTATTGCGGGCATGAGCCCCTGCCTTGATGCCCACATGGTAAAGATATATAAAATCTCCATGTATTCATTTTTGCATTGATTTATGTCCACCGACACCCCGCCCAACGCCGCTGCTGACCTCCTTGGCCAACAAGATGCGGCCCTTGCGCAAGCCCTAGAGCGCCCTTATCAGCACGGCTTCACCACCGATGTGGAGTCTGACTCCCTGCCGCCAGGCTTGGACGAGGACACCATCCGCGCCATCTCGCGCAAAAAGAAAGAACCCGAGTTTTTGCTCAACTGGCGTTTGGCCGCTTTTGCACGCTGGCAAAAAATGCAAGAGCCCAACTGGGGTCGCCTGCAAATTCAGCCCATTGATTACCAAGCCCTGTCTTATTATTCAGCGCCCAAGTCCATGAAGGACGCGCCCAAGAGCTTGGACGAAGTGGACCCCAAACTGCTGGAGACTTATGAAAAGCTGGGCGTGCCCCTGCACGAGCGCGCCGCCTTAGCGGGCGTGGCCGTGGATGCCGTGTTTGACTCGGTTTCAGTCGGCACCACCTTCCGCGAGCAATTGGCCGAAGTCGGCGTGATTTTTTGCTCCTTTTCGCACGCCGTACACAACCACCCTGAGCTGATTGAAAAGTATCTGGGCACAGTCGTGCCACAAGGCGACAACTACTACGCCGCGCTCAACTCGGCGGTGTTCTCAGATGGCTCTTTTGTTTACATCCCCAAGGGCGTGAAGTGCCCTATGGAGCTGTCGTCCTACTTCCGCATCAACGCCGCCAACACGGGCCAGTTTGAACGCACCCTCATCATTGCCGAGGAGGGCAGCGAGGTCAGCTATTTGGAAGGCTGCACCGCCCCCCAACGCGATGAAAACCAATTGCACGCCGCCGTGGTGGAACTGGTGGCCCACGACGATGCCTACATCAAATACTCCACCGTGCAGAACTGGTACCCTGGCGATGAGAACGGCATCGGCGGCATTTACAACCTCGTCACCAAGCGCGGCCTGTGCGCAGGCAAGCGCTCACGCATTTCCTGGACGCAAATTGAAACCGGCTCGGCCATCACCTGGAAATACCCCAGCGTCATCCTGCAAGGCGATGAGTCCAACGGTGAATTCCACTCCATCGCCGTCTCTAATCTGCGCCAGCAGGCCGATACGGGCACGAAGATGATCCACATCGGCAAAAACACCACCAGCCGCATCGTCTCCAAAGGCATCAGCGCCGGCCACGCGCAAAACAGCTACCGTGGTTTGGTGCGCATCAACGCCAGCGCCGAGGGCGCGGTGAACAACACCGAGTGCGACTCCCTGCTGATTGGCCCGCACTGCGGCGCGCACACCTTCCCCTATATGGATGTAGCCCGCAGCGATGCCACCATTGAGCACGAGGCCACCACCACCCGCATCTCTGAAGAACGCCTGTTTTACTGCCAGCAGCGCGGCATTGACCCCGAGGACGCCACCGCCCTCATCGTCGGCGGCTTCTGCCAATCGGTGCTCGAAGAGCTGCCCATGGAATTTGCGCTGGAGGCCAAAGCCCTGTTGGCCGTCTCACTTGAAGGCGCAGTGGGTTAAGCCCGCGCCCCACCCCCTTGAATCGAAAGAACACAATGAGCAAGCCTGTTTTAGAAGTGAAAGATTTGCGCGTCGATATTGGCGAGCGCCACATTTTGCAATCCATCAGCTTTGATGTGGCCCCTGGCAGCCTGGTCGTCCTCATGGGCGCCAACGGCAGCGGCAAATCGACCTTGGGCAATGCCTTGGCCGGCCACCCCAGCTATAGCGTAGCGGGCGGCCAAGCCCTGCTGAACGGCCAAGATTTGCTGACGCTTGAAGCCCACGAGCGTGCCCGTGCGGGTTTGTTTTTGTCCTTCCAATCGCCGCCTGACATCCCCGGCGTGAAGAACAACCTCTTTATTCGCACCGCCTTGAACGCCGTGCGCGAGGCCAATGGCGAAGAACCCAAAGATGCTTTTGACTTTTTGAACGACGCGCGCGATGCCTCTGACGGCTTGGGCCTGTCTGACACCATGCTGGGCCGCCCCGTGAACGAGGGCTTTAGCGGCGGCGAGCGCAAGCGCAATGAAATGCTGCAAATGGCCATGCTGCAACCCAAGCTGGCGATTTTGGACGAAATCGACTCTGGCCTTGATGTGGACGGCGTGCGTGCGGTGGTGGATTTGGTGCAAAAAATGCGTGCCCAAGGCACGGCCTTTTTGGTCGTTTCCCATTATCTGCAAATGATTGAATCCTTCCAGCCCGATGTGGTGCTGCGCTTGGATCAAGGCCGCATTGCCGAGCAAGGCGACATCGCACTGGCGCGCCGCATTGCCGAGCAGGGCTTTGCCGCCCAAGCGCAATAAGCGCGCCCGAAAGGAAGTTTTGCCATGAGTGAAGCCAGCCCCATGCAAGCCGCTCGCGATCGCCTCCAAGCCCACGGCTGGATCACGCGCCGCAGCGAGGCTTTTCAACACCTACCGCCCCCCGCCCTTGAGACATGGCTGGGCCCAACCCAGCCCGAAGCGGCCCACTGCGGCGGCCCATCCGCCTGGCAAGTGCGCTTGGCCGATGCCCGCTGGAAGGACAGCGTCAGCGTGCGCCGCCTGTCTTTGTTTGACGCGGCCGAACGCGCCGAAGTGCTGGCCCTGCTGCCTGCCGATGAAGCGGGCGAGGCCGCGCCCTTTGCGTGGGCCCACCGCGCCCTGTGTACCGAGGCATTGCACCTGCGTATCAGCGCCCAAGCCGACGGCAGTGGCATTTGCTGGCTGGAAGTCAAGCACCACGCCCTGAACACACCCCACGCTCCCCTGCTCATCATTGAAGTTGAAGCGGGCGCGCGCTGCGGCCTGCTGGAGCAACACAAAACCTTGGCGCAAACGGGGGCGCAAAACCTGCGCCTTATCGCCCGTGTGGGTGAAAGCGCCGAGCTGCAACACCTGCGCTGGGCACCACAGCACGAGGCCAGCCCTGTGGCCCATGTGCTGGATGTGGACATCGCCAGCGGCGGCCACTACGCCCAAGCCCTGATTGCCACCAGCAGCGCCTACCACTTGCAACGCACAGATTTCCGTATGCACGGCGAGGGTGCGGTGTCGCACCAAGGCGTGTTGATTTTGGCCAGCGAAGGCCAGCTCGATCACCAAGCCTATGCCCACCTGCTGGGGCAAAAAGGCCAGAGCCATGTGGAATCCCTCAGTCTGGCGCAAGGCAGCAGCAAAATCGTCAGCAACTCTTACACCGAGATTGCCGCTGGCGCGAGCGATAGCGGCATCTCGCAGCACATTGCGGGCATTCCGCTAGCGGGCCAGCCGCGCATGGTTTTGCGCCCGCATCTTGAAATCTCGCACGACCAAGTGCAAGCCAGCCACGGCGGCACTTGGGGCGCACTGCCGCAGGGCGCTTTGTTTTACGCCGCCCAACGCGGCCTGGAGCCTGCCGCCGCCAAACGCCTCGTCATGCAGGGCATGGCCCGCGCCTTGTTTGAGCGCAGCTTGAGCGCCGAGGCCGTGGCGCAATGGCTGGACCACGACGAGCTGGCCCCCGCCTTGGCCGCCCTGATTCAAAGCGAAAGCGAGGCCGCCTATGCCCGCTGATGCTGCCACGCAAGCCTCTGCCGCTTTCAAACCCGCCGATTGGCGCGCGCAATTTCCCATCTTGGCGCAAGAGGTCAATGGCCGCCCCTTGGCCTACCTTGACAACGCCGCCACCACACAAATGCCGCTGGCCGTGATGGAGGCCATGCGCGAGTTTGAAAGCCAAAACCGCGCCAACATCCACCGTGGCGTACACACCTTGAGCCAACGCGCCACCGATGCTTTTGAGGCCTCCCGCGCCACGCTTTTGCAATACCTTGGCTTGGGCGCAGGCCATGAACTGGTCTTCACCTCTGGCACCACCGAGGCCATCAACACCATCGCCAACGGCCTCTGGGCCGCAGGCCCGGGCAAGGCCCCGCTGCAAGCGGGCGATCGCATCATCGTCAGCGGCCTAGAGCACCACGCCAACATCCTCCCTTGGCGACATGCCGCCCGCATGACGGGGGCCGAGCTGGTGTTTTTAAAACCCGATGCCGATGGCCGTGTGCACGCCAATGAGCTGGCCCAGCTACTGAACGACAAAACCCGTGTGTTCGCCATCACCGCCTGTGCCAATGCCACCGGCGAGCGCCCACCGTTTGAAGCCATGCTCAGCATGGCCAAGGCCGCTGGCGCTTACACCGTGCTCGATATGGCCCAAGTCGCGGGCCACAACTTGCCCGATTTGAACGCCATTGAAGCGGACTTCGCTGTTTTTTCAGGCCACAAAATGTATGGCCCCATGGGCACAGGCGCATTGGTGGGCAAACGCCCTGCGCTGGAGCGCCTCTACCCCCTGCGTTTGGGCGGCGATATGGTCGATAGCGTGAGTTACGAGGGCGCGGTTTACGCCCAACTGCCCGCCCGCTTAGAGGGCGGCACGCCCAATGTGGCCGGTGCCGTGGGCTTGGCCGCTGCTGCGCAATTCATTGACCGCGTGGGCCGCAGCGCCATCGATGCCCACATCCACAGCCTGCGCGCGCACACCGTGGCTGGCCTGCAAGCCATTGAAGGCGTGCGCGTGATTGCACCCCACGCCACGGATGCGGCACTGGTGTCATTTTTGCTCGACGATGTGCACCCGCACGACATCGGCACTTTGCTCGACCAACGCGGCGTGGCCGTACGCACCGGCCACCACTGCGCCCAGCCCCTGCTCGATGCCCTTTGCGCTGGCCCCACCACCCGCGCCTCTTTTGCGCTCTACAACAGCGCCGAAGAAGTCCACACCCTGCTTGAAGGCGTGAAATTTTGCCTAGAGGTATTGCGATGAAACCCATCAGCGCCGCTGAAAACGACCTATACCAAGAAGTCGTGCTGGAGCACAAACGCGCCCCGCGCAACTTCGGCCACCTCGACCACCCCAGCCACCAAGCGCAGGGCACCAACCCCTCTTGCGGCGACCGCGTTGCCGTGGAGCTGCTGATTGAAGACGGCCAGCGCATTGAGGACATCCGCTTTAGCGGCGTGGGCTGCGCCATCTGCATGGCCTCTACTTCCATGATGACCGAGGCCGTCAAAGGCCGCGACATTGCCGTGGCCGAGGCCCTGCAACAGCACTTTCGTGGCGTGCTCACGGGCGAACAAGAGCCCGATGCCAAGCACCTGGGCAAGCTCATCAGCTTGCAAGGCGTGCGCCAATACCCCAGCCGCATCAAATGCGCCCTGCTGGGCTGGCACGCCCTCATGCACGCCATACAAGGCCAGGCCGACGCTGGCGGCACCGAAGAGGAGTAAACCCCATGTTCAATCGCAGGCAAAGAGAAGATGTGCTGGTGCGCCGCAGCGTCATGGCTGAAACCGTGCCCAGCGGCCACCCCGTTGAATTGCAAGAAGGCATGATTGCGCAAATCACGCAAGCCTTGGGCGGCACTTTCACCCTCTTGGTGGAAGGCCAGCTCATGCGCATCAAGGGCGAAGACGCTGACGCCATCGGCAAGGAGCCACCCCGTGGCCTCGACATGCCCGATGCCCCCAGCGTGGAAGAAATCGAGCCTTTGGTCTGGAAGGTGCTGCGCACCTGCTACGACCCTGAAATCCCCGTCAATATCGTCGATTTGGGCTTGGTCTATTCTGTGGCCATCAAACCCACAGGCGAGCAAGACAAGGTGCATGTCTTTATGGACATGACCCTCACGGCCCCTGGCTGCGGCATGGGTGAATCGATTGCCAACGAAGCCTGCGACAAAATCCTCACCATCCCCCGTGTGGCCGAGGCCACGGTCAATTTGGTTTTTGACCCACCCTGGAGCCGCGCCATGATGAGCGAAGGCGCCAAACTCGCCCTTGGCATGTAAGCGCCCACTTGGGCTATAGGCCACTCATGGCAAGCGCTGGCAAAGACAACATCTGGAGCGTCAGCGGCTTGGCCGCCGCCATTGGCTCGGCTTTTGAGCGCAGTTGGCCCGCCCTCAGTGTGGCCGGTGAAATCAGCAACTACAGCCTCAGCCCCAGCGGCCACGCCTACTTCTCCATCAAAGATACGCAAGCGCAAATGCGCTGCGTCATCTTTCGCCGCAATCTGGCGCAACTGTCTTTTCAGCCGCAAAACGGCCAGCAAGTGCAGTTGCGCGCCAAGCTCAGCCTGTATCAGCCGCGCGGCGATTTGCAACTGATTGTGGAGGCCATGAGCCGCCCCAGCGCGGGCGATTTGCACGAGGCTTTTCTGCGCCTCAAAGCCAAGCTGCAAGCCGAAGGCTTGTTTGACAGCGCCCGCAAACGCCCCCTGCCCAGCCACCCGCAGCGCATCGGCTTGGTCACCTCAGCCGCAGGCGCAGCCCAGCACGATGTGGCGCAAACCCTGGCCCGCCGTGCGCCGCATATTCCACTGCTGTTTGCCCCCGCCAGCGTGCAGGGCAGCAGCGCCCCCGCCGAGCTGATTGCCGCCCTGCAGCGCCTCTACGCCCTGCGGCCTGATGTGATTTTGCTGGTGCGCGGCGGCGGCAGTGCCGAGGACTTGGCCGCCTTCAACGACGAAGCCTTGGCCCGCTGCATCGCCGCCAGCCCCGTGCCCATCGTCAGCGGCGTGGGGCATGAGAGCGACTTCTCCATTGCCGATTTTGTGGCCGATGTGCGCGCCGCCACCCCCACCGCTGCGGCTGAACTGGCCGCGCCTGAGCGCAGCCAACTGCTGGCCCAGTTGCAACACATGCAGGCGCAAATACAAGCCCGTGTGCAGCAGCGGCTTGAGCAAGTGAGTATTCACTTAGACCGCGGCGCCATGCAACTGACGCATTGGCGCAGCCATACCCTGCAAGCACAACAGCACCGCCTGAGCCAGCAAAGCCTGCGCCTGCACAGCGGCTTGGCCGGCCAGCTCAGGCAGGCCCAGCACGCCCTGCGCACACAGGGGCAAAGCCTGCGCCACAGCAGCCAAAACCTCTTGCGCCAGCAAGCGGCCCTTTTGCAGCAACAAGCCCAGCAATGCCAGCACAGCACCCAAGTCAGCATTCACTTGGCGCATAAAAAACTCAGTTCTTTTGAACAACGCCTACTGGCCCTGCAATCGGCACGCGCTGCGCACAGCGTGATTTTGCAGCGCGGCGATGGGCAAACCATTCGCAGCTTGGCCGATGTCAAAGTGGGCGAACACTTGCACGCCCAATTGCAAGATGGCCGCCTGGATTTGGGCGTGCTGGGCAAACACGCAGGCACAAAAAACGGCCCCGCAGGGCCGCTCTGATTCACAGCACAAGCTGCACTCAAGCCACGCCATCGGCCTGCTGGTCGGCGTGGTAGCTCGAACGCACCAGCGCCCCCACTGCCGCATGTTTAAAGCCCATGGCATAAGCCTCGGTTTCAAACATCTTGAAGGTGTCAGGGTGCACATAGCGGCGCACAGGCAAGTGGGCATTTGTGGGGGCCAAATACTGGCCGATGGTGAGCATATCGATGTCATGCGCACGCATATCGCGCATCACCTCTAAAATCTCCTCATCCGTCTCGCCCAGCCCCACCATCAGGCCGCTTTTGGTCGGCACGCTGGGGTTCAGCTCTTTGAATTTTTTCAGCAAATTCAGGCTGAATTGGTAATCTGAGCCAGGGCGGGCCTCTTTGTACAAACGCGGCACAGTCTCTAGGTTGTGGTTCATCACATCGGGCGGTGCGGCCAGCAAAATATTCAGGGCGCGATCATCACGGCCACGGAAATCTGGCGTGAGGATTTCAATGCGGGTGCTCGGCGAGAGCTCGCGCACATGGCGGATGCAATCGACAAAATGCTGCGAGCCGCCGTCGCGCAAATCATCACGATCGACACTGGTAATCACCACATAGCTCAGCTTCATGGCCGCAATCGTTTTCGCCAAATTCAAAGGCTCATTCGCATCCAGCGCATCGGGGCGGCCGTGGCCCACATCGCAAAAAGGACAACGGCGCGTGCATTTATCGCCCATGATCATGAAGGTCGCCGTGCCTCGGCCAAAGCACTCGCCAATATTGGGGCAACTGGCCTCCTCGCAGACGGTGTGCAAATTGTTTTCACGCAAGATGCGCTTGATTTCATAGAAGCGGGTGTTCACGCTGCCCGCCTTGACCCGAATCCAATCGGGTTTTTTCAGCGGCTCAGCCACTTTGTGGATTTTGATGGGCAGGCGCGCCAACTTCGCCTCGGCCTTTTGCTTCAAGCTGGGGTCGTAATCGGCGGCACTCTGCGCCGTGCGGATGGTGTTGGGGCTGTCGCTGCTCATGGGCTGACCTAGTAAGAAGATGAATGGGGCAATTTTACCCAAGCGCCCTTACACGGGCTGGGTGAAGGGTTTGCGGCCCCGCCCTTTTTTGCCGTCATTGCGGACTCGATCCGCAATCTCAAACGCAGCTAAAACCTAGATTGCGGCTCGGGGGCCGCAATGACGAAATCATCAAGACGGCAGCCGTCAAATCCCCGCATCAAAGGCGCGAAACTCAGGCTTCGCTGGCCTCGCACGCCTCATCAAAGCCCGCCACATGCTTGGCCAAAATCGCCCGCACAGTGGCGGTGTCCTCCAAACGGGCCGCTTGCTCTAGGGCGCTGATGGCGGGCAGCAATTCATGCCAGGGCAAAAAGCGCTCCCGCGCCATCATGATGCGCTCGTGCTGCGTGGGCATGGGGTTATCGCCAATCAGCAGCTCCTCATACAGCTTCTCGCCTGGGCGCAGGCCCACCACCTTCACCTCAATATCGCCATCAGGGTGCTCGGCATCGCGCAGTTTCAGGCCGCTCAGCTCCACCATCTTGCGGGCCAAATCCACAATCTTCACTGGTTCGCCCATATCCAGCACAAACACCTCACCGCCCTGCGCCATGGCCCCCGCTTGCAGCACCAACTGCGCCGCCTCAGGTATGGTCATAAAGTAGCGCGTCACCTCCTCATGCGTCACCGTCAGCGGCCCGCCGCGCTTGAGCTGCTGCCTGAACAAAGGCACCACCGAGCCACTGCTGCCCAGCACATTGCCAAAGCGCACCATAGAGAAATTCGTCTTGCGCGGCACAGGCTCAGCCCCACACTCATCTGTCAAGCCCGCAAAGCTCACCGCATCGCTCGCGGCCAAAGCCTGCAAACACAACTCGGCCATGCGCTTGCTCGCCCCCATCACATTCGGCGGGCGCACCGCCTTATCGGTTGAAATCAACACAAAATTGCCCACGCCCACTTCCATCGCCGCCCGCGCCACATTCAGCGTGCCCAGCACATTGTTGAGCACCCCCTCGCTGGGGTTACTCTGCACCAGTGGCACATGCTTGTAGGCCGCTGCGTGGAAGACCACATCAGGCTGCTCAGCGGCAAACACCACCCGCAAACGCCGCAAACTCCGAATCGTGCCCAGCACAGGCCGCAGCTCAAGCTGATAGCCCTGCTGCTGGCACAGGCGCAACAACTCTTGGTGAATCGCATACAGGCCAAACTCGTTGTGCTCCAGCAGCACCAAACGCCTCGGCCCCTCTTGCACAATTTGGCGGCACAACTCACTGCCAATACTGCCGCCCGCCCCCGTCACCAACACCACCTTGCCGCGCAAATTCTGCGCCAGCAAATCGGCATCAGGATCCACTGGCGCACGGCCCAGCAAATCCTCAATCTCCAGCTCTTTGAAGTCTGAAATCGACACCTTGCCCTGCGCCAAATCCAACATCCCCGGCAGAGAACGCACCCGCACGGGCAAACTGCGCAAAGAATCAATGACACGGCGGCGCTGCTGCCAGCCCAGCGACGGAATCGCCAGCAAAATATCGCTCACCTTGTAACGCGCCACCCACTCAGGCACATCACTCGGCGCAATAATGCGCAGCCCATGAATACTGCGCCCCACCTTCTGCGCATCCGCATCCACAAACGCCACCACCGAATACTCGCGCATCACGCTCAAAGCCAGCGCCGTCTGCACCCCAGCCTCACCTGCGCCATAAATCAGCAAACGGCCCTTAGGCCCAGCCATGCGCTCACGGCTACAGCGCCCCAGCCAATACCGCGCCACCACCCGCCACAAACCCGCCAGCACCGTAAACACCAGCGGCTGAATCAAACCCACGCTGCGCGGCACGCCTTCGGGCTGCACCCACATAATCAAAATGAAAAACAGCAGCGCATAAGCCAGCACCGCCTTGCCCATGGCCTCTAACGCCTGCATCCCCACATAGCGGAACACCGCCCGATACAAACCCCAGTACACAAAAAACGGCAGAAAAAGCAAAGCCCCCACATACAAAAAGAGCTCTTGCCCGCGTGGCACATCCCACACCTCTAGGCGCAAATAAAACGCCAGCCACATCGACAACAACGCCACCGTCACATCCAACAGCAGCACCACCAATAATTTCGCCCATCGGGGCAGAACCAGCAAACGCTGGGCAACCACACGCAACATCAGGCACTCCCTTTTTATACACATTCTCTTGGGTCAGCACACGGAACAAAAGGCCAACGGCAAACCAGCCCTTATTTTACTCAAGCCCCCTGGCCCGTCCAACAGCACCACAGTGTTTAAAGGGTCAATAAAGCCACAGAAAAAGCAAAGTTTGTAGGGGCGTTGCATGCAACGCCCAGACGAGGTGCAGGGTTTGTGATGGCCTTGCATGCAAGGCCCCTACGAAAAACCGCTATAACACACACCCCTCCACAGGATGGGAATAAAACCGCCGACCCCATCCACCCTTGTCATTGCGGACTACCGAACCCCTCGTCCACTAGCTCTGCGGCAAGGTATCCAAAATCATCTGCGCCCACGGCTCCAAATCTTGATAGACCTTTGCCACCACGCCATCTTTCACCTTAAAAAGCAACTGCGCATCCTCGTTTTCTGCCGAGTTATCGTAGAAATACAGCCGATCCACGACTGGCGCCACCGTCACACAATTCCCAATGGATTTGTAGTAACGCGTAAAAATCTTATCCATTGGCACGGCATGTCCCCCTTCAAGCACACGCCGCCCCACACGGCCAATATTGATACTGGGCTCCTTCGTGCAAACAAAGAACACACGAATGAAAAATCCTGCCTGTTCCGCCTCGCGAATAAAATCAACCTTATCGGGAGCAGAAAACACCGTCTCTAAAGCCAAACTTCGCCCTTCACGAATGCAACGGTGGCGCATCTCCGTTGCCAATTGGGCCGCCTTCAAGACAGAAGCTTCATCATTCCAGCCATCAAACTGCGTTTGCGCAATCTCATCTGCATTGATGTACTCGCAGCCCTGCATCCATTGATGCCTCAGCAGCTTTTCTGTAATCGTCGTTTTGCCCGAACCATTCGGCCCAGCCACAACAATCAGAACAGGACGCTGTTCAACGGCCACCCAACAACTCCTTGCGGCGTGCCACCCCTGCTTGCACAGCCTCACGCAAACGCTGGACATGCGCCTCCAATGCGCGTGTGCGACGCACCATGGCCTCATGTTTGGCCTCGCGCATGACCACACGCAAAGCCTGTTCTTCTTGACTTTCAATCACAGCGGCCACATTGTTTAGTGATTTCATCTCACACCTTTCAAAACGCCGTTTACCAGTGCACGCCAGCGAGAGGGCACATGACAGCAGTAACGCCAAGCCTATACCAAATGGCACAAAAGGGCCAAGCAAGCAAACGCAAAACCTCTCGCTCCCATGCTCTTGGTGGGGCTGTGAGGGCCTTGCATGCAAGGCCCCTACGAGAATGGACGCAGCCCAGCCTGACGAGATAGTGGGCTTGTAGGGGCGTTGCATGCAACGCCCAGACGAGGTGCAGGGTTTGTGATGGCCTTGCATGCAAGGCCCCTACGAGAATGTGCGCAACCGCCCCATCACACCCCGTATCACCGCACAGGTCTTATCCCAATAGACTGCATCAATACCCCGCCGCCACATCCACGCCCGTACAGGGCTCTTGCCCCCTTTGCAAGCACTGCAAGTTATCGAGAAAAATCCCCAAAGCCCGCTCTAAATAAAACGGCGTGGTGCCTGACACATGCGGCGTAATCAATAAACGCTCCTGCCTCCACAAAGGCGACTCCACAGGTAGCGGCTCTTGCTCAAACACATCCAGCGCCGCACCCTTCAAATGCCCACTCTCTAAGGCTTGCAGCACAGCATCACCACGCACCACGCCGCCACGAGAAATATCAACCAACACAGCCCCAGGCTTGAGCCGCTGCAAAAATGCGGCATCCACCAGCCCCTCCGTCTCAGGCGTAAAAGGCAAACACACCGCCACATAATCCACCGCTGGCAGCACCTCCTGCACCCGCTCCAGCGGCAGCACCGCATCAAAACCTGGCAAATCACGCACATGCCGTGCCGTACCTGTGGTCCGCATACCAAACACCTTGGCCCGCTGCGCCAGCATCTGCCCAATATGCCCTGCGCCCAGCACCAGCAAATGCTGCTGCGTCAACTCATCCAGCCAAACCCGCTGCCACTGCGCCTGCGCTGACTGCGCCACAAAACGATGAAACTGTTTTGCAAAAAACAACATCGCCCCAATCGCAAACTCACTCATAGGCGCACCATGCACGCCACTGCTCTTGGTCATCAGCAAAGCACGCTTATCAAAAGGCATGGCCCAAATCCGCTCCACCCCTGCCGACAAAAAATGCACCCACGGCGTATGCACCCGCCCCAGCAGCTCAGCCAACCAAGGCAAAGTCGGTGCAATCACCACATCAAAATGCTCTCCCTCTGCTACATCGGCCACCGCCCCTGCAAAAGCCAGCCGCGCCTGCGGCACCTGTTGTGCAAAAAAGCCCTGCACCCACTCACGCTGGCCAGCCAGCACAGCCGCCTCCTGCACAAACAACACCCGCATCGCCTGCGGCCAATCCCTTTGCCACTTAGGCTTTTGCATGGCGCAACTCCTTTGCTTTATCAAACACCACTCGCGCCAAAACCGCTTGGTTCTCTTGTAAAGCCGCATCGCCTGCGGCCTGCCACTGCGCCTCCACCTCATGCAACTGCGCCAACTCATGCGGCAAATCCAACTGCGCTTGCAAATCCGCCAAACTCTTAGCCGAACCATGAAAAGCCCGCGACAAAATCAAACGCGAACACCCCAAACGCACATGCTCACCCAAAATCTGATTCGCCGCCACATCACCCGTATACGCCCTCGCAATGCCGCCTATACCAAAAGGCACACCCGCCGCACGCAAACGCTGCGCCGCCACATCAAACATCCGTGCCGCCATCGGCTCAAACAAAAAGCTCAAACCCATCGCAATCGACAAATCATTCAAACCAAAATGAACCTCATCGCCTGCGCGCAACAGCGGCAGCCAATCGCCTAAGCGCAGCAAAGCCTGCGGCGTCTCCGCCAACCAAGTCACGGGGCAGCCCCCCGCCAGCGCCGCAAACTCCGCCACCTCCTCGGCACAGGTAAACATGGGCAACATCAAACGCTGCGCCCCTGCCTCCACCGCCTGCGCTACCTCCGCCGCACTGCCTGCGTGCAAAGGATTCAGCCGCACCATCAACTCGGCACGCTGCAACACCTGCGCCAGCGCCGCCACATCAGCAAAAGTGTGCGCCGCCTTATGCGTATCCAAATGCCCTTGGCGCTCGGCCTTACCCAGCACCTCCATATCCACAAAAATACGGTGCACCCCAGCAGCCTCGGCATAAGCCGCAATCTCGGTATTCGCCGTAATCAGCATCCACTGCAAACGCTTAGCCATGCTGCTCCTCCTTTCGCACCTGCTCGGCCCGCAACTGGTCGCGGTAAGCCCGCCAATTCAACTCATTGCCGCCATACACCCCAGCACCTGTCAGCACCACATACACCGTGCGCAAAATAATGCCCAAGTCATACCACAAGCCCGCCTTATCCACATACTCGTTATCGGCCTTCAAAATCGAAATCCAGCCCAAACTGCGCCGCCCACGCACCTGCGCCAAACCCGTCAAACCCGGCCGCACCTCAAAGCGCCGCATCAACTCAGACGGCACCACCGCCAACTGCTCCGGAATAATTGGCCGTGGCCCCACCACACTCATATCGCCCTTCAAAATATTCAGCAACTGGGGCAACTCATCCAAACTCGCTGCCCGAATCCACCGCCCCACACGGGTAATACGCGGATCCCGTCCCCCCACAATCACCTGCTCGCCGTGCTGGTCAATCTGGTTCGGATCACGGGCAAACATGCTGCGAAACTTGTAAATCTGAAACGGCTGCTGCCCCCGCCCAATCCGCGTTTGCACAAACAAAGCCGGCCCTGGGCTATCCAAGCGAATCGCCAGCCACAGCAAGGCCAACAAAGGCGAAATCACCACCAACACCGCCGCACTCGACAGCACATCAAAGGCACGCTTAAACACCGCCTCTCCTTTAAAAATTATTCACAAAGTAAAAAGCCTTTTCCAGCCAAATCCGCCTCCAGCTCTTCATGGCATTCGCATTCTCTGCCCCTACTTGAGCCAAAGCATCATCCATACGGACGGCCAAAGCCTTGTGTGGCCCATCATTCAGGCGAGCCTCAAAGTCAAACCTCAGCATCTCCTCTAACAAGACGCGGTTGTTGTAAATGATGGTCGTCTCATGCGACACATCAAAGCTCTGCTTGGTTTGTGCCGCCCATTGGGGCATACGATGCTCCCAATAAAACATATCGCTCTCGTCATAGCCTGTCGGAAATGCCCCAAAACTCGCCACTTCTGCAAACTCTGCAAAAGCCGCATCCATTTGCCTCAACAGCCTGCGGTCAAAAAAATTGCGCTTTGAAAGATTGCTCATATTGCGGCTGCTTAAGGGCTGGCGCAATCTCTTCACACCCAGTTTTTTGTAATAAAAGGCCCGTGAAATCTCATTCACATGGCTCTTAATCTCGCATTCAAAATCCACCTTCTTCCACAGCGTATAACGCTTATTCACATCAGGCCCATACTTAAAGCGGCTATACGACAAATTGTGGTGCATGATGGCCGCCAGCTCCTCAAATTCATCGCCTTCTATTTGCTGCGGCACATCGTAATGTTCATGCTGCAAGCCCAAAGCTTGACAAATCTCCTTGGCTGCCAGCACATCCTTCATCTCATTCGGGTTAGATGAAAAGCTAAAGAAGCGCAAGTCTTGGCGCACTGATTTAGCCGCAGCCAAAGTCAAGCGACTATCGACCCCACCTGTCATTGATACAGCGCAACGCCACTTCTGTACAGCAAGCTTAACGCTGTTTTGCAAAATCCTTTCTATCTTCTCTATATCAGCGTCGCCTTGGGGCAAAGCCCGTAGCGGGTAAAAACGCTGCACAGCCAGTGTCTGCAAATCAAGCCAAGTATTCGGCGTCAACATACGCACGCCCTGATACAAGGTCTTGATGCCAGGCAAATTGGCGATTCCAATTTTGTTAAACCTAGCCTGTAAAAAATTTGCAACAAAAGCATCTGGCTGCAAACCCAACACATCAGCCAACAACTGCGGATGCGAAGCAAAGGCTCTGCCGCGCTCATGCTCCACATAGGCCACGGGCATCAAGCCCGCACAATCTTGCACAGCAAAAGCCCCGCCCTCTGGCGGCAACACAAACAGAACAAACACCCCCGTCAGCTCACTCAAAGCCGCAAAAAATGCCTCACTCTGCCCAGCCTCAGCCCATACTGCCGCAAGCTGCCTCAACACCTCATCTTCATCAGCGACCATCCGCAAAGGGTTGTAAGCATGACCCAGCAGAAATAAAGAAGTCCCATCCTGAGCCTCAATGCAGGCTGCGTGGCAACTCTCTTGGGCATATACAAAAGAAGAACCCACCTGCCCCACCAAGCGCCAAAAACCGAAAAAAGGAGCCCTCAGCAACTCGGCTTCAGACAAGGCAAAGCTCAACACCACATAGCCACGCTTAAACAACAAATCCTTGCGCTTAAAGCCAGCCACATCCTCTTTCTCTTTCCCTATCCTTACGCTCATTTCAAAGCTCCATCGCCTGCAAAATCAGGGCATTCACCTTGCCCACTTCATACTTTTCTTCTACCAACTGGCGCGATACCCCCGCCATTGGCGCCACCAACTCAGGCCGCAGCAAAAACTGCCGCATACCCTCAGCCAAAGCCCCAGCACTGCGCGGCGCAACCAAAAAGCCGTTATGCCCCTGCACCACCGTCTCGCGGCAACCAGGCGCATCCGTCGTCACAATCGCCCGCCCCACGCTCATGGCCTCCAGCACACTGCGGGGCGTACCCTCACGGTAAGAGGGCAGCACAAACACCGAACAAGCCGCCAAATAAGGCCGTACATCCTTCACGCCACCTACAAACTCCACCACGCCATCGGCTTGCCACTGCGCCAGCGCTTGGGCCGAAACCGCATGGGGTAAAGCCGCATCATGCGGCCCCACCGCCACAAAGCGTGCTTGGGGGTAATCAGCCCGCAGCAGCTTGGCCGCCTCGGCAAACTCAGCAATGCCCTTTTCCGTCAGCAAACGGCCAATAAAAGTAAAAACAGGCCCACCTTCAGGCAAAGGCTGCTGGGCAAAGCGCTGCACATCCACGCCTGAGCCATTCACCAACACCGCCTTACTGGCATCAGGCAAAGCCCCCATGCGCTCAAAATCCGCCCAATCATCGGGGTTTTGAAAAAACACCTTGCGGCTACAAGCCACACCTAGGCGATACAAGCGGCTGATGATGGCCCGCAACACCCGCGTCTTCAAAGACTGCGTGGTATAGGCATGGCCCATACCTGTAATCATGGAATAAGCGCGGGGCACACCCGCCAGCCGTGCGGCCAAAGAGCCGTAAATCACGGGCTTAACCGTGTAGCTGAACACCACCTGCGGCCGCAACTGCCGCATCAAGCCCCGCAACGCCCAAGCCATTCGTAGGTCTGCCAAGGGGTTGGTGCCCGTACGCCCCAAACGAAAGCGATGCACCGCTATGCCCAGACTCTCCACCTCTGGCAAATAGTCCTCCTCTGGCACAGCCGCCGCCACACGCAAACCCTTGGCCTGCATCGCCCGAATCAAATCACCACGGTTGGCAATCAAAGAGCGGGCATTGCCCGCCACAACTAGAACATCAATGCTCATAAGACACCCGTTTTTTCACTTTACGCCGCCCAAAGCGAACACGGGGCAAGAACGGAGCAACCAAAACAATGGCCACCACATAAAACTTGGTGCGGTGACGAATGGCTGTACCGTAATTTGTCGTGCCATAAGAAAAGGTAAATATCGCTGCGAGCAAGCAAAAAAATAGAACCATAGCCCCTTTATTTTGGGCAATCACCTTCCTATTTCTGTAAAGCAAGACAGCCACCATGACCCAAACAAACGCATCAACAAAAGCCAAAACATCACCAAAACCTCGTACATCCCAAGGAAAAGGCTTAAACAAAAAATAAAAAATTCGAATGGGAGCCTGCC
This sequence comes from uncultured Burkholderiaceae bacterium, assembly GCA_964544605.1. GTDB lineage: Bacteria > Pseudomonadota > Gammaproteobacteria > Burkholderiales > Burkholderiaceae_C > JAMIFN01. The sequence continues at coordinate 39,167 of CAZJBX010000023.1, forward strand.
AAATAATGTCAAAAGCAGACGAAGGCACAAGATTTGTCAAATACAAGGTTCGGGCTTCAGTAAAAGATTGCCTGGATGCAACAAGCGCCTCAAGAACATCATCAGCATCTTGCAGGGCCTCTAATTTTCCCAGGCCAATATTTTGAATGACAACTGCAACGATAGCAACAGAAACAACGCCAAAAAACAATTTAAGCGGGAGCTTAAGTTTAGAAAAGAAAATTAAGTAAAAAGGAAGCCCAAAAAAATACATAAATGCCCCGCCATGGAATACTGAAGCGAACAGCAGAGCAGCAACTGAATAAAGCAAATCCAATACACCATTGGAATTAATAAATTTCACAAGATAGAACGAGGACAGCAATATGAAAAAGCACACATACATTTCACGCAAGTGAATAGCTGAATTCAACTTCAACATAGGTGCAAAAGCAATAAAAATAAAAGCGATAAGTAAATTTGAGCCTGGCACTCTAGGCCACACCACACCTATCAACTTAACAGAATAGTGCAATGCCAAAGCATAAACTACCAAGTTTTGAAAAACTGCCACAAACAACCCGCGCCCCAAAAAATGATAAAAGGTAGCAGTAATCAAAGGGAAGTTATGTGCCGAAGATGACTTAAAATTAGACCAAATATAAGTAAGCGGAAGTTGGGCCAAAGACCAAGCATGTCTCTCATGCATTGCAGCATCAGCGCCAGACTGAGGCAAGGGTACGACAATACCCATCAAGGCGAGCAGCAAAGAAAAAATGCCGCTCACCAGAAACAAAACTCTTAGTGATCTATGGCCATGAAGCGAAATCAGAAAAAACAAAAAAGAACTAAACACCAACACAAGTAAAGCAGTTATCATGGAGACTTCACCAGCAAGTTATTCTTAACAATACGGAACTTCCCACTACTCTCCTTGGGTATTTTATCAACACACACAATATCTATTTGCATGGCTTTGCCAAGTCGAGCGACAAGAGCCTCATAGAATTTACTTTGCTCATCAGAATTAAATTGGTCAGATGCCTCAACCCAAACAGCAACCATACTTTCATCATTCTGATGAACTTGAAACCGATAAATACCCCTCACACCTTTTGTGCAGTTGCTTATATTCCCAAGATTAACTTTTCCAAAATCAGGCGACAAAATGTAATCTGTACTACGCCCCTCAATTCGCTCGACAACAGGAAAATGTGAGCCACAAGAGCATTTTTCTTTAGCTGGGGCCAACCTCATACTGTCACCAATACGATACCGAACCAATGGTGTGCCGCGCGTCGAAAAAGAAGTCACAAGCATTTCCCCCTCCAATGAGGGATTAAGACCCTCATCAACAACTTCAAAAACACCAGATAGCGGCTGAATATGCAACCTACCTGAAGGACATTCAGTTATAAAAGGGGCGCCCTCTGAAGATGCATATTGATCGACAACTTTACAACCCAAAACTCGTGAGATGACCTCACGGTGTGCGGGCAATACTGTTTCAGAAGTAGGGAAATACGTATTAACGGGCGGATATAATTGCAGCCCTTTAGCGTCAGCGAATAAACAAATTTCGTAAACACTAGATGGAAATCCCACCATAAATTCAGGCTTAAATTTCCTCAATGCAGCCCAATAAATTTCAAAATTTTTATCACTTATTTTAAAGGTTGAAAAAAATCTTATTTTATTAATCCAATCATCCCGGTAGCAAACCCCCTTAGATATATCTTTGTCCGTGACAATGTCTTTTCCTGAAAACCAAGCACACCTTTTTCCAAGCGAATACCCATACTGGGAGCGAAAGTGATCAAGCATCGCATGCCGCTCCTGACTGTCTTCATCAGTGAACAAAACACGCATAGAGGCACCAGTTGTCCCACCAGTTTGGACGACGACTCCGCCCTCCTCGCTGACTGTCGCAATATCATGCAAATGCTTGACAATGTCTATCTTTTCAAGAGGGCGGAAATCTTCCAGTGACTTATAGTCCTGATACGATGCATACCAAGGTGAATTGATAGTAACATAGTCCAAATAATTTTTGAGGCGTCGCTCTACCTCCACACTCATTGCACCCTCGCTCAATGAGTCAGCCCATTTGAAATAGTCTCTATAATTCCAGTATTTTCCACCATGTCGCCTCTTATATTGCATAGTATTAAATATACTGATTGCAAAATTTTGAAACCAAATTGGAGCAAACTTAAGAATCAGGCCCTTCACAGAACTCCCCCCTCATATAAATCAATATGCCTCGCAACACACTCTGACAGACTATACTTGCGTGCATTATTTAAAGCATTCTCTGACAATCCCTTAAAGCCCTCTCTCTCTTGCAAAACAAGCTTTAAAGCAGCAGCCAATGCATAAGAATTACCAGGGTCAACAGCATACCCATTCTGGCAGTCATCCAGCACACCACGACACCCTCCAACATCAGTCACGACGCACGGCAGACCTGAGGCGGTAGCCTCAAGCAATGAGATGGGCAGACCCTCCGTGACTGAACTCATTAAAAACAAATCTGCATCATATAAAAAACTTGGTATATCTTCCACTAGGCCACAAAAATCAAAATTCTCAGATACTCCAGCTTGTTTCGCCAATGACTGCAAATACACAAGGCGTCCTTTTCTAGCCTCCTCGCCAGCAACTTTAATTTTTAATTTTTTCTTTAAATCAAATGGCAAAAGCGCCACTGCCTCAATTGCCGTGGGGTAATCTTTTTCTGCAACCAGCCTCCCGATCATGGCTATTTTTATCACCCCATCATCAGCCAAGTCACGAACACGATGAAACTCTCGAAATTTACTGAGAGAAACTCCGTTTTCAATAGCAATAACTTCACGGCCTGTATAGGTAGCTAAGTCAGTGGCTGATGCTTTTGAAACAGCAACATATCGATCAACCAATCTATTCATTAAAAAATAAACAGTTTTATTCCAGCGCCTCTCATGGCCATGGCGCGTAAAAACAATTAAAGAGTTTAAGAGAAATGAAAAAAACACACCAAAGGCCATATGCGTATGAACAACATCAATATCGTATTTTCTAACATACCTTCTTAACCGCCACCACCCCAGCCAAGGTCGTTTTCGAGCAATCGCTCCAATATGGAAGTGCTTCACTCCTGCCACATCAAGCTGCGATAAAAAATTATTTTCAAAATTAATATCTCGTCCAGCCTCTATAGCCCGATCCAAAAACCCAACATGGACCTCATGGCCCTGACGCACCATTTCAGCAGATAAATCTCTCACCATGATTTCGGCCCCACCTGAAGCAGCTGATGAAATAATATGCAGGATTTTCATAGCACTCCTAGGCGCTCAAATAAGGCTGCCAAGTTGAATACGATCAATTGTTTTATCCCTGTTGCAGGGTGTAAGTGTTTAGCATAGGCGAAGCTTTTTAGTCCTGCCCTTAGCTTGCCTGCTTTAATTTGGCCACGAGCTAATGAGACCAGGACTGCTTGCTTTCTTCGTGTAAGTTCAGCAGCGCTGAAGTAATTCAACCGCTCAGCCTTTTCTAGGAACTTTTGCTGTAGCCTGAACTTTTTTTCATAGTCAGTACTTCTGCTCACGGACTCTGGGCGGTAATTTCTGATGAAGTTTGGCTGTAACATGCCCTTCACTTTATACCCAGCTCTAATCAATCTGATAAGCAAATCAAAATCTTCATTATTGACCAAAGACTCATCAAATCCTCCAACAGCCTTCAGCGCCTCCGAGCGAAACACATAAGTAGGCACCCCACCAGGAATGCCATGACCACTATGCCCCACCCAATCCGCATCAGCCACACCATCAAAATGTCGATAAATCTGTGCACGGCCACCGTTGATCAGATAACTACCATAAACCCCAAAATAATCTTCCCCTAGATCTTTCAGCCCTTGTAATTTCTCTTCAATATTTCTGGGAAGCATTTCATCATCAGAATCAAGAAAAGCAATCCATTCAGTTTCGCAATGCTGTACACCAAGGTTGCGCGCACTAGAAGGGCCACCATTTTCTTTGAACAGGAACTTGATATTTCCATGCTGGCCATTCTTCAGTAGTTCATTCTGCAACTGCCGCGCAGACTCAGAGCTAGAGCCATCATCGACAACAATTACTTCGGCAGGGGCTAGCGTTTGCTGCACCACAGATAACACTGCCCGCCGTAGCATGTCCACGCTATCGTTATAAGTTGTAATGATTATTGTAACTCTCTGTTTCATTATAATAGCGCACCTTCTAACTCTTTAGACCGCCCCCTCAAGTCCTTCACTAGACTGATCAGGATTCTTTGTCTTGATTTGTTTCTTTTTCTACCATGAGAACTTAAGTACACATACAAATAAAAAACAAATCCCAAAGCAAAAAATCCCCACTCCTCTGTGGCAACAAAATCACTGTAATTTTGTTCAAGCCATTTCTTATAGTTGGAATCAACCAGCCCTCGACTTTGGTAGAAAAAATATATCACCGCTGGATCTTTTCCCATTGGGGATATTGAAAAATGATCCCAATCAATTAGAACATTATGCTTAAAAAGATTTTGAGGCTTCAAATCACCATGAGACAAAACAAATCGAGAGCTCATCAATAACCGCATAACATGTTCTACATTAACTCCTGCTCCGCTCATTTCTAACAATGATTCCTCATAATTACCCTTCATTTCGACGGGTTTGATTCGCCTCATGCTATGGTGATAGGTGGAAATTAAATCTTTTCCTCTTGGGGACCTTGAAATAGTATCTAGCTTTTTAGATGCGGCTATCAGCAAGCCCATTGCCTCATGACTTGAAATTGGCTCCAGTTCCAAAAACTCATAGTAAAATGCAGACAGGAGCGACCCATCAGACTTCAAAACAAGATTTGGAGCAACAAAAAACTCCTGGATATAGCCATAAATATTTTTATAGAAATAATTTATGCCCCCCAAATCCTCATCATTAAAATAAATCTTCTCAAATAACCGTCCCCCATCAACATCCAATCTTCGATAGGTGTTTATATTTGAAAAACCAAATTGCCTACTGTTTAATATTTGAGATTTGTTGGAAATTGGAACATTTGGGATGAAATATCGCACGGCCTCATCATAAGCACCCTCATCTCCAGACATTTGAGCACGTAAAAAATAATTTCTTATTTTTTCTTTCTGGCAGCTATTAGAATCAAATTGTCGCGCAAGGTCCGTTTCACTATTAATTTTTATCAAATCATAGCCATATTTAATTGCAGCTTTTCGAACAAAAAGGAAAATCTTTTCTTTTGCTATCATAAATCTTGCAGCTCAACCATTTTCTTAAATCTTGCTTGCCGACACTGAAGATCTTCAAAGTCACCTTTGTCAACAATTCTACCTTTGTCCATAAGGACAACATGGTCTACATTTTTAATAGTGGATAAGCGATGGGCGATAATAATTAGCGTACACTGACCTTGTATTACTTCTATGCTTTCTTGCACCGCTCGTTCTGTCTCAGAGTCCAAGGCAGAGGTTGCCTCATCAAGAACCAGTACATCTACTTTTTTATACAGCTCTCGCGCAATGGAGATGCGCTGCCTCTGCCCCCCACTTAGGTTAATACCATTGTTGCCTAGCATAGTGTCTTCTTTTTTGTCTAGGCCCAAAAAGAAAGAGCCTAAGCTAACTTGCTCAATGACATCCTGAAATCGCCTTAGATTTTGTTTTGTTTTCTCAGCCCAAAAAGTAATATTATTAAAAACCGTGTCGTTAAAAATAACTGCCTCTTGCCCGACATAGCCAATCTTACTTTGGTATGTTGGCATATCAATATCGAGCAAATCAACACCGTCAATATCGACAAAGCCTGAACTGGGACGAAGAAGCCCAATAATAATGCTGACGAGTGTCGTCTTGCCGCTGCCACTTTCACCAACGAATGCATAGCTTTGGTTTTTGTCAATTGAAAGATTAATTTTATCTAATACTATTTTTGAGCCATAAGAAAAACTTACCTCATGCATTTTGATTTCTTTTTTGAAGTTGTTTACTGCTTTCTCACCGATTACCTCTTGATTCTCTTCTAAGACATTTTGAAAAGACTCAACATTTTTTTGAGAGCCCGAATATTCCAGATACTTATTCCAATAAGCTTGCATCACCATGAGCGCAGTTAGAGCTCTATAAAAAAACAGCAGACTAATTAGAATTGGGCCAAGTGCTGCGTTGAAATTTTTAACTTGCACGACAATAACTGCTGCGACAATAATGATTAAAATTGGCTCTCGTATTGATGTGCTAATGCCGCTCAAGAAGCCGATTTTTCTTCGCTCATGCTCAACCCCCTTAACCGTTTCAATTAACCTATCTGCATAGTTTGACACGCTCCCTGAAGCTTTCAGATATTTGAAATTTGCCGCATATTGAATCACCTCCCCTTGATATTTGTTTGTATTGTTTGCAAGGTTTGTTGATGCTTTTTTTGTTTTGCTATACAAGGTTTTATAAATAAAATTGCTTAAAACCCCACCGATGCAAACAAGCACGGCAAATTTAGCATCGAGATAAAATGCAAAAGACATATAGACCACAACCATTATGCCTTGCTGCATGGATAAGAAATATGTTTGGAATGCCTCAGCGAGCCGATCGGATTCTCCCGTCATTGCATTCTGAATTTGTCCCACATCTGATTCTACGAAGGACTTATAGCTCAAACCCTCCAGTAGCTTGATAGAGCGCACCCTAATGTTTCTAATGAAAGATTGTCTGAATATAACCAGCGTTACCTGTTCTGCATATTTGGCAATACCTTTCAAGATAAAAAAGACAATCATAAATGCAAGTACATTTCCAAGGCTTAAATGAAAGCCTAGCTTCTGTAGCCCGTTCACAAGAGCTTGTAATCCACCTAAGCTGTCTGCACTGGAGAAGGCTTCTGAGCCATCAATCGCTTGCAGCAATGGGAAGAACATAGATAAGCCAAGCCCATCTAGAAAACTAACTGCTACACTGAGGACAATGGCCAAGAAAACTTTATTGCCAATGTGTTGATGAAAGAAGGCGAATCCAGCAAATCGCCGCTTAATGATTTCTAAGATTGCATTCATGTTTAAAGACGGCCATCCGCCTGCGCCAAGATGCCTTTGACATCAAAGACAAAGCAGTTGTCTGCTTTGAGTGGGCTGAGGTCGAGCTGCAAGAATTCTTTGTGCGCGACGGTGAGGACGATGGCTTGGTAGGGTTGCTGGGGCAGTTCGGTTTGGCTGCTGATGCCGTATTCGTGCTGCACTTCGGCGGGTGCGGCCCAGGGGTCGTAGATATCGATTTGCACACCGTAGTCTTGCAGGGCGTGATAGACATCGACGGCGCGGGTGTTGCGGATGTCGGGGCAGTTTTCTTTGAAGGTGATGCCGAGCATGAGGACTTTGGCGCCGCAGACATTGATGCCTTTTTTGATCATGCCTTTGATGATTTGCTCGGCCACATATTGGCCCATAGAGTCGTTGAGGCGGCGGCCTGCGAGGATGATTTCAGGGTGGTAGCCGACTTCTTGCGCTTTTTGTGCGAGGTAGTAGGGGTCCACGCCGATGCAGTGGCCGCCGACTAGGCCGGGTTTGAAGGGCAGGAAGTTCCATTTGGTGCCTGCGGCTTGGAGCACGGCGTGGGTGTCGATGTCAAGGATGTTGAAGATTTTGGCGAGTTCATTGACGAAGGCGATGTTGATGTCGCGCTGGGAGTTTTCAATGACTTTGGCGGCTTCGGCGACTTTGATGCTGGGGGCGAGGTGGGTGCCTGCGCTGATGACGCTGCGGTAGAGGGCATCGACGGTTTGGCCGATTTCTGGCGTGGAGCCAGAGGTGACTTTGAGGATTTTCTCGACGGTGTGTTCTTTGTCGCCGGGGTTGATGCGCTCGGGGCTGTAGCCAGCGTAGAAGTCTTGGTTGAAGACGAGGCCAGAGGTGCGTTCGAGCACGGGGATGCATTCTTCTTCCGTGGCGCCAGGGTAAACGGTGGATTCGTAAATGACGATGTCGCCTTTTTTCAGCACTTTGCCGACGGTTTCACTGGCTTTGATGAGGGGGGTGAGGTCGGGGCGGTGGTTTTTATCAACGGGCGTGGGCACGGTGATGATGTAGGTGTTGGCTTGGGCGATGTCTTCGAGCTTGCTGCTGATGTAGAGACCTTGGTTTGCGCCTGTGGTGATGGGGTTTTCTTGCACCAGCACGGCTTGCAGTAGGGCATCGGCGACTTCTAGCGTGGCATCGTGGCCTGTTTTAAGTTCTTGCACGCGGTGGGCGTTGATGTCGAAGCCGACGACGGGGTGCTGGGTGGCGAAGAGGCGAGCGAGGGGGAGGCCGACATAGCCGAGGCCGATGGTGGCGATTTTGTGTTGTGTGCTCATGGTGTTGGGTGGGTGGGTTGTGATGCGAGATTGCGGGTCAAGCCCGCAATGACGAGGGTGGGAGTTTGATTCCCCTCCTGCGGAGGGGTGCCCGTAAGGGCGGGGTGGTGGATGTGGGTTTGTGTTGGTTCCGACCACCCCGTCAGGCTGC
>CAZJBX010000024.1:0-14456 GCA_964544605.1 uncultured Burkholderiaceae bacterium
TTTGGCAGGCCACATTTGTAGGGGCGTTGCATGCAACGCCCCTACGACCGCCAGCGCAGCACACAGTAGGGGCACGGCGTGCCGTGCCCTAAGCTAGCCCACCACCTCGCCCTAGCGGGCACCCCTCCGAGGGAGGGGAAGAAAGCGCATTCATATGAGGCCATCCAATTCCCCTCCCTTGGAGGGGCGACAGGCGTAGCCTGACGGGGTGGTTAAACCTATCAGGGCCTGTGGCCTTCGTCATGACGGAATTTGGCAGGCCGCATTTGTAGGGGCGTTGCATGCAACGCCCTTACGACCGCTAGCGCAGCACACAGTAGGGGCACGGTGTGCCGTGCCCGCCTCGCCCTTGCCACCACCCCGCCCTAACGGGCACCCCTCCGAGGGAGGGGAATAAAGCTCATTCATTTGGGGCCGCCCAATTCCCCTCCTCTGTGGCCATCGCCATGACGGAATTTGGCAGGCCACATTTGTAGGGGCGTTGCATGCAACGCCCCTACGACCGCCAGCACAGCACACGCTTGGGGGCTTGTGGCTAAAGGTTTAGCGTTTTTTCACCGGCGGCAGGTCGGTACAGGCGCCGAGGTGGGCTTCTGCGGCCATGCCGATGCTTTCACCCAAGGTGGGGTGGGGGTGGATGGTGTGGCCGATGTCGATGCTGTCGGCGCCCATTTCTATGGCCAGGGCGATTTCGCCAATCATGTCGCCCGCATGGGTGCCGACGATGCCGCCGCCGACGATGCGGCCTGTTTGGGCATCGAAGAGGAGTTTGGTGAAGCCTTCGTCGCGGCCGTTGGCGATGGCGCGGCCTGAGGCGGCCCAGGGGAATAGCCCTTTTTCAATGGCGATGCCGTCGGTTTTGGCTTGGTCTTCGGTGAGGCCAACCCAGGCGACTTCGGGGTCGGTGTAGGCCACAGATGGGATGACGCGGGCGTCAAAGGCGGATTTGGCGAGTTGGGCATCGCCCAGCAGTTCGCCGGCAATGACTTGGGCGGCAATGTGGGCTTCGTGCACGGCTTTGTGCGCCAGCATGGGTTGGCCGACGATGTCGCCAATGGCGAAGATGTGCGGCGCGTTGGTGCGCATTTGGGCATCAACGGGGATGAAGCCACGCTCGCTCACTTGCACGCCTGCGGCGGCGGCGCCGATTTTGCCGCCGTTGGGGCTGCGGCCCACGGCTTGTAGCACGAGGTCGTAGGTTTGCGGCTCAGGGGCGTTGGGGCCTTCAAAGCTGACGCGGATGCCGTCTGCGGTGGCCTCAGCCGCCACGGTTTTGGTGCCGAGCATGATGCGGTCAAAGCGGTGGGCGTTCATTTTTTGCCAGACTTTGACGAGGTCGCGGTCGGCGCCTTGCATGAGGCCGTCTTGCATTTCAACGACATCGAGGCGGCTGCCAAGGGCGGAATACACCGTGCCCATTTCAAGGCCGATGATGCCGCCGCCCAAAATCAACATGCGCTGCGGCGTGCTGCTGAGGGCGAGTGCGCCAGTGGAATCAACAACGCGCGGGTCTTGGGGCATAAAGGGCAGGTGCACGGCTTGGCTGCCTGCGGCAATGATGGCGGTTTTGAAGCGGATGTGGCTGTGCTCGCCCGTGGGGGCTTGGCCCGATTCAGGCGTGGCCTGTGTGTGCGCCACTTGCAGGCTGTGCGGGCCGGTGAATTGGCCTTGGCCTTGCATGATTTGCACTCGGCGCATTTTGGCCATTTGGCCCAAGCCGCCCGTGAGCTTGCCGATGACTTGCTCTTTGTGCTGGCGCAGGGCGTTTAAATCGACAGTGGGCGGGCCAAAGTGGATGCCTGCTGCAGCGAGGTGTTGGGCTTGCTCTAGGGCGCTGGCGACATGCAGCAGGGCTTTAGATGGGATGCAGCCGACATTGAGGCAGACGCCGCCGAGGGTGGCGTAGCGCTCGACCAAGATGACTTTGAGGCCGAGGTCTGCGGCGCGGAAGGCGGCGGAATAACCGCCAGGGCCGCCGCCGAGAACCAGCACATCGCAGTCGGTATCGCCTGCGGCTGGGTTTGCCGCAGCAGGGGCAGCAGGCTGGGTTTGCTGTGGCGCAGGCGCTGGGGCAGGGCTTGCGGTGGGTGTGCTGGCTGCGGCGCTGGCTTCTGTGCCAGCCTCAGTTTGCACGCTCAAAATCAAGCTGCCTTGGTTGATTTTGTCGCCGAGTTTGACGGCCAAGGCCGTGACGACACCGCCGTGGCTGGCAGGGATTTCAAGGCTGGCTTTGTCGCTTTCAACCGTGATGAGGGATTGCTCGGGTTCAATGCGGTCGCCGACGGCAACGAGGATTTCAATCACTTCCACATCGTGGAAGTCGCCCAAGTCGGGCACAAGGAGGTCTGTGTTTGCCATGATGCGCCCCCTTACAGCATGACGCGGCGGAAGTCCGCCAGCACACGGCCCAAGAAGGCGTTGAAGCGGGCGGCCTCAGCGCCGTCAATGACGCGGTGGTCATAAGACAGGGACAGCGGCAGCATGAGACGGGGCTGGAATTGAGCGCCGTCCCACACGGGCTGCATGGTGTTGCGGCCCACGCCCAAGATGGCGACTTCAGGCGCATTGATGATGGGGGTGAAGTGGCCGCCGCCAATGCCGCCCAAAGAGGAGATGCTGAAGCTGGCGCCCTGCATATCGGCGGGGCTGAGTTTGCCGCTGCGGGCTTTGGCAGAGAGCTCGCCCAGCTCTTGGCTGATGGCGACGATGCCTTTGGTATCGGCGTTTTTGATGACGGGCACGACCAAGCCGTTGGGCGTGTCGGCGGCAAAGCCGATGTGGTAATACTTCTTTAATACCAGCTCGTCGCCGTCTAGGCTGGCGTTGAGTGTGGGGTGGGCCTTGAGCGCGGCCACGCAAGCCTTGATGAGGAAGGCCAGCATGGTGACTTTGGTGTCGCTTTTGGCTTTGGCGCTTTCGGCGTTGAGCTGCATGCGCAGGGCTTCCAGCTCGGTGATGTCGGCCACATCGTTGTTGGTGACATGGGGGATGCGCACCCAGTTGCGGTGCAGATTGCTGCCGCTGAGTTTTTTGATGCGGCTGAGGGCTTGGCGCTCGACTTCGCCGAATTTGCTGAAATCGACTTGGGGCCAGTCGCTGACCTCAAAGTTGCTGGGGCCGTTGCCGCCTGCGGCGCTGAGGCGGCCAGTGGCGACATCTTGCATGATGCGGCGGGTGTGGGCCTGCACATCGGCTTGGGTGATGCGGCCTTTGTGGCCGCTGCCAGTCACTTGCTCCAGCAGCACGCCCAGCTCGCGGGCGTATTTGCGCACGGAGGGCGAGGCATGGGGCAGTTGGCCCGCATGGGCGGCGCTGCTGCTGGGGGCTGCTACTGGGGCTTGTGGCGCTTGCGGCGCAGTTGCGGTTGTGGCCACAGGGGCAGGCGTGGCCGCTGCGGGGGCGGGTGTTGGTGCAGGCGCAGGCACTGCGGCGCTGGCGCTGCTTTGTACGGTGCCAATGAGGTCGCCTTTGTTGATTTTGTCGCCGATTTTGAGGGCGAAGTATTCCAGCTTGCCGCCGTGGCTGGCGGGGATTTCAAGGCTGGCTTTGTCGCTTTCCACCGTAATCAGCGATTGCTCGGCTTCGATGCTATCGCCCACGGCCACCAGCACTTCAATGACTTCCACATCTTGGAAGTCGCCGATGTCGGGCACGCGCAGCTCGTGCATGGCGGGGCTGGATGCGGGCGCAGGTGTGGGGGCTTCGGCCACGGCCACGGCAGGTGCGGCAGCAGGCGCGGGGGCAGCGGGTGCAGGCTCGGCTTCTTCGACCAGCAGCACGGGGGCCGCAGGTGCAGCAGGGGCTGTATCGGCGCTTTGCACGGTCAAAATCACATCGCCTTGGTTGATTTTGTCGCCCAGCTTGACGCTGACGGCGGTGACCACGCCGCCGTGGCTGGCGGGGATTTCAAGGCTGGCTTTGTCGCTTTCCACCGTGATGAGGGATTGCTCAGGGCGGATGGTGTCGCCCACGGCCACCAAGACTTCAATGACCTCCACATCTTGGAAGTCGCCGATATCGGGCACGCTGATTTGCATGGTCGTCATGGCGGGCCTCCTTATGCGTAGAGCGGATTGGTTTTGTCCGCGTCAATGTTGTATTTGGCAATGGCTTCCACCACCACGGCAGCGTCAATCTTGCCTTCGTCGTGCAGGGCTTTGAGGGCGGCCACGGTGATGTAATAGCGGTCCACCTCAAAGTGGTGGCGCAGGCGGAAGCGGAAGTCTGAGCGGCCAAAGCCGTCTGTGCCCAGCGTTTGGTAGCTGCGGCCTGCGGGGATGAAGGGGCGGATTTGCTCGACAAAGGACTTGATGTAGTCGGTCGAAGCAATGACGGGGCCGTTTTTGCGGCCCAGTTGCTGCGCCACAAAGGGGGCGCGGGGCGTGCTTTGCGGGTGCAGCATATTCCAGCGGGCGCAGTCTTGGCCTTCGCGGGCGAGTTCGTTGAAGCTGGGGCAGCTCCAGACATGGGCGGCCACGCCCCAGTCGTGGCGCAGCAGGTTTTGGGCTTCCATGCTCTCGCGCAGGATGGAGCCTGAGCCGAGCAGGTTGACCTCTAGGCCAGAGGCTGTGGCCTCGCCCTCTTGCAGCAAATACATGCCTTGGATGATTTCCGCCTCAGTGCCCGCTTGCAGGCCGGGTTGGGGGTAATTTTCATTGAGCAAGGTGAGGTAGTAGAAGACATTTTCTTGCTTTTCAACCATGCGCTTGAGGCCGTCTTGCATGATGACGGCGACCTCGTGGGCAAAGCTGGGGTCGTAGCTGATGCAGTTGGGGATGGTGCCAGCCAGAATGTGGCTGTGGCCGTCTTCGTGCTGCAAGCCCTCGCCGTTGAGCGTGGTGCGGCCTGATGTGCCGCCGAGCAAAAAGCCACGCGCTTGCAAATCGCCAGCGGCCCAGGCCAAATCACCCACGCGCTGGAAGCCGAACATGGAGTAATAGACATAGAAGGGCAGCATGATGCGGTTGTTGGTGCTGTAGCTGGTGGCCGCCGCCACCCAGCTGGCCATGCCGCCGAGTTCGTTGATGCCCTCTTGCAGCACTTGGCCGGTGGCGCTTTCTTTGTAGTAGGCCACTTCCTCTTTATCAACAGGGGTGTAGAGCTGGCCTTGGTGGTTGTAGATGCCGATTTGGCGGAACAAGCCTTCCATGCCAAAGGTGCGGGCCTCATCGACCACGATGGGCACGACGCGGGGGCCGAGGGCTTTGTCGCGCAAGAGCTGCGTGAGGAAGCGCACAAAGGCTTGGGTGGTGGAGATTTCACGCCCAGCAGCAGTGGGTTCAATCACGGCTTTGAAGGTGTCGAGCGAGGGCACGGTGAATTGTTCATCGGCTTTCTCGCGGCGGGTGGGCAAGTAGCCGCCCAAGGCTTTGCGGCGCTCGTGCAAGTAGCGCATTTCTGGGGTGTCATCTGCGGGCTTGTAGAAGGGCAGATTCGGCAGTTCGCTGTCGGGGATGGGGATGTTGAAGCGGTCGCGGAAGGCTTTGATGTCTTCGTCGTTGAGTTTTTTGATTTGGTGGGCCGACATTTTCGCTTGGCCAGCTTTGCCCATGCCATAGCCTTTGATGGTTTTCATCAGGATGACGGTGGGCTGGCCTTTGTGCTCTGAGGCGGCATGGAAGGCAGCGTACACCTTTTGGGGGTCGTGGCCGCCACGGCGCAGGTTCCAGAGGTCGTCGTCGCTGAGTTTGCTCACCATCTCCAGCAGGCGAGGGTCGCGGCTGAAGAATTGCTGGCGCACGAATGCGCCATCATGGGCGCGCAGGGCTTGGTAGTCGCCGTCAAGGGTGTCCATCATGACCTTTTTCAGCAGGCCGTCTTTGTCGCGGGCGAGCAGGGGGTCCCAATTGCTGCCCCAGAGGCATTTGAGGACATGCCAGCCTGCGCCACGGAATTCGCCTTCGAGCTCTTGCACGATTTTGCTGTTGCCGCGCACGGGGCCGTCTAGCCGCTGCAAATTGCAGTTGACGACGAAGATGAGGTTGTCCAGCCCTTCACGCGAGGCCACGCCAATCGCGCCCATGGATTCGGGCTCGTCCATTTCGCCATCGCCCAAAAAGGCCCAGACTTTGCGACCTTCGGTGTTGGCAATGCCGCGCGCGTGCAGATACTTCAAAAAGCGTGCTTGGTAGATGGCCATCAGCGGGCCAAGGCCCATAGAGACGGTAGGGAATTCCCAGAAGTCGGGCATGAGGTGGGGGTGGGGGTAGCTCGATAGGCCATTGCCGCCGACCTCTTGGCGGAAGTTGAGCAGTTGTTCTTCTGTCAGGCGGCCCTCCAAAAAGGCGCGGGCGTAAATGCCAGGTGAGCTGTGGCCTTGGATGAAGATGCAGTCTTTGCCGCGCTCTTCAGTGGCGGCATGCCAAAAGTGGTTGTGCCCTGTTTCAAACATATGGGCGACAGAGGCATAAGAGGCAATGTGACCGCCCAAATCGCCGCCATCGGCGGGGTTGAGGCGGTTGGCGCGCACCACCATCATCATGGCGTTCCAGCGCATATAGGCGCGCAAACGCCCCTCTAGCTGCAAATTGCCAGGGTGCATGGCCTCGTCTTCGGGCTCAATGCTGTTGACATAGGCGGTGGTGGCCGAGAAGGGCAGGTCGATGCCGTTTTGACGGGCTTCTTCAAGCAGTTGTTCAATGAGGAAGTGGCCGCGCTCGCGGCCATGCACCTCAATCACGGCTTTGAGGGCGTCGAGCCACTCACGGGTTTCGGCTTCATCGATATCGGGCGCTTGTGAGCCAAAGAGTTGTTGGCCAGTTTTGGACATGGGATCTCCTGATGTTGTGTGGGGCTGGCGCTGGGCTTGTGGCCGGGCGCAGGCTGCTTTCTACGCACGCTGGGCAAAGGGCCTAGGGCGGCGTTTGGCAAGCGTTCTAGAATACCATAGCGCGGGCCTTGCAAAGCCCTCTTGCCCAAGGGGGATTGCCTCCTTTTTGGCCCGTTTTTAGCGGCTGATTTTTGCCCGCATTGGCCCTGTTTTATGCCCCCATCTCAACCCACCACGATTTCTGCCAACCAGCCCAGTACCGCCAGCACAGGGCGGGTGGTGGCGTGGTGGCGGCAGTTGCCGCAGGGCCGTCAAGACCGCATGGCGACTTTGGGGCCGGTGCTGGCCATCGTGCTGTTTTTGGTGGCCATGGTGCTGGCTTTTGTGTATTTGCGGGTTGAGGAATTGGGCCGTGAGCGGGCGGCGCTGGAGCAAGATGCCGATTTTGCCCACCAACGCCTGACGGTGCGCCTGCTGGAGCAGCAAGAGCAGTTGCTGGGCCTGACCATGAGCTATGGCGGCGGCCTGATGAGCGATGACGAGTTTTTGGCGCAAAGCCAAGCTGTGGTGAACCGCTACCCTGAGATTTACGCCATCAGTTGGTTGGATGCCCAAGAGCAATTTACCTTGGGCCACCACACCACTTCTTTGGTCAATTCTCTGCTGTATTCGAATGGTGCGGCCTTGCAGGTGAGCCCGCCTGATGCGGAGAGTTTGGCGCAGGCCCAGCGCCTGCATCAGCCGGTGTATTCACGGCCCATCATCCAGGCCAGCCTGCCAATCAACGAGCAAGTGCAAGAGCAAACGGCCAGTGTGCAATTGCAAATTCCGGCAGGCAACCCTGGCGAGCCGCAGGGCTTGCTGCTGGTGGAATACTCGATTGACGGCCTGCTGCGCTATGGCTTGCCCGAAGAAATCCGCGCCAAGCACAGCGTGGCTTTGTTTTCAGACAAGGGTGAGTTTTTTGCGGGCGCTGTGCCCAATGCCGAGGGCGAGCCGCTGGAATACTTCCCGTGGATGCGGCGCAAGCTGATGGCGCAAGAGCTGGAGGTGGGCTTGATTGGCCCTGGCCTGCATTTGCGGGCCGAATCCATGAGCAGCCGCCAAGCCACCCTCAGCCATATGCTGCTGTGGCTGGTGGCGGCTTTGAGCTTGCTCACGGCTTATATGCTGGTGGCGAATTGGCGGCATTTGCGCTATCGCGCCAAGGCGCAGCAAATTTTGCAACAAGAAATTGCCTTCAGGCGGGCGATGGAGAATTCCATGCCGATAGGTATGCGCGCCCTCGATATGGAGGGCAAGGTGACTTATGTGAACCCCGCTTTTTGCAAAATAACAGGTTGGAGTGAGCAGGAGCTGCTGGGACAGAAACCGCCCTACCCCTATTGGCCTGAGGGCATGAGCGAAGACGGCGTGAGCCGCCTGCCCGCAGTGTTTGATGACTTTGGTGCAGCCGAGGTGCAATACCGCTTGCGCCGTCGCTCGGGTGAATTGTTCGATGCCCGCATCCACCGCCTGCCCCTGCGCAATGAGTTGGGCGAGCAAACGGGCTGGATGACCTCACTGACGGATGTGACGGAGGCGGCGAAAATCCGCCGCCAGCTCAGCGCCGCGCATGACCGCTTCACGGCGGTGTTAGAGGCTTTTGTGGGGGCGGTGTCGGTGGTGATTTTGGCCGATCAGCAATTGGTTTTTGCCAATAAAAAATACCGCCAGTGGTTTGGCGGCACGGCAAAGGGGCATTTGCTGCTGGAGCGCGCGCAGGTGCAGTTTCGCCGTTCGCGCTTTGGCAGCAGCATCCAAAGCCACGGCGATGGCGAGCGCCAAGAGTTTGAATACTTCATTGAGGGCCAACAGCGCTGGCTGGGGGTGCGCACGCGGGGCATGACTTGGACAGATGGCCGCCCCGCGCAATTGCTGATTGCCAATGACATTACGGCACGCAAGCAGGCCGAGGCGGTGGCGCAGGCACACACTGAGCGGGCGATGGCATCGAGCCACCTCATCACCATGGGCGAGATGGCCTCCAGCATGGCGCATGAGCTGAATCAGCCGCTCACAGCCATCACCAATTACTGCAACGGCATGATGGGCCGCATTCGCAACCAGAGTGTGGGTTTGGATGACTTGCTGGCACCATTGGAGAAAACCGCCAAACAAGCCGAGCGCGCAGGGCAAATCATCCAGCGCATCCGCGCCTTTGTGAAGCGCAGCGCACCCAATCGCGATTGGGCCCACCCCGCCGATTTGGTGCATGAAGCCTATGAGTTGTTTGAGATTGAGCTGCGCCGCCGCAAGGTGCAGTACGAGGCGCAAATTCCGACGCATTTGCCGCAATTGCCGCTGGACCCGATTTTGATTGAGCAGGTGATTGTGAATTTGGTGAAAAATGCCGCCGAAGCGCTTGAGACGGCGGGTGTGCCCGAAGGCCAGCGCCGCATTGTTTTGCAAGTGCAAGAGCTGGCGGCTGAGGAAATGCTGGAGTTCTCGGTGCAAGACAATGGCCAAGGCTTGAGCCCTGAGGTGGCGCAGCATTTGTTCGATGCCTTCTACAGCACGAAAAAAGAGGGCATGGGCATTGGCTTGAACCTGTGCCGCTCCATCATCGAGGCGCATGGCGGCGAGCTGCAAGCACGGAACATTTACAATGAGACGGGCGAGCACATTGAAGGTTGTCGCTTTAGCTTTACCCTGCCGCTGCAATCGAGTTTGCGCAGCGGCAACACCACATTACCTGATCAACTGAGTTAAGACAGATGCACACGATGAAGGACAGCCCCAATTGCTTGGTTTACATCCTTGATGACGACGAAGGCGTACGCGATTCTTTGGCCTGGATGCTCGAAGGCAAAGGCTACCGCACACAATGCTTTGGCTCCGCCGAGGAGTTTCTAGCTGGTTTCAATAAAAACCGACTGGCCTGCCTGATTACCGACATCCGCATGGATGGCATGAGCGGCCTGCAATTGCAAGACAAATTGCTCGAAGGCGGCATCAAACTGCCGATGGCCTTTATCACCGGCCACGGCGATGTGCCGCTGGCTGTTTCCACCATGAAAAAAGGCGCATTGGACTTCATTCAAAAGCCGTTTGAAGAAAAAGCCATTGTGGAATTGGTGGAGAAAATGCAGGCCCAAGCAGTGGAGCTGTTTGCCGAGGCCCAAACCGAGCAGCAGCGCCAAAACATGCTGTCGAAATTGACGGCCCGTGAATCGCAGGTGATTGAGCGCATTGCGGCGGGCCGCTTGAACAAGCAAATTGCCGATGATTTGGACATCAGCATCAAAACAGTGGAGGCGCATCGCGCCAACATCATGGAAAAGCTCGGCGCACATACCGTGGCCGATTTAATGAAAGTGGTTTTAGGGGGTAAATCAGCATGAGCGCGCAAATCATTGATGGCAACGCCTTAGCGCAGCAACTGCGGGCCGACTTTCGCGAGCAAGCGGCGCAACTGAGTGCCCAAGGCGAGCAACCGGGCTTGGCCGTGATTTTGGTGGGGGAAGACCCCGCCAGCCAGGTTTATGTGCGCAACAAAGTCAAAGCCTGTGAGGAGGCGGGTTTTTATTCCCGCCTTGAAAAACTGCCCGCCAACACCACCGAGGCCGAGTTGCTGGCCCATATTGACAAGCTCAACCAAGATGCGGCCATTCATGGCATCTTGGTGCAACTGCCTGTGCCCAATCACATTGACGACAAAAAAGTGATTGAGGCCATCAGCCCGGCCAAAGATGTGGATGGCTTTCACATCAGCAGCGCTGGCGCACTGATGGTGGGCGCAGAGGGCTTTAAGCCCTGCACGCCTTACGGCAGCATGAAGATGATTGAAAGCATCGGCTACGACCTCAAGGGCAAACACGCCGTGGTGGTGGGCCGCAGCAATATCGTGGGCAAGCCCATGGCCATGCTGCTGCTGGCGGCTGATGCCACGGTGACCATTTGCCACAGCCGCACGCCTGATTTAAAAGCCGTGTTGCAAACCGCTGATGTGGTGATTGCCGCCGTGGGCCGCCCGAATATGATTACGGGCGACATGCTCAAACCTGGTGCGGTGGTGATTGATGTGGGCATCAACCGCTACCCCGATGGTTGCGAGCGCGCTGGCAAACTGTGCGGCGATGTGGACTTTGACAGCGCCGTGGAAGTGGCCGGCTATATCAGCCCCGTGCCTGGCGGTGTCGGGCCGATGACCATCACCATGCTGCTGGCCAATACTTTAGAGGCGGCGCAAAAACGCCTCGCCAGCAAAGCCTAAAACAGCGGCGGGCCTTTTGGCCTTGCCCGTGTTTGTATTTTTCTCAAGGAGCGTCCCATGCGCTTTCGCAGCATTGCCCTGATTGTGATTTTGGCCCTGATTGGCCTTTTTAGCGCCCTGAATTGGGCCGCCATCACGCATATGACGGAGCTGAATCTGCTGGTAGCCGATGTGCGTGCGCCCTTGGGCGTGGTGCTGCTGGGCTTGCTGGTGTTTTTGGTGGCGGTGTTTTTGGTTTACATCGTGTACATGCAAGCGGCCATGCTGCTGGACAAACGCCGCATTGACAAAGAGATTGAGCACAACCGCGAAGAGATGGCCCGCAGCCGCGAGCTGGCGGATCAAGCCGAGCTCTCGCGCTTTACCGAGCTGCGCGACTATATGCAAGGCGAGCTGTTGCAACTGGACAACCGCGTGCAAACCCTGCAAGGCGAGCTGTTGCAGCGCCTGGATCGCCTGAGTGGGGGCGTGACGGCCACGCCGCCAGCCGCCGCCGAGCCTGCGCCTGAGCGATTGCCCTAAGCCGCTTTGGGTCTTGCAGCAGGGCCTGCGGCATGGGGGCGCTGGCGATTCTTTATAATCGCCCCTTTGGAGAAAAAACATGCGCCTACTGGGAAAAGCCCTCACTTTTGACGATGTGCTTTTGGTGCCAGCCTTTTCTGAAGTGCTGCCCAAAGACACCAATCTATCGACACAATTCACACGCAATATCCGCTTGGGCCTGCCTTTGGTATCGGCCGCTATGGATACGGTGACTGAGGCGCGTTTGGCCATCACCGTGGCCCAAGAAGGCGGCATTGGCGTGATACATAAAAACCTCAGCGCCAAAGAGCAGGCCGCGCAAGTGCGCAAGGTCAAGCGCTATGAGGCGGGCGTGCTGCGCGACCCCATGGTCATCAGCCCCGACACCACCGTGCAAGAAGTCAATGCCTTGGCCGCAGAAATGGGCTTTTTCGGCTTCCCCGTGGTGGATGGCGGCAAGGTGGTGGGCATTGTCACAGGGCGCGATTTGCGCTTTGAAGAACGCCTGAGCCTGCCCGTGCGTGAAATCATGACGCCGCAAGAGCGCCTGATTACCGTCTCTGAGGGCATCAGCAAACAAGATGCCATTGCCCTGCTGAACAAGCACAAAATCGAGCGCCTGCTGATTGTGGGTGACGACTACCAATTGCAAGGCTTGATTACAGTCACCGACATCAACAAGCAGCGCAACTTCCCCCACGCCAGCCGCGACGCTGCGGGCCGCCTGCGCGTGGCCGCCGCCGTGGGCGTGGGTGAGGGCACAGAAGAGCGCGTGGAATTGCTGGTGGAAGCGGGCGTGGATGCGCTGGTGGTGGACACCGCCCACGGCCACAGCAAGGGCGTGATTGACCGCGTCGCTTGGGTGAAGAAAAAATACCCCCATGTGGATGTGGTGGGCGGCAATATCGCCACAGGCTCTGCGGCTTTGGCCTTGGCCGATGCAGGCGCAGATGCCGTGAAAGTGGGCATTGGCCCAGGTTCCATTTGCACCACGCGCGTGGTGGCAGGCGTGGGCGTGCCACAAATCATGGCGATTGACAGCGTTGCCAAGGCGCTCGATGGCCGCATCCCCCTCATTGCCGATGGCGGCATTCGCTACTCAGGCGATATCGCCAAGGCCATTGCCGCAGGAGCCTCCACGGTGATGATGGGTGGCGTGTTTGCGGGCACAGAAGAAGCCCCCGGCGAGGTGGTGCTGTTCCAAGGCCGCAGCTACAAAAGCTACCGTGGCATGGGCAGTTTGGGTGCGATGCAGCAAGGCAGCGCCGACCGCTACTTCCAAGAAACCAATGCCGAAAACCCCAACGCCGACAAACTGGTACCAGAGGGCATTGAAGGCCGCGTGCCCTACAAAGGTTCGGTGGTCAACATCATCTACCAAATGGCCGGCGGCATCCGCGCCAGCATGGGCTACTGCGGCTGCGCCAGCATTGCCGATATGCAGACCAAGGCCGAGTTTGTGGAAATCACCGCCGCAGGCTTCCGTGAGAGCCATGTGCATGATGTGCAAATCACCAAAGAAGCGCCCAATTACCGCGCCGACTAAGCCCTTGGCGCGGCCCGCTTCTCCCCCCAGCACAGCCCCTCGTTTTGAGGGGCTGCTTTTTCTGCGCTTCTGATTCTGATGCTGCTCACTGCCTCCACTTACCTGCTCATCTGCATCGCCATTGGCGTGATGCAAGTGTTGGATGCGGCCTGGGTGCACCGCCGGCCGCAGCAGGCTTTGGGATCGCCGCTTTTGCTGCTGTTTTCTTTTTTTGAATACGCTTGGGCGGCAGTGAGCTACTTCATGCTCACGCGCAATGATGGCAGCTTGCCCGCTTGGATACCTGCTTTGTATTTGGCCTTTGTGGCCACGGCTTTTGTGGCGGGCTTATGGCATATGTGGCAAGAGAAACAGGACTGGCAGGCACAACAAGAAGAAGGCGAAAGCCCTGCCGCCGATGGCGCTGAATTTGCGCCGCAAGTGCCGGCTGATTTTTTACTCGCAGGGGCGGCGTTTGGTGCCTGCTTTGCCGCCGCCAGCGCCTATGCGTTGCTGGGTTTGGGTGCGGGGGTGTAAGCCATGCATCGTGAGAGCGAGGATTTGGACTTGGCCGCCGTGGCCGCCGAGCAAGATAAAACCGACACCGTGGCGGTGGCCAAGCTCTATGGCGAACCTTTGTTTGCCATGCCGCAAGACCTCTATATTCCGCCCGATGCGCTGGAGGTTTTTCTTGAAGCCTTTGAGGGGCCGCTGGATTTGCTGCTCTACCTCATTCGCAAGCAAAATTTCAACATCCTCGATATCCCCATGGCGCAGGTGACGGCGCAATACATCCACTATGTGGAGGAAATCCGTCAGCACAATTTAGAACTGGCGGCGGAGTATTTGCTCATGGCCGCCATGCTGATTGAAATCAAATCGCGCATGTTGCTGCCGCCCAAGGCCGTGGCCGAGGGCGAGGAGGCCGAAGACCCGCGCGCCGAGCTGGTGCGGCGCTTGCTCGAATACGAAAAAATCAAACAAGGCGCGCAAGTGCTGGAGGCGCAGCCGCAGCAAGGGCGGGACTTCTACACCAGCCGCGTGTGGTTGGAGCGCGGCCCCGCACCCTTGCCTGATGTGGATGTGGACGAGCTGGCCGCAGCTTGGGCCGATATTGTCAAACGCGCCAAATTGGTCACCAGCCACAAAATCGCCCGTGAGGCCCTATCGGTGCGCGAGTACATGAGCCTGCTGCTGAAAAAGCTGCAAGGCCAACGCTATATGGAATTTGCCCAGCTCTTTGATGTCAGCCAAGGCTTGCCCGTGGTGGTGGTGACTTTTGTCGCCATGCTGGAGCTGGCCCGCGAAAATTTGCTGGAAATCACCCAAGGCGCGGCCTATGCGCCCATTTATGTGCGCCTGCAATATGACAGCCTGCCGTTGGC
>CAZJBX010000024.1:14556-29767 GCA_964544605.1 uncultured Burkholderiaceae bacterium
CCGCCCACAATGGCCTGAAAAACCAAGACCTCATCGCCCTCTTGCAGCACGGTGGCGGCGCGTTGGCTGCGCGGCACAAAGCGGCCATTTACGGCGGTGCTGACTTCTTTTTCAGCTTGGTTCAAATCGACGAGCAAAGCGGCCAGGTTTTGCCCCTGCGGGATGCTGCGGGGGCCGTCTTCGAGGCGGATGGTGATGGTTGGGTTCATGGCAAAGGCATCAAAACGGAAACAGGGCAGGTTGAAAGCGGCCAGAGGCTGGAGCAACTGCCATTTTAGGCTTTGAGGTATTCGCTTCTGAAACTCAGCCATTTGTGCAAATGCTGCTCGGCCAGCTCAGGCGTGTGCTGCCACAGGGCGGGCGCTTGGGCGCGGGCCCATTCGAGCCAAGCGCCGTCGCGCTCCAGCTCGGCAAAGCGCAGCAGGGGCGCACCCGATTGGCGCTGGCCCATGAGCTCGCCAGGGCCACGGATTTCCAAATCACGGCGGGCGATTTCAAAGCCGTCATTGCTCTCGCACATGGCTTGTAGGCGGGCCTTGGCCGTTTGCGACAGGCGGCCACTCTCGCCCACGCCCCACAGCAGCAGGCAGGCCGAGGCCGCTGTGCCACGCCCGACACGGCCACGCAATTGGTGCAATTGCGATAGCCCAAAGCGTTCGGCATGCTCAATCACCATGATGGAGGCATTGGGCACATCTACGCCGACTTCAATCACAGTGGTGGAAACCAGCAGTTGGGTTTCGCCGCTTTGAAAGCTGTGCATGATGGCCTGTTTTTCGGCCACGGGCAGGCGGGCGTGCAGCAGGGCGCAGCGGATGTCGGGATGGGCCGCTTGCAGGGCCTCAAAGCGCTCGGTGGCATTGCCCAGGTCCAGCGCTTCGCTTTCTTCAATCAAAGGGCAGACCCAATAGGCTTGCCGTCCCTCTTGCAATTGGCTGTGCAGGCGCTGCACCACTTCCTCGTAGCGGGTCAGCGGCAGGGCGCGGGTGAGGATGGGCGTGCGCCCAGGCGGTAGCTCGTCGATGGTGGAGACATCGAGATCGGCGTAATAGCTCATGGCCAAA
Source organism: uncultured Burkholderiaceae bacterium (assembly GCA_964544605.1). Taxonomy (GTDB): domain Bacteria; phylum Pseudomonadota; class Gammaproteobacteria; order Burkholderiales; family Burkholderiaceae_C; genus JAMIFN01. Next base: position 15,621 of record CAZJBX010000024.1, read on the forward strand.
GTGCGGGGGATGGGCGTGGCGCTCATCATCAGCACATGCGGCTCGTGGTGCTGGCCCTGTTGCTGCGCGCCCTTGCTGCGTAGGGCCAGGCGCTGCTCCACGCCAAAGCGGTGCTGCTCGTCAATGACGACCAAGCCCAGCCGCGCGTAGTCCACGCCCTCTTGCAGCAGGGCATGTGTGCCCACCACCAAAGCGGCGCGGCCATCGGCAATGGCGGCCAGTTGGGCTTCTTTTTCTTTTTTCTTCTGGCTGCCCAAAAGCCAAGCCAGTTGCAGGCCCTTGGCTTCTAGCAAAGGGTTGAGCCACTCGGCCAGTTTGCGAAAGTGCTGCTCGGCCAAGATTTCAGTGGGGGCCAATAAAGCGCATTGCAGGCCCGCATCCATGGCTTGCGCGGCGGCCAAGGCCGCCACCACGGTTTTGCCCGAACCCACATCGCCTTGCAGCAGGCGGTGCATGGGCTGGGTGCTGGCCAAATCAGCGCCAATCTCGGCCACCACACGGCTTTGCGCCGCCGTCAGGCCAAAGGGCAGGGCGGCCAGCAGGGCTTGGCTCAGTGCCTCTGCGCCCGCAGCGGGCGGCAGCGGCAGGGCGGCCAATTGCTGGCGGGCGTGGCGGGCTTGGTATTGCGCCAATTGCTGCGCCAGCAGCTCCTCGGCAATCAGGCGCTGCCAAGCGGGGTGGCTGCGGTCTTCCAGTGCGCCCAAGGCCACATCAGGGCTGGGCTGGTGCAAATAGGCCAAGGCTTGCTGCAGCGGCCAAGCGGGGGCAGGCATGTGCTGCAGGGCCGCCGCTGGCAGGGTTTCAGCCAGTTGGCCTTTTTGCCCCGCACGGCTCAAGCCTGATGCGATGGCTTTGCGCAAATAGGCTTGCGGCAGGCCCGCACTGGCGGGGTAAACGGGGGTCAGGGCGCTGGGCAATTGGCTGCTGCCCTCGGCCCAAGTTTGCACCTTGGGGTGCAGCATATAGCGCTCAAAATGCCCGCCCATCATCTGCCCACGCACACGCAATTGCATCCCTGGGGCCCAGGCTTTTTGTTGGCTGGCGTAGAAGTTGAAAAAACGCAGTTGGCAATCGCCGCTGCCGTCTTGCACCCGCAGCAGCAACTGGCGCCGCCCGCGCAGCAGCACCTCACTGTGTGTCACCGTCACCAAAATCTGCCCCTCTTGCCCTGGACGCAAGCTGGCGATGGTTTGGATTTCGGTTTCGTCCTCGTAGCGCAGGGGCAGGTGCAGGGCCAAATCCAAATCGCTGCGCAAGCCCAGTTTGTGCAGGGCTTTTTGGGCTGCGCTGGGGCCTTTCTTGGCGGCAGGCTTGGAGGGAGGGGCTGGGGCGGAGGCGCTCATGGCTTTGAATAATAAAGGACGCACATTGGGCTGCGGGCTGGCTGGGTCTGAGCCTAGGGCTTGTGGCTGCTTTTGGGGGAGTTGTGGGTGTGCTTTTTTGGGGTTTTGTGCGGCTTTTTTCTGCTGTCAGCCTGCGTTTTGTGAACTATTGACGATGCCAGAGGAAACCCTCGTTTTGGGCGATTTTGAGCGTCTCCTGCTGGCAGAATTCGGCTCCGTCAGAGCTCCGACAATTTGAAAAACTCTCTTCTAACCCCTGATTGAAAGGAAAAATCATGCGTCATTTGAATACCCAAGAAATGAAACAAGCCAGTGGCGGTCTGCTTTTTGTTGGCCTCAAGCTGTCTGTGCAAGTGGTGGTCAAGCCCATCATCATCAAGCCCGTGCTGCCCAAGCTGAGCCTTTGCTTGCCCAAGCCTCCCGTGTGCCAGCCCAAGCCTGTATGCTAAATTGAGCCAAGTGAAAGCCCCTAGGGTTTTTACAACAGCATGAACCAGCCTTCGGGCTGGTTTTTTTTGTTCTGGTCGCCTTGCTTGGCTTTTCGATTGAACCTTTGTGACGAAAAAGCTGCATGCCTGTGTTTTGTGTGAAAGATAGGCCTATAGATTCTGAGGAATAGTGAACTTTGTCACGACCTTAGGGGGGAACCCTAGGTTTTGCCTTGAGTTTAGGCATGAAGTCGGCATAATTGCGGCATCAGTATCCCTGATACAAGTTTGTTTAAACCCCCTTTGAAAGGAATCGTCATGCGCACATTGAACGCTCAAGAAATGAACCAAGCCAGCGGTGGCTGCTTGCTGTTGGCCCTGTTGCTCTGCAAAAAAGTGGTTAAGCCTTGCTTGCCCAAGCCTCCTGTTTGCCAGCCCAAACCCGTTTGCCAACCTAAGCCCCGTCCTAGCTGCGGCAGCAAGCCTGAGGTTGTCGAGCCTGTTGAGCTGGTCTGATTGACAAGATGACTGTGCGTTACCCCTAGGGGTAGCGCTGGAACCAGCCTTAGGGCTGGTTTTTTTGTGCCTGTATTTTGGGCACTGTGGTGCGTTGATGGGTTTATCGTTGGCCTTTTCTTGGCACAGCTTTTGGGCTTTGTAATGCTGGCGGCAAGCGGCCTGTGGCCGTGCTCAGGCCCATGATGGCGGCCAAACGCCCGACTTGCGCGGCGCTGCGCTGGTGGCGGGCATCGGCCCAAGCGGCTTGGGTGTCCAGCAGCTCTGTCATGCTGCCCACCCCTTGTTGGTAGCGGCCTTGGGCCACTTTGTGGGCTTGCTCGGCGCTTTGGTAGAGCTGCAAGCTCATGCGCATTTCTTCTTGGCTGGTTTGCCAAGCTTCATAGGCTTCCCAGAGTTGGGCTTCAATGTCGCGCTCGGCAGTGGTGATTTCGGCTTGTTTGGCACTTTGGCGGGCGCGGATGGCATGGCGTTGGGCGCGACGGGCGCTTTGGTTGAAAAGCGGAAAGTCGGCGTTCACACTGACGGAGCTGGTGGGCAAGCTGCCGCTGCCTGCGGCGCCACGGTTTTGTGAAGTGCCCACGCCAGCATTCAAATTGACGCTGCCTTTGTTGCTAGCATCCGTGGCTTTTTGTTGTGCCTCTAGGCTGCGGAGCTGGTGTTGCAGGGCTTGCAGGCGTGGGTGTTGCTGCCAAGCTTGGTTTTTTAGGGCCTCAAAGTCGTGTGGTGCGAGTTGCTCCAGTTGGTTTTGCGCCAAGGGGGTCAGGCCCAAGTGTTGCTGAAAGCCGCCGCCCAAGCTTTGGGCCAATTTGCCCCGACTGGTGTGCCATTCGCCTTGGGCTTTGACGCGCTCCAGCGCCGCTTGAGCAAAAGAGGTTTCTGCTTGCAGGTGATCCAAGCGGCTGCCGACGCCGAGCTGGTAGCGTTTGAGGGCGGCGTTGAGGGTGTGGCGGGCGGTGTCTTCGGACTCTTGCGCGGCCTGCCATTTGGCTTGGGCGACCACGGCCTCGCCATACAAACGGGTGGCTTCGCGCAGGGCTTCAAGTTGGCCGGCATCGAGCAAGGCCCAAGCGCCAGCGAGCTCTTGGCGGGCGGATTGGAGGTTGGCGCTGTTGCGGCCAAAGTCAAACAAGGCCCAGTTCATGCCGAAAGAGGCGCTGAGGGTTTTTCCGGCCGAGCCTGTGGAGGCAAAGTTGCGTGAGTCGGTGTAGGCGAAATTGGCTTGCCATTGGGGGCGACGGTTGGTTTTTTCGTAGTCCACATTGGCTTGCATTTCCTCCACATTGGCCAAAACTTCGGCCAGATTGGGGCTAAGGCAGAGGCTGTGCAGCAAGACATCGGCCAAGCTCAGGGCGGGCCAAGGCGGGGTGCTGGGGCCTGGCTCACAGGGGCGGGTGTGCGCGGCAGGGATGTGCAGCGGTGCGGCGGGACTGAGGCCGACAGCAGGGCTGGTTGTTGCGATTGCGCCGCCGCTGAGCAAGGCTGAGCTGGCTTGCAGATTCAAGGCTGGGTCCTTGGCTGTGGTTTCGGCCAGCGGGCTGGGGCTGCTGGGCGCGGCGGTTTGCAAAGCGGCCAAGCTGGGGCTGCTTTGCAGGGCAATGCTGTCGTAAGCGGCCAAGCTTTGTGCCGTGGCGCTGCCACTGGCCAGCAACAGGCTCAGGGGCCAAACAAGGGCCAGAGGGTGTAGGGGTTTAGGCATGGCCAGTGTCCTCATGGCCATCGTCGCCGCTGCCCTCAAGCTCGCTCATGGCGGTTTCGTAGGCGGCCATTTGCGCTTGGTATTGTTCTTGCAGCCAAGCTTGGTAGCTGTCTTGGTCGCCGTCGAAGATGAGCTGGGCCTCGTCGAGCACGATGACGCGTTGGGCCATGGCGATGGTGTCGGGGCGGTGGGCCACGATGATGCGCGTCATGTCCAATTGGCTGACGGCGGCGTTCACTTGGTATTCGGCATTCACATCGAGCTGGCTGGTGGCCTCATCAAGCAGCAGCAGGCGCGGGCGCTTGTACAGGGCGCGGGCCAGCAAAACCCTTTGCTTTTGCCCGCCTGAAAGGGTGGTGCCCATATCGCCAATCAGGGTCATAAAGCCCATGGGCATTTGTGCAATATCGTGATCCAGCGCGGCCATTTCGACGCAAGCGGCCATCCAAGCCTCATCGCGTTTGGGGTCGAAGAAGGTGATGTTGTCGGCAATGGAGCCAGCGAACAGGCTGTCGTCTTGCATGACGGTGGCGACTTGGCGTCGCCAAGTGGGCATGTCTGCCGAGGTGAGGGCTTTGCCATTGGCCAGAATTTTGCCCTCGCTGGCGGCATAAGCACCAAGCAAGAGGTGAATGAGGGTGGTTTTGCCGCTGCCTGAGCGCCCTGTGATGGCGATGACCTCGCCAGGCTCAATTTTGAAGCTGATGCCGTCCAGAATCCAAGGTTGCTTGTCGCTGTAGCGGAAGCGCAGTTGTTCAATTTCAATCGTGGGCGGCGCTGGCTCGGCGGCGTCAGCAGGCAAGGCTGGCGCGGGGGCGCAGGCGGGGTCGATGGGGGTGAGCACGATGTCGGACAAGCGGTCGGCGTGCAGGCGCAGCATTCTCAAGTCCATCATTTTGTCGATAAGGGCGGTGACGCGGGTGTCAAAGTTGCCGCGATAGCTCAAAAAGGCCATCAACATGCCCACGGTGAAGTCGGCTGACATGACGCTTTTGGCCCCCATCCAAATGATGAGCAGCATGAAGCCGCCGCTGAGGAAGCCATGCACCATTTGGTAATAGATTTGCAGCTTCTCAATGCGCAGCTCGGCATTGGTGTGCGCCACCATCAGGGTTTGCCATTGGTTTTGGCGCAGGCTTTGCTGCCCAAAGAGCTGAATAGCGCGCATACCGCGCACGCTTTCAAGGAAGTGGCTGGCCTCTTTGGCTTGGCGCACCAAGGCTTCTTCTTTGGCCAAATACAAAGGGCGGTACCAAGCGACGCGCACAATCAAATACAGGGCCACGGCCAGCAAAGACACCCAAGCGAGTTTGGGACTGTAGAGGAACATGAGTGTGAGCGTCATGATGGTCAAGAGGCCATCAAACAGGGCTTCCACAAAGGCGGCGGTGAGGGTTTCTTGGATGCTTTCAATCGAGCCAGTTCGCGACACGATGTCGCCCAGATGGCGGCTTTGGAAGAAGGGCAGGGGCAGCTTGGTGAGGTGGGCAAAGACATTGGAGCGCCATTGCACGCTGACGGAAGCCTTGATGACCATGAGCAGCCAAGAGCGCGCCAAAGAAATGCCTTGCTCAAAAATCAGCAGCAGGGCAAAGCCCAGCGCCAAGGTGGTGAGCAGGTTTTGGTCGTAGGCCACCAGCACATGGTCGATGACCCATTGCATGAACAGGGGCGAGACGAGGGCCAGAATTTCCAGCGCCAAGCTGAACATGAGTACCTGACCCAAGGTGGCCCACAGGCCCGTGACTTGGCCGGTGAGCTGGCTCCATTTGATGCCTTGCTTTTCTTCGCGCGGCTGAAAGCCAGGGTCGGGCCACAGCTCCAGCGCCACGCCGGTGAAGTGGGCGGAGGCTTCGCTGAGCTTCATGCGGCGCTCGCCAATGGCGGGGTCGTGGATGGTGATGTGGCGCTCATCGGCCTTCACCAGCACCACAAAATGGCTCATGTCCCAGTGCAAGATGGCGGGCAGGCGCAGCCGCTGGAGGTCTTCCAGCTCCAAGCGCAGGCCACGGCAACCCAAGCCCTCTTCGCGCGCCATATCGGCCAAATCGTTGAGGGTCAGGCCCGTCATGGAGACGCTGTGGCGGCTGCGCACGGTGGCCAAATCTGTCATGACACCGTGGTGGTTGAGCACCATGGCCAAGCAAGCCAGGCCGCATTCAGCCGCTTCGGTTTGCAAAATCACGGGCTGCTTTTGCCTAAAGCCCAGCGCGAGTCGATTCATCCAGTCCATTTCGGCTCCTTGTGGGGTTTAGTTGGCGCGGCGCGTGAGGGTAAAGAGGGGTTCGAGCATCCACTCATAGAGGCGGCGGCGCTCTTGCAATATATCGGCCTGCAGGCGCATACCTGTTTGCAATTTGCGGCTTTGGCCTTGGGCTTGCACCTCATAGGCATCGAGCTTGACGGTGACGGCAAACAGGGCTTCTTCATCTTCGCTGCCCACCACATCGGCCAGCTCGCTGCGCTCAGCCAAGCTGATGGCCGAGGTGGAGACTTGCTCGACTGTGCCCGGGTATTGGCCGTATTTTTGGTAGGGGAAGGCTTTGTAGCGCAGGCGCACGGTGTCGCCCGCTTGCAAAAAGCCGATGCTCTCGCTGGGTGCATAGAGGCGGGCTTGCAGTTTGCCGTCGGCGGGAATCAGCGCGGCCAAGGGGCGGCCGGCATCAAAAAACTGCCCCAGCTCGGCATGGACCAAGGTGACTGTGCCGTCTTGGGCGGCGGTGATGAGGACGCGGCGGCGGCCCTCGACCTCGGTGCGCATTTGCTCGGTGTCGGCAATTTCGCGTTGCAATTGCGCCACGGTGTTGCTGCGGCGCAGCTCGGCGCTGTCGAGTTCTTGGTGCACGGCAGCGAGTTCTCGCTCCAGGGTCAGGGTGTCGCGTTCTAGGCTTTTCAGGCTGCTTTGTTGGTCGAGCCAAGCGATTTCGCGCTCATTCGCTTCTTCTTTGGCAATCAGGTCTTGCTCGGCCAGCGCTTTGTAGCGGCGGTAGCTGTCTTGCGCCAAATTCAGGCGCTGTTTTTGCTGTGTCACTTGGCTGCGGGCGGCATTCAACTCTGTTTGCAGCAGTTGTTGGCGGCGCTTCAATTGGGCCACTTCTTGCATGAGGGCGTGCTCGGTGCGGCCAATTTCTTGCCCCAAAGACTGCTGGCGGATGTCCAGTTGGTGGGCGATATCGCCTTGGATGTCTTTGCGGCCATCGGCGCTGCGGTCGCTGTCGAGCACAAACAGCACATCGCCTTTGCGCACGCTTTGGCCGTCTTGCACGCGGCGCTCCAGCACCACACCCATTTGTGGCGTGGTGACGCGGATGAGGCCGCTGACGGGCACGATTTGGCCTTCTACTGTGACTTTGCGCGTGTAGCTGCCAAAAATCAAAAAGGCCATGATGAGTGCGCCCAAGGACAAAGACAGCCAAGCCACAACCCGCATGGAGAGCTTGGGTGCGAGCACGATGCCGCCCAAATGCGTGGGCAGCATGTGGTCGAGGGCTTCTTGCCGAAATAGCGAAGAGGAGGCATCAGGTGCAGGGGCCATAAGCAGCGCTTAAAAGGGTAAAACAAAAGGCGTATCAGTATAGAGGGGCAAGCAGGGCCGAGCTTGGGCAGATTGGACGAAAGGCCCAATGCTTGCGCTCTAGAGGCTGGGGTTTTGTGGCGCAGCTTGCACTGCGGCCTGATTCAGCGGCTTTTGCGCACCTGAGGCGCGGCTGGCGTGGCGGCCAGCAGTTCTTCAATGGTGGTGCTGCCATCGGCCACGCGCAGGCTGCCTGCCACGCGCAGAGGGCGCATACCGTCTTTGATGGCCTGCTTGCGCAATTGGTCCATATCGGGGCTTTCACCCACTTGCTGTTTGAAGTCCTCGGTGACACTCAGCAGCTCATAAATACCGACTCGGCCCCGGTAGCCCGTCATGCGGCACTCCAAGCAACCCACAGGGCGATAGCCCCGGTATTCGCCGCTCACGGCCCAAGGTTTGACGGCATCGGCCAGCAGTTGTTGCTGCTCGCCGCCCTCGTCTTTTTGGCGGCATTCTTTGCACAAAGCCCGCACCAGTCGTTGCGCCAGCACGCCCAAAATGGTGGCGTTGAGCAAATAAGGCGGCACACCCAAATCGACCAAACGCGAGATGGCCGAGGGCGCATCATTGGTGTGCAGGGTGGAGAAAACCAAATGCCCCGTGAGGGAGGCTTGAATCGCCATTTCAGCGGTTTCAAGGTCGCGGATTTCCCCCACCATGATGATGTCGGGGTCTTGGCGCATGAGGGTACGCACGCCTTCGGCAAAGCCAAAATCCAACTGCGGCTGGGCTTGGGTTTGGTTGAAGGACGGCTCAATCATCTCAATCGGGTCTTCAATCGTGGCCACATTCACGGCATCGGTGGCCAGGCGTTTGAGGGTGGAATACAAGGTGGTCGTTTTGCCCGAACCTGTGGGGCCAGTGACCAAAATGATGCCGTTGGGCCGTGAGGTCAAAGCCTCCCAGCGTTGGCTGTCATGCGTGCTAAAGCCCAATTGCGCCAGGGTTTTGACGGCGGATTCGGGGTCGAAAATCCGCATCACCAGCTTTTCACCAAAGGCCGTGGGCATGGAGGACAGACGCATTTCTACTTCTTCGCCTGCGCTATTGCGGGTTTTGATGCGGCCATCTTGCGGGCGGCGGCGCTCCACCACATCCATGCGGGCCAGCAGCTTGATGCGGGCGGTAATGGCCACCAGCACCGTTTGCGGCAGTTGGTAAACCGAGTGCAGCACGCCGTCAATACGAAAGCGCACCACGGCCTGCTCGCGGCGCGGCTCTAGGTGGATGTCGCTGGCGCGTTGGTCAAAGGCGTATTGCCACAGCCAATCCACCAGTTGAATCACGCCTTGGTCGTTGGCATCGAGGTTTTTATTGCCCTTGCCCAGCTCCACCAATTGCTCAAAATTCACCGCGCCTTGGCTACCTGCACCCGTGCGAATGGCCGCGCGGACCGAACGCGCCAAGGTGAAAAATTCGGTGGTGTATTTGGCAATGTCTTCGGGGTTGCTCACCACCAAGCGCACGCCTTTGCGGGTTTGGCGCTCGACCTCACGCACCCAATCGGCGGCAAAAGGCTGGGAAGTGGCCACCACCACTTCGCTGCCTGTGACTTGCACCGGCAGAATTTTGTGGCGCTCGGCGAAGTTGGCGCTCATGGTTTCGGCCACCTTGCCTACATCCACCCGCACGGGGTCAATGTGCAAATAGGGCAGGCCAGCTTGGTCTGCGACAAACTGCGTCAGCTCCTCCATGCTCATGGGCTGGCCGTCGGCGGCCTTGATGATGCCCAAAGCCGCCAAACGCACCAGCGGGTGCTGGCGGCTCTCGGCTTGGGCGCAGCGGGCAATGGTGCGCTGCAATTCCTCGGTGCTGATGATGCCGTCCTCATGCAGCCATTCGGCCAAGCGGCTCCAATCGAGCAGGCCGAAGAAATCTTTGCGCTTGCCTAGGGTTGCAGGCAGGGCTTGGGGTTTGTCGTTGATGGACATGCGGTCTTTCTGCTGAGGGCTTAGGGCGCAGTTTTGCGCTCGGGCTTGGGCTGGGCGTGGATGTGGCGGGTGGCTTTGTCCATCTCGCCAGCGAGTAAATCGGGCATGGCTTGCAAGCAGCGCAAGATGGCATCGTCAATCGCGGCGCGGGCATCGCTGGGTGGCTTTTGCAGCACCCAGCCCACCACGCCCGCCTTATGCCCAGGGTGGCCTATGCCGAGGCGCAAACGCCAGTATTGGTCAGTGCCCAAATGCGCGTGGATGTCGCGCAGGCCATTGTGGCCCGCATGGCTGCCGCCAAACTTCAGCTTGGCTTGGCCGGGGGCCAAATCCAGTTCATCGTGCACCACCAGAATTTGCTCGGGTGCGATTTTGTAAAAGCGCGCCAAAGCGCCCACAGATTGGCCCGAGGCATTCATAAAGGTTTGCGGTTGCAGCAGCCAGACACTGCTGCCCGCTTGCTGGCGGCGGGCCAGCAAACCACGGTAGTTCTTCTCAGGCTGCAAGCCCATGCCCCAGTCTTGGGCCAAGGCATCCACCAGCCAAAAGCCAGCATTGTGTCGGGTATGGGTGTATTCAGGCCCCGGGTTGCCCAGGCCCACAATCATTTGAATCGTCATGCGGGCATTGTAGAAAAGAAGCGCCGCATGGCTGGGGCGTGGCTGTTGATTAGTGTGGAATGACTGGGTTTTGCGCCAAAGCCGCGTAGCGCTCCAGCGTCGCCTCAATCTCCTCTTGGCCTATGCCCTCATCGCCCCAAGTGGCGATTTCAGCCTGAAACAGCTCGGCCCACGCGCCATCGAGGAACACCTCTTTGCCCGCGTGTTTGTCCACAATTTCAAAACCATCATGGCGCAGCCAAGCCGCACCCTCAGGCGACAAAGGCGCATCGGCTGAAACATGCAGCACCACAAAAGAATCAGAGTCATACAACATATGCATGGCCTGCATTGTCGGCGAAAAATGCACTCCTTCTTTCGCTTACATATATCAGCGCCCTGATTCCACTAGTGCAAACCCTAGGGAAAAAAATCAAGAAAGGGCTGTCCAAGTGAAAAGTGGGCCTTATCATCGACCCCGTGCCGTTTGGCCGTTGGGCTCTTGTTGAGCCTGACAGTATTGCCGCCCCCAGACCTATGAAAAAGAAGTTTCCCCCATTCGCCCCCATGTCCGCCCTGCGCCCAAGCCTTTTGGCCTTGGCGCTGGCTGCTCTGTCTGTGGGGGCGCAAGCCAAAGTCAGCCCCGCTGAGGTCGCTCGCTTGGGGCAAGACCTCACCTGCGTGGGGGCAGAGAAGGCGGGCAACAAAGACGGCAGCATTCCCGCTTATACAGGCAAATGGCTGGGCACGCCTGCGGGCATCACCTACACGCCCCACATTGGGCAGTTCTCGCCTGACCCCTATGCGGCTGAAAAGCCCCTCTACACAGTCAGCGTCGAAAACTTGGCCGAGCATGAAGCCAAGCTCAGTGACGGCCAAAAAGCCCTGTTTAAGAAATACCCCAAAACCTTCAAACTCCCCGTTTACCCTTCGCACCGCGACTTCCGCTACAGCGATGCCGTGTGTGCCGTCATGAAGAAAAACGCTGCCGAAGCTGAATTGATGCACGGCGGTTTGGGCTTGAAGGGCTACTCTGGCACCATCCCCTTCCCCATTCCCAAGTCAGGTATGGAGGCGGCCTGGAACATCATGACGCCGCATCGCGCTTGGACCGAAATCACCGACCGCGATACCGCAGTCGTGGCGCAAAACGGCAGCATCGTGTGGTCGCGTACCTTGAACACCAACCTTGTGCCACTCAATGACCCCAAAACACTGGGCCAGCCAGTGGAAGATGGTGTGGCCGCTTATGCCTTACTGAAAGTGCTCAAGCCTGAGCGCGAAAAAGGCACGGTGCTCACCGCGCTGGAACCCAGCACCTATCACAAAGACAAGCGCTTGGCTTGGATTTACGATGCAGGCACGCGCCGTGTGCGCCAATTGCCAGAATTTGGCTTTGACCAGCCCATGGCGGGCGTGAATGGCCGCATGACCATCGACTCGGATCGCCTCTTCAACGGCTCGCCCGAGCGCTACAACTGGAAAATCGTTGGCAAAAAAGAGATTTTGGTGCCCGCCAACGCCTACCGCATCAACAACAAGCTCAAATACAGCGACCTGCTCAAGCCTGGACATGCCAACCCTGAATTCACGCGTTTTGAGCTGCGTCGGGTGTGGGTGATTGAGGCCACGCTCAAGCCTGGTTTTCGCCACCTCTACTCCAAGCGCGTGCACTATGTCGATGAAGACAACTGGCATGTCCTCATGGCTGACTACTACGATGGCCGGGGCCAACTCTGGCGCAACGCCATGGCCCACTACTACTACGCGTATGACATGAAAGCGTGGCAAATTGGCGTCAGCTTCTACCACGAGCTCAGCTCTGGCTCATATATTGCTTACAACCTGTTCCAACAAATGCCCAAAGCTCCCATCTTAAACCGTGGTGGCCTATCGGCTGAGCAATTTAGTCCTGAATCTTTGCGCTCAATGGGCAATTAAATATATTTTTTGCCAACGCTTGTTTTTCTTTTTGTTTGAAACTCTTAGGTCATTTTTATGCTTATGAACTCTAAAAAAACCGCCCTAAGCTTGGCCGCTAGCATCATGCTGGCGCATTCAGCTTTTGCGGGTGAAACCATCCATATTGGCGATGACATTGAGTTGGATTGGAGTCTTACGACCTCGTATAACTTGGCCATGCGTGTGGCCAAACCTGATCCTTTGCTCACAGGTGAGACCTATATGTGGGCGAACCGCTATAACGATGGCAACAACAACTTCGATCGTGGCTCACTGGTCAATAATCGTGCAAGTGCTTTGCTGCAAACTAAGATCAGCAAAGGCCCAGTAGGCTTTGTGTTGAATGGATCTACTTTTTACGATCATGTTTATCATCAAAAAAATGATAATCGTGCCGATAAGTTTCATCCTGTGCTTAATAATGGAGCACTCGCTAATGTTACACAAGCGGGCGTGACTCGTCCTGCAAGTGTGAATCAAAGTACGGTTAATCCTCATGGTAAATTCACGCGCGAAGCCAAGCGGCTGCATGGGGGTTATTCTCGATTTCTGGATGCTTACGCCTACGGCAACTTTGACATTGGCACAACCCGTGCCAATGTGAAAGTGGGCAGTCATGTCGTTAGCTGGGGTGAAAGTCTTTTCTTTCCCAATATCTCTATGGCCCAAGGTCCGCTTGATGGTTCTAAAGCCAATGTGCCAGGCACAGAGATTAAGGAAATTATGTTGCCAGAAGAGCAAATTTCCTTTTCTTGGCAGTTGAGCCCCACTACAACCTTGTTGGGGCACTACCAATGGGATTGGCACGAAACCATTATTGATGCGCCTGGTAGCTACTTGTCTCGTAGCGATATTGTCGGGCCTGGTGGTTATTGTTTGGGTGATTATGTTGGCGACGGCAATAAAAACTATGTTGCTGCAGATTGCATTTTGCCTCCTGATGGGAAAATCCCAGAAACAGGTAATACATTTACGACAAAAGGTGGCTACTTTGGTGGCGATATTAAGCCAAAGAAAAATGGCTCAGCAGGTATTGGCTTGCGCCAGCGCATCTCAGATGAGACTGAGCTCGGTTTCTACTATTTGCGCTACCATGAGCGTGTGCCATTGCCTCTGATTACCTATCAAGGCCCTGTTGCGCTCCAACGCATCCCTATTACTTGGGAGCGCTTGTATCAGCCTAATATCCATCTAACTGGGGCCAGTTTTACCACCTCTTTGGGTGAGTATGTGGTGGGTGGTGAAATTGCTCATCGTCGTGGTGCACCTGTTCTTGCTGGTGGTGATCGTGACCCGAATCGCACAGGTTTTGATGCTTTGTGGGGCATTCCTTATGTTACTTTGAGTGGCTCAGATTTCCAAATTTATGCCCCGACAACAGCTAACCTTACGCAACTAAACTTGAATACTTTTGCCAACTTTGGCCGTACATTCTTGGCGCCGCGTACATTGCTTTTGGGTGAGGTAGCTTGGGTTCATGTCAGCGGATTTAAGCCAGTGCAAATACTCACTCGCTCTCCTTGTGGTGATACTGGTCCTGGTCAGTGTGTAATTGCCGATAAATTGCGCATGTACGAGAAAAACAATATTGGCTTCCAAACTCGCTTTCAGCTTGACTACCCTGGTATTGCTGATGGTTGGGACTTGAGTGTGCCGATCAGCTATGGTCAGCAGCTCAAAGGTCAAAATATGCTGAGTAATTTGGGCAGTAAAGGTGACAAAATTCTCGGCGTATCAACTGAGTTTACTCGTGGCAACCTACAGCTTAATGCAAGCTATGTGAATTGGTTGGGCAAACCTTCAACCGATGATTTTGGATCTCGTATTTTGACGGATCGCGATTTTGTTTCCGTTGGTGTGAAATATACTTTCTAATCATCAATTTGAATTTTTCTCTTATAGGAGACTTTTATGAAAATGTATCAAACCTTGGTGGCCGCTGCTGCGACTGCTGTATTGATGGCAGCTTGTGGTGGTGGCGATGATGTCGCGGTGGATATTAATCCTAGCGAGCCAACAGTTGCGCCTACGGTAGCACCAACAGTTGCGCCTACGGTAGCACCAACAGTTGCGCCTACGGTAGCACCAACAG
>CAZJBX010000024.1:29867-45693 GCA_964544605.1 uncultured Burkholderiaceae bacterium
TTGCGCCTACGGTCGCACCAACAGTTGCGCCTACGGTCGCACCAACAGTTGCGCCTACGGTCGCACCAACAGTTGCGCCCACGGTCGCACCAACAGTTGCGCCTACGGTCGAACCAACAGTTGCGCCCACGGTAGCACCAACAGTTGAGCCTACAGTAGCACCAACAGTTGAGCCCACGGTAGCACCAACAGTTGAGCCCACGGTAGCACCAACAGTTGAGCCTACAGTAGCACCAACAGTTGAGCCTACAGTAGCGCCAACAGTTGCCCCCACTGCTACGCCCACGCCAGCAGCGCTGTCTTGTGTACCTGCTGTACCTACAGCCAATCAAGTGATTACAGTCAAAACTGTGGGTAAAGATGTCTCACTTACGGAGCATGCCGGTGAGGCGACTGCAGTGGACGAGGACGGCAATGTAATTCCTCCGATGTCTTGGTTCCCGAATGGCACTACAAATTTGACCTATACATTCAATGGCGATGCTTCAGCGTTTACGCTGGAGTCGGCCGATGTGTTTGCGAACTTGCCTTGGGCTGGTGGTAGTGTTAATGTTAATGCTAGCGGTGAAACCGAAACCTCCAATGAATTGTCCCCAGCGATTACGCGCAGTAATGCCAAGCGTGTTTCTTTTACAGGCTTTGAGCCCAGTGATTGGGCCCAGCGTATTGCCCGTCAGCTTGAAGGCCAAGGAGAAGGTGCAGAAGCCGAACTCCCCGTTCGCATCAATGCCATGGGCGCTTTGCCTAGCTTCTTGTTGGACAATGTAGTGGGAGCTAATCCTGAGCCAGAGGGTGAGAAACTGATGCTGGACTTCACGGTCAAGGCCAAGCGTTTGGCTGATGGCACGGTCAACGGCATTGAATCTTGTCAATTTGAGTACATTATGGATCGCCCCATGTATGCACCTGGCGTACGCAACCCTGGTCAGCATGGTACACCAGAAAATCCTCTGTCGGTGAGCCCAGAGCAAGCGAACCTTACCTTAGATGCTGTGCACATGAGCGGCGCTATGCTGGGGCAAGCCGAAGCAGATCCCACGCGCTTCTACCAATCGCTGCTTGAGCCTTACTTCCCAGCTTATAAAGGCAGCTTTGCAACCAGTAGCGCTGTGCCTTATGTGCCTGTTCAAGTGAAATATGAACACGATTACGGTATCTCCTCTATGTCTGATCCCTACTATCAGATTGAAGGGGGGCAAGCACCTTCCAAGGCCACTCAGCCTTTGAGCGAGCCCGCAACCCAAGTATTTGACTACCAACCTTAATTGATAGTTACTGGGTGAAATTAAAAAGGCCGCGCAAGCGGCCTTTTTTCTTGTCCAGCCTGTGTGCAAGGCGCATAGGCCCTACACTTGGCGCCTATGTTTGCCTTTTTTGAACGCCTGATCCAGCCTTACCCCAATTTGCAGCCGCCGCATCCGCAGGCGGGGATTCCGCCGCGTGGCTTTTGGGATTTTGTCGCCTATAGCACGCATGGGGTGCGCTGGGGTTTTGCCTTGCTGGTGCTGCTAACGGCGGCAGTGGCGGCGCTAGAGGCCATGTTGTTCGGCTTTTTGGGGCAAATCATTGATTGGCTGGCGCATGTGCCGCCCGGCCAGCTGTGGCAGCAAGAAAAGCAAAAAATCATGCTGATTGCGGCGGCGATTGTGCTGTTGCCCGTGCTTGGCACGCTGCAAAGCATGGTGCGTTTGAATGCTTTGGCGGGCAATATGCCCATGCGTTTGCGTTGGGTCTATCACCACCTCATGCTCAATCAGAGCATGGGTTTTTACCAAGAAGAGTTCTCAGGCCGCGTGGCCGCCAAGGTGATGCAAACGGCCTTGGCCGTGCGCGATATGTGCAATGCCCTGAGCGATGTGTTTGTGTATGTGCTGGTGTATTTGCTCACCATTGTGTTTGTGGTGGGGCGTTTTGATGCTTGGCTGATGTTGCCCTTTGTGGCTTGGGTGGTTTTGTATGTGGCCAATATGGCTTATTTTGTGCCCAAGCTGGCCAAGGTGTCGCAAGATCAGGCCGATGCCCGTTCTTTGATGACAGGGCGCATCACCGATGCTTACGCCAATATCGGCACCATCAAGCTCTTTGCCCACGGCCGCCGTGAGGTCGCTTATGCCAAGCAGGCGATGGATGACTTCATGCTCACGGTGTACGCGCAGATGCGGAAAGTGACGGGCCTGACGGCCAGCAATGAGGTGCTGAATGCCCTGCTGGTGGGCGGCACCACGGTGCTGGCGGTGGGGCTGTGGAGCCAAGGGCAGGTGACGGTGGGGGCGGTGGCGGCGGCCAGCGCCATGACCTTGCGTTTGACGGGCATGGCGCATTGGATGATGTGGGAGTCGGCCACTTTGTTTGAACACATTGGCACGGTGCGCGATGGCGTGAATATGCTCAGTCGCCCGAATGCCGTGACGGATGCGGCACAGGCTAAACCTTTGCAAGTGCGGGCGGGTGAGTTGCGTTTTGAGCAAGTGCGCTTTGCTTATGACAAAAGCGATGGCAGCCCCAGCGCGCCGTTTTTTGCAGGCTTGAACTTGACGCTGCGGCCTGGTGAGAAAGTTGGCCTGGTTGGCCCTTCTGGGGCGGGTAAATCGACCTTGCTGAGTTTGCTGCTGCGCTTTTACGATATCCAAGGCGGACGCATTGCGATTGACGGCCAAGACATTGCCGCTGTGCGTCAAGATAGCTTGCGCCAAAACATCGGCATGGTGACGCAGGATACAGCCTTGCTGCACCGCAGTATTCGCGAGAATATTTTGTATGGTTTGCCCAATGCCAGTGAGGCCGAGATGGTGGCTGCGGCCAAGCAGGCCAAGGCGCACGATTTCATCATGGGCTTGGTGGATGCAGATGGCCGCAGCGGCTACGACACTTTGGTGGGCGAGCGCGGGGTCAAGCTCTCGGGCGGGCAGCGCCAGCGCATTGCTATCGCTCGGGTGATGTTGAAGAATGCGCCAATTTTGCTCTTGGACGAGGCCACCAGTGCCTTAGATAGCGAAGTGGAGCAGGCGATACAAAGCAATTTGTATCAGCTGATGGAGGGGAAAACCGTGATGGCGATTGCGCATCGGCTCTCGACGATTGCGGCCATGGATCGCCTGATTGTGATGGAGCAAGGCCGCATTGTGGAGCAGGGCAGCCACGCCGAGCTGATTGCACAAAATGGCTTGTATGCCCGTTTGTGGGCGCACCAAAGCGGCGGCTTTTTGGGTGATTTAAACGAAGATGCAGGCAATTAAGCCCAGATTGCGCCTTTAATTAGGGCTTTTTGCTGGGGCTGATGCCGCTGCGGGCCTTGGCACGGGCGGCCTCTTGCTCGGCGCGCAGGGTGCGCAAGCGCAGCAAATCGGCATCCATTTGCTGGTTCACCTCATCGATTTCGGCTTGCATTTTGTCCACCATAGGGCGAATTTGCAGGGCGCGGCGCTCCAGCCGAACGGCCGCCTTGGCATCTTCAAAGTCGCTGGGCTTGCCTTCTTTTTGGCGTGCTGCAGCGCGCTTTTGCAGCTCTTTTCTCTCGGCGTCCAGCTCTGTTTTTTCGGCCAAGGTGGGGGCCCAGCGCTTTTTCACCTCGTCGAGCAAATAGCCACGGCGCAGTTCCAAGGCCACATCATCGGGGTAGCGCAGCAGCAGTTGGCGGTCCAAGCGCTGTTGTTGCTCGGCCCGCAGGCGTTGGC
Source organism: uncultured Burkholderiaceae bacterium (assembly GCA_964544605.1). Taxonomy (GTDB): domain Bacteria; phylum Pseudomonadota; class Gammaproteobacteria; order Burkholderiales; family Burkholderiaceae_C; genus JAMIFN01. The sequence continues at coordinate 33,542 of CAZJBX010000024.1, forward strand.
GGCTTTCTTCTTTGCGGGCTTCTTCAGCGGCCCAGCGTTGGGCCTGGGTCTCTCGTGGCGGAATGACCTCCACACGGCCAGATGTGGTACTCAGTTGGCGCTGCTCGCGGTCAAAGCATTCAGGAATGGGGCGATCTGAAGTGATGCGGCGGCCTTCCGCCGTGGTGCAGGTGTAAACCCCTTGGGCTTGTGCGGCCCAGCTAAAGGCCACGGCCGTGGCGATCAAACCATGCTTTAACAACAGCTCGATGGTGGTGTTCACGCTGATTTTTCCCTTTTATTCCTTAATGATTGGCGCTTTAAGCGCTTTCAACCCCGTATTGTGTGCGGTATTGCGCCACCTTTAAGGCTTCCTGCGCAAACGCTGCATCTTTTTGTAAAAAATTCAACAAGTCGGCCAGTGTGGCCACCACCCAAACGCGCAGGCCCAAGTTTTGGCGCACAAATTCGACGGCGCTGTGGGCACTGAGCTGGCCGTTCTCAACGGCCTTTTCTTGGCGATCAAGGGCCACGGCCACGCCCCAGGCTTGCGCTCCTGCGGCTTGAATGAGGGCAATGGACTCGCGCACGGCGGTACCAGCCGACATCACATCGTCCACAATCAGCACCTTGCCTTGCAAGGGTGCGCCCACCAGTGAGCCGCCTTCGCCGTGGTCTTTGGCCTCTTTGCGGTTGTAGGCAAAGGGCAGATTGCGGCCCATGCGGGCCAGCTCGACGGCGACGGCCGCTACCAGCGGGATGCCTTTGTAGGCGGGGCCAAACAGCATATCGGCGCGCTCGCCCGTGGCCTGCTCTTGCGCCATGATGCGTTGGGCGTAAAACTGTGCCAAGCGTTGCAGCTTGCTGCCATCGTCAAACAGGCCAGCATTGAAGAAATAAGGCGAGAGCCGCCCAGCTTTGGTGGTGAATTCGCCAAAGCGCAGCACATCGCAATCGATGGCAAAACGCACAAAGTCCAGGGCAAGGGTATCGGCAGCGTCGGTCACAGGGCAATCTCGAATGGTTTTACACTGCGCGCCATTATGAAACAAATGCGTATCACCTCTTTGAATGCGAACGGCATTCGCTCTGCCGCCAGCAAAGGGCTGGAGGCTTGGCTGGCGCGCCAGCAGCCCGATGCCCTGTGCGTGCAAGAACTCAAGGCCCAGTGGCCCGATATTGAAAAAGCCCAATTGCAAGAGCTGGCGGGCCTCAAAGGTTACTTTCATTGCGCCGAGAAAAAGGGCTATTCAGGCGTGGCGATTTACACCCGCCACGAGCCCAGCGATGTGATTGTGGGTTTTGATGGCGGCGAGTTCGATGCCGAAGGGCGCTGGATTGAGCTGCGTTTTGATACGCCGCAGCGCCGTTTTTCATTGGTCAGCAGTTACTTCCCCAGTGGCTCGTCTGGCGATGAACGCCAAGCGGCGAAGTTCCGCTTTTTGGATGCGATTGAGCCGCACATCCGCCAAGCGGCGCAAGGGCGCGAGTTTCTGCTGTGCGGTGATTTGAACATTGCCCACCAAGAGATAGACCTGAAAAACTGGAAGGGCAATTTGAAAAATTCGGGCTTTTTGCCTGAGGAGCGCGCTTGGATAACGGCCCTGCTGCAAAGCGATGCCCAGCCGCCGCTGGTGGATGTGTACCGCCAACTGCACCCAGAGGCCACAGGTGATGCCTACACTTGGTGGAGCCAGCGCGGCCAAGCTTGGGCGAAAAATGTGGGTTGGCGCATTGACTACCAAGTGGCCAGCCCTGCTTTGGCCGCCAGCGCCAGCGCCGCCCATATTGAAAAAGATGAACGCTTTTCAGATCACGCACCTTTGAGCCTGAGCTTTGACTCCTATTTCTAAAGCCATGTTTACCGATTCCCATTGCCACATCAACTACCCGCAATACCTTGAGAACCTGCCCGCGCTGTTGGCCGATATGGCCGCCGCCAAGGTCAGCCGTGCGCTGTGCATCAGCACCACGATGGAGAGCTTCCCCAGCGTGCGTGATTTGGCCCAAAGTCAGCCGCATATTTGGGCCACAGTGGGCGTGCACCCCGATAACGAGGGCGTGCATGAGCCGAGCGTGGCCGAGCTGCTGGCGCAGGCGCAGCAAGCGCGGGTGGTGGCCATTGGCGAGACGGGGCTGGACTACTACCAAATGGACGAGCGCAAAGGCGGCCGCAGCGTGGCGGATATGGAATGGCAGCGGCAGCGCTTTCGCACCCATATTGAGGCGGCGCAGCAGGCGGGTCTGCCGCTGGTGATACACACCCGTGAGGCGGCAGATGACACCTTGGGCATTCTGCGTGAGGCGGGCGACACGCCGGGCGCGGTTTTCCATTGCTTTACCGAGAGCAAAGCCGTGGCGCGGCAAGCCCTAGATATGGGCTACTACATTTCTTTTTCAGGCATCATCACCTTTAAAAATGCGGCTGATTTGCGCGAAGTGGTGGCCTATGTGCCCACAGACCGCTGCCTGATTGAAACCGACAGCCCCTATTTGGCCCCTGCGCCCCACCGTGGCAAGCAAAACACGCCCGCCTATGTGCCCTTGGTGGCCCAGCAAATGGCCGAATGCAAAAAGACCTCGGTGGAGGTGATTGCCGATATCACCAACCGCAATTTTGATGCCCTTTTTCCCAAGGTCTTGGCATGAAGCTTTTCTCCACTTCCTCCCTCGCTGCCCTCATCTGTAGCGGCGCTTTGCTTTTGTGCGCAGCGCCTGCTTGGGCCGCTTACGATGCCATTCAGTTCATGCACATCGTCAGCCGTGATGATGCGGGCAGCCTCAAAAAAGCGCTGGCCGAAGGCCAGTTCAACGCCAATACCTTGAACCACGAAGGGCAAACGGCCTTGTATGTGGCCCTGCGCGAGCCCTCACCCAAGGTCGCCAGCTTGCTCATCGCCCGGCCTGATACCGACTTGAACCGCGAAAACGCCTTTGGTGAAAACGCCCTGATGATGGCCGCCTTGCGCGGCCAACTGGCGCAAGCCGAGCAATTGATTGCGCGTGGCGCAGAGGTGAATAAAAAGGGCTGGGCACCGCTGCATTACGCCGCCAGCAGCGGCCATGTGGCCATGCTGCGCCTGTTGCTGGAACACCACGCCTATATCGATGCCGAATCGCCCGCAGGCGAGACGCCGCTGATGATGGCCGCATCACGGGCCAAGCCCGATGCCGTGCAGTTGCTGCTGGAATCAGGGGCCGATGCCAGCGTCAAGAACCAGGCTGGGCAAACGGCATATGCCTTGGCCTTGGCCCGCAAAAACACCCGCAACGCCGCCGTGATTGAGCGCTGGTTGGCGCAGGGCCAGCCAGCGGCCAGCAGCGCCACACCGCAGCCTACGCAGAGCGCGGTAGGGGTAGAAGCCCTGTACGGCAGTGGCTCGGCCAGCGGCAGCAATTACCGCAGCCAGTGGGATGAGGCGGCTGATTAAAGCCCAAACAGCAGCCCTTGCGCAAAAAGAAGAAACCCCGCAGCCATGAGCTAGCGGGGTTTTGTTTGCCTGGGTAGAAGCCCTGAGTGGGCGCTCACATATTGCTGCCCAAATAGCGTTTGAGTTCGGCCAGCGGCACGCCACTGCGCTCAGACAGGCTTTGGCTTTGGTCTTCGCCAATTTTGCCGACCAAAAAGTAGTGGCTGTCGGGGTGGCTGAAGTAGAAACCGCTGACGCTGGAGGCGGGTGTCATGGCCATGCTGTCGGTCACGGCCATGCCGATTTCATCGGTTTGCAGCAGTTCAAACAGCGGGCCTTTGACGCTGTGGTCAGGGCAGGCGGGGTAGCCTGGTGCGGGGCGGATGCCTTGGTATTTCTCGGCAATCAGCGCATTGTTGTCCAAATCCTCATCTTTGGCATAGCCCCACAAGTCGGTGCGCACGCGCCAATGCAGCCACTCGGCTGTGGCCTCGGCAAAGCGGTCGGCCAAGGCTTTGAGCATGATGGCGTGGTAGTCGTCATGCTCGGCCATGAACTCGGCCACTTTCTCATCCACCCCCAAACCTGCTGTGCAAGCAAAGCCGCCAATGTAGTCGGCCACGCCGCTGCCCTTGGGCGCAATGAAATCGGCCAAACAGCGGCTGGGCAAGTAGTCGCCGTTTTCGTCCAAGCCTTTTTCGGTTTGCTGGCGCAGGCTGTGCCAAGTGAGCACTTTGTTGCTACGGCTTTCGTCGGCATACAGTTCAATGTCATCGTCATCGGCCGTATTCGCGGGCCAAAAGCCAAAGCTCGCATTGGCTTGCAGCCAGCGCTCATCCACAATCTTTTTCAGCATGGCCTGCGCGTCCTCATACACGCGGCGCGCCTCTTGGCCCACCACCTCGTCATCCAAAATCTGCGGGAATCGGCCAGCCAAATCCCAAGTTTGGAAGTAGGGTGTCCAGTCAATAAAGGGCACGATGTCCTTCAAATTGATGTTTTCAAACTTGCGGCGGCCCACAAAGCTGGGGGCAGGCGGCACATAGCCCTGCCAGTCGATTTTGATTTTGTTGGCGCGGGCCTTGGCCAAAGGCCATAGCGGTACGGACTTTTTGCGGGCATGTTGCTGGCGCACGCGCTCGTAGTCGGCCCTGACTTCTTCCAAATAGGTATCGACTTGCTCAGGCTCTGAAAGCAGGCTTTGCGCCACGCCGACCGAACGCGAGGCATCGGGCACATAAACCACGGGGCCGCTGTAATTGGGCGCAATTTTGACGGCGGTGTGCACGCGCGAGCAGGTCGCGCCGCCAATCAGCAGGGGGATGTTGCGGCTTTTGAAGTAATCGTCTTTTTCCATCTCGGCGGCGACATACTGCATCTCCTCCAAGCTGGGGGTAATCAGGCCGCTCACGCCCACAATGTCAGCGCCCACTTCCTTGGCCTTGGCCAGCAGCTCGTGGCAGGGCACCATCACGCCCATGTTTTCGACTTCAAAGTTATTGCATTGCAGCACCACGGTTACAATGTTTTTGCCGATGTCGTGCACATCGCCCTTGACGGTGGCCACCACAATCTTGCCCTTGCTGCGGATGTCTGCCCCCGCTGCGGCCAACGCGGCCTTCTCGGCCTCAATATAGGGCAGCAAGTGAGCGACCGCCAACTTCATCACGCGGGCTGATTTCACCACCTGCGGCAAAAACATTTTGCCTGCGCCAAACAAATCGCCCACCACATTCATACCGTCCATCAGCGGGCCTTCAATCACATTCAGCGGGCGGCCCCCCTTGGCGATGATGGCTTGGTAGGCTTCCTCGGTGTCTTCCACAATGAACTCGGTGATGCCATGCACCAAAGAATGGCTCAGGCGCTCGTTCACATTGCCGGCCCGCCATTTCAGCTTCTCGGTGTCGTCTTTGGCCGAGCTTTTGGCGCGTTCGGCAATCTCCAGTAAACGCTCACTGGCATCGGGGCGGCGGTTGAGCACCACATCCTCCACGCGTTCGCGCAGCTCGGGGTCCAGGTCGTCGTACACGCCAATCATGCCGGCGTTGACAATGCCCATATCCATGCCCGCTTGGATGGCGTGGTAGAGGAAAACAGTGTGGATGGCCTCGCGCACGGGTTCATTGCCACGGAAGCTGAAACTCACATTCGAGACCCCGCCGCTGACCTTGGCCCCTGGCAAATTGGCCTTGATCCAGCGCACCGCCTCAATGAAGTCCACGGCGTAGTTGTTGTGCTCCTCAATGCCTGTGGCGATGGCAAAAATGTTGGGGTCAAAAATGATGTCCTCTGGCGCAAAGCCGACCTCATCAACCAAGATGCGGTAGGCGCGTTCGCAGATTTCTTTCTTGCGGGCACTGGTGTCGGCTTGGCCTTTTTCGTCAAAGGCCATCACCACGGCCGCCGCACCGTAGCGGCGCACCAGCTTGGCATGGGCCTTGAATTCTTCCACGCCTTCCTTCATGCTGATGGAGTTGACAATCGCCTTGCCCTGTACGCAGCGCAGGCCCGCCTCAATCACCTCCCATTTAGAGGAGTCAATCATCACCGGCACTTTGGCAATATCAGGTTCGCCCGCCATCAGGTTCAAAAAGCGCACCATGGCGGCCTTGCTGTCGAGCATGGCCTCGTCCATATTCACATCCACCACTTGTGCGCCGTTTTCGACTTGTTGGCGGGCCACGGCCAAAGCATCTTCGTACTGGCCGTTCAAAATCAGGCGGGCAAAGGCTTTGGAACCCGTCACATTGGTGCGTTCGCCCACATTCACAAACAGGCTGTTGTTGTCGATTTCTACCGGCTCTAGGCCAGACAAGCGCAGGGGCGGCGGGGTGTGGGTTGTGTGCATAAGGCTCACCAAAATGAAAAAACAACAATGGTGAGCGCAGTTGGGCAGACAGGGGCTGGGGCCAAGCCTGACAAAACCCTTGCGGCCCGCCGATGGGGGCGGAGGGGTCTTGCTGCAGCGCTCCTTGGCCAACAGGCGGCCCATAAGAGGCCAGCCTGAGCAAAAACGCTATTGTAAGCAAAGGCCCATGCCCGCAAAGCCTTTACCGCTTTGTCCGTTTACAGCACAGATGTGGGCTGGGCGGGCTTTTCAAAGCGGTAGAACAAATTGGGCTCAGAGACGATGAACAAGCGCCCATCAGGGGCCAATGCCATGCCCTCGGCCTGCGGGATATTGCGCTGCAAACCATGCAGGCCGCGCCACAGCGGCAGCAGGCTCACGGGGCGACCCTGCGGCGAATACTCCACCACCATGCGCGATTCCTCACTCAGCAGCAGCATATGGCCGCTGGGTTTGTGGCGGCTGACGGAGGCTAAATCGGTGATGAACAGCGCGCCCCAGCCTTGGCTGCGCCACTCGTGTGCCACATGCAGCGGCGGCGCGGGTGGGGTGGCCGTGGGCGTAGCATCGTGCGCCGGCCAGCCCGCCATGCACAGCAGGCGCAGCGGCCATTTCTCTTGCCCCGCCAGCAGGCATTGGCGCTCGGCATCCCAATCGAGCGCCTCTAGGCCCAAATTGGGGTGCAAAGAGCGCAGCGGCAGCGCCCAAGGCTGGCCCACTTGCAGGCTGCGGGTATGGGGGCCAATGTCCAGCACATACACGGCGTTGTGGCGCTCTGTGCCCAGCAAAAAGCGCTGGCCCTGCACATGGCTGATGCCCTCGGTATCGTGTGCGCCATGCAGGGCAATGCTGCGCAGCAGCTCACCATCGGCGCTCAGCTCCACAATGCGTGGCGGGCGGTTGATGGTGGCAAACAGCGTGCCCGTTTCAGTGTTAAAGCTCAGGCCAGAGAGGTTGTCTGCCACGCCCGCTACGGGCTTGGCCTGCACCACGGCGCGGTAATCGGGCAGCCACAGGGCGTTGCTATTGGGCTTTTTCTGCCAATGGCTGTGGGCCCAGTAAAAGCCCAAGGCTGGCCACTGAAAATACAGGGCGGCCAGCAGGCCCAAGGCAGCCAGCCCGCCCAGCCCCCAGCCCATACACAGGCGCAAGCGTTGGCGGATGAGGGCAGTGGGCAAAGGCATGAGGAGGGGGGCGTAAAAAAGCAGCAGTGCATTCTGCCTGAAAGCTCTGCTGTCTGGCCGCACCGAGGCTGAGAAAAAGGGCGATTTGAAGCAGGCAGGGCTTGAAAAAACCGCCAAGGCCGCCATCTGCTGGCATTCCTGTTTTGATTCTTTCAAGTGAGTGTTGACCATGAGCCAAGAACATGTATTTCAGGCCGAGGTGGCGCAACTGCTGCACCTCGTCACCCATGCCCTGTATTCCAACCCCGAAATCTTTGTGCGCGAGCTGGTTTCCAACGCCTCTGACGCTTGCGACAAGCTGCGCTTTGAAGCGCTAGAAAACGAGGCCCTGTACGAAGGCCAGAGTGCCTTGCGCGTGCGCATCAGCGCCGATGCAGCGGCCAAAACCATCACCATCGACGACAACGGCATTGGCATGAGCGCCGAAGAAGCCATCGCCCATTTGGGCACGATTGCCAAAAGCGGCACCAAAGACTTTATGGGCCGCCTGAATGAAGCGCAAAAGGCCGATGCCGATGCCCAAGGCCAGCTCATTGGGCAATTTGGCGTGGGCTTTTATTCGGGCTTTATCGTGGCCGAAAAAATCACCGTAGAGAGCCGCCGTGCGGGCTTGCCCGCAAGCGAAGGCGTGCGCTGGGTGAGTGCGGGCACGGGCGCATTCAGCACCGAGGCCATCGACAAAACCGAGCGCGGCACGCGCATCACCTTGCACCTGCGTGATGACGCGCTGGAATTTGCCAATAGCTGGAAGCTGCGCGACATCATTGGCCGCTATTCCGACCACATCAGCCTGCCCATTGAGCTGGAAAAAGAAGAATGGCAAGAGGGCGAAGAAGGCCAGCCTAGCCAAATGGTGAAAACGGGCGAATGGGAGGTGGCCAACCAAGCCACGGCGCTGTGGACGCGGGCGAAAAAAGACATCACAGATGAGCAGTATGAGGACTTTTACCAGCACATCAGCCACGATTTTGAAAAACCGCTGGCTTGGAGCCACAATCGTGTTGAAGGCAGCACCGAATACACGCAACTGCTGTATGTGCCTGCCAAAGCGCCCTTTGATTTGTGGAACCGTGATCGCAAAAGCGGCCTGAAACTGTATGTGAAGCGGGTTTTCATCATGGATGACGCCGACAGCCTGCTGCCCAACTATTTGCGCTTTGTGCAGGGCGTGGTCGATAGCGCCGACCTGCCGCTGAATGTGAGCCGCGAGCTGTTGCAAGAAAGCCGCGATGTGCGCGCCATCCGCGAGGGCAACACCCGCCGCGTGCTGGGCCTGCTCGATGATTTGGCGAAAAACCAGCCTGAAAAATACAGCCAGTTCTACAGCGAATTTGGCGCTGTGCTGAAAGAAGGCTTGGGCGAGGACATGGGCAACCAAGCGCGTATTGCGCCGCTGCTGCGCTTTGCCAGCAGCACGCAAGAGCAGCCCAGCAGCTTGGCCGATTACAAGGCCCGCATGCCCGAAGGCCAAGCGGCCATTTACTACCTCACGGCCGAGAGCCTGAGCGCCGCCAAAAACAGCCCGCAGCTCGAACTCTTTCAGAAAAAAGGCATTGAAGTGCTGCTGCTGGCCGACCGCGTGGACGAGTGGGCGATGGCTTATTTGCCCAGCTTTGACGGCACGCCGCTGCAATCCATTGCCAAAGGGCAGGTGGATTTGGGCGATTTGCAAGACGAGGCCGAGAAAAAGCAAGCCGAGGAGCAGGCCAGCGCCATGCAGCCCCTGCTGGACAAACTGAAAGCGGCGCTGAAAGACCAAGCCGCCGATGTACGCAGCACCACGCGCTTGGTCGATTCACCCGCCTGCTTGGTGGTGGAAGACCAAGGCATGAGTCTGCAAATGCAGCGCCTGCTGAAACAAGCGGGCCAAGCCGCGCCAGAGAGCAAGCCGATTTTGGAAATCAACCCCGAGCACCCCTTGGTGAAAAAGCTCGACGGCTCGGCCCATTTCGACGACTTGGCGCATATTTTGTTTGACCAAGCCCTGCTCGCCGAGGGCGGCCTGCCCGACGACCCCGCCGCCTATGTGCGCCGTGTGAATGCGCTGTTGAGCTAAAGCAGGCTGGGGCATTTGAAGCCAGCAAAAACGCAGCCCTAGAGCTGCGTTTTTCTTTTCAGCGGTGGCTTTGCCTTAAAGCAACTTGGCAATCAAAGCGCCGTCGGCCTCGCCCTGCACATCGACCCAGACGCGGTGCGGGTTGCCCGGGGCCACTTCAATGGCTTGGCCTTTTTCATTTTGCATATGGGCAATGGTGATGCGGCGGTTGCCGCTGGGGTGAATGATTTCAATCGTGTGGCCCACGGCAAATTGGTTTTTCGCCTCAATCAAGGCCCAGCCGTCGGCGCGGGTTTGCAGCACCTCGCCCACAAACTGGCTGCGTTGGTTGAGCGAGTGCCCCGTTTCGTAGTTTTGGTAATCCTGCGCAGGGCGGCGCTCCAAAAAGCCCGCCGTATAGCCTCGGTTGGCCAAGCCTTCCAGCTCGGTGATGAGTTCGGGGTTGAAGGGGCGGCCCGCTACCGCATCATCAATGGCGCGGCGGTAGATTTGCGCCGTGCGCGAGACATAGTAGCGGCTCTTGGTGCGGCCCTCAATCTTGAGCGAGTCGATGCCCATTTGCGTCAGGCGTTCCACATATTCCACGGCCCGCAGGTCTTTGGAATTCATGATGTAAGTGCCGTGCTCGTCCTCCATGATGGGCATCATCTGCCCGCCACGGCCGCTGCTGTGGCCCGCCTCGTAAATGAGGTAGGTTTGATCCGCCAAGGGGTGGCGTTCGACCTCGCCGCAGGCGGCAAAAGACTTCTCTGCCTGCTCGCCCTCGGCGGCAAAGTCAAAATCGCCGTCTAAGATTTCGGCCATGGCTTCGCCCGTATTGGGGTCGATGGCGGCCTCTTGCGGCGCATAGCTCCAGCGGCAGGCATTGGTGCAAGTGCCTTGGTTGGGGTCGCGACGGTTGAAGTAGCCCGAGAGCAGGCAGCGGCCCGAATAGGCCATGCACAGTGCGCCATGCACAAAGACCTCCAGCTCCATATCGGGGCATTCTTGGCGGATTTTTTCAATCTCGTCCAAGCTCAATTCGCGCGAGAGGATGATGCGCTTTAGGCCCAAACTCTGCCAAAACTTGACCGAGGCGTAATTGGTGGTGCTGGCCTGCACCGAGAGGTGGATGGCCTGCTCAGGCCAGCGTTCGCGCACCATGGCAATCAGGCCGGGGTCGGCCATGATGAGGGCATCGGGGCGCAGCGCAATCACGGGTTCAATGTCTTGCAAATAAGTGCGCACTTTGTCGTTGTGGGCAATCAAATTGCTGGTGACGAAGAATTTTTTGCCGCGCGCGTGCGCCTCGGTAATGCCTTGGGCCAGTTGCTCCAGGCGAAATTCGTTGTTGCGCGCGCGCAGGCTGTAGCGCGGCTGGCCGGCGTACACGGCATCGGCGCCAAAGTCGTAGGCGGCGCGCATTTTCTCAAGGCTGCCTGCGGGCAGCAGCAGTTCAGGGGCTTTCAGCATGGTTTAGCCCTCCTGCTGCTGTTTCTGCGCGGCGCGGGCTGCGGCGCGTTCACGCTCGGCTTGCAGCTTGGCGCGCTTGGCGGCGCGGCGCTCTTCTACGGGCGGCAGGGTTTTGCCCACATGGCGCTCGCCACGGGCGCGGGCCAAGCCCATTTGCTTTTGGCGTTCGCGCAAATTCCGCAGCTGTTCTTCAGAATGGCTGCCGTGGCAGTGCGGGCAACTCACGCCCGCCTCAAACAGGGGGCTGGCTTGCTCGGCCTGACTCACGGGATGGCGGCAGGCGCGGCACAGGCTGTAATCGCCCGTGACCAAGCCGTGGCCCACAGTCACGCGCTCGTCAAACACAAAGCACTCGCCCTCCCACAGGCTGCGCTCTTGCGGCACATCTTCAAGGTATTGCAAGATGCCGCCTTTGAGGTGATAGACCTCATCAAAACCCTGCTGGCGCAAATAGGCGGTGGATTTTTCGCAGCGGATGCCGCCCGTGCAAAACATGGCAATCTTCTTTTTGCCTTGGCGGTTTTCTTCGCTTTGAATCCACTCGGGGAAGTCGGTGAATTGGTTGATATGCGGGTTCACTGCGCCAGCAAAAGTGCCCACCTTCACCTCGTACTCGTTGCGGGTGTCCACCAGCAGCACATCGGGGTCGCTGATCAGCGCGTTCCAGTCCTCTGGCCTGACATAAATGCCAGCGTGCTGGCTGGGGTCAATCTCGGGCACGCCCATGGTCACGATTTCTTTTTTCAGCTTCACCTTCATGCGTAAAAAAGGCTCGTGCTCGGCCCAGCTCTCTTTGTGCTCAAGGCCAGCCAAACCGGGCAGGCCGCGCAAATGCGCCAAGAGTTCACGAATGGCGGGTTCTGGCCCCGCCACCGTGCCGTTGATGCCCTCACGGGCCAGCAGCAAAGTGCCTTTGATGCCTCGGCTTTTACAGAAATCAAGCAAGGGGGTGCGCCAAGCCTCAGGGCTTTCCACGCGCACGAAGTGATAGAGTGCAGCGACCAAATAATTCATGGCAAATCCACGGCCTAAACAGCCGTGCGAAGAGTGGATACAAGCGGCGTATTTTAAGCCTTGCGGCCTGCATCGGCTCTGGCCCCAAGGCCGCCAGCCGAGTTCATATTCCCCTCCCTTGGAGGGGTGCCCGCTAGGGCGGGGTGGTTTTTCTCTGTTTCCACACCACCCCGTCAGGCTGCGCCTGCCACCCCTCCACAGGAGGG